>NZ_JAYDZY010000016.1:0-70636 GCF_035607575.1 Georgenia sp. H159 | reverse complement strand
AGCCAGAGGCGCCCGCCCCAACCACCGGGGACGGGCGCCTCACCCTGCCTCTTGACAGAGAGCCACTACATATCAGAAGGTCGCGCGGAGAGCCTCGACGAGGCCCGGGACGGCGTCGGGGGACCCGGCGACGGCGTCGTCGGAGTCGTGGGTGCGGGAGCGCAGCGCACACCAGGACTCACCCGTGCGCAGCACGCCCACGGTGATGCGCACGTCCTGCCGGTCGGGGTGCGCCTCGAGGTAGGCCACCGCCTCCTGGGGGTCGCGCGGCATGTCGACCTCGGCCTCGGGTGGGACGACGATGCGCTCGACGACGATGGCGGCACCGTCCACCTCGTCCGGCCACGCGAGCTGAGCGAGGAGCTCCTCGAGGGTGTCGGCCTGGGGCAGCCCGTCCTGCTCGACGGACAGCAGGTGCTCCGGGTCCGCCTCGGCGGACTCGGCCGCGCCGTCGGGGAGCTCGGCGGCGAGCCCGGGGCTGGCCGCGAGCGCCGCAGCCGTGCGGACGAGCGAGAACACGAGCACGGGGGAGTCCCACCCGAGCGAGCTCACGTGCCGGTCGATGTCGACAACCGCCCCCCTGAGAGCGAGCTGGCGCGGGCTGGGGCCGGAGGTGGGAGCCGTCATGGCGACCATGATCCACCACCGGCGGCACGGGGGGCGAACCGCAGCTGGGAGGTATGGGAACCTATGAGGCAGGCCGTGCGTTGCTCCAGGCAGGGGCGACCGACTGCCGCCCACCGACAGTTCCACGACCGAAGGTGCCACCCTCGTGACGTCTGCTTCCGTCCCACGACCACCGCGGCCCGCCGGGGGCCGACGACGCGGCGCCCTGGTGCCCACGCTCGTCGTCCTCGCCGTGCTCGCGGTGCTGCTCATGATCACCGCGCAGCTGTGGACGGAGGTGCTGTGGTTCTCGCACCTCGACTTCGAGGAGGTGCTGTGGCGTGAGTGGCTCACCCGGGCGGTGCTGTTCGCCTCCGGGTTCCTCGTCATGGCGGTGCCGGTGTGGCTCGGGCTGCGGCTCGCCTACCGGTCGCGGCCGATCTACGCGCCGGTCACGCCCGAGCAGCAGAACCTCGACCGCTACCGCGAGAGCGTCGAGCCGCTGCGCCGCCTGGTGATGATCGGTGCGCCGATCGTGCTGGGCTTCTTCGCCGGCGTCTCGATGAGCAACAACTGGCGCTCGGTGCTCATGTGGGTCAACCGGGAGCCCTTCGGCACGACCGACCCCCAGTTCGACCTGGACATCGGGTTCTTCGTCTTCACGCTGCCGGTGCTGCGGACGCTCGTGTCCTTCCTCATGACGGTCGTGCTCATCACCGCGGTCGCCTCCCTCGTCACCCACTACCTCTACGGCGGGATCCAGCTCGGCGGGCGCCCCCAGCGCGTCACCAACGCCGCGCGCATCCAGCTGTCGATCATGGCCGGGGTGTTCGTGCTGCTCATCGGCGCGAACTACTGGCTGGACCGCTACTCGCTGCTCGTCGGGGAGAACGACCGGTTCGCCGGCGCCTCCTACGCCGACATCAACGCCAATCTCCCGGCGCGGACGATCCTGGCGATCATCGCCGTCATCATCGCGGTGCTGTTCCTCGTCTCCGCCTTCCGTGGCGGCTGGCTGCTCCCCGCGGCCGGGGTCGGGGTCATGATCGTCTCCGGCGTCGTCATCGGGGGGATCTACCCCTCGATCGTCCAGCGCTTCCAGGTGACGCCGAACGCCGTCGAGGCGGAGTCGGAGTTCATCCAGCGCAACATCAACGCGACGCTCTCCGCCTACGGGCTCGAGGGCCTGGAGACCCAGACCTACGACGCCGTCACCGAGACCGAGCCCGGCCAGCTGCGCAACGACAGCGAGTCCACGGCGAGCATCCGGCTGCTCGACCCGAACATCGTCAGCCCGACGTTCCGCCAGCTGCAGCAGAACCGGCAGTACTACGACTTCGCCCCGACGCTGGCGGTCGACCGCTACGAGATCGACGGCGAGAAGCGCGACACCGTCATCGCGATCCGCGAGCTCAACCAGGACGGTCTGGGCAACGACCAGCGCACGTGGGTCAACGACCACACCGTCTACACGCACGGCTTCGGTGCCGTCGCCGCCTACGGCAACACCGTCTCCCGCGACGGGCAGCCGGCGTTCTTCGAGTTCGGCATCCCCAGCATCGGTGAGATCGGCGAGTACGAGGAGCGCGTCTACTTCGGCCAGAACACCCCGAGCTACTCGATCGTCGGGGCCCCGGAGGGCACCAGCCCCTGGGAGCTGGACTACCCGGACGACTCCGCAGACCAGGGCCAGGTCAACACCACGTACACGGGCGACGGCGGTCCGAGCGTCGGCAACTTCTGGAACAAGCTCCTCTACGCCATCCGGATGGGCTCGGAGCAGATCCTCTTCTCCGACCGCGTGACCTCCGAGTCGCAGATCCTCTACGACCGCGACCCGCACGAGCGCGTCCAGAAGGTCGCGCCCTACCTCACGCTCGACGCCCGGGCCTACCCGGCGATCGTCGACATGGACGGCGACGAGTCCACGCCGAAGGAGCTCGTGTGGATCGTCGACGGCTACACGACGACCAACGAGTACCCCTACTCGGCTCGGGAGTCCCTGGAGGACGCGACCACCGACGCGCTGACCGACGAGCTCGGCGGCGTCGTCGTCGGGCCCGCGCCCGCGGAGGTCAACTACATCCGCAACTCGGTCAAGGCGGTCGTCAACGCCTACGACGGTGACGTCACCCTGTACGAGTGGGACGAGAACGACCCGATCCTGCAGACCTGGAAGAACGTCTTCCCCGACCACATCTCGCCGATGGACGAGATCAGCGGGGACCTCATGAGCCACCTGCGCTACCCGGAGGACCTCTTCAAGGTCCAGCGCGAGCTGCTCAGCCGCTACCACGTGACCGACGCGGCGTCGTTCTACTCCGGCGGCAACTTCTGGAACATCCCCAGTGACCCGACCGCCGGTGACCAGGACGTGCCCCAGCCGCCGTACTACCTCACCATGCAGATGCCGGGACAGGACTCCGCGGAGTTCTCCCTCACCTCCAGCTTCATCCCCGGTGGTCAGACCGACCGGAACATCCTCACCGGCTTCCTCGCGGTCGACTCGGAGACGGGCGACAGCCCGGGTGAGGTGCGGGAGGACTACGGCCAGCTCAGGCTGCTCGAGCTGCCCTCCGACGTCACCGTGCCCGGACCGGGGCAGGTGCAGAACACGTTCAACTCCAACCCGACGATCTCCACCGAGCTCAACCTGCTCGAGCAGGGCGGGTCGCAGGTGCTGCGCGGGAACCTCCTGACGGTCCCGGTGGGTGGCGGGCTGCTCTACGTCCAGCCTGTGTACGTCCAGGCGTCGGCCGGTACGCAGTACCCGCTGCTGCAGTACGTGCTCGTCGCCTTCGGTGAGGAGATCGGGTTTGCGCCGACGCTCACCGAGGCGCTCGACCAGGTGTTCGGAGGCGACTCCGGTGCCGAGGGTGGTGACGCCGAGGTCGTCGACGAGACGCCCGGAGCGGAGCAGCCGGGCGAGGAGCCCGAGGGCACGACCGAGGTCGACGCCGCGGCCCAGCGGCGGTTGACAGAGTCGCTCGCCGACGCGACCCAGGCGCTCCAGGACGGCCAGGCGGCGCTCGCCGAGGGTGACTGGACCACCTACGGCGAGGCGCAGTCCCGGCTGCAGGCGGCGCTGGAGGAGGCCGCGCAGGCGCAGGCGGAGCTCGACGCCGCCGCGGCCGGCACCCCGCCACCTCCGGAGGACGGGGCGACGCCACCGGCCGACGGTGAGGGCACACCGCCCGCGGACGACGGCGCCGACGACGGCGGAGGCTGAGCCGAGAGGTGTCCGGCGGGGCGGTGAGGGGACTCACAGCCCCGCCGGATTGCTTCCCGGGGCCACCCCCGCGTAAGGTGGTGTTCACCGACGCGGGGTGGAGCAGTTCGGTAGCTCGCCGGGCTCATAACCCGGAGGTCGCAGGTTCAAATCCTGCCCCCGCTACCAGTCAGGCCCGGGAATCCACGGATTCCCGGGCCTGAGGCTTATAGGGATTTGATCCACCCTCCACAAACCCTCCACTTTGACCTCTCCGTCGAGGTCGGGTCGGGTCCGCCGCGCGGTCGGCGCCGGTCGCTGCCGGGGTGTCACGGCTGCCACGGCGCGTCCCGCGCACCTGGCAGGCATGGGAACCTCAACGACACGGTTGGACGGGCTGGACCCGCTCCTGGACGTCCAGGAGCTCGCCGAGTACCTCGGCGTGCCTGTCCGGACGATCTACGACTGGCGCCAGACCGGGCACGGCCCGCGCGGCTTCCGGGTCGGCCGGCACCTGAAGTTCGCCGTCTCCGACGTGGCGGCGTGGGTCGAGGCCCAGCGCGACGCCACGGCGAACGGCCGCGATCGCTCGGTGGGGTGATGTGAGGTGGCACGGCCCCGCACCCCGATCGGCACGTTCGGCGACATGGAGTTCACCTCCCTGGCGGGCGGGGTGGTCCGCGCCCGGGTGCGTGTCCGGGATCTCGACGGTCGGCTCCGGCGGGTTGAGGCCCGCGGCCCGACGCGCAAGGCGGCGGAGCACCGCCTGAAGGAGAGGCTCTCCCGCCGGGCCGACTACGCCATCGGGACCGGGGAGCTGACCCCCGACGCCTCCTTCGGGCGCCTCGTCGACCTGTGGCTGGAGGATCTCGACCTGGAGGGCAAGCTCGCACCGAGCACCAGGGCGCTCTACGAACGCAACATGCGGCAGCTGGTGATGCCGGCCTTCGAGCACTACACGCTGCGCGAGATCAGCGTCGCCAAGGTCGACAGGTTCCTCAAGGCGCTGGCGACCACCAGGAGCTACAGCATGGCCAAGCAGGCGCGCACCGTCCTCAGTCTCGCCCTCGGCCTGGCGGTTCGCTATGACGCGCTCCGGGAGAACCCGGTGCGGGACACCGCCCGGCTGCGGAAGCCGCCGACGCGGGCGATGGCCCTGACCCTGGACCAGGTCAACGCGATCCGGGCCGCGGTGCGGGGATGGCGCCGAGAGCCCGGGATGCCCGGACCGCCGCCGGACGGCCAGCTCGACCAGATCATCGAGGTCATGCTCGGCACCTCGGCCCGGATCGGGGAGGTGCTGGCGATCCGCAAGTGCGACGTCGACGTCACCGTCACGCCCTCCACTGTCCGGCTCAGCGGGACGATCGTCTCCCCGACGGGCAAGCCGACCCACCGGCAGCCGCACCCCAAGACCGCCAAGTCGGCCCGGACCGTCGCGGTGCCGTCGTTCACCGCTGAGGTGCTGCGCCAGCGGCTCGCCGCGATCGCCGACGAGGACGCGGAGCACCTGATCTTCTTCAGCCGCAACCACACGCCGCTGACGACCAACAACGTGCGCCGGCGCCTGCGCGCCATCCTGGAGGAGGCCGGCATCTCGGGGGTCACGCCGCACTCGTTCCGCCGGACCGTCGCGACGGTGGTCGACCGGGCGGGCGGTGCGGACCTCGCGGCCGAGATGCTCGGGCACACCTCGTCCCAGATCACCAGGGAGCACTACATCGAGCCCGACGAGAAGGTGAACCCGGTGACCGCCGAGATCCTCGAGTCACTCGCTCCTCGTGACAGCAGCAATGACGAGAAGTGACGTTGAACGCGGTGGTGGGGAGTCTTCACCCCCGCTCTCTCCGCCTGAGGTCGGCGTCGGCACCGAAGGGAATCGTCTGCCCGTCGGCGCGCCCGCGGTCGTGATGAGTCATCACCACCGCTCTCTTCCCCCAAAGCGCGCTCGTCGAGGCGGGGCGCAGGCCGAACTCGGCCAGCTCACCGTCCACACATGCGATCGCTCGATCCATGTGGCCAGTCTCGCGGGGGTGCGTTACCGAGAACGTACGGGGTGCCTGACCCCGTACGCACCCCGTACACACCCCGTACGCACCGTGACGAGGAGCATCAGCCCAGGTCAACGTGCGTACGGGGAGAAGATCGCCGCGGGTGGGCGACTGGTCTCAGGCCCCCGGCCCGGAGACCGGCGTCGAACCATCGACGAGTCGCCCACGCGGCTTCCAGTGTCCCGGCAGGCGGCTCTCATGGGCGTAGGCGACGACCACGGCCTCGTCGTCGGCAACGTAGTAGATCCCCCGTAGGGGAAGCCGGTCACGCCCTTGCGCGGGACGACCCCAGCGTCACCGACGCTTCGACACAAGCTCAGCCGAAAGGAGCCGGTATGTCTCGTCCGCGTCGACCACCGACATTGCCCGCGCGGATGTCGTCGATCCGACAGCCGACAGCCGACAGCCGGCCGCGTCGCGCCAGGCGACCTCGACCTCCACCGGATCCGTAGCGGCGTCCGGACCAACGCTCAGCCGCAGCAGACCCGCTTGGCTATCCGTGTCCCCGCCGAGCCGCGCGCCCGTAAGGCGCTCCCCGGCTGTGCCGCGCGTGGCATCATCATCGATGATGAGGTGGCTGCAACGACGCGTGAGGAAGGCCGGCGACACGGCCGCGCCGCCGGCCGTCAGTCCATCCCCGCCCCGCCCCCCTGTCACGGTCACAGTCGAAGAGGCAGACCCCGCGGGGACAGAAGGGCTCGTGCAGCTCTCCGGGACCACCACTTTCGCCAGCGACGCACTGGCTGCCCTTGCCGCACGCCACGATCTCACCGCCGGCGGTTTCCTGGAGACAGCCGCCGTCCTTCAACGCGAACCGGACAACGCAGTTGACCCGCGCGCCGTCGCAGTTCTTATCGAAGGTGAGCGGATCGGCTACCTGCCTGGGCACCTCGCCCGCCGCCTGCCGCTGGAAGAGCAGGAGGCGCGTGAGGTCCCGGTACAGCTCTTCACCGAAGTCCTACCTGCGGGGCTGCGGACTGAGGCGTGGGCATGGCTCGGGCAAGGCCGTCCACGCTGGGAGTGGTCGGCGTCGAACCGTCCCCCGATGTCCCCGGCTGAGAAGCGTTACGCCGCCCACCAGGCCAGCCGCAACATGGTGGCAGAAGCGCTGGTCGAGGGCGGGGCGCGGGCGGCGTCCTTCCAGGCTGGGATGGTCGACGGCGTGCACTATCTCGAGTTGGTGGAGCCGATCAAGCAGCTGAAGCGCCAGGGCCGCAACGAGGAAGCGCTGACGCTCTGCTATAAGGCCATCGAGGGCGCGGAGAACAGCCGCGACGGCCGCGAGCCGGCCCCCTGGTACACCGAGCAGGCAGCCATCATCCACCGCAAGCTCGGGCAACGGGACCAAGAGATCACAGTCCTGGAGCGCTGGCTCGCCGCATGCCCGCCAGACCGACGAGAGGGCAGCAAGATCGCTGAGCGGCTGGCGAAGGTCCGCGCGAGCTAGGACGACCACGGCTTGCACCCGCACGTCCTCCTCCTGGAGGCGCCTTCGATGAGGGGTGTCCACGCCGCGCATCCCCGAGCCGCTCCTAGGGCTACGCCAGTGGGCGGGCCGCCTCGATGAGGCTGTCCATGGCGCGTGCGGCCCTCTTGATGTCGTCGGCGCTCACGGGCGCGTGGGAGTATCCGGCGGCCGTCTTGAGGTTCAGCAGGGTGCGCAGGTGCTTGGCGGAGGGCTTGTCGGCCTGCTCGAGCATGCGAACCGCTTCGTTGTGGTTCTCGCCGCGTGAGAACTGCCCGAGCCTGGCGCAGCAGATGACGTCGGCCGCGGCGATCCCGGCGTGCACGCATAGCGTCACGTAGGCGTCGCCTACGTCGCTGTGTTCGTCCGCGAGGTCACGGATGTTCTCGGCGGCGTTGAAGAACTGGCGGGCCTTGGCCCACCGGCCGGCTCGTTCGCCGGGTCCGCACGGGGTGGTTCTGGGGGTCATCGGTCATCTCTCTGTGCGGCGGTGTGGAGGATGGTCGCGGGCCAATTGGCTGGACCGTAGATGGTGATGCCGTCGCGTGCGATGTCGGCGATGACGGGCTCGTCGGCTGCGTGGGTGCGCACGTGGTGTTCGGTCATGTCGAGCATGCGGGCGTCGTTCCCAGTCCAGGAGGTGACGTTGTTGGCGAGCCGGTCGAGGTCTTCGGTCCAGGCGTTGTCGTCGGCGGCCTGGTCGCCGTCGGGGGTGGGGCGGACGAGGAAGATGTCGATGTCGCTGTCGGTGCGCATCTGACCGCTGGCGGCTGAGCCGAAGAGGGCTGCGTAGAGGGGCTTGTGGGTGAAGGTGGCGAGCTGGTCGGCGATGCGGTCGCGCAGCCGGGTGGGGAGGCTGGCGAGCTCGATGATGGGGCCGGCGGCGAGGTGGTCGCGGTTGAGCGTGTAGCCGTCGACGGCGCCGACGCGGAAGTTGGTGACGACGCCTTGGGTGGTGAGGCGGCGTAGGACGTTGCGGATGCCTTGGGCGGAGCGGTGGGGCAGGAGGGTGTGCAGTTGTCCGGTGGTGAAGGTGGCGTCGGCTCGGGCGAGGACGGTGAGGACTTCTCCGTCGACGGTGGGGGTGATGGTGGCCAGTGGGTGCTGGGTCTGCATGACGACCTCCTGTCCCAACTATTGTAGCCGTACGTGCACAATACTTGGCGGCCCCCTCCTGGCGGACCTTGAGGGGTGAAGGACGCAGGTCGACGCGTGGGTGAGGGCACGGTTCGCTGACCGGCCGGCGCGTGAGGTCAACGTCGTCTAGCCGTCACGGCAAGACGGGGCAAAGGGCGCGGACTGCTACCGTGCGGCCCGCTTGGCTGCTTGGTCGAATGGGGCGCAAGTGAACTTGGAGCGTGGGGCCATCCCTCCAAGTGAGAGGGGCAGAGGGGCCTACGTCCCTGCCCGGAGAAAAGCAGGAGAAGCCCCCATTCGACTACCAGGTGCGCCGTCGGCGCCAGAGGGCGCACCCACGTGCAGCTCGATGCAGACCGGGACCGCGGGCTCGTCCTCGAGAACCACGCCGCCCTGCGAGCGGTCGCGCTCCTGCTGAGGTACCTCAAGAACGAGCCGTGGCAGGGGCCGAGTTGTAGTCCTCACACCTCTGGCACCAGAGGCGGTTGCTGTTACGTCCGTACGGAAGCGAGGCGAGTGATGGACGAGCTTGCAGACATTCAGATCGACCCTGGACTCTGCCCGCGTTGCGGTGCGCCGGTCCCGCGACGACGAACGGGACGCCCCGCTACGTGGTGCTCGGAGTCGTGCCGGCGCGCGGCATACGAGGAGAGGCGTGCGGCTGCACGTGGCGCGATCGCGGTGCATGTCGTCGACCGGGTGACCACGCTGACGGTCGAGAAGGAGCATGGGATCGAGGACTGCGTCGCCCGGGTGCTCGCGTCACCGGTGGCATGCACGGTGCTGCTCGAGACGCTGGTGGAGCACCTCATGGACGAGCGGAAGATGTGGGACCCGAAATGGACGCGGACCGTCGGCGTCGCGGTACGCGTCGGCGGCACGCTGGCGTTCGCGCGGACGCGCACCCGATGAGCGGCCGGTGCTTTCATGGTCTTCACCGGAGTCCGCGAGCGCGGCAGGAACGCAGTGCGCGTTGCCGATGGATCCGGCGCAGCCGATTGAAGCTGTCGACGGCGTCGCATCGGGCCCCGCCACCGGAACACAACACCGGACGGGCCATACAGACACCGGCCAGATGGGCGGGCACGCTGGCCTGCGCCATTCTCGTCGCGGGTTGGTCTTGTGGGACCTTCAGCATTTCCACGGGGTTACCGCCCCGGGACAATCAATATCGAGGTGGTGCCGGAAGTGTCGAGCTGGACAACACCACAGCGCATCTGCTGGTCGCTTCCCTGGGCGTAGCCGGGGCACTTGCCCCAGCGCTGCTGTCTCAGTCGCTGGCGGGCAGGGGATGGTTAACCGAGCGCCTTCGCGTCAACACCACGAGCGACGGTGCCGAGGGGCGATGCGTCGCCGTATTCTCTCGTCTCTTGGACTCGGTACTTGCGTCTAAAGCTGGCCAACGGGCGCCCGTGAGTGCCCCTTCGGATGTGAGGCGTGTCGCTGACAACGTTTGTGGATTGTATTAGCTTAGAGAGACGGAAGCGGGCCGCGCGGCAACGCGACCCGCTCCCAGGCCTCGAAGGACGAGGCCTCACCTAGTCGCCCGGACTAGACGGTCCGCCTCACGGTCCTCCTGACCGTGGGGCGACCAGGCACGCGCACGGTGCGCGTGACCTGGATGGTGATCTTGGGCCTTTTCATCGTTCTCACCTCCTCTCGGTAGTGCTGGCGCTGGCGCTCACTTGCGGCGCTCAACGACCGTGGTGCGCGGGCTGCGGGCGGCGTGCTTCTTCGTGACGTAGCGACCGCTGATCGCAGACCTGGCGCTGGTTCCCTTGCTCTTCCCCTTGGCCATGGCTCTCTACCTCCTTCCTAGGGCACGGTGCCCATGCCTCCGATCTTAAATTACTGCGACGTAATTCGGTGGGATCCTTCGGACCTGAGACCACTACCCCTAGCCCCTGTGGACGCAGCGACCCACTAGATGTAGTTGATCGGGAGGTTATCCACAGATACTGGATGTCCTCCCAGCGTCCGTCCACAGATCTGACGGGACTGCCCACAGTGAAGGAGAGGCCCTGTGGGCGACACGCGGGAGTGTCGGAGGCGCCGATCCGACGCGGGATTGATGTCCGCCTGCACGCGATCGGCCGGACGTCATGTAACGATCAGCAATCTGCGGAACGTGGCTGGCGTCTGGTTCGCGGAGGCGGCGAGCCGGCGGCGGGGACCCGCGACGAGTCCGGCTCATGGGGCGTGCCTGCCTGCGGTGGTCGAGGGCGGCAAACGTTCCCGCGATGTTCGCCGGGCCCGTAAACCTACGGCGACGCGGCAGGCCGCGCCCCTGCCGGCGACTTCAACCGCCGAGCGAGTCGATCGTCACCCCGTTCGCTTCGCGGATCCTCGCGGCAAGCTGGTCGACCACTTCCCGAAGCTCTCCACCCATGTCCCCCAGAGAGAGCGTTTCCACGACCTTCTGAGCTACGCCGAATCGGCCAGAACCGCGAACGGCCCGCCCGGAAGTCCGGGTGTGAGCACCGCCGTTGTGATGGGATAGACGGTAGAGAGAGACGAGGGCGGTATGGCTGATCCGGTGGAGTTTATGCTGGCCGATCTCCGGGAGAAGTACGAGGGGGTGCCATCCTCAAGGGCCTTCGATCGCCTCTATGACGATCCCGAGTGGGGTCATATGTGCGCAGTCCTCCATGAGCGTCTAAACGAGCACTTCACAGCCATCAATGGCAGGGCGGAGACCACCCGGCACTACTGGGCCGAGCCCAGCAGGGATCTACTCTCACTCATCCGAGACATCAGAAATGATCTCCACACGCTGAAGCGAGCGGGCGTGGATGTGGAGTTGGCGGATGCTTACGAAGACGCGTTAGAGCGCTGCCGGCCGTGGCTATCGCCAAGCGGAGGCAGCACGGTCCCAGAAGACTTCGAGCCGATCGAGGTCATCGCCTACGAGCCCGTGCTCACCCACGCTTCGAAGACCGTGAACCTTAAGAAGCGCCAGGAAACCGTCGAACTGCGGATGGTGGGCAGTGGCTCCTACGCCCATGTCTACTCGTACGTCGACCCCGACTATGGGATCAAGTTCGCCGTCAAGCGAGCGAAGAAGGACCTCGACGAGCGTGACCTTGCACGCTTCAAGCAGGAGTTCGAGATCCTCCGCAGGCTGAGCTTTCCCTACGTGGTGGAGGTCTACCGCTACGACGAGGCCCGCAATGAGTACCGCATGGAGTACTGCGACACCACGCTGCGGGACTACATCGCAAAGAAGAACGCCACGATCTCGTTCGCCGTGCGCAAGCGCATAGCGCTTCAGTTCCTCTACGGCATCAACTACCTCCATCACGAGGACCTGCTCCACCGTGACATCAGCCTGCAGAACGTCCTGCTGAAGGTTTTTGGATCTGGCGCGGTGTTGGTCAAGCTGTCGGACTTCGGCCTGGTGAAGGACAAGGCAAGCGAGTTCACGCGGACCCAGACCGAGATGAAGGGAACGATCCGCGACCCCATGCTCGGCAGCTTCAAGGACTACGCAGTCGTCAACGAGATCTACGCGATCGGCCACGTCCTCGCCTACATCTTCAAGGGTCGGGAGTCCCTCCCGCCGGCCACTGACGAGATCGGGCGCATCATCCACAAGTGCGCCCTCAATGACCTCGATCGGCGCTACCAGGCTGTTGCCGAACTGATCGCAGAGGTGGAGAAGCTGGAGGTTCCGCTGGTCGAGGCGACCGCGTAAACCCATTCGGACGAGGGTGGGCATCGTCATCCCCTACGTAGGAGGGCATCGGGCTTGTCGTGTCCCTCAGCTGGATCGTCCAGCGGGGCGACCGGCAGCGCTGGCGGTTACACCGGACGCCCTCGACGCACGCGCTGCGCGCTCGACGCACGCGCGTCCAACGCGAGCACGAGAACTGCTCTGTCGGCTCACGGTAGCACGGCGGTAGCATTGCGGTATGAAACTCAGCGTCAGCCTGCCAGCGGAGGATGTGGCAATCCTCGACGAGTACGCCCGTACCGCCGGCCTGCCCTCGAGGTCTGCAGCGTTGCAACACGCCGTGCGAATGCTTCGCTTGCCCGCTTTGGAGCAGGACTACGAAGCCGCGTGGCAGGAGTGGGAAGCCTCGGGTGATCAGGCGGCATGGGACTCGAGCGCAGCCGACGGGGTCGCTGATGTTGCGCGGTGAGATCCGGCTCGTCGATCTGGACCCCGTTCGCGGGAGCGAGGCCAACAGTCGTCGTCCTGCCGTGATCGTCAGCAATGACCGAGCGAACGCGACCGCGGCTCGACTTGGCCGCGGAGTGGTCACCGTGGTGCCGGTCACCAGCAACACCGACCGGATCTTCCCCTTCCAAACCCTCCTGCCCGCAGCCGCGACCGGCCTCCGGCAGGACTCCAAGGCCCAGGCCGAGCAAGTCCGCTCCATCGCCGTCGAGCGCCTCGGCGCCGTCATCGGACGAGCGCCCGCCGACGTCATGGCTCACCTCGACGACGCGCTTCGCCTCCACCTGCAGCTGTAAGCACCGCACTGCAAAAGTGGCGCTGGCCTGGATCCGGGGGACGTTGGCAGTCGGCAAGATCGCTGTGCCAGCATTCGAGCCGCCCTCCATTTACCCTCCAGATTGAGCCGTCACAGCCCGTCACAAACCGGGTAGAGTCGGAGGTGACAGCGAGGAGACTTTCTCGACAACACAAGCGAATCCGCTGTTTCCCGAGCCGATCGGCGGTAGCCGGAAGGCCCTTGATTCGTTCCGGAGGTCGCAGGTTCAAATCCTGCCCCCGCTACCACCGAGAAGGCCCGGACCGACAGGTCCGGGCCTTCTGCGTTCCCTATCCCACCTGCGTGGGTCGCCCGTCGTCGGGCGCGCCCAGCCAGGAGAGCAGCAGCAGACAGACGTCGTCGTGCCGGTGGTCGGTCGGCAGCATGCGGGCGGTGAGCATGCGCACCGCGTCCTCTGGGCCGAGCTCCCCGGTCCCGGCGCCGACCCCGGTGAGCTCGGCGAGCCGTGCCGGCAGGGGCTGGTCGCGCACCTCCACCAGGCCGTCGGTGTAGAGGAGGACCCTGTCACCGGGCGTCAGGTCGAGCGTGGCCTCCGCGCGGTCCCGGCCGGGCACGGTGAGGCCGAGCGGCGTGGAGCGGCCGTCCCACACGAGCCGAGCAGCGCCGTTCCTCCCGAGGAGCATCGGGGGCGGGTGGCCGGCGCACGCGTAACGGAAGCGGCCCGTCGTGAGGTCGAGCTCGCCATAGACGAGGGTCGCCGACGCGGTGTCCGGCACGCGCTGGACGAAGGGGTCCAGAGCGCTCAGCACCCGGGCGGGGCCGACGTCGGGGCCGGCGACCGCCCGGACGGCGCTGCGCAGCTGTCCCATGGCGATGGCTGCGTCGAGACCGCGGCCCACGATGTCGCCGACGACGACGGCGAGCACCTCGTCCTCGAGCAGGAAGGCGTCGTGCCAGTCGCCGCCCACCTCCAGCGGCTTGACGCCCGGCCGGTAGTCGGTGGTGACGGAGAAGCGATCGTCGCGCGGCAGGGGAGCGGTGAGGAGCGCCTGCTGGAGCTCGTGTGCGACCGCGGCGCTGCGGTCGAAGAGGCTGGCGCGGTCCAGGGCGATCCCCGCCTGCTGGCCGACGGCGGTGAGCACTGCCAGGTCGGGCGGCTCGGCCCCCGCGCCGTCGTCGGGGAGCAGGGAGAGCACTCCGCGGAGGGTCGACTGGCCGTGGAGGGGGACCAGGATGCGCCCCCCGTGACGCAGGGCGCCGCGTGGCCACGAGAGCGCAGGCAGGCGGTCGGTCGGCTCGGTCTCCTCGCCCGTGGACGAGTCGGGGACCAGCCTGCCCAGGCCGTCGGTCAACCAGCACGTCGCCGCCCGGGCGGACAGTGAGCGGGTGGCGCCGAGCAGGGCGGCTGCCACGCCGTGCCGGCTCACCCCGGCCGAGAGTGCGGCGGTGACCTCCTGCAGCACCCGGGTGCGGTGGGCGGCGGCGTCGGCGTCCTTGCGCGCCGCCAGCAGCTCCCGCTCGTAGCGGGAGCGGTCCCGGGCGCTGGAGATCGACACCCGGACCGAGCCGTCCGGGGCTGCGACGGCCGTCAGGAGCACCGGGAGCCGTCCGTCGGGGCCGCGCAGCTCGAGGGCCACCTCGTCGGCCCGGCCGTCGACGTGCAGCAGCGGGGACAGGTGCGTCTCCCAGTAGATCCGTCCCCCGACGGACAGCAGCTGGCTCAGCCGCAGGTGCCCGACCACCTCGTCCGGGGGTCGCCCCACCCACTGGAGGAAGGTGTCGTT
The DNA here is from genome assembly GCF_035607575.1 of Georgenia sp. H159. Classification (NCBI taxonomy): domain Bacteria; kingdom Bacillati; phylum Actinomycetota; class Actinomycetes; order Allobogoriellales; family Allobogoriellaceae; genus Georgenia; species Georgenia sp. H159. The sequence goes on along the minus strand of NZ_JAYDZY010000016.1, from coordinate 55,928 downwards.
GGCGTCGAGCACGGTGCCGTCACCGGCCAGCACGAGGAGGCCGCACGGCGCCTCGTCCCACGCACGGACCCGGTCGGTCACGCGAACAGGTACTCCTTCATCGCCGCGACGAGCTGGTCCGGGGCGCTGAGGTTCGGGCAGTGCCCGATCGCGTCGAGGACCGCGAAGTCGCTGTTCGGCAGGGCGTCGCGCACGTACTCACCCACCTCGAACGGGGCGATGACGTCCTCGCGGCACTGCACGACGAGCGCGGGGGTGTCGACCTCGGGCAGGTCTGCCCTGTTGTCGGACAGGAACGTGGTGCGGGCGAACCGGCGGGCGAGTGCCGGGTCCGTCCGGCAGAAGCTGTCGGTGAGCTCGGCGCCGAGCTCCGGCCGGTCGGGCACGCCCATGATCACCGGGGCGATGTGTGCCGACCAGCCGAGGTAGTTGTCGTCCATGGTCTCGAGGAGCTCGTCGATCTCCTCCTGGCTGAAACCGCCGCGGTAGTCGCCGTCGTCGATGTAGCGGGGACTGGGGCCGACGAGCACGAGCCGGTCGAAGAGCTCGGGCCGCTCCCGCGCGGCGAGCACGCCGATCATCGCGCTCACCGAGTGGCCGACGAAGACCACGGGTCCGGTGCCCAGGGCCTCGATGATCTCGACGACGTCCTGCGCGTACCCCTCGAGCCGGGCGTGCCGGGCGCTGTCGAAGGCGGACGGGTCGGAGCCGCCGGCGCCGACGTGGTCGAACAGCACCACGCGGTGGGTCGCCTCGAAGCTGGGGGTGACCAAGCGCCACATCTGCTGGTCGCAGCCGAAGCCGTGGGCCAGCACCAGGGCGGGCGCGTCACCCGCGCCGCTCACCCGCACGTTGTTCCGTCGCAGCACGTCCACGCCGCGACCTTACGGTATGCACCCGGCGCCGCTGCCGGGAACGGAGACCGGGACGCCCCGGCCTGGGCGAGGACGCGGGTCCGGTCACGGCCCCGTCCCGTCCGGCTCCCACCGCAGCAGGTCTCCCGGTTGGCAGTCGAGCGCCTCGCACAGGGCCTGGAGGGTGGTGAACCGCACGGCCTTGGCGCGTCCGTTCTTGAGCACGGCGAGGTTCGCCGGCGTGATCCCGATGCGGTCCGCGAGCGTGCCCACGGACATCTTCCGGCGCGCGAGCATGACGTCGATGTCGACGACGATGGGCATCAGATCACCTCGTCGAGCTCGGAGCGCAGACTCTCCGCCCGGGCGGCGGTCGCGACCGCCTGGGCCAGCAGCATGCGCAGCACGTACACGACCAGCGCGACGCCGGCCACGACGAGGGAGATCCCGCAGATGAACCCGACGAGGCCGGGCGCGATCACGTCGCCCGGCAACGTCCGGTTCGCCACCGAACCCACGACGGCCACGCCCAGGACGAGCACCGAGGCCGAGCCGATCGCGCCGATGACGATGTCGACGTACCGGAAGGCGCCGTGGGAGAAGACCGTCCCCTCCCGGACCATCGTCAGCAGCCGCCAGATGCACACGCCGATGACCTGCAGGGCGGCGACCCCGAGGACGACGATGACCAGGAAGGGCACGCGGACACGGGCGGGCGCCTCGTCCATCTCCAGCCATGCCAACGGAACCATGACGAGCTGGACGACCAGCGAGCCGACGAGCGCGAGCGCGATGACCACCTTGAGCGTGCGGACGGCGTACCTGCCCATGGGGGCCTCCTTCAACGGGGAACGATGGGAATCTATCGATATACGATAGGTCTTGGCAAGCAGTTCGCCATAAACCGCTTGCACACCGCGTGCGGCCGCACCGAGACTGGCGAGGTCCCCGCGGGAGGAACCCGCGTGTGAGGGGACGGACGAGACGGACCGAGCGATGACGAACCTCCGGAGCGGCACCCCGTTCCTCGCGCGCTGACGCCCACGGGCGCGGCGCTGCACACCGCTCCCGGAAGGTCCCCATGTCCCACCCCAGCTCCGTCGTCCTGCACGACCTCTCGTTCGCCTGGCCGGACGGCACCGTCGCCCTCGAGCACGTCTCCGGATCCTTCGGCCGCGGCCGCACCGGACTCGTCGGCGCGAACGGCGCCGGCAAGTCGACGCTGCTGCGCCTCGTCGCCCGCCGGCTCGCGCCCACGGGCGGCTCGCTGTCGGTCTGCGGGATCGTCGACCACCTCCCACAACGCCTCACGGCCGTGCCGGGGACGACGCTCGCCGACCTCCTCGGCGTCGCCACCACCCGGGCCGCCATCCGCGCCATCGAGGCCGGGTCGACCGACCCGGCGGACTTCGACGCCGTCGGCACCGACTGGGACGTCGAGGAGCGCGCGGCCGCCCAGCTCGGCGCACTCGGCCTGCCCCGGGACCTCGACCGTCCGGTCACCTCGCTCTCGGGCGGTGAGGCGGTGCTCGCCGCCGTCGTCGGCGTGCGCCTGCGCGGCGCGGACATCGCGCTGCTCGACGAGCCGACGAACAACCTCGACCTCGACTCCCGCCACCGGCTCTACGAGGTGGTGCGCCAGTGGCGTGGCACGCTCGTCGTCGTCAGCCACGACCTCACCCTCCTCGACCTCATGGACGAGACCGCCGAGCTGCGTGCCGGCGCACTCACCACCGTCGGCGGTCCGTACAGCGCCTACCGCGAGTGGCTCGACACGCAGCAGGAGGCGGCGCGGCAGGCGCTGCGCACCGCCGAGCAGACGCTGCGCAGGGAGAGGCGCGAGCGGGTGAAGGCCGAGGAACGCTTCGCGCACAGCGAGCGGCAGGGGCGCACGGACCGGGCCAACGCGAGGTACCCGCCCATCGTGCTCGGCGCCCGTCGCAACGCGGCCGAGCGGTCCCAGGGGGCGCGCCGTGGCGTCGCGGACGCCCGGGTGGACGCCGCGCGGACGGCGGTCGACGTCGCCGGGAGCGCCGTCCGCGACGACGACGTGATCCGGGTGGACCTGCCCGACCCGCGGGTGCCGCGGGGGCGCCGCCTCGCCGAGCTGCCGAGCAGCGACGGGCGCGCCGTCGTCCTCCAGGGACCAGAACGCGTCGCCCTCGTCGGGGCGAACGGCGTCGGCAAGACGACGCTCCTGCGCGGGCTCCTCCCGCGGCTGACGGTCCGTGTCGGCTACCTGCCGCAGCGCATCGAGCTCGACGACGGTGCCACCGTCCTCGACGCCGTGCGCGGCGCCTCGCCGGACGTTGCGCCGGGAGAGGTGCGCAACCGGCTGGCACGGCTGCTCGTCCGCGGCGACATGGTGGACCGGCAGGTGGGCGCGCTCTCCGGCGGGGAGCGGTTCAGGGTCGCGCTCGCCCGGCTCGTGCTCGCCGAGCCGCCGCCCGAGCTCCTCGTCCTCGACGAGCCCACCAACGACCTCGACCTCCCGAGCGTCGACGGGCTCGTCGCGGCCCTCACCGCCTACCGCGGCGGACTGCTCGTCGTGAGCCACGACCGTGCGTTCCTCGACCGGCTGGGCCTAGACGCCGTCGTCCGCCTCACCGCCGACGGGCGGCTGGAGCGCCTGGAGTGACGAGGGCCGCCGGACACGCAACAACTCCGCTGTCGGCGCAAAGGGAGGGTGGGGGGCGTTCAGTGGTGGGTGGGGGTCCGGATTTGGAGGACGACCACCCAGCTGAGCGCCGCGAGCGCACCGACCCCGCCGACGACGAGCCACGGCACCGGCACGGCGCCGTCGAGCAGCAGCGCCAGGGCCGCGGCCGCCTGCGCGACCGCCTGCACGGCCAGGAACCGCGGCAGCTCGTCGCGCAGCACCGCGAGCTCCACCCACCCTCGCCAGGACACGGCGTCGGTGACGGCCCCGAGCTGCAGGAGGGCGTGCGTGAGCACGGCGAGCACCGGCAGCTGCCACCAGTGCTGCCCGCTGACGGCGAGCATCCCGATGAGCACCGCAGCACCGATCGCGAGCAGCGCGCCGTGCGGACGGGCGCACACGAGCGCACCGACGGCGAGGACGACCCACCACTGGTCCGCGCCCTGTGCGACCGTCGCCCCGGCCGCCAGGCACAGCGCGAGGAGCACGAGCCTCAGGAGCACGGCGGGCGCGCTCCGGCCCGCCCGCAGCGTCGTCCCGGGCGGGTGGGGGGCGTCCCGTCGGTCGGGCCGGCGGAGCGCGGCGAGGAGCCTGCGCACGACGCTCATCGCGGTGCTCCGTGACGACGGCGGGCCAGGGTCGCGAGCTGGGCGCGTCCGCCCGCCGGCGGCGGTCCGTCGTCGGCCCACCGCACGACCTCGACGCCGCCGCGGTGGAGCGCGGTGAGCCGGTCCTCGCGGCGCAGGGACACCATCCGGTAGGCCATGAGCACGCGCACCGTCATCGCGGCGCCGCGCACCGGCGGCAGGACGTCGATGGCGACCACCCGGTGCCCGGAGTGCCGCCACGTCAGCGCCATCGTCATCGCCTCGTCGTCGAGGAACGTCGAGAGCACGACGACGAGCGCCCCCGAGGGCACCTGCGGCGCGCGGACACGCGGCCGTGGCGTGCCCTCCGGTGCGGAGAGGGCCAGGCGCCGCACGATCCGCTCGAGGTGGCGGCGGCCGCCTGCCGGCCGGACCGGGCGGCGGCGCAGGCCGAGGTCCTCCAAGCCCACCCGGTCGCCCTGCTCGAGGTAGGCGCGGGCGAGGGACGCGGCGGCCTCGCGGGCGATGTCGAGGGACGTGGCGTCGCTCCGCAGCACCTCCCGGCCACCGGCCCAGGTGGCGACGTCCGGCCCCACGTCGTCGCGTGAGTCGATGACCACGACGACGGTCGCCTCGGCCGTGGACTGGGTGCGGCGGACGTACAGGTCCTGCAGGCGCCCGCCCTGCACGCCGCGGCGGGCGCTGGTGCGCCAGTCGATGCGGCGCAGGCGGTCACCCGGTGTGAATAGGGTGATGTCGTGGAGCTCGGTGCCGTCCCCGATGCGCCGGGCGGCGTGCGGACCGACCAGCCCCTGCAGGCGGGGCGGCAGCGGCAGCTCGGCCAGCGCACGCTGACCGGGGACCACGAGGACGGTCGCCGGGCCGACGGTGACGACGTCGCCGGCGGTGAGGTGGCCGGTGCCCAGGCCGACCGCGTCGAGCCGGAAGAGCTCGCTGGCACCGGTGCGCACGCTCGTGGTCACGAGGGTGATGTCCCGCGGCCGGCCGGGGACGAGGCGGACCAGGCGCTCCTGGGACCGGGTGCCGGGGCTCGAGGACCGCAGCCGAACCGACCGGACACCGGGCGGTGGGAGCAGGCGCGCCGGCGCGTGCAGCTCGGAGCGTGCCGTCAGCTGGCGCGGGGCGAGCAGCTCGACCTCCAGCGCCCCGCCGGGCCGGCGGCTCCAGCCCCACACGCCCGCCACCAGCGGCGCCACACCCAGCGCGGCGACGTCCGCTCGTCCGGTGAGGGCACCCGCGAGCAGCACCCCCACGCCGAGCAGGACGGTCGCGGTGAGGTGGGTGAGTGGCACCCACCGGGCGGTGCGGCCACGCAGCGCGGGACGGGCGGTGCTCACCGGGCGGGCGCTGCGCGGCGGGTGCTCGCCGGGCCGGGGACGGAGTCGAGCAGGATCGTCACGACGCTCTCCGGCTGCGTGCCACCGGCCCAGGCCGCGGCGGTGAGGGTGAGGCGGTGCGCCAGGGCCGGGACGGCGACCGCCTTGACGTCCTCGGGGGTGACGAAGTCACGGCCGTCGAGGGCGGCGAGGGCACGTCCGACGAGCAGCAGTGCCTGCGAGCCGCGCGGGGAGGCACCGACCTCCACGGCGCGGTGCCCGCGCGTGGCGGCGGCCAGCGCCACGCAGTAGTCGACGACGTCGGGCTCGACGTCGACGGCCTCCACCCCGGCCTGCATCGCGAGCAGCTGCTCCGGGGTGACCACCCGGCGGACGTCGGCCCGTTCCTGGCGGCGGTCCAGCCGCCGGCGCAGGACGTCGGCCTCCGCCTCGGCGCTCGGGTAGCCCACGGCCAGGCGGACCATGAAGCGGTCGAGCTGCGCCTCGGGAAGCGGGTAGGTGCCCTCGTACTCCACCGGGTTGGACGTGGCCAGCACGTGGAAGGGGGCCGGGAGGGGGAAGCTGGTGCCCTCGACGGACACCTGGCGCTCGGCCATCGCCTCGAGGAGGGCCGACTGGGTCTTGGGGGCCGTGCGGTTGATCTCGTCGGCGAGGAACAGCCCCGTGAAGACCGGGCCGGGCCGGAAGGTGAAGCCCGCCGTCGCCGGGTCGTAGACGTAGGAGCCGGTGATGTCCGCCGGGAGCAGGTCGGGCGTGCACTGCAGCCGCCGGAAGTCCAGGCCCAGCGCCGTCGCCAGGGACCGCGCCGCGAGGGTCTTGCCGAGCCCGGGGACGTCCTCGAAGAGCACGTGGCCGCCGGCGAGGATCGCGGCCAGCGCCAGGCGCAGCGGCTGGGTCATGCCGACGACGGCGGTCCCCACCTCGCGCAGCACGTCCCCGCCCAGCGCGGCGACGTCCGCGACCGGCAGCGGAGCGGCGGCTGGGGCGGGGGAGGGCAGGTCGGTCATCGGCGGGCTCCTTCGAGGTTCTCCAGTGCGGTGAGGCAGGCGTCCAACGCCCGGACGGTCTGGGGGGCGGGCGACCGCAGCGTGCGCCAGGCACGGTCGCCGAGGGCGGCGCGGACGGCGGCGTCGTCGTCGGGTGCGATGCCGGCCGTCGTGAGACGCGTCGCGGCGACGTCGCGCAGCTGGCGCATCCCGGCGTCACCGACGCGCCCGTCCCTGGTGGTGAGCGACCAGGCGAGCTGGGACACCTCGTGGCGGTGCCCGCCGCGCCGCTCGTCCGTGAGGCGCGGCAGGGCGTGCTCGCGGCCGAGGTCCCGGTGGCCGAGCAGGGCCCCGAGCGTGACGGTGGCGCCGGCGGCGAGCGCGATGTTGACGCCGGCGAAACCGACGAGCCACATCGCGGCGGCGACGGCGGCGACCGCCACGGCCACGCCAGCCACCCTGGCCCGGCTCACCGTCCCTCCCAGGACTCGGCCAGCCGCTCCAGGCACCGTCCGGCCTCGGCGACGTCGCCCGGCGTCATGACGGCGTGGGGCGCGAAGCGGGCACGGTGGTACAGGCGCAGCAGCCGGCGGGTGGCGTCCGGGTCCGCGCTCGTCGCGTCGAGCACGGCGGTGGTGAGCTCCGTGGGGGTGTCGGACGGTGCGCGCTCGACGCCCGAGCTCGCCGCGGCGGCCTCCAGCTCGAGCCACGCGGCGATGATCGCGTCGTCCGGGTCGGCGCCGGAGGCGAGGACGGCACGGGCCGCCGCGACTCCGCGCCGGAGCGCCGGCAGGTCCGGCTCGACCTCGACCGCCTCCGCGGCGCCCACGGCGCCCGGGGAGGGGTCGTACGGCGCGTCGGTCGTGCCCCGCGCGAGGGTGGCGCGCCGGAGGACCATCCGGACGAGCACGGCGAGCAGCAGGATGCCGAGGACGACGAGGACGAGCGTGACGGGGATGCCGCTGTCGCTCGGTTCGGGCGGGACGACCTCGACGGGGTCCGCGGTCGGGGGAGCCGTCGCGGTCTGCGTCGGCACGGTGAGTGACGGGGCGGCCCGGGGCGTGACCTGCCACGGCCCGGCGAGCGCGGCACCGACCACGACGAGGAGCCCGACGGCGGCGCTGAGAAGCGGCAGCAGCTGCGGGCCGAGCCGGGACAGGGCGGGGGAGGGCCGGCCTGCCACCTCGCGCCCGTCCATGGCGCCCACCGTATCGGCTGAGCCCTTCCACGGAGGACGCTCCGGACCCGCCGTGCCGGGTGCAGCCGAGCCTCCTACCGTGTCGGCATGGACCGACGCGTACGCAGGGGCCGGCTGACCTTCGACGTCCAGGACGGCGGCAGCGGGCCCGCCGTCCTCCTCCTGCACGGCTTCCCGCAGGACGCCAGCAGCTGGCGGCACGTCGTCCCGCGGCTGCGGGCGGCCGGTCTGCGCACCGTGGCGCCCGACCAGCGCGGCTACTCCCCGGGTGCTCGCCCGGCACCGCGCCGTGCCTACCGGCTCGAGTTCCTCGTCGCCGACGCGCTGGCCGTGCTCGACGACGCCGGTGTGGAGCATGCCCACGTCGTCGGCCACGACTGGGGCGGAGCGGTGGCGTGGGCCGCGGCGTGGCGCCACCCCGAGCGCGTCGCGTCGCTCACCGCCGTCTCGACACCTCATCCCGGGGCGCTGGTGGAGGCGATGCGGCACTCCGACCAGGCGTGGCGCTCGTCGTACATGGCCCTGTTCCAGCTGCCCTGGCTGCCCGAGGCCCTGCTCCGGCGCCGGGTCGAGCGGATGCTCACCGGCTCCGGCCTCCCGGCGGACCGAGCACGGCGCTACGCGGCCCGGATGGCCGAGCCGGGCGCCGCCCGCGGCGCCCTCAACTGGTACCGCGGGCTGCCGCTGAGCCGGGAGGTGCCCCGGCCGGTCACCGTGCCGACGACGTTCGTCTGGGGTGAGCGCGACCCCTTCCTCGGCCGGGAGGCGGCGCTGCGGACACGTCGCTACGTCCGGGCGGACTACGAGTTCGTCCCGGTGCAGGACGGGCACTGGCTGCCCGAGCTCTCCGCCGACGTCGTCGCCGACGCGGTGCTGCGACGGGTGGCGGCGTCCGGCTGAGCACGGCCCGCGGCAGGCGGGTGCGTGCGTCGCTACCGTGTCCCCATGGACGGGGCACGTGCCGGCGACGAGCCGACCGGCGCGGTCGAGGTGCGCCCAGCAGTCGGGCGGTTCGAGGACCTCGCCGCGGTCATGGCGGTCAAGCCGGGTGCGGGGGGCTGCTGGTGCATGTCCTACCGCGACTCACGGGTAGACGCTCAGCCGCGGCGGTAGGTGAGGACGCGGAACCGCATCCCGTTCTCGCCGACGTGCCAGCCGCCGTCGTCGGGGTCCTGCGCGGTCACCCACCACTCCGGGCCGATGGGTGGGGCGTAGGTGTCCCCGGGGATCGTGTGGTCGATCTCGGTGACGACGAGGAGGTCGGCGTGCGTGATGGCCGCCTGGTAGACCTGGGCGCCGCCACAGATCCAGGCGTCCTCACCGGCGACGAGCTCGAGCGCCGCCGAGAGGCTGTCCACGACCTCGGCGCCCGGCGCGCGGAACCCGGGGTTGCGCGACAGGACGATGTTGCGCCGCCCGGGCAGGGGCCGGATCCTCTCCGGCAGCGACTCCCACTGGAGGCGTCCCATGACCACGGCGTCACCCGCCGTCGTGCTCCGGAAGTGGCGCAGGTCCTCGGGCAGGTGCCAGGGCAGGTCGTTGTCGCGGCCGATGACGCGGTCGTGGGCCTGGGCCCAGATCATGCCGAGCGTCATACGGCCACCGGTGCCTTGATCGCGGGATGGTGCTGGTAGTCGTGGACGACGACGTCCTCGGCCTGGTACTCGAACAGCGAGGGTGCAGGGCGCAGCTCGAGCCGCGGCATCGGGTACGGCGCCCGGGAGAGCTGCTCGCGCACCTGGTCGATGTGGTTGTCGTAGATGTGGCAGTCGCCGCCGGTCCACACGAGGTCCCCGACCTCCAGCCCGACCTGCTGGGCGACCATGTGGGCGAGCAGCGCGTAGGACGCGATGTTGAACGGCACCCCGAGGAACAGGTCGGCGCTGCGCTGGTAGAGCTGCAGGGACAGCCGGCCCTCGGCCACGTAGAACTGGAAGAAGGCGTGGCACGGGGCCAGGGCCATGTCCTCGAGGTCGGCGACGTTCCACGCCGAGACGATCATCCGGCGCGAGTCGGGGTTGCTCCGCAGGGTGTCGAGCACGCCGGCGAGCTGGTCGACGTGGCCGCCCTCGGGGGTGGGCCAGGAGCGCCACTGGTAGCCGTAGATGGGCCCGAGGTCGCCGTCGTCGTCGGCCCACTCGTCCCAGATGTGCACGCCCTTGTCCTGCAGCGGGCGCGCGTTGTGCTCACCGCGGAGGAACCACAGCAGCTCCTCGACGACCCCCCGCAGGAAGACCCGTTTGGTGGTGACGAGCGGGAACCCCGCCCGCAGGTCGAAGCGCATCTGGTGGCCGAAGACGCTGCGGGTCCCGGTCCCGGTGCGGTCCGCCTTGGGCGTGCCGTGCTCCAGCACGTGCCGCAGCAGGTCCTCGTAGGCGGTCGAGACGGACGTCGGTGAGCTCACGGCGCCATGGTAAGCCGAGGGCCGCCGGCCGGGAGCAATCCCGGCCGGCGGCCCGTGCGGTGCGGCGTGCGCGTCAGCTCGCGATCTGATCGCGCTCCGGCTGCTCGATCGAGCTCTTCGTGTGGGAGACCTCGATCTTGCGCGGCTTGGCCTCCTCGGCCACCGGGATCGTCAGCGTGAGCACGCCGTCGGCGTAGTCGGCGTCGATGCGGTCCAGGGCCAGACCGGTGCCCAGGGCGAGCTGGCGGGCGAAGGTGCCGGTCGGCCGCTCGTGGGCGAGCCACTGGATGTCCTCGTTCTCGACGCTCCGGCGCTCGGCGCGGATCGTCAGGGTGCGGTCCTCGACGTCGATGTCGATCGTCGAGGGGTCGACCCCGGGCAGGTCGATCTGGGCGGTGAAGCTCTCGCCCTGCCGGTAGAGGTCGAGCGGCATCGCGGTGGCCGCCGGCGCCTGGCGCAGCATCGAGTTGACGACGCGGTCCATCTCGCGGAACGGATCGGTGAAGAGTGCCATGGGAGTACCTCCTTGTGTGTCCGTGCGCCCCGCTCCTCCGGGCGCCCACCCACATTCTGGCACTCTCAACGGTCGAGTGCTAAGGCTGTTCACCGACCGCGAACAGTTGAGTCGAGTGGACTCAACTCACGCTCTGACCTGCGACGACATGGACGACCGGCGGTGGTCCGAAGGCGTCCCGGGCGCCGGTGACGACCTGCGTGGCCATGCGGCGGCCGACGACCCACCCAACGACGGCACCGATACCGAAGGGCGCGAGCCGACCCAGCAGGACCGCGGCACCCTTCGTCGTCGCCACCCGCACGAGGCGCCGGGACAGCCCCTTGTTCACGGCACGCACCGTGCCGAGCGGGAGGCGGGTGAGCAGGCCGCGGCCCCAGTAGAGGCTGCTCGCGCCGAGCTGGCCGCTGACCGCGCGGGCGCCGTCCTCCCCGAGGACCGAGGCGAGCAGGAGGGTGCGGCGGCGCGCGACGTCGTCGACGTCCACCCCGTGCACGTGGGCGACGGCACCGATGAACGTCGTGCTCGCCCGGAGGAAGCTGGCGATGTTCGCGCCCGTGAGGAGCGCGGCGATGCCCGTCCCCACGCCCGGGACGGCCGCGGAGAGCCCGACGAGGCCGCTGAGCGTGCTCACCCGGCGGCGGTACTGGCGCTCGAGCAGGGCGATGACGTCGGCCGGTGAGGCCTCGGGGTGGGCCCGGGTGACCTTCTCGGCGTGGGCCCGGGCGCGCCCGGCGCCGGTCGTGACCGCGCGTTCGACGAGTCGCTCGAGGGCGTTGCTCGCGGGTCCCGCCTCCTCGGCGAGGACGGTGCCCGGTTCGCTGCGGCGGGCCATCACGCCTCCCGCATGGGCTCGTGGGTGACGGCGACGTCGTAGGTCGCCCCGGCCTTGAGCGTGCGCCCCACGGTGCACTGCCTGCTCGAGGTCCGCTCCACCCGCTCGGCGAGCGTCGTGCGCTTGTCCTCGGCGAGCTCGGCGAGGTCGAGGACGAGCTCGACGTCGAGGTGGCCGTAGCGGTTCTCGCCCTCCACACCGGTGGATGAGACGCCGACGACCGCTGGGAAGTCCTCGCCGAGGCGGCTGCGCAGCACGTGGTCGGTCGACAGGACGGTGCACGCGGCGAGCGCGATCTTCAGCAGCTCACCGGGGGAGAAGACCCCCTCGGTGTCACCGCTGCCGATGCGCACCTCCGCGCCGCGTCCGTTGTAGGCGATGTACTGAGGCCCGCCCTGCCGCTCGGCCCACAGTGCGCGCGCCGGCGAGGCTGTCTCCTCCGGGGTGGGGGTCGGCTCCTCGGGTGTCGTCGTCTCACTCATGCCCCGATCGTGGCACGGTGCGCCCCGCACGGCATCGACAGCGCCCGGATGCCTGGTCCGGGGCGCTCCCGTAGCGTCCCGAGGATGAGTGACGCACCCGTCCAGCCGTCCGCCGCTCCGGTGCCGGACCGGCCCGTCGTCTTCGTCCTCTTCGGCGCCACGGGCGACCTCAGCCGCCGCATGGTGCTGCCGGGACTGGTCGAGCTGCACGCACGCGACATGCTGCCCCGCGGGTGGCGCCTCGTCGCCAGCGGCCGGCGGAGTCAGAGCGACGAGGAGTTCCGTGAGTACGTCGGATCCGCCCTCGAGGAGTTCGGCGGGGGTGCGCCGCCGGACTGGGACGAGGTGCGAGGCCACCTGACGTTCGCGGGCGGCGGCTTCACGACCGAGGACCCCGGCGAGCTGCTCGACGCGCTGGCCCGCGCGCGCGACGAGCTCGGGGGCGAGGTCCAGGTCGTCCACGTCCTCGCCGTGCCGCCGACGGTCTTCGGCCCGATGGCGGAGGCGATCGGTGAGCACGGGCTCGCCGAGGGCTCGCGGGTCGTCTTCGAGAAGCCCTACGGCACCTCGCTGGAGTCCTTCGAGGAGCTCGAGCGCACCGTCAAGGGGGTCTTCGTCGAGGAGCAGGTCTTCCGCATCGACCACTTCCTGGGCAAGGAGGCGGTGCAGAGCATGTACGCGCTGCGCTTCGCCAACGAGCTCGTCGGCGGGGCCTGGAACCGTGAGCACGTCGCCCAGGTGCAGATCGACGTCCCCGAGGACCTCGACATCGCCGACCGTGCCGAGTTCTACGACTCGACCGGCGCCGCCCTCGACATGCTCGTCACCCACCTGTTCCAGGTGGCCGCCCAGGTGGCGATGGAGCCCCCGAGCGACCTGCGTGACCCCGCCGCCCTCCTCGCGGCCCGCGAGGCGGTCATCTCCAGCTTCCGCCCGCTGGACCCGGACGAGGTCGTCCTCGGCCAGGTCGAGGGGTACCGCGAGACCGAGGGCGTGGACCCCGGCTCCCGGACGGACACCTTCGTCGCCGCGCGGCTGTGGGTCGACACCGAGCGGTGGCGCGACGTCCCCTTCGTCCTGCGGACCGGCAAGCGGATGGCGCGGAGCGCGCAGCAGGTGACCCTCGTGCTGCGCCCGCCGCGGGGACCGCTCATGGACGAGGTCGAGGCGCCGGACACGATCCAGGTCTCCATCGCCGGCGCCGGGGCGGTGTCCTTCGGCCTCAGCCTCAAGACTCCCGGACCGGTGGACTTCGGGCTCAGTCAGGCAGAGGCACGCCTCGAGCTCGGCGACGTCCCGGGCGGCGAGCCGATGTCGCCGTACGCCTCGCTCCTGCTCGACGCACTCACCGGTGACCGGTCGATGTTCACCACGGAGCAGGGGCTGCGGGCGGCCTTCCGGGCGTTCGCGCCGCTCCAGGGTGAGCGGCGCCCCGACCCGCTGCCGTACGAACCCGACGCGTGGGGCCCTGCGGAGGCGAGGAGCGTGGCCGCCCCGCACCGGTGGTTCCTCGGTCAGTAGCCCTCGGCGCCCGCCACCCTCGCGCGGCGGCGCGCACCGGGCAGGAGGGACCGGAGCTGTGCGAGCCCGCTCGCCGGGAGCAGCGCAGCGCGGAGCCGGCGACGACGTGACGTCCGGCCCCGGCACCACTCCACGACCCGACGTACGTCCTCGCGCATGGTGCTCACCGGCGGGGTGTGCGCGGAGTACCGCGCCGACTCCAGGCGGTCGGTCGCCCGCGCGAGCGCGTCGAGCGTCGTCACGTCGGGCGCGAGCTCCCGCACGTAGTGCGCCTGGAGCCCGCGCGGGGTGGCCGCGGGCGGTCCGGGCACTCCCAGGTCCGCGAGGCTGGTGAGGAGGACCCGCCACTCACCTTCGATCCGCGCGGCGGCGTCGCTGCCCCGCCGTCGGCGCCACCGTCCCCACTGCCCGGCCAGCGGGACCACCGAGAGCAGGGCGGCGATGCCGGCGAGCGCCAGTGCGGCCCGGCCGAGGGTCTCGGCGTTGCGGTCGAACCACCCCAGCTGCTGCCCCCCGCCCGTGCCGGTGCCGAGGTCGACGATCGTCGGCTCCGGGGTCGGCTCCCCGACGGTCGGGTCGGGCGCCCCCGTGGGCACGTCCTCGGCTTCGTTCGGTGTGGCGAAGAACGGGGCCGCGCCGGAGCGCGAGCCGGGGGTCGGCTCGAAGCGGGTCCAGCCGAGACCGCTGATGAACAGCTCGGGCCAGGCGTGCGCGTCGGCGGCCACGACCGTGTGGGTGCCGTCCAGCCCCTGCGAGCCCGGCAGGAAGCCGATCGCAAGCCGCGCGGGGATGTCCTGGGCGCGGGCGAGCATGACCATCGCGGTGGCGAACTGGGTGCAGTAGCCCTGCCGCGTCTCCAGGAAGTGGGAGATGGGGTCCAGCGGCTCGCCGTCGGGCCCCTCGACCGGGTCGGCGAGCGTGAGCGAGTAGCTGAACTCCGGGCCGCGGAAGTAGCGCTGGAGCTCCATCGCGATGTCGATCTGGTTGGTGCGCTCGCCCGCGAGCTCGGCCGCCAGTGCCCGGACGCGCTCCTCGGAGACGGGGTCGACGGAGAGCGGGTCGAGGACGTCGTTGCCGACGAGCCGGCGCACCGTGCCGTTCTCGTCGGTCACCTCGACCGTCCCGTCGGTGAGGTACCGGTCCCGCCGTCCGTCCGGGAGGACGGCCTCGAGCATCCGTCCCTCGGCGTCGAAGCGCAGCACCGTGCCGTCGTCGAACTGCTCGGTCGTGGCGACCGGGGAGCGGGTGGACAGCGGGACCGGGGGTGCACCGATCTCCTCGGGCAGGGTGGTGAGCGGCGCGACCTCGGTGTAGGCGGCCTCGTAGGTCCGCGGGGCGGCGTCGACGACCATGGTGTCGTTGAGCGGGTCCCACTGCCAGGAGATGTCCCCGAGGTCGACGTCGCTCGTGGGGTGCGGCAGCGCCAGCTGCGGCGCGCGCAGCCCGTTCTGCGTGACGGTGAGCGTCGCGGTCGTGGGCTCCAGCCCGTGGGCCGTGAGGAGCTCCCTGCTCCACGAGCGGTCCGGGATGGTCTGCGGCACGAGGTAGGGGTAGGACGTGGCGGCACCGAGGGGCAGCCACGACCCGTCCACGTACTCCGTGCTCGCCGTGACACGCAGCGGGGGTGGTGAGGCGTCGTCGGTGCGGTACCGGATGACCGGCGCGTTGGAGCGGTTCCCGAGGTCCTGGGCGAGGTCCAGCGTGTCGGTGAAGCTCACCGAGCCCGGTGCACCCTCCCCGGAGCGCCCGTCGAGCAGCACCGTGGGCGGCAGGTGCGGCAGCATGCCGGGGACGAGGACCGCGAGCAGCAGGCCCGTCAGGCCCATCACCCGGGCGGTGGGGCCGATGCGCCGGTAGCTGCTCCGGGCCGCGGACTGGTCGGCGGTGGTGGCCGCCGCCGCTCCGGCCGCGCTCCAGTCCTCGAGCCCGGACCGGCCCTGCTGGGCGAGCAGCACGAGCCAGGCGGCGGAGGCGATGAGGAAGTAGCGCGGGTCCAGCGGCTGCCCGGTGCCGGACGCCGTGCCCGCCGAGACGAGGAGGAGCGGGATGCCGGCGACGGCGGCGGCACGGAAGGTGACGCCGACCGCCTCGACGAGCAGGGCGAGGAGCGCGATGCCCGCGAGGACGATGAGCGTGAGGCCGGGCGTCGCGGGTGCGGGCACGGCGTAGGTCTGGATGGTGTGGATCCCGCCCCGCACCAGCGTCGTCAGCGCGACGAGCGCCGACTCCTCCTCGGGTCGTTGCGCCTGCCCCCACCAGGACAGCGCACTGACCAGCGCGAGGACCTGGGCGAGCACCACGAGCGTCCGCGGTGCCCGCGCCATCCGCACGGCGGAGCCGACGGCGACGACGAGGAGCAGCACCCCGACGAGCGGCAGTGTCCAGGGACGGCCGGAGACGAGCTCCCCGAGCGGCCAGGTGACCGCGACGACCGCCGTCACCGCGAGGAGCGACTCCACCCACCTGCCGCGCAGGAGCGCGGCGACCCAGGGGTCGGTCATGGCCGTCCCACCGCCAGTCCGGAGCGGGAGCGGTCGACGCCCTGGGTGGCCGTGGCCCACGCGTCGGCGACGGCGTCCCCGTCGGTCACCGTGCGGGTCCGCCAGCCCGCCGCCGTGAAGAGGTGCGTGAGGCCGCCGTCGCCCTCGTCGTCGGCCGAGCCGGCCTCGGCGAAGGAGGTGGTGTCGAGGACGAGGGCCACCCCGAGGCTGCCGGGGGACCGCACGCTCGGCACGCCGAGCACCGATGTCGGGTCGCGCCCGGAGACGACGGCGACGACGACCGCGCCCTCGGCCGTGAGTGTGTGAGCCTCCCGGACGGCGCCGGTCAGGTCCTCAGAGGTCGGCTCGACGATCGCCAGCGCTCGCAGCACCGAGACCAGCTGGGGCGAGGCCACCTTGCCGGCCCCCACGACGTGCACGGCGTAGCCGTCGTCGGCGAGGTGCACGGCGACCGAGGCCACGGCTCGCACGGCCCACTCGAAGGCC
This sequence comes from Georgenia sp. H159, assembly GCF_035607575.1. Classification (NCBI taxonomy): domain Bacteria; kingdom Bacillati; phylum Actinomycetota; class Actinomycetes; order Allobogoriellales; family Allobogoriellaceae; genus Georgenia; species Georgenia sp. H159. The sequence goes on along the minus strand of NZ_JAYDZY010000016.1, from coordinate 39,543 downwards.
TCCTCCGCCCCGTCGTAGGCGGTGGCCCGCGAGTCGAGGACGAGGACAGCCCGACGGCGCGCGGGCCGGTCCTCCTGGCGCACCATGAGCTCACCGCGGTGGGCGGTGGTCGGCCAGTGCACCCGCCGGAGGTCGTCCCCGTCGCGGTAGGCCCGGATGCTCACGTCGTCCTCTCCGTGGAGGGCGACCATGTGCGGGATCTGACCCTCGCGCCCGAGCCCGCCCCCGTGGACCCGCTCCGGCCCGAGCGGCTCGATCCGGGGGAGCACAAGGAGCTGCCCTTCGCCCGCGAGGGCGAGGCTCGCCGTCGTCATGCCGAAGGGGTCGCGCCGCTCGAGGCGCAACGGTCCCAGCCGGTGGGCGCCGCGGAACGGGGAGGAGACCCGGTAGCGGACGGTGTGCCGCTCGCCGGGGTCCATCCGGGGCAGGAAGAAGCGGGGACAGCGGCCCAGGAGGGGGTCGACCTCCTCCTCGGCCACCTGCAGCGGGCTCAGCCGGTTGCCGGGGCCGCGGATGGTCAGCTCGACGTGCGCCTCCTGGTCGGGGCCGACGAGGGCCGGGTCCACCCGCCGCTGGACGCTCACCGGTGGCACCGGCCGCCACCCGACGACGACGGCGAGCAGCGGCAGACAGGCCGCGAGCACCCCGGCGCGCGTGATGTCGGGGTAGCCCAGCAGCGTCCCGAGGACGACGACCACGACCCCCAGCGCGAGGAAGACCTGTCCTCGGCCGGTGAGGCGCGGGCGTCGGCTCATCGGACCCCTGCGGGGACCGGCACCTCGCGGAGCAGGTCGGTGATGACCTGCGGTGCGGTCTCCCGGGCGAGCTGGGCGTCGTTGCTGAGGATGACGCGGTGGGCGAGGACGGGGACGGCCAGGTGCTGGACGTCGTCGGGAAGGACGTGGCTGCGGCCCGCGAGAGCCGCGTGCGCCCGGGCGGCGCGGACGAGGTGCAGCGCCGCGCGCGGGGAGATGCCCAGCCGCAGGCGCGGGTGGCGCCGGGAGGCGGTGGCGAGGTCGACGACGTACTGGAGGACGGCGGGGCTGGCGTACAGCGAGCGGACCGACTGGACGAGCCGGGCGACCGTCGCCGCGTCCGTGACGGGTGTCAGGGCGGCGAGCGGGTCGGTCTCGGAGTGGGCGCCGATCATCGCGAGCTCGGCGGTCGCGTCGGGGTAGCCCATCTGGATCCGCGCCATGAACCGGTCCCGCTGCGCCTCGGGAAGGGGGTAGGTGCCCTCCATCTCGATGGGGTTCTGCGTGGCCATGACCATGAACGGCTCCTCGAGCCGGTAGGTGGTGCCGTCCACGGTCACCTGTCCCTCCGCCATGGCCTCGAGGAGGGCGGACTGGGTCTTCGGTGAGGCACGGTTGATCTCGTCACCGACGACGATGTGCGCGAAGACCGCACCGGGCCGGAACTCGAAGGTGCGGGCGTCCTGGTTGAAGACGCTGACTCCGGTGACGTCGCTGGGCAGGAGGTCAGGGGTGAACTGGATGCGCTGGACGGTGCAGTCGATGCTGCGACCGAGGGCCTTGGCGAGCATCGTCTTGCCCACCCCGGGCACGTCCTCGACGAGGAGGTGCCCCTGGGCCAGCAGGACCGTCACGGCGGTGCGGACGACGTCCCGCTTGCCCTCGATGACGCCCGCCATGGCGTCCTCGATCCGGTTGGCGACCCGCTGCAGCTCGTCGAGTTCGTTCACCCCTTGATCCTGCCCCATCGTGCCGTGCCGTGGCGACGGATGGCGGGGGCTTTCCCCGGCTCCGGGCTACCTCCCGGCGAGGAAGTCCAGGCCGATCGAGCGCTCGACGGCGAGCACCTTGTCGACGGCATCGGTGGCGGCCTTCTCGATGGGCTTGCCGAAGAACGGGATGGAGGCGGTGACGTCGCCGGCGAAGGACTGCTCGGTGCCCTCACCCGCGGGGTGCAGCGACATCCGGCCGGTGACCCGGACCGGGGCGCCGACGATGTCGAGGGACAGGGTGCCGGTCCGGCTGCCGTCGGCCTGCGGTGCCTCCCAGGCCTCCACGAGGCGCACGTCCAGGCTCTGACCGACGAGGGACCGGAAGGACGCCGGGACCTGGTCCGTGGGCATCTGGCGCCGTGTCGTGACCGTGAAGGCGTCGCCCTCGCGCAGGATGTCGTGGGAGGACTCCAGCGCGCCGGACGCGGCGACCTTGCGCCGCACGAACTCCTCGTCGGCGAGCATCGCGGCCACGGTGTGGACGTCTGCCGGGTAGTCGATCGTCGACTCGAACCGCACGGTGCTTCCTCCAATGGCCGGGAGGCCCCAGCGTAACCGCGCCCGCCTCCGTCGGCGGCCCGGGCGATACGCTGGCGGGGTGTCGACGCTCAGCGAACTCATCCAGGACCGCTCACGGCTCGACCCGCACAGCATCGAGTGGCTCCACCAGCTCGTCGGTGACTGGCAGGTCGTCTCAGACCTCTCCTTCGCCGACCTCCTCCTGTGCACGCCGATGGGCGAGGAGGACTTCCTCATCGTGGCGCACTGCCGTCCCTCCACCGGGGCGACCGTCTACTACGAGGACGTCGTCGGGCGGCTCATCCCGGCCGGCCGGCGGCGGCTGCTGCGCCAGGCGATGGAGCGTCAGGTGCCGGTGCGGGCGACCGAGCCGCGCTGGATCGGGTCGCACGCGGTCCGTGAGGACGCCATCCCGGTGGTGCGCGACGGCAAGACCATCGCCGTCATCTCCCGGCAGGCCAACCTCGGCATCACCCGGACCTCGAGCCGGCTGGAGCTGAACTACGTCGAGGCGGCCGACGCGATCTGCGCGATGGTCTCGCGCGGGGAGTTCCCGCAGGCCGAGTCCCCGACGGGGTCGCGGCGCGGCGCCCCGCGCGTCGGGGACGGGCTCTTCCGTCTGGGGCTCGACGGCGAGGTGCTCTACGCCAGCCCCAACGCGCTGTCGTGCTTCCACCGCCTCGGGGTCATCGGTGACCTCACCGGCAAGGTCCTCATCGAGGCCGTCACCGACGTGCTCGACGGACGCAGTCCCGTCGACGAGTCCCTGCCGGTGGTGATGACCGGCAAGGCGGCGTGGCGCTCGGAGATGGAGGCGCACGGCGTCGTCGTGTCCTTCCGCGCGATCCCGATCACCGAGAACGGTCAGCGGCGCGGGGCCGTGCTGCTGTGCCGCGACGTCACCGAGGTGCGCCGCCAGGAGCTGGAGCTCCTCACCAAGGACGCGACGATCCGCGAGATCCACCACCGGGTGAAGAACAACCTCCAGACGGTGGCGGCGGTGCTGCGCCTGCAGTCGAGACGCTCGAGCAACCCCGAGGTGCGGAGCGCGCTCGACGAGGCGATCCGGCGGGTGTCGACCATCGCTCTGGTCCACGACATGCTCTCCCAGATCATCGACGAGATCGTCGACTTCGACGCGCTGTTCGTCCGGGTGCTGCGGCTGTCCGCGGACGTCGCGGCGGGGGAGGGGCACGTCCGCACCGAGGTTCGTGGCAGCTTCGGGCAGGTGCCGGCCGACGACGCCACCGCACTGGCCGTCGTCCTCACCGAGCTCGTCACCAACGCGGTGCAGCACGGCCTGGGCGACACGGGGGGCACCGTCGTCGTGACGGCCGAGCGCGACGGTCAGCAGCTCGACGTCACGGTGCGCGACGACGGCGACGGGATGGCGGAGGGCAGCGTCCTCAGCGGGCTCGGGACCCAGATCGTGTCCACGCTCGTCCGCGGCGAGCTCGGGGGCACCATCGAGTGGCTTCCCGCCCCGGACGGCGGCACCGAGGTGGCCGTCCGCGCGCACATCGCCGACGCCCGCTGAGGCGTCGTCCGGTCCTCAGTCCTCGGGGGACTCCGCGGCCCGGCGCTCGCGGCGTGCGCGCGCCCGTCCGCCGGTGCGGCTCCACACGAACCACCCGACGAACAGGGCGACACCGGCGGCGACCAGCCACTGGAGCACCCCCGTGTACCGTTCGACGACGTGCCACTGCTCCCCGAGCAGGTAGCCGGCACTGACGAGCACGGTGTTCCAGATCGCCGAGCCCGCGGCGGTGAGGCCGAGGAAGACGGGCAGGCGCATCCGCTCGATACCGGCGGGGATGGAGATGAGGCTGCGGAAGACCGGCAGCATGCGCCCGAAGAAGACGGCCTTGGTGCCGTGCCGGTGGAACCAGCGCTCGGTGGCGTCGATGTCGCTCGCGTCCATCAGCGGCAGACGCTCGGCGACCCGGCGGAGCCGGTTGATGCCGAGCCACGCGCCCAGCCCGTAGAGGGCCAGCGCGCCGACGACGGAGCCGAGGACCGTCCACAGGATGACGCCGACGAAGGAGAGGTCGCCCTGGCTGACGGTGAAGCCCGCCAGCGGGAGGACCACCTCGCTCGGGATCGGGGGGAAGAGGTTCTCCAACGCGATCGCGATGGCGGCGCCGGGGCCGCCAAGCGTCTCCATGAGGGAGATCGCGAAGTCGGTGACCCCGGCGAAGACGCCGCCGCCGTCGGAGACGGAACCGACCCCCGGTGCCGTGAGGGGCACCGGGGGCCGGTTCGGGGTGAGGCTCAAGCTCAGGAGGCGCGCCGGGCGCGAGCGGTGCGGCGCTTGAGGGCGCGGCGCTCGTCCTCGGACAGTCCTCCCCAGACGCCCGCGTCCTGACCGTTCTCCAGCGCCCACTTCAGGCACGTGTCGACGACGGGGCAGCGACGGCAGATCGCCTTGGCCTCCTCGATCTGCAGGAGTGCCGGTCCGGTGTTCCCGATCGGGAAGAAGAGCTCGGGGTCTTCGGTGAGGCAGGCGGCATCGTGGCGCCAGTCCATGGCAACTCCTTCTTGGGCGCAGCGGCGGACCAGGTGGTGGAACACAGGGAAATGACCGGGCCCGGAAATGACTGCTACCAACCCTCACACGGCCCGCCGGACCGGACAAGAGGGTCCGGGCGGTGAACCCCGGGTTAACGTGCGTGGCATTCGTCACAGGGGCCCCAGGACGTACCCTCGAGCGGTGACCACGGACCGCCCCGCCCGCCCACCGTTCCCGCTCCTCCTCGCGCTGCTGCTCGTCCTCGTGGAGGTCGGTGCCCTGGTCGCGCTGAGCGTGGGCATGCTGGTGGAGGTCCTCGGCGGGCGGACGGTCACCACCGGCGTCACCGCTGTGCTCGCGGTGATCTTCCTCGGGCTGGTCGCGCTGCTGCTCGTCGCCGTCCGTGCCCTCCACCAGGGACGCCGCTGGGGCAGGGGCCCGGTGGTCACCTGGCAGCTGCTCGTGCTGGCCATCGGGGTCTCGCAGGCCCCCACCCTCGCGTGGTGGCTGGTGGTGCTGCTGATCGCCCTGCCGGTGGCCGTGACGATCGGGCTGCTCGTGCCCGCGTCCGTCGAGTGGACGAACAGGACGACGCCGCCGCGCGCGGTGGCCTGAGCCGCTAGTGCCCGCGCGGGCTGCGCTCGGGCAGGAGCACCACCGCGTCACCGACCGGCCGTTCGCCGGCGGCGTCCGACGGCACGGTGAGCAGCTCGTCCCCGACGACCATGGCCGTCGACCCGCCGCCGTCGAGGTTGAGCGCCTCCTCGAGGCCCAGGCCGAGGGCGACGTCGGCGGCCTCGGGGATCGACAGGCCGAGTGACGCGGTGCCGCGTCCGTCCGCGGTGACGAGGACGAGGCGCCCCTCCGCGTCGACGCCGGCGAAGGTGCGGGGGTTCCGCTTGTGCACCCAGCCGTAGTAGAAGCTCGGGTTGTCGGCGTGGACCATGCCGTCCGTCGCGGGGGTCACGTGGCGGCGGCCGTCCCGGACGAGCTCGGGACCACCGTTGACGACCGACGTGTGGCGGTTGGGGCGGACCGTGCGGCCGCGCTCGTCCTCCAGCGCGGTCCGGACGTCCACCCGGGCGCCCGGCACGGCCAGCCGCCGCAGCTCCGGCACGAGGTCGCCGGTGGCCTGGACGGTGCTGCCGCCGCGCGGGACGGCGCCGCCGCGGGTCTCCCGGAGCTCGACGACGCGCCCGCGCCTGTCCAGCACCGCCTCCACGCCCGGGCCGGTCGGGGTCGTATCGGCGAACTCCTCGGTGAACACGACGACCTCGTCGGGATCGGTGCAGGTGACGTCGTGCAGCGGCAGGGACGTCGGGGTGTCGTCGAGCCCACCGCAGTTGCGGATGAGGCCGGGGACCCGGTTGACGCCGTCGACGGGGAGCCGGGTGCCGCGGGAACGCAGCTCCGCGTCCCACGAGAGCCGGGCGACGTCGGTGTGCCGGCCGTCCGAGCGCAGCACGAGCGCCGGGCGGCCGTCGACGGGCTCGCTGAGGAGCTCGCCGTCGAGGACGGACACCCCCGCTGGGTCGCCCGGGGCGCCGGCACGCGGGTCGAGGACGAAGAAGCCGCCGTTGACACCCGCGACCGCCCCGGAGAACGCGACGAGCTCGGAGGTGGTCTCGCGACGCTCGACGTCCGGGCCGAGCGAGACGGCGACCTCGCCGCGGAAGTGCCGCGGGTCGACGGTGAGGACATCGATGCGCCACGGACCGTCGTCGGCGTCGGCGTCCCACCCGGTGTAGACCGCCGAGCCGGGGTGACCGGCAGCGACGAGGCGGCCGCGGGCGTCGTCCGCCTCGGCCCTGGTGGCGAAGGACCCGACCCGGACGCGCCAGCCGAGGCTGCCGCCGGCGAAGTCGGCGACCGGCTCGGCGACGACCTCCTCGACGCGGGCGTCGAAGCCTGCGGCCCGCAGGTCGGCGGCCGTCTCCTCCGCGCTCGCCCGGTCCTTCAGCGCCGTTGGCGGCGCGTCCGGGTCCGGTGAGCTGCTGCCACCGGGGATCGACACCTCCACCGTCCAGGGGTAGGTGGTCGCCGGGTCCCCGCGGACGATCCGGGTGAGGCTCACGCCGGGCGCGACCCGTTCGGTCTCCCGGGTCTCCGGCAGGTCGGGCGCGCCCAGGGGCAGCCCGCCACGGTCGCGGTGCTGTGCGCTCGTCGCGGGCTCCGGGCCGGTCTCCGCGAGCGCGCCGAGCGGAAGAGCGAGGGATGCTGCCGCGGTCGCGGCGAGGACGGCGACGCTGCGCCGGGTGCGCGGCGCGCCGGTGGGTGACTGAGACATCGGTGCCTCCGGGTCGGGGGCCGCCAGGGGCGGCAGGACGTCGGGCCACCGTCAGTGTGGCCGCCCGCGCCTCCGCCCGCCACCGACGCCAGGACCCCGCCACGTCGGGGACGTGGCGGGGTCCTGGCGTCGTCGGCGCCGACCCCTCCAGCTCGGCGCGACGCGTCTACTCGGCCGCGAGGGCGGCCACGGGCGGGGTGCGCACGGCGCTGCGGGCGGGGAGCACGGATGCTGCCAGGCCGGCGAGCAGCGCGACGACGACGATCGCCGCCAGGTAGACCCACGGCACGGCGAGTGCGAGCTCACCGGACCGGCCCAGCATGACGGCGGTCCCTGCCCAGCCGTACAGCAGCCCCAGGACGGCCCCGATGAGGACGCCGGCCAGGGCGAGGAACACGCCCTCGACCGCCAGCATCCGGCGCAGCTGGCCGCGGGTCAGGCCCATGGCCCGCAGCAGGGCCGACTCGCGGCGCCGTTCGATGACCGACAGCGACAGGGTGTTGGCCACCCCGATGAGGGCGATGACGACCGCGACTGCGAGCAGCCCGACGACGATCGCGAGGAGGGTGTTGATGACCTGCTCGAACACCTCCCGCTGCGCGGCCGGCCCGTCGACGTACGGGGTCTCGTACATGGCCTCCGGGTTGTCGGCCGTGGTGGTGGCCTGCGCCTCGGTGAGCCGGTCGGCGACCGCGGTGATCGTCGCGCCGTGGTCGGCCCCAGACAGGCGCGCCCACAGCTCCGTGACCGGCGCCTCGGGGTCGATCGCCTCGCGCAGGGCGAGCGGGGCGTAGGCCGTGTACCCCGAGCCGAAGAACTCGACCGTGAGCTCGGCGTCGCCCACCGTCACGGTCTCGCCGTCCGTCACGCCGGTGTCCCGGGCCCAGGCGCTGCCGACGAGCAGGGTGCCGGCCTCGAGGCCGTCCAGCAGCGAGCTGTCGAGCATGACGTCCTGTGCGGCCTGGACGTCGACGAGGCTGATGCCCGTCTCCACCGTCCCGGCCGAGGTGTCGACGGTGGCCTGTGCCTCGTGGACCTCGGTGGTCTCGGCGACGTGCTCCGTGCGCTCGACGACGTCGAGCTGGGCGGGCGTGAGCTCACCGGGCCGTTGCGTCTGCGGGTCCCAGGCGCTGGACGTGACGACCAGGTCCACCGGGAACTCGCTGCGGAGGAGGGCGTCGAGGCTCGCCCGGGCGCTGACCGCACCGGTCGACATGAGGGCGACGAGGGTGACACCGATGACGAGAGCCGTCGCGGTCGCGGCGGTCCGCCGCGGGTTGCGGGCGGCGTTGGCCGTCGCGATCCGGGCCGGGGTGCCACCGCCGAGGCGCTGCGCGACCGCACCCAGGGCACGGACGACCGTCGGCACGACGAAGACCATGCCGAGCATGACGCCGGCGAAGGACACGAAGCCGCCGCCGATCCCCAGCGCGAGGCCACCGAGCACCGCCGACTCGTCGTCGATGGCCTGGCTGCCTGCGAGGAACGGGGCCGCCGCGACCATGGTGCCGCCGACGACGAGCAGGAGGAGCGAGGCGACGACGCGCAGGCGGGAGGCACCCCGCGGGTCGGGCGGCTGAGGCGGCCGCAGCGCGGCGAGCGGGGAGACGACGGTGGCCGCGCGGGCGGGGGACATGGCGGCGAGGACCGTGACGAGCGCGCCGGTGAGGACGGGGACGAGCACGGCGGTGGCGGTGATCGTGACGTTCTCCGGGACCGCGAAGGACAGGTCCTGTGCCGCGAGGACCCACAGCGCACCCTGCGCGAGCGCGGTCCCGAGCACGAGGCCGCCGAGGCCCGCGACGACACCGAGGATGAGCGCCTCGGTGAGCACCGAGCGTCGGATCTGGCGCTTGGTGGCCCCGACGGCACGCAGCAGCGCCAGCGTGTGGGTGCGCTGGGCGACGAGCACCTGGAAGGTGTTGGTGATGACGATCGCGGCGACGAACATGGCCAGCGCCCCGAAGGCGAGGACGACGGCGGTGAGGACGTAGGCCTGACCGGTGAGGTCCTGCAGCATCTGCTGGGCGTAGGCCTCGCCAGTGCGGACGTCGGCCGAGGGCAGCACCTGCGACACGGCGTCGGACACGGACTCGGGGGACGCGCCGTCGGCGGCCCGCACGAGCACCTCGTCGAAGGCCAGCTCGCGGCCCGCCTGCTCGACCCAGGCGTCCCGCTGGGACGGGGTGACGAGCGTGCTGACGCCGTCCCCGACGAGCGCCGAGGGGTTCTGCAGCAGACCGACGACGGTGACCTCGTCCTCGAAGAAGGCCTCGCTCTCCTCCTTTCCGGGAGGCGGGGGCAGGTAGACGTCGCCGGAGATCGTCAGCGAGTCACCGATCCCGACCTCCAGCCGCTCGGCGGAGGAGGCACTGAGCGCGACCTCTCCCCGGGCGGTCGGCAGCACGCCCTCCATGACGGTGGCGGCGGACAGGCCCGGCGACCCGACGGACTGGACCCCGGACCAGTCCTGGCGCCCGCCCGCCACGAGCGACCCGGAGATCGAGACCCGTCCGTCGGCGACCGAGACGTCGGGCAGGGCGCGCACCTCGTCGAGCTGCTCGGGGGTGAGGAGGTCCTCGCCGGACCTGACGACGACGTCCGCGTCGCCGATGCCGGCGGTGACCGCGCTGTAGGTGGTGTCACGGATGACGGCGGTGCCCAGCAGCGTGGCGGCGATGAAGGCCGTGCCGAGCATGATCGCCAGCCCGGCCGCGACGAGGCGTCCGGTGCTGCGGCGCATCTGGGTGAGGGTGAGGCGCAGCATCAGACGTTCACCGTGCGCAGCGCGTCGAGGCCGGCGAGGACCGACTCGGGGGTGGGGTTGGCGATCGTGCCGGCGATGCGGCCGTCGGCGAGGAGCACGACGCTGTCGGCGTAGGACGCGGCAGTCGGGTCGTGGGTGACCATGACGACGGTCTGGCCGAGCTCGCGCACGCTCGTGCGGAGGAAGGAGAGCACCTCGGCGCCGGAGCGGGAGTCGAGGTTGCCGGTGGGCTCGTCGGCGAAGACGACCTCGGGACGGGTGATGAGGGCGCGGGCGATCGCCACCCGCTGCTGCTGACCGCCGGACATCTCGCTGGGCCGGTGGGTGAGGCGGTCGCGCAGACCGAGCGTGTCCACCAGGGTGTCGAGCCACGCCTGGTCGGCGGTCTGTCCCGCGAGCTCGCACGGCAGCGTGATGTTCTGCAGTGCCGTGAACATCGGCAGCAGGTTGAAGGACTGGAAGACGAACCCGACCCGCTCCCGGCGCAGAAGCGTGAGCTCGGTGTCACCCAGCGAGGTCAGCTCGGTGTCCCCGAGGACCACCTGCCCACCGGTGGCGGTGTCGAGGCCCGCGAGCAGGTGCATGAGCGTCGACTTGCCCGAACCGGAGGGGCCCATGATCGCGGTGAACTCACCGGCGGTGAAGGCGACGTCGACGCCGCGCAGGGCGTGCACGGCGACGTCGCCGTTGCCGTAGACCTTGCTCAGGCCGCGGGCGTGGACCGCGGACGTTCGGGTCGCGGTGGGGGAAGTGGTCACGGAGGTTCCTTCTGGTCGTTGCGGCGGGGCCGCGTCGTCATGATGCTTCGACGCTACGGACCGGCGACCGGGTGCCGCGTCGTGCCGGGGGACCGTTCCGGTGTCATCCCGTGGTCGTACACGGGGAGGGGGCCGTACGACCCAGCGGGCGCCGGTGCCCGCGTCGGGGCGCTACGCGCCGGGGCTGACGAGGCCGGTCTCGTAGGCGATGACGACGGCCTGGACGCGGTCCCGGGCACCGAGCTTGGACAGCACCCGGCCGACATGGGTCTTGACGGTTGCCTCGGCGACGTAGAGGTCGGCGGCGATCTCGGTGTTGTTCCTGCCACGCGCCATGAGGAGGAGCACTTCGCGCTCACGGTCGGTGAGCGTGTCGAGCACGGCGGGCGGCGCCTTCTGCTCGTCCGGCAGGATCTGGGACAGGTGCTCGATGAGCCGCTTGGTCGAGGACGGTGCGATGACGCCGTCGCCGGCGTGGACCGTGCGGATGGCCGCGAGCATGTCCTCCGGCGGCACGTCCTTGAGGAGGAACCCGCTGGCCCCCGCCTTGATGGCGCGCATGACGTACTCGTCGAGGTCGAAGGTCGTGAGGATGACGACCTTCGCCGTCGATCCCGACCGGGTGAGCTGCTCGGTCGCGGTGAGACCGTCCATGCCGGACATCCGCACGTCCATGAGCACGACGTCGGCCGCGAAGGAGTCGAGCATGCGCAGCGCCTGGGCGCCGTCGGCGGCCTCGGCCACGACCTCCATGTCCGGCTGGGAGTTGATGACGAGCGCGAAGCCGGCACGGACGAGCTGCTGGTCGTCGACCAGGGCGACCCGGATGGGGGTGTCTGCCGGGGAGGTGGTCACGGGGCTCCGTTCTCGGGGGGCTGGGGCCATGATGCCGGAGTGACGGGAGCCGCCGGACCACCGGACGGCACGATGCCGGTGGGGACGTGCGTGCCCGGCAGCGGGATCTCGGCGCGGACGTGGAACCCGCCTCCCGGTTTGGCGGCCGCCTCGAGGGTGCCGGCGAAGAGCCGGACCCGCTCCTGCATCCCGAGCAGGCCGTGGCCGGCACCGTCGCTCGTCGCCGCGGCGCCCCGGCCGGTGTCGTCGACCTGGACGACGATCCGCTGGGGGGCCCACTGGATGAGGACGGTCGCGCTCGCGGACGGGCCACCGTGCTTGAGCACGTTGGTCAGCGCCTCCTGGCAGATCCGGTAGACGGTGAGTCCGAGCCCGGGTGGGAGCGTCCGCGCGGTGCCGACGCGGACGAGGGAGACGTCCAGTCCCGAGGACCGGACCTGGTCGACGAGGGTGTCGAGGTCGGCGTCGATCGGCTGGGGCGTGGTGGTCTCGGGGCTGTCGTCGCTGCCGGGTGCGCGCAGGACGCCGAGGATCTTGCGCATGTCGGCCAACGCGGCGCGGCCGGTCTCGCTGATCGTCGTCAGCGCACGGACCGCGGCGTCGGGGTCCGCCGCGGCGGCGTAGCGTCCACCGTCGGCCTGGGCGATGACGACCGAGAGCGAGTGCGCGACGACGTCGTGCATCTCGCGCGCGATCCGGGAGCGCTCGGCGGCCGTGGCGATCTGTGCCTGCTGGTCGCGCTCGATCTCCAGCCGCTGGGCACGCTCGGCGAGGGTCTCGGTGTGCGCGAGGCGGCTGCGCCGCAGCAGCCCCATCGCCCACACGAACAGGCACAGGACGCTGATGAGGCCACCGATGAAGGTGATGGGGATGAGGTTGTCGAACGAGATCCGGAAGTCGACAGGCCCCCCGCTGGCCAGCCCCGGGCCCGATGACCCGCTGATCCACACGGCCAGCAGCAGCGAGCCGAACATGGCGCTGACGAGGGCGACCCGTCCCGCCCACACCGGTCCGTACACCGTCACCGAGTAGAGCGCGACGAAGATGAGGACGTCGGCGACGATGAGCGGCGAGCCCGAGACGAAGTGGATCAGCGCGGCCGCGTAGACGACGACGGCGGACTCGACCGGGCGGGAGCGCCGCCAGTACAGCGCCGCCGGCATGACGACCGAGGCCACCATCCCGCCGAAGGTGCCGACGGCGCCGCTGGCCGTCGTCGCGCCGAGCACGAATGAGGGCAGGGCCACGAACAGGGCCAGCGCGGTTGCCATGAGCAGGTCGACGACGCGGCTGCTGTCCCGCAGTGCCGGTTCGGACCGCCGCGGGACGCCCGGGACCCCGTCGGCGCCCGGCCAGGGGACGGAGCCGGGCACCCGTGAGGGCGAGGCGCCGGGACCCTGCCACGGTGGGGTTCCGCGGTGCGGCGAGCTCTCGGGGAGCGGCGAGGTGGTGGACGGTCCCTGACCGGGCCACGGCTGCTGCTGGGACGGCAGCGGGGGCGGCGGCGGGTAGGGCCCCCACTGCTGCCCCGCCTGCCGCGCGGACCCGCCGGACGGCTCGGTCATGACGTCATTCCAGGGGCTCGATGAGGTCGGGGGAGTCGACACGGACGTTGCCCACCTTGGGGTCGACCCGGTGGAACTGGAGGCGGGGACGCTCCGGTGCGATCGCGGACAGGGCCTCGTCGGGCGCCGTGACGGCGGGGTCGAGCCACCGCGCGACCGCGGCACGGCGCAGGACGACGGGCTCGCGGTCGTGGATGCCCGCGAGCTGGCTGCGGGCGGGCTGGGTGAGGATGGTGGTCGACAGGACCCAGCGGGAGGGGTCGTCCTCGTCCTTGGCCGGGTCCCGCCAGAACGCGTACAGGCCGGCGAAGGCGAGCGGGGCTGCGTCGGCGCGGTGGATGAAGTGCGGGGTCTTCCCACCGCCCGGCTCCTTGCGCCACTCGTAGTAGCCGTCGGCCGGGACGATGCACCGCCGCGTGCGGAGGGACTTGGCGAAGGCGTTCTTCTCCGCGACGGTCTCGATGCGGGCGTTGATCATCCGGGCACCGATGCGCAGGTCGGTGGCGAAGGCGGGGACCAGCCCCCAGCGGGCGGAGTGCATCTCGCGGCGTGCCGCGCTGTCCGTGCGCTCGAGGACGACCCTCACCTGGTCGGTCGGGGCGACGTTGAAGGAGGGGTGGATCGAGGCCGCCTCCTCGGCGATCTCGGTGACGTCGAAGGCGTCGGCGAGGTCCTGCGCCTGACGGAAGGATGCATATCGGCCGCACATGGCTCCTAGCGTGCCAGGGGGCGGCGACACGGGCGTCCGCCGTGGGGTTGATAGTCGCTCTCCACCCGTGGGTGGACCCGGGCCGGCTGCGCACGACCCGGCACACCCCCGCGTCAGAAGGGTGGCTGGTCGGGGAAGCTCGAGCTTTCGCGTGCCTCCTGGGTGACGCGTCCGCCGCGGTGGCGGCGGTAGGTGTGTCCGCTCGGTGTGGTCCATCGGAAGTCGCCGCCCCCGAGGTGACGCAGCCGGAAGGCACCGCTCGTCTTGACGAGGTGGTCACGGTCGCAGAGGTCGGCGAGGTCGATGAGTGAGGTCGTCCCGGTGCCGCTCCAGGGCTCGACGTGGTCGAGCTGGCAGGTCCGTGCCGGGCTGGAGCACCCGGCCCGCACGCAGGTGCCGTCACGCAGGCGGACGAGCTCGGCGAGCGCGGCGGGCGGGCGGTAGCGGGCGCGGCCGTAGTCCACGACGGTGCCGCTGAGCGGGTCGGTGACGATGCGACGCCACGTGCCCCCGAGCGCGGCGGCGCGCGCGACGGCCGGCGAGATGGGGCCGTACCCCTCGAGCTCCGCCACCTCGGCGGGTTCTCGCTCGAGGAGCTCCAGGAGAGTGTCGTCGTCGGGCAGGGGGACCAGCTCGGCACCGGTCTGGTCCGTCGAGCAGTCCTCCGCCGCGGAGGACGGGCCGCGAACCGTGGCAGGCAGTCCCAGCTGGTGCGCGACGTCCGGCGGGAGGAGCACGGCCAGAGGCACGGTGACCCGGACCTGCGTGCGCCGCCCCCCGATCCGGCCGATGGGCATGCAGCGGCCGTGCGGGAGGAGTGGGGCGCCGCCGTCCGGCGGTCCGACCCCGGTGTCCGGGGGCGCCGTCCCGTCCGGGACCCTGGAGCCATGTCCCTCGTTCCCGGTGGTGGGTCCGCCGGGCCTGCCGTCCTGTTGGGCGGCGCCGGGGGGCGCCGCGCTCCGCCTCGGCGGCTGCTCGGCGCCCACGGCGGCCGGGTCGGTGGAGGGCGGCTGCTCGCCACCTGCGGCGGCCGGCGCGGCGCAGGTGGACTGGGACGCCTCGGCGTGCGACCGGTCCGCTGGGGACGGCGCGGCAGCCCCGTCGTCGCCGTCGGGGGCGGGCGGTGCGACGGTGCGGGAGGGGTTCGGCGGCAGTCCGACGTACCCGTTCTCGAGCGCGGCATGGCCCATGAGGGCGAGCGTGTCGGCCCGGAGCTGGTCCACGGTGCGGCGGTCACCGTTGGCGCGGGCCGTGCGAGTAGCGGCCTCCAGCGCGAGGTCGAGAGCGACGGCGTCGGTGGCCGGGAGGATTGCCAGCATCGAGGCCATGCCGTCCGGGAGCTGACGAGGGTGGTCGACCCGTCGCTTGGCGCGTGCCTGGGCGTGGAACCGGTCCGCGTGCCCGTGGCTGACGGCGATCACCGCCTTCCTGATCGCCGTCACCAGCTGGGAGTGGGTCTGGAGCCCGGCGTCGTCGAGGACGGCGTCCTGGACGAGGACGGCGATCTCGTCCGGGTAGTCCTCGAGCATCGAGACGAGGGTCGACGCCTTCTGCACGTCGATCTGTCCCGTCGCCAGGAAATGGCCCGTGAGTGCGAAGGTGCTCGCGAAGCCGCGGGCGTTGCGCACGATCCGCCGACAGGCGAAGCGGGACAGCCCCAGGCGTGGCGCGAGCTCGTCCGCGGCCATGTTCCCGGCGTCGACGTGGTCGGGGAGCGCGCCGCGGCCGGAGAGCATGGGACGCCGTGCCAGGACACCGGCGACATGGGTCAGCCTGGCGTTGGCCCAGGCGGCGAGGCGCTGGTAGGCGGCGGCCATCTCCACCAGGTAGTACTCGTCCACCTCGGTGGTGTCGACCTCCTCGAGCTCGGCGGCGAGCTGGGCGTCCGGCGCCATCGCGGCCAGCGCCTCCGGGGACAGACCCGGCCGGGCGACGAAGTCGGACGCGTCGGGCGGGGCCGCTCCCGCGAGCCCGGCGGGTGGCGGGACGTCGTCCACCAGCGCCTCGAGAGCGTCGACGAAGCGGAGGAGCTCCTCGCGGGCGGCGTCGTCGAGCGTGAGCGGGTCGGGGTCGTGGAGCCAGGCGGAGTCGGGGTCGGCGTCGTGGTCGTCGATGACGCTCATCGTCCGCACCTCCACGGATGGCTGCTGTGCCGGTCTGCTCCAAGGCTAAGTGGGACCACTGACATCGCCCCGAGCGCAACGCACGGCTCGGCCTTGACCCTGACACGCTGGCAAGGTCTTCACTGTCACGTGGAGGTGGTCGCCATGGACACGACGCGACACGACAGCAGCACCCGGCCGGCCGACGCGCTGGCGCACCCCGTGGCCTCGACGCGCCTGCGTGCCGCACTCGCCGCGGGGACGCGACCCGACCCCGCGCTGATCGACGTCCTGCTCGACCGCTGCCGCGTCGAGCCGGACTTCTTCGTGCGCGACATGCTCACCTGGGCGCTCACGAGGCACCCGGCGTCGACGACGGTGCCACGGCTCCTCGCCGAGGTGGGTTCGAACCACGCGCAGGCCCGCAGCCAGGCGCTGCACACCCTGTCGAAGGTCAAGGCCCGGACGGCGTGGCCGGCGGTCCGGGCAGCACTGCACGACACCGACGACGGGGTCGCGCGCAGCGCCTGGCGTGCCGCCGTCGTGCTGGTGCCGCCGGAGCAGGAGGCGGGGCTGGCCGTGGAGCTGACACGCGAGCTCGGTCGCGGCGACCGGGACAGCTGGCTGAGCCTCAGCCGCGCTCTCGTCGCACTGGGTGACGCCGCCCGCGCACCGCTCGAGGCGGCGTCGGACAGCACCGACCCGCGGGTGCAGGAGCACGCGGTCGCCACCGAGGAGCTGCGACGCGACCCGGACGGCGGGTTCGCCCTCGCCGAGGCGGCCCGCGTGGTCCTCACCTCGGCAGCGCCCACGATCCGGGACGAGCCGTGCTGATCGGTGAGGTCGCGCGACGCTCCGGCGTCAGCGCCCGGATGCTGCGGCACTACGAGCTCCAGGGGCTGGTGCGGCCGACCGGTCGGACGGCGGGCGGCTACCGCGAGTACTCGGAGGAGGACATCCACCGGATCTTCCACGTCGAGAGCCTCCGCGCGCTGGGTCTGTCCCTGGCCGAGGTACGACAGGCCCTCGAGGACCCCGACGTCACACCCGCGGCGGTGATCGGTGACCTCATCGAGCAGACCAGTCGGCGGCTGGCACGGGAGCGGGAGCTGCTCGGCCGCCTGCACGGGCTGGCCGCAGCCGGGCCCGCGAGCTGGGACGAGGCGTTGCGGATCGTCGCCCTCCTGCGCGGCCTGGGCGCGGAGCAGCCGGCGCTCCGGCAGCGAGCCGTCCTGGGGGCGGAGCTCGCCGCGGCGCTCCCACCCGGGGTGCTGGCCGAGGCGCTGCTCGCCGAGCCGGACCCCAACGCCGCGGGGGCGATGCGGTGGGCGCTGGCGAGGGCGGGCCACCCGGCCGACCTCGCCGTCGGGCTGGCCTCGCCCTCGGTCGAGGTGCGTCGGCGTGCCGTCACCGCGATCGCTGCGGTGGCGGGCGAGGACGCCACGTCCCTGCTCCACCGTGCGCTGAGTGACCCCGACGACCGCACCAGGTACCGGGCGGCCCTGGCGCTCGCAGCACGGGGTCGGCACGCGGCCGTCCCGGTGCTCGTCGGGATGGTCGCCGCGGGGTGCAACGACGTCGAGGCGGCTGAGTCCCTCGGACACCTGGCGACCACGGAGGAGCTCGCCGAGGAGGTCGTCGCAGCGCTCCTCGAGGAGGTCGGCGACGACGCCGAGCCGGAGGTACGTCGTCGTCTCGCCCAGGCCCTCGCCGAGATTCCCGGCGCGGCTGCCGCCCCCGTCCTCGAGGACCTCGCCGGCGACGAGGACCGCGCCGTCGCCCTCACCGCCCGCGCGGTCCTCGCGCGCCGGGAAACCGGCACGAGCTGACGTGGCGGGTGTGCCCGTGTCGGTGGTGCCAGGCATGATTCGGGTCGTGAGCACCACGAGTCACGACGACGCAGCCACCGGTCTCCCCACGAGTGCGCCCGCGCGGGACGCGGGACACGCCCCGCCCGAGGCCCGGGAGCGCTGGACGGACCTCGCCGAGCAGGTCGAGTCGGCGCAGTTCGCCTACTACGTCCGTGACGCGCCCACGATCTCCGACGCCGAGTTCGACGCCATGTTCCGCGAGCTGGAGGAGCTCGAGGAGCAGCACCCGGACCTCCGCACCCCGGACTCGCCCACCCAGCGCGTCGGAGGCACCTACTCGACCGAGTTCGACACCGTCGAGCACCGCCAGCAGATGATGAGCCTCGAGGACGTCTTCTCCCTCGAGGAGCTCGCCGAGTGGGTGGCCCGCGTCCAGGCGGAGATCGGCCGCACCGACGTGGCCTTCACCGCTGAGCTGAAGATCGACGGGCTTGCCGTCAACCTCAGCTACGAGGACGGACGCCTGGTCCGCGCGGCCACCAGGGGCGACGGCCGGGTGGGGGAGGACGTCACCCTCAACGTGCGCACGATCGACTCCGTGCCTGCCACCCTCGCCGGCAGCGACCACCCGGCCCTCATCGAGGTCCGCGGGGAGGTGTTCTTCCCGGTCGCCGCATTCGAGGAGCTCAACGCCTCCCTCGTCGCCGCCGGCAAGGCGCCCTTCGCGAACCCGCGCAACTCCGCGGCCGGCTCACTGCGGCAGAAGGACCCGCGCGTCACCGCGGCTCGCAGGCTGGACATGATCGCCCACGGCGTGGGAGCGGTCGACTGGGGTGCCGTCCCCGCCGCGGACCGGCCCACCACCCAGCACGGCATGTACGAGCGGCTCGCGGCCTGGGGCCTGCCTGTCTCGTCCGAGACCCGCCGTGTCAGCAGCCGTGCGGAGCTCGAGGAGCTCATCGCCTACCAGGGTGAGCACCGGCACGACGGTGTACACGAGATCGACGGGATCGTCGTGAAGGTCGACGACCTTTCCCTCCAGCGCCAGCTCGGTGCGACGTCCCGGGTGCCGCGCTGGGCGGTGGCCTACAAGTACCCGCCGGAGGAGGTCACCACCAAGCTGCTGGACATCCGCGTCAACGTCGGGCGCACCGGGCGCGTGACGCCCTACGGCGTCATGGAGCCCGTCGTCGTGGCCGGCTCGACCGTCGCCATGGCCACCCTCCACAACGCGAACGAGGTGAGGCGCAAGGGCGTGCGGATCGGGGACACCGTCGTGCTCCGCAAGGCGGGGGACGTCATCCCGGAGATCGTCGCGCCCGTCGTCGGCCTCCGTGACGGCAGCGAGCGCGAGTTCGTCATGCCCGCCGACTGCCCCTCGTGCGGCACGCCGCTGGCCCCCGCCAAGGAGTCCGACGTCGACCTGCGCTGCCCCAACGCCCAGCACTGCCCGGCCCAGCTGTCGGCGCGCGTGGAGTTCATCGCCTCGCGCGGCGCCCTGGACATCGAGGCGCTGGGCGAGGAGGCGGCCCTGGCCCTGACGAACCCCGACGCCCGTCGGCAGTCGGCGCTGGACGCCCTCGCGGCGGGTGGCGTGATCGAGACGGAGGAGGGCACCGTCGAGCTGGCCGAGGGCCAGCATCTTCCCGACGACGAGGACGCGCTGGCTGCGCTCGGCGTCCCGCGCCCGCAGCGCCCCGTCCTCACCTCGGAGGCAGGGCTCTTCGACCTCACCGTCGACGACCTCGCCGACGTGCGGACCTGGTACGAGATCCGCAAGGACGGCGAGCCCACCGGCAGGTGGGCGTTGCGTCGCTACTTCTGGACCGAGGACAAGCACCACCCCGCCACCCGCACGCGGGAGGCCCGCACCGAGCCCGGTGGCCCCAAGGCCAACACGGTGCGCATGATCGAGGAGCTGGAGAAGGCCAAGTCGCAGCCGCTGTGGAGGGTGCTCGTCGCCCTGTCGATCCGGCACGTGGGACCGACGGCTGCTCGTGCCCTGGCCACGGAGCTCGGCTCCGTCGAGGAGATCCGCTCCGCAACCGTCGAGAGACTCGCGGCCGTCGACGGTGTGGGTCCCACGATCGCCGAGGCGGTGAAGGACTGGTTCGCCGAGCCGGAGGCGGGCGACGAGCCGAACTGGCACCTCGACGTCGTCTCCGCGTGGGAGCGCGCGTGGGAGCGCTCGGGCCGCCGACTGGCCGACGAGCGCGACGAGTCCGTCCCCCGCACGCTCGAGGGCATGACGGTCGTCGTCACCGGCTCGCTGGAGAACTTCTCCCGCGACAGCGCCAAGGAGGCGATCATCGCCCGGGGCGGCAAGGCCTCCGGCTCGGTGTCGAAGAAGACCGACTTCGTCGTCGTCGGCGAGAACGCCGGCAGCAAGGAGGACAAGGCCCGCGAGCTCGGCCGCCCCATCCTCGACGAGGCAGGCTTCGAGGCGCTCCTCGCCGGCGGCCGGGAGGCCGTCACCCCCGACGGCGGTGCCGAGTGACCGCGCCCGCCTCCACGGTCGCCGTGCGCACCGTCGACCCCGCCGACGCCGGGGACCTGGGCCGTGTCCTGGCCGAGGCGTACGTCGCGGGGGACGTGCTGGACCCCGGGGACCGGTACGTCGGGCAGCTGCGTGACGTCGCCGGACGGCTGCCCCACGTCGTCGCCGTCCTCGCCGCCTACGACGACGCGGAGGTCCTCGGCGGCCTCACCCTCGTCGAGGCCGGCACACCCGAGGCGGAGGTGGCGGTCGCGGGCGAGCTGGAGATCCGCATGCTCGCCGTCGCGCCGCAGCACCAGGGGCGCAAGGTGTCCCTGGCACTCCTCGCCGCCGCCGAGGAGGTGGGACGAGCCGGCGGCTACGACGCGCTCGTCCTGTCCTCCCTGCCCGCCATGTCCGCGGCGCACCGGGTCTACCAGCGCTACGGCTTCGACCGGGTCGTCGAGCGGGACTGGGTGGCCGACTGGGACCCCCAGGCCCTCGCCGACGGCACCGCCCCCACCCTCAGCGTCTACCGCCTGCCCCTCAAGGAGACCTCGTGACGAGCTTCGGTCTGTCCGCCTACTTCCGCCACCTCGAGGTCGCCGAGCAGGTGTGCGCCAGCGCCCGCGAGGACGGCTTCACCGTGCTCTTCGGCTCCCTGCACGTGCCCGAGGAGCCCGAGGGCGACTTCCGGGCACGCATGCAGCGCGTCGGCGCGCTGGCCCAGGACTCCGGGCTCGGGCTGGTCGTCGACATCTCCGGGCCCTCGCTCGCGGCCGTCGGGCTCGACGTCTCGACGGCGGGGACCATGCGCGAGTGGGGCGTGACCGCCCTGCGCGTGGACTACGGGATCAGCGACGAGGACATCGTCGCGCTGTCCCGGTCCGTCCCGGTCTGGTTCAACGCCTCCACCGCGACCCCCGGCGACTTCGAACGGCTCGTCGGCATGGGCATGAGCACCGAGGGCATCGGCATCTCGCACAACTTCTACCCCAAGCCCTGGACCGGCCTGTCGGACGAGTTCCTCGCCGAGCAGACCGCGATGTTCCACGGGATGGGTCTTACGGTCCAGGCGTGGGTGCCCGGCGACGGGGTGCGCCGCATCCCGCTCGGCTTCGGGCTGCCCACCCTCGAGCGCCACCGCGACCTCCACCCGGTCGCGGCAGCGATCGACCTGCGCCGCCTCGGCGTCGACGACGTGTTCATCGGCGACCCGTCGCTGTCCGAGCGCACCCGTCGGGCCTGGCGGACGTGGGCGCTGGAGGACGTCGTCGAGCTCGAGGTCGAGCTCACGGCGCCCGTGCCGGAAGCCGTCGCCCACCGGCTCGCGGTCACCGACCGCAACCGCACCGACGACGCCGCCGCGATGGTCCGCCTGGAAGGGGCACGCGGTGCGCTCGCCGACGTCGCGGTCCCGCCGGTGGCCACCGTGGGACGGGCCCTCGGCTCGGTGACCGTCGACAACGACGCCGCGGGCCGCTACAAGGGCGAGATCGCCGTCCAGCGGCGGGACCTGCCGGCGGACGCGACCGTCAACGTCGTCGGGCACGTCGTCGCCGAGGACCGCGACCTGCTCGACCGCATCGGCCCGGGCCAGCGTGTCCGGCTGCGCCTGCGCTGACGGTCCTCAGACCGTCACGACCACCTGGACCAGCAGGATCTTGACGATGATCCCGAGCGCGAACATCGACGCGTAGCCCGAGTCCACCCGCACGTCGGTCATCCGGTTGCCCACGTAGGCGAGGATCGCCGGCTGCCCGACGAAGCCCGCCAGTGCCCCCGCCGTCCGGGCGGTGCTCTGCCCCAGCAGACGCGAGGCCCCCACGAAGGCGACCGCGGCCAGCGCCACCACCGCTGCTCCGACGAGCACCACCCGCAGCCCGAGCGGCGTGAACGCCTGCGCGGCGAACGCCTGCCCGGAGGCGAGACCCGTCGCGCCGAGGAAGAGCAGCAGCCCGAGCTGCCGGAGGGTGAGGTTCGCCGAGACGGGCAGCGTCCACACGACCGGTCCGGTCCGGTCGACCCGGCCGAGCGCCATCCCGACGACGAGCGGCCCGGCGGCCGACCCCAGCGCGAACGCCACGCCGCCGGGCAGCGGCACGGTGACGAGGCCGAGGAGCAGGCCGGCGGCGATGCCCGTCCCGAGCGACAGCGGGTCGATCTCGCTCACCTTCCGCTCGGAGTCGCCGAACAGCTCGGAGAGCTCGGTGAGGCGCCCGCGCGGGAAGACCACCCGGACACGGTCGCCGAGCTGGAGGACGAGGTCCTCGTGGGCGAGGACGTCGGTGTCGCCGCGGCGGATGCGGGTGACGACCCCGTGGAAGCGGCCCGGCACGTCGAGCTCACGGACGGTCCGCCCGGCCAGCGCCGGGTTCGACACGATGAACCGGCGGAAGTGCACCACCGAGCGGTCGTGCGCGAGGTGGCGGTGGACCCGGCGCCCGAGGTGCTCCACCGCGCGTTCGACCGCCTCGCGGCCCCCGACGACGACGACCCGGTCCCCGACCTCGAGGTGCTCGTCGGCGTCGACGACGCGGGTGCGCCCGTCGCGTTCGAGGTAGGACAGGCGGACCGTGCCGTCGACGTACCCGGGGATGTCGTGCATCGGCCCGGGTCGCTCGACCTGCGCGCTGACGTCGACGAGCTCGATCCCGGCCGCCGGCTCGGGGTCGCGTGGCGAGGGCCAGGGCCGGGAGATGACGACGGCGACGACGACGATGGTGAGGATGACGCCCATCGGGTAGGCCAGCGAGTAGCCGACGGCGGGCTCCCCGCTGCCGGCCGCTGTCGTCGCGGCGGCGAGGGCGGGGGTGGACGTGAGCGCGCCCGCGTAGGCACCGCCGGCCATCGCCGGAGGGATGCCCGCCCAGCGGGCGCCGAGCACCGCGGCCCCGGCGACGAGGCCGAGGACGCCCACGGACACCGCCATGAGCGGCAGCTGGCTGCGCAGGTCGCGGAAGAAGCTGTGGCCGGCCGACAGCCCGACGGTGTAGACGAACAGCGCCAGCCCCAGGCTCTGGATGAGTCCTAGACCCTCTCCGAGGCGTGGGTCGAGTGCGCCGACGGCCAGACCGATGAACAGGGCGCCCGCGGCGCCGAAGCGCACCGGTCCGAAGGGCACCGCCCCGAGCAGCGTGCCGACGGCGACGACGAGCAGCAGCGTGAGCAGGGGCGCCGCGGCGAGGAGGTCGAGCACGGCGGTCCTCAGAACAGCCAGCGCAGCGGGTGGAGCAGCTCCTCGCCGACCCGCGCGAGGAACGGGCGCCGCTCCCACTCCTCGATCGTGAGGCGGCGGGCGTTGGTGAGGTCGGTCGCGAAGATGTCCTCCATCTGGGCGGCGAGGTCCTTGTCGTGGATCTCCACGTTGATCTCGAAGTTGCCGAGCATCGACATGCGGTCGATGTTCGTCGTCCCGATGGTCGTCCAGCGTCCGTCGACGGTCGCGGTCTTCGCGTGGACCATCGCGCCCTGGTAGAGCCAGATCCGCACCCCGCCGCGGAGCAGCCGGTCGTAGAAGGACCGGGCCACCCAGTCGGACAGGACGTGGTTGGACACCTCGGGGATGAGGACGGACACGTCCACTCCGCGCCGTGCCGCGCTGAGCATCGAGTCGAGGAACTCGGGGTCCGGGATGAAGTAGCCCTGCGTGAGGTAGACGTGCTGCCGCGCCCGGTCCATCGCGTTGATGTAGGCGCCCCGTACCGGGAAGAGCAGCGCGGAGGGTGAGTTGCGCGCGGCCCGGATGCGCGAGTCCCACGACATGGCGCCGCGGTCCTCGAGCTCGGGGTGGTGGGGGCGCCGGTGGTCGTTCCAGAAGTCGACGAAGGCGTTGTCCAGCTCCCAGACGGCCGGGCCCGAGATCCGCAGGTGGGTGTCGCGCCACTGCGTCGCGTAGAGCTCGCCGACGTTGTACCCGCCCACGAAGCCCAGCTCGCCGTCGACGACGAGGATCTTGCGGTGGTCGCGGCCCACCTTGCGCATGTTGAGGGTGAGGATGCCCGGCCGCCACAGCGGGAACTTCAGCGTGTGGACCGTGTCGGGGAAGGTCTTGAAGGACCGTGGCACGACGAGGTTGCCGAACGAGTCGAAGACGACGAACACCTCGACACCGCGCTCGGCGGCCGCGAGCAGCTCCCGCTTGAACTCCTGGCCGACGGCGTCGTCCTTCCAGATGAAGGTCTCGAAGAAGATGTACTCGCGCGCGCCGCGGATCGCCTCCAGCATCGCCGAGTACAGGTCCTCGCCGTAGGTGTAGACCGTGAGCTCGGAGTCCGCGACGCCCACTGCTGCCGGCTCGGTCCGGGGGAAGTCACCCCCGGGAGGCTCGCGGCGCTTGCGCAGGGAGTCCACTCCCCAGACGGTGGCGGCAGCGGCCAGCTGGGCGCCGGCCAGGCCGAGGACCCCCCACGTCACCACGGTCCGCACCCGGGGACGTAACCAGCGTCGGACCGTGCTCAGCGTCATGCCCCCAACTTAGAGGAGCGGTGCCGGACGTGGGCGCTTCGCCACCGACGGGGAGCGTTAGACTCGACAGCCATGTCCACCATCTCTGCAGCCGAGGTCGCTCGCGTGGCCACGCTGGCCCGGATCGAGCTCACCGAGGACGAGGTCCAGCGCCTCGCGGGCGAGCTCGACGTCATCGCCCAGGCCGTCGCCCAGGTGAGTGAGGCCGTCGGTCCGGACGTGCCGGCCACCAGCCACCCCATCCCGCTGACCAACGTCATGCGCGAGGACGTCGTCGAGCAGCCGCTCTCCGTCGCGGACGCCATCTCCGGTGCACCGGCGAGCGAGGACGGTCAGTTCGTCGTGCCGCAGATCCTGGGGGAGGACGCATGAGCGAGCTCACCACCGCCACCGCCGCCCAGCTGTCGCAGCGCCTGCGCGCGGGCGAGGTCAGCGCCGTCGAGGTGACGCAGGCGCACCTCGAGCGCATCGCCGAGGTGGACGGCGCAGTCCACGCCTTCCTCCACGTCAACGGCGAGGAGGCGCTGGCCACGGCCCGCGACGTGGACGAGCGCCGGGCTGCCGGCGCCGAGCTGCACCCGCTCGCCGGCGTCCCGATCGCGGTCAAGGACGTCGTCGTCACCAGGGGGCAGCCCACGACCGCCGCCTCGAAGATGCTCGAGGGGTGGCTCCCGCCCTACGACGCGACGATCGTCGAGCGGCTGCGCGCCGCCGGACTGCCGATCCTCGGCAAGACGAACCTCGACGAGTTCGCCATGGGCTCCTCCACCGAGCACTCCGCCTACGGACCCACGCGCAACCCCTGGGACCTCGAGCGGATCCCCGGCGGCTCCGGCGGTGGCTCCGCCGCCGCGGTCGCCGCGTTCGAGGCGCCCCTCGCCATCGGGACCGACACGGGCGGGTCCATCCGCCAGCCGGCCGCCGTCACCGGCTCCGTGGGCGTGAAGCCGACCTACGGCGGGGTCTCCCGCTACGGCCTCATCGCGCTCGCCTCCAGCCTCGACCAGGCCGGACCGGTCGCGCGCACCGTCCTCGACTCCGCCCTGCTGCACGAGCTCATCGGTGGCCACGACCCCCGCGACTCGACCTCCCTGCCCGACCCCGTCGGCGACCTCGTCGCCGCGACGGAGGCCCAGGACCTGCGCGGTCTGCGCGTCGGTGTGGTCCGCGAGCTCCGCGGCGAGGGCTACCAGGCCGGCGTCGAGGCGAGCTTCTCCGCGTCCCTCGAGCTGCTGCGCGAGGCCGGCGCGGAGATCGTCGAGGTCTCCTGCCCGAGCTTCAGCTACGCGCTCGCCGCCTACTACCTCATCCTCCCGGCGGAGGCGTCCTCCAACCTCGCCAAGTTCGACGGCATGCGCTTCGGCCTGCGCGTCGAGCCCACCGACGGCCCGCTGACCGCCGAGCGCGTCATGGCGGCGACCCGCGGCGCCGGCTTCGGTGACGAGGTCAAGCGCCGGATCATCCTGGGCACCCACGCCCTGTCCGCGGGCTACTTCGACGCCTACTACGGCAGCGCGCAGAAGGTGCGCACGCTCATCCAGCGCGACTTCGCCGCGGCCTTCGAGCAGGCCGACGTCCTCGTCTCGCCGACGACGCCGACGACCGCCTTCCGGTTCGGGGAGAAGCTCGCCGACCCGATGGCGATGTACCTCAACGACGTCGCCACCATCCCCGCCAACCTCGCCGGCGTGCCCGGCATCTCGGTGCCGAGCGGGCTGAGTGACGACGGTCTGCCGGTCGGCTTCCAGGCCCTCGCGCCGGTCCGCGAGGACGCCCGGCTCTACCGGGTCGGGGCGGTGCTCGAGCGCATGCTCGACGAGCGCCGCGGCCACCCGCTCCTCGCGGACGCCCCGCAGCTGCCCGCCACCGTCTCCCAGGAGGCCGCCCGATGACCGCGAC
Organism: Georgenia sp. H159; assembly: GCF_035607575.1. Taxonomy (NCBI): domain Bacteria; kingdom Bacillati; phylum Actinomycetota; class Actinomycetes; order Allobogoriellales; family Allobogoriellaceae; genus Georgenia; species Georgenia sp. H159. The sequence continues at coordinate 13,072 of NZ_JAYDZY010000016.1, read as the reverse complement.
CACGCCCGCGCTCGTCGACTTCGACGACGCCGTCACCCGGTACGACCCCGTGATCGGGATCGAGGTCCACGTCGAGCTGGGGACCGCGTCGAAGATGTTCGACGGCGCGCCCAACGACTTCGGCGGCGCGCCCAACTCCCACACCACGCCGGTCTCCCTCGGGCTGCCCGGGACGCTGCCTGTGGTCAACCGCCTCGCGGTCGAGTACGCCATCCGGATCGGGCTGGCCCTCGGCTGCGAGATCGCCGAGACCTGCCGCTTCGCCCGGAAGAACTACTTCTACCCGGACGTCCCGAAGAACTTCCAGACCTCCCAGTACGACGAGCCGATCGCCTTCGACGGCGCCGTCGACGTCGAGCTCGAGGACGGCACCGTCGTGCCCGTCGCGATCGAGCGGGCGCACATGGAGGAGGACGCCGGCAAGAACACCCACGTCGGCGGCGCGGGAGGCCGGATCCACGGCGCCGAGCACTCGCTGGTCGACTACAACCGCGCCGGCGTGCCGCTCGTCGAGATCGTCACCCGACCGATCACGGGGACCGGGGCGCGTGCCCCCGAGGTCGCCCGCGCGTACGTCAGCTCGCTGCGGGACCTCTTCCGCGCGCTCGGGGTCTCCGAGGCCCGGATGGAGCGCGGCAACGTCCGCGCCGACATCAACGTCTCCCTCCGGCCGAGCCCCGACGCCCCGCTGGGCACGCGCACCGAGACCAAGAACGTCAACAGCTTCCGCTCCATCGAGCGCGCCGTGCGCTACGAGATCTCGCGCCAGGCCGCCGTGCTGGACGCCGGTGACACGGTGGTCCAGGAGACGCGTCACTGGCACGAGGACACCGGCACGACGTCCTCGGGCCGGGTGAAGTCCGACGCCGAGGACTACCGCTACTTCCCCGAGCCGGACCTCGTCCCGCTCGCGCCCAGCCGCGAGTGGGTCGAGGAGATCCGCCGCGGCCTGCCCGAGCTGCCCAGCCTGCGCCGTCGTCGGCTCCAGACCGAGTGGGGCTACGCGGACGCGGAGATGCGCGACGTCGTCAACGCCGGCGCCCTCGACCTCATCGAGGCGACCGTCGCTGCCGGGACCGACCCGGCGGCCGCCCGGAAGTGGTGGATGGGCGAGCTCGCCCGCACCGCCCGGGCCGACGGCGTCGAGCTGGCCGACCTGCGTGTCACGCCCGCGCAGATCGCCGAGCTCGCGGCACTCGTGGACGCCGGCCGGATCAACGACAAGCTGGCCCGCCAGGTGCTGGCCGGGGTGCTCGCGGGGGAGGGCGGCCCGGAGGAGGTCCTCGTCGCGCAGGGGCTGGAGATCGTGTCCGACGACGGCGCGCTCCTCGCCGCCGTCGACGAGGCTCTGGCCGCCAACCCCGACGTCGCGGACAAGATCCGCGGCGGCAAGGTGCAGGCCGCCGGTGCGATCGTCGGCGCCGTCATGAAGGCCACGCGCGGCCAGGCCGATGCCGCCCGCGTCCGTGAGCTCATCATGGAGCGCGTCGGCGCCTGACCGCCCCCGACCTCGCCGACAGCGGGGTTCTTTCCGGGTGCGGGTGTCAGGCGACCTGCGGGACGCCGGTGAACTCGGCGTAGGTCTCCAGCGCGCCGAGCGAGAGGTGGGCGAGCCCCGCCATGAACCGGGTCCCGGCGGCGGCCACGGCGCGCTCGAGCATGTCGGGCGCCCAGGGGAGCAGGTGGTCGCGGAGGAAGTCGGCGCCGAGCCGCACGTAGCGGGCGGCGTCCGGCTCCGAGCCCTGCTCCAGGGCGTCCAGCGCCCTCGCGCACGACTGCGCGAGGAAGTCGAGCTCCAGGCCGAGGTGGTCGTCCGGCTCGCGGTTGAGCCGCGGCGCCTGGAGGGACAGGGAGCGGTAGGTGTCACGCACCTGGAGCGTGTGCTCGTCGAAGAGCAGCCGCTCCTTCCCGCGGTGCACCGACTCGTAGGGTGCCACGCGCGCGACGGCCGTGTGACCGTACAGCCGGGCGTGGTCCGCGCGGATCGTGGCCGCGTCCTCCCCGGCCGCACGGGCGGTACGCATGAGCTCCAGCCCGGTGGTCGCGCCCGCGGTTCCGGGGAGCGGCCACTCGTCGAGCAGCTCCCAGAAGGCCGCGAGGGTCTCCTCGTCGGGTGCCTCGAGGTGGAAGCGGCCGAGGACGGAGAAGGCGACGTCGAGGGCCTCGAGCTGGGTGGTGTCGAACACGGTGGGGTCCTTACTCCGAGTGGGGGACGACGGCGGCGCACAGGGCGGCGTGCGCGGTGAGGAAGCCGCGCAGGAGGTCCGGGACGGCGCGATAGAGGTGCGTCCGGGCGTGCTGCTCGATCGCCTGGAGGATCGGCTCGACGACGAGGTCGGTGTGCTCCCGGCGGAACCGTGACGCGGCGTCCGCGGCGACGCGCGCGGACGCCGCGTCGTGCTGTCCCCACGCCCGGCCGATCCGGGTGGCGAGGTCCGCGAGGTAGGCGACCTGGTGACCGAGGTGGTCGTCGACGTCGGCGGGCACCGGCAGTCCGGCCGCCCGGTACTCCGCGGCCAGCCGGCCGCGCAGCGCGGGGGCGTCGGTGACGTCGGAGCGCCACGTCGACTCGTGCAGGGGCACGAGCCCCGGGTGACGCCGGAAGAGGGTGGCGTGGTCCCGCGGCAGGGTCTCGTAGGGGTCGGCCGCGACGGCCTCGAGCGCAGTCGTGCTGAGCGGGTCCTGCAGCGGCCAGGTCGCCCGCATCTGGGGAGCGGCGAAGTTCTCCGCCAGCGCCTGGCTGGGCGCCTCCAGCAGCAGGCGGGAGAGGACGAACCCGGCTGCCCCGATGCGGGCGCCCTGGTCGAGGAGGTCCATCAGATCCCGATGCGGATCATGGAGTCGTAGTGCAGGGAGCGGCCCATGATCTCCGCGACGAAGGCCAGCACGAAGGCCGCCGTCATGAGACCGGTGAGGAGGTGCGGCCGGTCCTTGAGCGTGTCGCCCGCGGTCCGGTAGGTGAACAGCGCCAGGACGACGGCCGCGATCCCGAGGAGGACGAGGCGGGTGACGAAGAAGGCACCGGAGAAGACCGCCGCGGACTCGGCGGCGCCCTCCGCCGCGAGTGCCGACACGTGCAGGGGGTAGGAGACGAGCACCAGCACCCCCACCGCCGCGGACGTGAGGGCCAGCCACTGGACGGTCCGGGTGGTCAGGGTCCACTCCGTGTCGGTCGTCGGGGCGTTGATGAGCGAGACCCGGGTGCGCACAGCGGTGGCGACGGCCGCGGCCCGCGATCCGCCGTCGCCGGTCGGGACCGGACCGACGCCCGGGGTGCCACCCGCGGGAGGAACGGCCTTCGCGGCCCTGGGCTGCCGGCGGTGGCGCACCATGGCGGTCGCCATGAGTGCGCAGCCGGCGGCCAGCGCCCCGAGCATGATCGTCGTGGCGAAGAAGTGGACCGGGACCACGGGGGTGTTCCAGGCGGGCACCGCGGTGAGTGAGTAGTAGATCTGGGACATCGACCAGATGAGCGCGACACCCGCGACGGCGGTCAGCCCGGCCACCACCTGGCGCAGCCGGATGGTGGCGATCGAGAACCACTGCATGAGGGCGAAGGCGAACCCGAGGCCCGCGAAGGCCATGCCGAACACGATCTCCCGCGAGAGCCAGGAGGAGTCGACGTTGCGGAAGACGTTGAGCGTGTTGGTGATGTCGTTCATATGGAGCGTGGAGGCCGCCAGGCCGAGGACCATCGCCGGCCCGATCGCGTAGACCACGGGTTCGGTGAGCCGCTCGACCGTCTGGCGGTCGTGCCGCAGCGAGGCCACCAGCTGCATGACCCCCAGCACGATGAAGGCGCCGACGCACAGCTGGGCGAGGACCGTGAAGAGGATCATCGGGAGCTCGTGGGTGTTCATCAGATCTCCTTGGGGTTCGCGATCCGCCCGGTGCCGGCGTCCCACCGCTGGGCGTCGCGGTGGGGGGTGATGACCAGGTGCGGCTCGGTGATGGACGGGTCGGGCAGCGGTGCGACCGCGTCGGTGTCGCCGTACCTGGCCCGCAGCTCCTCGATCGGGCCCCAGTCCAGCGCCCGGGAGGGGCAGGCGGAGACGCACGCGGGGTCCTGCCCGGTCTCGCGGTAGTCGTAGCAGAGGTCGCACTTGGACATGTGCCCGGTGTCGACGTTGAACTGGGGGGCGGAGTACGGGCAGGCCCACTCGCAGTAGCGGCAGCCCACGCACTTGTCCTCGTCGACGTAGACGGTGCCGTCCTCCCGCCGGGACATCGCCGTCGTCGGGCACACCTGCATGCACACCGGGTTCTCGCAGTGGTTGCACGAGATCGAGGTGTAGTAGGTGAACACGTTGGGGGTGACGGTGTGGCCGTCCACCTGCCACGAGCCGCCGGAGTACTCGACGACGCGGCGCCAGTTCACCCCGACCGGGAGGTCGTGCTTGTCCTTGCACGCGACCTGGCAGCCCTTGCAGCCGGTGCAGGCGGACTGGTCGAAGTAGAAGCCGTAGTCGGCGCCGGCCTCGGTGAATGTGTCAGTCATTGGTCCTTCACGCCTTCACGATGTTGGCGATCGTCGTGTGCACGGCGTTGCCCTTGGCGAGCGGCGACGGGTGCAGTGACGTCAGCGAGTTGACGGAGCCGGCCGTGTCGACCGGGTGGTCGGGGTTGGCGCCGGACGGTGGGGTGACAGCGGAGGCGGGTTGCGGGTCGAACCAGGCGCCCTGCGGGATGGAGACGACACCGGGCATGATCCGCTCGGTCACCTTCGCCTCGAGCCGCACGGTGCCCCGGTCGTTGTAGACGAAGACCTCGTCGCCGTTGTCGATGCCGCGGCTGGTGGCGTCCAGGACGTTGAGCCACACCTGCTGGCGGTGCGCCTCCTTGAGCCAGTCGACGTTGCCGTAGGAGGAGTGCGTGCGTGCCTTGAAGTGGTGCCCGATGACCTGCAGCGGGTACTCCTCCGAGTGGCGGGCAGCGACCGCTCCCTCCCACGTCTCGACGAACTCCGGCAGCGGCGAGAGCTTGTCGCCCGGCAGCTCGGGCCGGAAGGTCCCGAACGTCCACTTCTCGGCCATCGCGGCCAGGCGGGAGGAGTAGACCTCGATCTTGCCCGACGGCGTCGCGAGCGGGTTGGCCTCCGGGTCCGCCCGGAAGTCGGCCATCGAGATCGCCGGTCCGAGGTCCTTGCGGTAGATCCCGATCTCCTTCCACTCGTCGTAGTCCGGGAGGTCGGGGTCGTTGGCGCGGGTCGCCTCGATCGTCTCGCGCAGCCAGTCCTCCCGGCTCTTGCCCTCGGTGAACTCGGGCTCGGTGCCGAGGCGGCGGGCCATGTCGGTGCAGATGTCGAAGATGCTCCGGCACTCGTAGAGCGGCTCGATCGCCTGGGTCGAGACGATCCCGTAGGCCATCGGTCCGCCGTTCTCACCGGGGTGGACGTCGGACTCCTCGGCGGTCGAGGTGCCGGGCAGGATGTAGTCGGCGTAGCGGGCGGAGACCGTGTACTGGATGTCGCACACGACGATGAGCTCGCACTTGGACTCGTCGGACAGGATCTCCACCGAGCGGTTGTTGTCGCCGGTCTGGTTGACGATGGAGTTGCCGCCGTACTGCCAGACCATCTTGATCGGCACGTCCAGCGCCGTGTTCGTCGGGTTGCCGTCGTCGTCGACCGGGACCTTGTTGTCGCGGACGCCGGGCGCGGGCTTCTCGCACACGCCGGAGTTGAAGGTGTCCATCTCGGGACCGTGGTCGATCGCGTCCAGCCAGGAGAACACCGAGATGATCTTCTCCGAGGGGTTGATCGTCCCGGTGTTGAACGGCTTGACGAACGGCAGCGACTGGGCGCCCTCACGGGCTCCGGTGCCGCCGCCGGGGATGCCGACGTTCCCGGTGACGCAGGCGAGCAGGAAGATCGCCCGGGCGGTGTTCTCACCGTTCGCGTGACGCTGCGGGCCCCAGCCCTGGGTGATGGCGCACGGCTTGGCGCCGGCGATCTCGCGGGCCAGCTGCCGGATGCGCCGGGCGGGAAGCCCGGTGACGTCGGCCGCCCATTCGGGGGTCTTCTCCACGCCGTCGGGGCCGGTGCCCTCGACGTACGCACGGTAGGAGGAGTTCGCCGGTGCGCCCTCCGGCAGGGAGTCCTCGTCGAAGCCGACGCAGTACCTGTCGAGGAACGCCTGGTCGTGCAGGCCCTCCGCGAGCATGACGTGGATCATCCCGGCGACGAGCGCGGCGTCGGTGCCGGGGCGGACGGGGATCCACTCGTCACCGAGGAGCGCGGCGGTCTCCGAGTACCGGGGGTCGATGACGATCGTGCGCACGCCGTGAGCACGGCGGGTCATCTGCGTCACGGCGAGCTGGCCGCCGCCGGACATCCGCGTCTCGAGGGGGTTGTTCCCGAACATCACCTGCAGCTGGGCGTTGGCGGCGTCGTCGAAGGAGTTGCCGTTGACCCACGAGCCGTAGAAGTAGGGGTAGGCCTGGGTGATCTCCGTCGTCGAGTAGTCGGAGTAGTGGTCGAGGTACCCGCCCCAGGTGTTCATCAGGCGGGCGAAGGGTGTGGCGTCCGGCGGCCAGGAGCAGGCCATCGTCGAGCCGAGGACCCCGGTGCCGTAGTTGATGTAGAACGCCTCGTTGCCGTACCGGGCCTTGATCTCCTTCATCTTGTCGGTGATCTCGTCCAGCGCCTGCTCCCAGGAGATCTCCTCCCACTGCTCCTCACCGCGCCTCGTGCCCGGCTTGCGCTTCATCGGTCGCTTGAGCCGGTCGGGGTTGTAGATGCGGTGGCGCATGGAGCGCCCGCGCACGCAGGCGCGGACCTGCTGGCTGCCCAGCTCGTCGGTGCCGGTGTTGTCGGGCAGGACGCGCACGACGGTGCCGTCCTTGACCTGCAGCCGCAGCGGGCAGCGGGAGCCGCAGTTGACGGTGCAGGCGGACCACACCGTCCTGTCGGCGTCGGCCATGCCCTCCGCGGCCGCCGCCGACGGCGAGCTGCCCGGCATCCCCAGGTCGGACACGGTGGAGACGAGCGCCGCAGCCCCTCCGGTCACCGCCGACCACTTGAGGAAGGTCCGTCGTGTGGGACCGCGCCGGCTCTCGGCGGGGCGGACGGTGGTCGTGTGGCTCATGCGGTGCCTCCTGGGACGTGGACCTGTCCTCATCACATCAGCGCGATTTCCTGCGGTGCGGGACCTTCGTCCAGCGGGAGCGGGTGGCCGCGTCGTCAGGCGCCGGCCGCGGCGACGGCCGCGGGCGCACGACGACGGCGCGCCGCCCTGTCGCGGAGCGCCGAGACCCCGACCGCGAGGAAGAACAGCGCCACGAGCCCCAGCGCCTGGATGATCATCGGCACGGGGTTGGGCACGGGGTTGATGACGGCGGCGAAGGTGAAGGCGACGACGATGGCCCACCGCCAGCCGCGGAGCATCGTGCGTGCGCTGAGCACGCCGAGGAAGTTGAGCGCGACGAGGATCTCGGGCAGCAGGAAGGACAGTCCGAAGGCGAGCACGAGGTACATGTAGAAGCTGACGAAGGAGCCCGCGCTGAGCAGGGTCGCGGCGCCGTCGGGCACGAAGGAGACGAGCGCGTCGACGGCCCGGGGGACGACGAGCACGCCGCTGACCGCGCCGGCGCCGAAGAGGAGCACCCCCACGGCACCGAAGGCCAGGGCGTGGACGCGCTCGGCGCGCTTGAGCCCGGGGCTGATGAAGGCGCCGATCTGGTAGATCCACCACGGGCTCGAGACGAGCGCCCCCACCCAGAACGCCACCTTGAGCTGCAGCTCGAAGGCCGCGCCGATGGTCTGGAAGTTGAGCTGGGGGTTTCCCGCTCCCAGCTCGGTGAGCGGCCGCTGGACGTAGTCCATCACCGGCTCGTACAGGTACCAGCCCGCGACCGTGCCGACTGCCAGGCCGACGAGCACCAGGACGAGTCTCTTGCGCAGCTCCTGGAAGTGGGCTCCGACGCTCATGGCCCCCTCGGGGTTGGCGCGTCGGCGGGTGCTCATCGCTCTGGGGAGCGGGCAGGGCTCGGTGCGGCGGCGGACGGGGGCGGGACGTCGCTCGCGTGCGGCTGCACCGGCTGCGGCTGGACGACGCCCGTCGGCGCCGACTGCTGCGCAGGTGCGGTCGCGGCGGGGGACAGGTCCTCCTGCAGCTCGGCGACCTCCTTCTTGAACACCTTGAGCGACTGCCCGACGGAGCGGGCGACGTCGGGCAGTCGCTTGGCGCCGAACAGGATGATGAGCACGATGAGCAGGACGAGGATGTGGGTGGGGCGCATGTCGCTCTCCTCCGGTGAAGTCTGCCGGGGCGTCGCACCGGCGAGGGGTGCCCGCGGGCACAGTGGCAACCTATGGGGCGGTTTGGGGCTTGTGTCCGGACCTCGGTCCCGGGTCGGGGGTGGCGGGCGCGGAGCCGGGCGCCGACTGCGCGGTCCAGGCCTCCATCTCCTCGCGCACGGCCTGGCGCACGATCTCCCGCGGGTCGTACTGCCGCAGGTCGAGCCGGGACAGGTCCAGCCCGTCCAGCCCGACGTCCACGGACTCCCGCTGGGCCTCCTCACGGAGCCGTGCGCTCCACGAGCGCACGAAGCCCACGGCCTGCCGGAAGCCGCGCAGGGCCTGCGCGAGTCCCTTCGGGCCGATCGTGAGGACCACGACGACGAGGAGGATGACGAGCTCGACCGAGCTCACCCCGAACAGGTTCATGGACAGTGCTCCCCTCGACTCCTCCGAGCGTACGGTCGTCGCTTTCGCGAGCTTCGGGGCCTTGGTCCCGTCGGGTGTCAGGGAGCGGGGTCGTCCTCACGGCGCGCGGCGGCGAGCCTGGCGATGGCGGAGGGCGGCAGCGCGGAGCCGAAGACGTTGCCCTGCCGGAACCGGCACGTGGGGCACAGGGAACCGTCCGACGCCGGGTGCGGGGCACCGCACCGCTCGCACGTGGCGGTCACGACCTCGGCCAGCGTGACGACAGGGCTGTCGAGGAGGTCGGCCAGGGGGAGGGGACCGGCCGTGGAGAACGCGTCGACCGGGCACAGCCGCAGGCACTCGAGCTCCGAGCGGCAGGCCTCGCGCTGGTGGGTGAGCGTGCTCGTGGCCCCGTCGTGCTCGAGGACGAGGGCGTCGTGCGGACATGCCCGCACACAGACGCCGCACGCGGTGCAGCCGCTCACCGAGAGCGCGGCCGCCGGGCCGGCGGGGACCGCGCCACCCGCGGGCGACACCGGCGTCGCGGGACGCGCGGACACCCGTCCGCTGTCGGTGAGCAGCCGCACCGCGGCCAGCGTCCGGGCCGCGTCGTCGAGCTCGAGGTCGAGCGGTGAGCTGTCCCGTGCCCCCAGGCCGAGCACCACGCGCCGGGGCAGGGGGATCCGCCCGAGCGTGAGCACCTCCGGGTGCGACGCGCGCCGACGGGTGGGCGGGGAGAACGGCACGACGCCGTCGGTCAGGACGCTGCACCAGCTCGCGACCTGGGCGGCTGTCTCCTCCGGGTGCGTGCGGCACGGCACGACCTCGACGACGTCCACACCGGCGGCGAGCAGCTGCGCCGGGAGCCCCAGGCCGGTGTCCTTGACGCAGGCGTCGAGCCGCAGGACGAGGGACCGGCGGGCGACCGTGGGAACGACGGCGTCGTCGCAGAGCAGGACGACCCGGTCCGGGGTGTCGTGGGCCGCGAGCCAGCGAAGGAGCGGCCTCGTGGTGTCGGCCATGACTCGTCCGTCGGTCAGCGCGCCGACCACGAGGCGGCGAGCCGCTCGACGGCGGCAACCCGGTCGGCGACGACGGCGGGATCGGGCTTGGGGCTCGCGCGGCCGGCCGCGAGGCCGACGAGGAAAGCGGTGAGTGGGGCACCGGGGCGGGAGGGCCCGTGCGCGACGTCGCGCACGAGGCCGAGGAGGTCGTCCGTCACGCCGTCGAGGAGCTCGGGGTCGATGCCGAGCTCCGCGCACACCGCCTCGAGCCAGCGCCACATCTGCGCCATCCGCTCGGCCTCGCCGGTCATCAGTGGTCCTCGGCGGCGAAGACCTCGCCCGCCCACTTCCACGCCGCGATGGTGGCGGGGAACCCGCGGGTGGTGAGCCCGAGGAGGATGACCTGCTCGATCGCCTCCCGGCTCACCCCTGCCTCCAGCGCCTTGCGCACGTTGGAGCGGACCGCGCCGTCGGCCTGCGCACCCAGCGCGATACCCAGCTTGGCCAGGCGGACGGTCTGCTCGTCCAGCGGACCCGCGGCATCGACGGCTTCGGCGACCGCATCGTGACGGTCCACGACGTCGCCGAAGCGCCGACGGAAGGACTGGTAGACATCGGGCAGGTACGCGGCATCGTCGTCCATGTCGTCATCGTGGCACAACACCGCGCCTCCGACCCGGGACGGGCGGAGGTGGGCGCACACGCGAAAGCCGGCAGCTGGAGCCTTCCCAGCTGCCGGCTTCTCGTGCTCAGCGGAGCCAGCCGTTGCCGACCTTGCCTGCCCACCACTTGCCCAGGCCCCACTTGTCACCGGCGAGGGTGACGGCGGGGATGATGAGGAGCAGTGCCTCGAGGATGTGCGAGTCGAGGATCGGGTTGGTGCCGTGCTCGCCGACCCACGGGAGGGCGACGAGGTACATGAAGAGCAGGAGCGCGGTCCCACTCACGGCGGCGATCTTCAGGCCCGCGCCGGCGACCATCGCGACGCCGATGCCGAGCAGGCCGGCCATGAAGATGATGTCACCGAAGGAGTTGAGGAACAGGGACTGGAAGGTCTCCGCGAGGGGCTGCTCCGGCGGGAGGTTGCCGAGGTAGCCCTGGGCCGGGGTGCCACCGTTGATCCACGCCCGCTCGCTCGGGGTCGTGAACCCGAGCCCGAACGTCTTGTCGAGGAAGGCCCACAGGAAGATGAAGCCGATCGCGATGCGGCTCACCGCGAGCACCGACTGCGTGCCGGGCCGGGTGACGATGTCGTCCATGAACATGGCCTTACCGCTGGGAGCCGGGGTGGTGGCTCGGGCGGAGGGCGTCGTGGTGGTCATCTGAGTTCTCCTAGCGGTGAGGTGGTGCTGTTGCTGTGTGAGGCGTGTCATAGGTAATGCTGGCAGTCCGACTTGTCGGACTCTTGGGGCCAAGGTCCCGAATTTTCGGACTCTCGTCCCGGGCTCTACCCGTTTGCCTCTCCGGCGGCGCGGAGACGGGGCCGGAGGCCGATAATGGGCCGAGGCCGCGGGCGGCGCGGTCCCGGCGAGAGAAGGCGGCTCGAGATGGCACTGCCCAGTCCCAGCTACACGATCACCATGCGCGTCCAGGCGCCGGCCTCACAGGCCGCGACGAGCGAGCTGGTGGCGGCAGTGGCCGCCCAGGGCGCCTCGGTCACCGGGGTGGACATCGCGCAGTCGACCACCGACCACCTCACGGTGGACCTCACCTGCGACACCATCGACGGACCGCACAGCCAACGGGTGGTCGACGCGCTGGACGAGCTCGAGGACGTGCGGGTCCTCAAGGTCTCCGACTCGACCTTCCTCATGCACCTCGGGGGCAAGATCGAGGTCGGCCTCAAGGTGCCGCTCCGCACGCGCCGTGACCTGTCACGGGCCTACACGCCGGGGGTCGCCCGCGTGTGCCTCGCCATCGCCGAGCGCCCGGAGGACGCCCGCAGGCTGACGATCAAGCGCAACACCGTCGCGGTCGTCACCGACGGCACCGCCGTCCTCGGCCTGGGGGACATCGGACCGGCGGCCGCGCTGCCCGTCATGGAGGGCAAGGCGGCGCTCTTCAAGAAGTTCGCCGGGGTGGACGCCTGGCCCGTGTGCCTCGACACCACCGACACCGAGGAGATCATCTCGATCGTCAAGGCCCTCGCGCCGGTGTACGGCGGGGTCAACCTCGAGGACATCTCGGCGCCGCGGTGCTTCGAGATCGAGCGGCGGCTGCGGGCGGAGCTGGACATCCCGGTGTTCCACGACGACCAGCACGGGACGGCGATCGTCGTCCTGGCCGCGCTCCTCAACTCGCTCAAGGTCGTCCGGAAGACGATCGACGAGGTCCGGATCGTCGTCGCCGGAGTCGGTGCGGCGGGCTCCGCCATCATCCGCCTCCTGCACGCCCAGGGGGCGCGAAACATCGTCGGCTTCGACCGTGACGGCGCGATCCACGACGGGACCGTGACGAACGACGAGCACCACCAGTGGATCGCCGCGAACACCAACCCTGGACGTGTCACCGGCACGTTGCAGGACGGTCTGGTCGACGCCGACGTGTTCATCGGTGTCAGTGCCGGCGACATCCTCACCGGTGACGACATCGCCCGCATGGGGCAGGACGCGATCGTGTTCGCCCTCGCCAACCCGGTGCCCGAGGTGGACCCCATCGCCGCGGCGGCCCATGCCGCGGTCGTGGCCACCGGCCGCAGTGACTACCCGAACCAGATCAACAACGTGCTCGCCTTCCCCGGACTGTTCCGCGGGCTGCTCGACGCGGGAGCCACGGACGTCACCCAGGAGACGATGCGCCGGGCCGCCGTGGCGATCGCCGGGGTGGTCGGCGCGGACGAGCTCAACCCGTCCTTCGTCATCCCCGGTGTCTTCGACACGCGGGTCGCGGAGGCGGTGGCCGAGGCGGTCCGTGAGGAGGCCGAGGAGGCGCGTGCGGCAGGACGTACGCCGGCGGCGGCGGACCATGCAGCGGAGGACGCCAGGGTCACCTGGCCGGGGCGTCAGCCGAACTCCGGGGACGCGGCTGTGCGGTGACTCACAAGGCCCGCCGGCTCCTCGGCGCCGCGACGACTTTTCCGCGACATCCCACGGAAAACTCGGCGCTGTCCGAGCCTCGCTCACCGGCTTGACCCGCTGCTCGCGACCTGCCTATGATCCTCTAGCCCGCAAGGGAGGCACGGACACCAGGGACTGAAGCCCGGTGGCCGGTCCCGGCGGGACGAACCCCGAACAGAACGACGCAACGTCGTCGACCCGTTCGAGGCTCGACACCCAGACAGGACCGGCAGTCAGCGCCGCAGAAGCGAAGTTGACACGTCGAACTCAGTCGGGTAAGTTTAAGAGGTTGCCCCGGTCCGGGGCTGGTCCTGGTGGGCTGGTTCTGGCGGTGTGTGTCTGTTTCTTGAGAACTCAACAGTGTGCCA
>NZ_JAYDZY010000015.1:0-77531 GCF_035607575.1 Georgenia sp. H159 | reverse complement strand
TACGTGGGAGAGTAGGACACCGCCGAACACCCATTCACCTATGGGCCGCAACAACCGTTGCGGCCCATACGTGTTTCAGGCCGGGTGTGTCCCAGGATGAAGGGCTATTGATGAACGATCACAGCGACAACGCCGCACGCGGCGACGATCGTCCTGGTGCGCAGCGGCCGGACCGGCGCGCTCCGCGGGCCTCGGAGCGTTCCGGCGGGCCCCGTCCAGCGAGGGACGGCGATCGGCAGGCAGCGCGGTACGGCCGACCGGACCGCGAAAGCGGCGAGCGCCGAGGCGCAGCGGGCGCCGGCGACCGTGGACGGTACGGGGCGACGCGCGCAGGGAGCCCCACGGGCGGCGCCCGCGGAGGCGCCCCCCGTGACGACCGCGAGCGCACGGGTCGGCCCGACGGCCCCCGGGAGGGCGAGCGTCGGGCCGAGCGCTCCGGCGGACCGCGACGCGACAACGGCCCGCAGTCGGACCGGTTCAGCGACCGGGGCCGCGACGACCGGCGTGGCGGCCGTCCCGATCGGGACCGGCGGGACGAGCGCGCCGACGCACCGCGTGGCGCTGACCGCGCCCGGTCGGGCGGTCAGGACGACCGTCCTTCGCGGGAGCGTCGGGACGACCGCGGAGGTGCCCCGCGGAGCGGGGACCGCTCTCGCCCTGGTGGGCCGGGCGAGCGCCCGACGTGGGACCGCCGCACCGAGCGTGGCGGCGCCCCGAGCCGTGAGGAGCGGCTCGGCGGGTCGCGCGGCACGGGTGGCTCGCAGTCCGGGCGCTCTGACGACCGTGGCCGGGCCGACAGGCGTGAGGAGCGTCCTCGGTGGGACCGTCGCGACGACCGTGGTGGTGCCCCTCGTGGGGGCGACCGCACCCGGTTGGGCGGATCGGCCGAGCGTCCCCGCGGAGACCGGGATGACCGTCGCGGGGCACCGCGTCGGGACGACCGTCCGCACCGGGACCGGGGACAGGAGCGTGGCGGGGCGCCTCGTCGGGAGGATCGTCCGCGCTGGGAGCGCACGGACGATCGTGCTGGCGGAACCCGCCGGGACGACCGTGCCGGCTCGAGCGGCCGCAGCGAGCGGCCCTCGGGTGAACGTGATGACCGTGCACGCACCGCGCGTCCGGACGACCGGGGGCGAGACAGCCGCCCGTCGTCCGACCGCCGTCGTGACGACCGTCGCGGCGGTGAGCGCCGCTACGACGAGCGTCCCGCGGGGCGTCGCTCCGACCGCGACGACCGGTCCCGGCCTGACACGCGAGGCACGCGGCGGGACGACCGCCCCGCGGGCGGTCGCTACGGCGACGCCGGCCAGAGCCGCACCGGCGGCCGGGACGATGCGCCCCGGCAGTTCCGCCGTGAGACACCGCGCTCGGCCGAGCCGCTGATCGACGACGACGTGACCCCGCAGATGCTCGACCGCCCGGTCCGGGCACGGCTGCGCACCTTGTCCAAGTCGAACGCGGACCATGTGGCCGCCCACCTCGTCATGGCGGGGCGACTGGTCGACGCCGATCCCGAGCTCGCCTACCAGCATGCGCGGACGGCGGTCGGCAGCGCCGGTCGCGTGGACGTCGTGCGCGAGGCGCTCGCCCTGACCGCCTACGCCACCGGCCGTTACGCCGAGGCGCTCCGCGAGGTGCGCACCGTGCGCCGGCTCAGCGGCATGGACGCACATCCCGCGATCGAGGCCGACTGCGAGCGCGGACTCGGCCGACCCGACCGCGCGCTGGCCGTCATCGGCGAGGCGAAGAAGCGGGAGCTGCCGGTCGCCGAGGCCGTCGAGCTCACCCTCGTGGAGAGCGGTGCCCGCGCGGACCTCGGTCAGCACGACGCCGCGCTGCTCGTCCTCGACAAGCTGCTGCCCGTGGTCCGCGACGCCGAGCCGCGTCACCGGCTCCTGCTCGTGCGCGCCGATCGCCTCGAGACCCTCGGACGGCACGAGGAGGCCGCCGCGGCACGCGAGGCAGCCGGAGGGCTCGAGGCCCCCGAGTCCGTCGTCGTCACGGACCTCCTCGGCGACGACCCGGACCAGGAGGGGGAGCACACGTCCGCGGGTTCCGCTGCGGTGCCCGCGGTCGACTCCCGTGGCGAGCCGGAGTCCGGTGGCGCACACGAGCGTGGAGTGAGCCCTGAGCCCTCAGACGACGACGGGACGGAGCCCGAGGTCGGCGACGCGCCGAAACGTGCGTCGGAGGAGCCGGAGCCGGAGTCCGTGGCGGAGCCGGAGCCGGAGCCTGAGCTCGAGCTTGGGCCTGAGCCTGAGCCGGAGCCTGAGCCGGAGCCGGAGCCGGAGCCTGAGCTGGAGCCGGAGCTGGAGCCGGAGCCGGAGCTCGAGCCGGGGCCGGACCCGGAGCCTGGGTCGGAGCCCGCGGCGGAGCCGGAGCCCGAGCCGGAGCCGGAGGCGGGGCTTGAGCCGGAACGCGAGCAGGAGGCGGAACCCGTGGCACAGCCGGAGTCCGTGCCGGGGCCGGAGGAGTCCTCCGACCCGGAGCCGGGGGAGGACGACGAGCCGGAGCCCGCCCAGCTCGACCTGTTCGCCGACACGGACCTGGAGGACCGTCAGTGACAGCCACGCTCATCGCGTCAGCACCGCCCTGCGACGTCCACGACGTCGGTCTCTACGACCTCGACGGCGTCATCTACCTCGGCGACGACGCCGTCGTGCACGCCGTCGACGCCGTCCAGGCGGCGGCCGGTCGAGGGCTGCGTCCGCTGTACGTGACCAACAACTCCTCGCGTGAGCCCGAGGAGATCGCGGCGCAGATCGCCGGCTTCGGCGTCCCCTGCGAACCGGGGCAGGTCGTCACCTCCGCACAGTCCGTGGCCCTGCTCCTCCGGGAGCTGCTCGAGCCGGGGGCCCGGGTGCTGCCCATCGGGGGCCAGGGCCTCCGTACCGCCCTGCAGAATGCCGGTTTCGAGCTGGTCGAGAGCGCGGAGGACGCGCCGGCCGCCGTGGTCCAGGGCTACGCGGCAGACCTCGGCTGGCGCGACCTCGCGGAGGCGGCGTACGCCGTCGGGGCGGGCGCCCGCCACGTCGCGACGAACCTCGACGGCTCGATCCCCAAGGAGCGCGGCATCGCGCCCGGGAACGGGGCGCTCGTACGCGCAGTCGTCGAGGCCACCGGCGTCGACCCCGTCGCGTCCGGCAAGCCGCTGCCGGCGATCTACCACCAGGCGGCGGAGCGGATCGGGGCCTCCTCCCCGTTGGCCATCGGTGACCGGCTGGACACCGACCTCGAGGGTGCCCGCGCCTCGGGAATGCCGGGACTGCTCGTCCTCACCGGGGTCGCCACCGCACGTGACGTCGTCCTCGCACCGGCGCACCAGCGCCCCTCGCTCCTCGCCGTCGACCTGCGTGGTCTGTTCGTCCACCACCCCGGTCCGCTGGCGGTCGAGGACGGCTGGTGGGGCTGCGGCGCGGCCGTGGCCAGGGTGCACGACGGCGCGCTCGAGCTCGTCGACGACCCCACCGGGCCACGCGGCCCCTCCGGGGCGCAGCGCCTGAACGGTGCTGCCCCGGTCACCGTGAGCCTCGACGGCTGGCGCGCGCTGTGCGTCGCCGCGTGGGACGCGGCCGACCGGGGCGAGCCCGTCGACGCACGTGTGGTCCCCCCGCTGACCGTTGGCTGACCGTCGGGACACCGTGCACGCCGAGCACGACGCGGGGGAGTCGCCGCGCAGCGAGATGCTCGCCGGTGTCCGGGCCTCGCTGGCCGCCGGGCTGGGGATGTACCCGCTCGGGGTGGCGTTCGGCCTCCTGGTGGTCCAGGCAGGACTGCCGTGGTGGATGGCGCCGGCCCTGTCCCTCGCCGCGTTCGCCGGCTCCCTGGAGCTGCTGCTCGTCGGGCTCATCAGCGCCGGGACGTCGCTGGCCGCCATCGCCGTGACGACGCTCGTGGTCAACTTCCGCCACGTCTTCTACGCCTTCTCCTTCCCCCTGCACGTCGTGCGGCACCCGGTCGCGCGTGCGTACTCCGTCTATGCGCTCATCGATGAGGCCTACGCCATGACGGCTGTCCGCCGGCACGGCTGGACGTCCTGGCGGCTGCTCGCCATGCAGGTCTCCTTCCAGGCCTACTGGGTCGGGGGTGGGCTCACGGGCGTCGCCGTCGCGGCGGTCCTCCCGGGGCCCATCGAAGGGCTGGAGTTCGCGCTGTGCGCCCTGTTCATCACCCTGACCCTGGACGCCGGCCGCACACGCCGGGAGGTCCCGTCACTGGTCCTGGCTGGGCTCGCCTTCACGGCGGCGGTCGTCGTGTTCCCGGGCTCGGTGCTGCTCGCCGGGCTGGTCCTCTTCGTCGCCGCCCTCGTCGTGCGCTACCTCCGCGCCCGCCGACACGGAGCGCTGCCGCATGCCTGAGCCCTGGTACGTCGTCGCGGTGCTCGCCATCGTCTTCGTCATCACGGTGGCGCTCCGTGCGGTCCCCTTCGCCATCCTCCGGCCGCTGAGCGAGTCCCGCTTCGTCATGACGATGGCCACCTGGATGCCGGTGGGCATCCTGGCCATCCTGGCCGCCGTGACCTTCCGGACCTCCGCTCTGGCCGGGCACGCGCCGCACGCGCTGGCCGCGGCGGTCGTCACCGTCGTCGTGCATCTCGGCGCCGGGCGCCGCACGCTGCTGAGCGTCGGCGCCGGCACGCTCACCTTCGTCGCGCTCGTCAACCTCACCTGAGCCTCCGCGCCGCGAGGCGGTGCGGGCCGCGTCGGCCCGCGGCGGTAGCCTGGCCGGGGACCACGGAGAGGAAGGGAACCATGTCGAACGCCACGCCGCGGCCGCCCGTGCCCGGCCCGCCCTCGGCTCCCCAGCCCGTGCCCGATCTCGCCGAGCTCGAGACCCTCGCCGACCGGCCGCTCGTGGAGCACGTGGCGGTGCTCGACGCGGTGCACCGCGCGCTCGCCGCCCAGCTCTCCAGCGCCGAGTCCTGACGTGGCGCGCCTCGTCCGGGTCGACGCCGAGCTCGTCCGCCGCGGTCTTGCCCGGTCGCGGCAGCACGCCGCCGAGCTCATCTCCGCCGGCCACGTCCTGCTCGACGGCGGGCAGGTGACCAAGGCGGCGCGGCAGGTCGACCCCGCACAGGCGCTGCGGGTCGTGGCCCCGCCCAGCGACGACTACGCCTCCCGGGGCGCCCACAAGCTGGCCGGCGCGCTCGACGCGCTCGGCCCCGACGCGCCCACCGTCGCCGGCAGCCGCGCCCTCGACGCGGGCGCCTCGACCGGCGGGTTCACCGACGTCCTCCTGCGCCGCGGCGCGGAGCACGTCGTCGCCGTCGACGTCGGGTACGGACAGCTCGTGTGGTCGCTGCAGCAGGACCCGCGCGTCACGGTGCTCGACCGGACCAACGTCCGCACCCTCGACCCCGCGGCCGTCGCGCCGGCCCCCGGCCTGGTCGTCTCCGACCTCTCCTTCATCTCCCTCACGCTCGTCCTGCCGGCGCTGGCGGCCGCGGCCGCCCCGGACGCGGACTTCCTCCTCATGGTCAAGCCCCAGTTCGAGGTCGGTCGCGACCGCCTCGGGCGCGGCGGCGTGGTCCGCGACCCTGCCCTCCACGCCGAGGCGGTGCGGACGGTTGCCGACGCCGCGGCGGAGCTCGGGCTGCGGACCTACGCCGTCGTGCCCAGCCCGCTGCCGGGTCCCAGCGGGAACGTCGAGTACTTCATAGGCTTGCGCCGTGACCCCCACCGCACGCACCCGCCCGAGGAGCTCGACGCCGTGATCGCCACTGCGATCGACCAGCGTCCGGAGGTGGCCCCGTGACGCGCCGTGTCCTCCTGGTCCGCCACGAGTGGCGTGAGCAGGCCGTCACCGCCGCGACCGACGTCGAGAACCGGCTCCGGGCGCGAGGCATCGAGCCCGTGCACGAGCTCGACGACGACCCGGCCAACGACCCCGAGCTGGTGCTCGTGCTCGGCGGGGACGGCACCCTGCTGCACGCCGCCGAGCTCGTCCGCGGCCGCGACATCCCGCTCATCGGGGTCAACCTGGGCCACGTCGGCTTCCTCGCCGAGGCCGACCCGGACAGCCTCGTCGAGGTCGTCCAGCGCGTCGCGGACCGCGACTACACCGTCGAGGAACGGATGACGATTGACGTCGAGGTCCAGACGCCGTCGGGCGAGGTCCACACCGGCTGGGCGATCAACGAGGCCACCATCGAGAAGGTCGACCGCTCCGGCGTCATCGAGCTCGCCCTGGGTGTGGACGGCCGAGGTCTGTCCTCCTTCGGGTGCGACGGCATCGTCATCGCCACGCCGACCGGCTCCACGGCCTACGCCTTCTCCGGGGGCGGGCCGATCGTGTGGCCCGACGTCGAGGCCCTGCTCGTCGTGCCGATCGCCGCCCACGCGCTGTTCGCCCGCCCGCTCGTCGCCGGCCCGTCCTCGGTGCTCGCGGTCGAGGTCCTCGACCGCAACCTCTCCGCCGGTGACGTGTGGTGCGACGGGCGGCGGCAGCTGCCTGCCCCGGTCGGCTCACACATCGACGTCCGCCGCGGGAAGGAGCCGGTGCGGCTTGCCCGGCTCGAGGAGACGCCCTTCTCGGGACGCCTCGTCGCCAAGTTCAACCTGCCCGTGTCCGGGTGGCGGGGAGGAAGGAAGGACCCGTGATCGAGGAGATCAGCATCGAGAACCTCGGTGTCATCGCCTCGGCGCGCCTCGAGCTCGGTGCCGGCTTCACGGTGATCACGGGCGAGACCGGGGCCGGCAAAACGATGGTCCTCACCGGCCTCGACCTCCTCCTCGGCGGCCGCGGCGACCCGGCCGTCGTCCGCAGCGGCACGGACCGGGCCGTCGTCGAGGGCACCTTCGTCGTGTCCGACGACGTCGCCCGACGGGTCGAGGACGCCGGCGGTTCGCTGGACGACGACGCCCTCCTCCTCGCGCGCAGCCTGCCGGCCAAGGGCCGCTCCCGATCCTTCGCCGGCGGCAGGAGCGTGCCGCAGGCCTTCCTCTCCGACCTCGCGGCCGACCTCGTCACCGTGCACGGCCAGTCCGACCAGCTGCGGCTGCGCTCACCGGCACGTCAGCGTGCCCTGCTCGACGCCTTCGCGGGTGCCGTGCCGGTCCTCGCGGAGTACCGCGACACGTGGCAGCGGCTCACCGAGGCCCGGGCGCGCCTGGAGGAGTGGCAGGCACGCAGCGACGAGCGCCTGGGGGAGGCGGCCCGCCTGCGAGCCGGCCTCGAGCTGCTCGAGGCCCTCGACCCGCAGCCCGGGGAGGACGACGCGCTGCGGACGGAGGCGGAGCGGCTCGGGAACGTCGAGGAGCTGCGGCAGGCCGCCGGCCGCGCGTACGCAGCGCTCGCCGGAACGGGCGACGGCGCCGAGCTCGACGCCTCCGTGCTCGTGGACGTCGCTCGCCGCGCCCTCGAGGTGTCCGACCCCGAGCTGGCCGCGCTCTCCGGCCGCCTCGCGGAGGTGTCCTACCTGCTCGCCGACATCGGCACCGACGTCGCGGCCTTCCTCACCTCGCTCGAGGCCGACCCGGACCGTCTCCAGACGGCCCACGAGCGCCGAGCTGCCCTGCGCGACGCCGCGCTGCGCCTGGGCGTGGAGCACCCGGACGCGCTCGCCGAGTGGTCCTCGGCGGCCGCCGCGCGGCTCGCGGAGATCGACGGCCCGAACGACGGCGGGGCGGCGCTGCGGGAGGAGCTCGCCGAGCTGACCGCGGCCCTCGGGGCACGCGCCGAGCAGCTCACCGCCGCTCGCACCGAGGCCGCCGCCCGCCTCAGCGAGGCCGTCGACGCCGAGCTCGCCGGCCTCGCGATGGCCGGTGCCCACCTCGCCGTCGGGCTCGACCCGCTGCCCGAGCCCGGCCCGTGGGGCGCCGAGACGGTCTCCCTTCTCCTCCAGCCACGCCCAGACTCCCCGCCGCGCCCCCTCGGTGACGGGGCGTCAGGCGGTGAGCTGTCGCGGGTCATGCTTGCCCTGGAGGTCGCCGTCGCGTCCCCCGAGGCCTCCACCGTGCGGCCCACCTTCGTCTTCGACGAGGTCGACGCCGGGGTGGGGGGCCGAGCGGCGATCGAGGTGGGTCGCCGGCTGGCCGGGCTGGCCCGGGTCGCCCAGGTGGTGGTGGTCACCCACCTGCCGCAGGTGGCGGCCTTCGCCGACACCCACCTGCTCGTGAGCAAGTCGATCGGCGCGACGACGATCACCGACGTCCGGGCGATCTCCGGGACCGAGCGCGAGCAGGAGCTGGCCCGGATGCTGTCGGGCCAGGAGGACTCCGACGTGGCGCGCCGTCACGCCGCAGAGCTCCTCGACCGTGCCGTCGTGGCACGATGACTGGCGTGAGACCGCTCTTCCGCCGCCGCACGCCGCCCGAGACCGGGTCAGGTGTCACCGGCGTCGTCCGCGTGGACGCCCGCACGAAGAACCTCACCAAGCGGCTGCAGCCCGGCGACATCGCCGTCATCGACCACCTCGACCTCGACCGCGTCTCCGCCGAGGCGCTCGTCGCGTGCCGCCCCGCCGCCGTCCTCAACGCCGCTCAGTCGACCTCCGGGCGCTACCCGAACCTCGGCCCGGAGATCATCGTCAGCGAGGGCATCCCCCTCATCGACGACCTCGGCGGGGCGGTGATGTCGCTGCGGGAGGGGCGGACGGTGCGGGTGGACGAGGGTGCCGTCTACTCCGGCACGGTGCTCGTCGCCGAGGGGACGGTGCAGACCGAGGAGAGCGTCGCCGTGGCGATGGCCGAGGCCCGCGAGGGCCTGTCGGTCCAGCTCGAGGCCTTCGCCGGCAACACGATGGACTTCCTCAACCGTGAGCGTGAGCTCCTCCTCGACGG
The DNA here is from genome assembly GCF_035607575.1 of Georgenia sp. H159. Taxonomy (NCBI): domain Bacteria; kingdom Bacillati; phylum Actinomycetota; class Actinomycetes; order Allobogoriellales; family Allobogoriellaceae; genus Georgenia; species Georgenia sp. H159. Next base: position 68,751 of record NZ_JAYDZY010000015.1, on the reverse strand, counting down.
CGTCGGCGTGCCCGAGGTCCGCACCACGATCGAGGGCCGGCACGTGCTCATCGTCGTGCGCGGCTACCACTACAAGGAGGACCTGGCGATGCTGCGGTCCTACGTCCGCGAGTACCGGCCCGTCCTCATCGGGGTCGACGGCGGGGCCGACGCGATCCTCGAGAGCGGCCTCACGCCGGACATGATCGTCGGGGACATGGACTCGGTCTCGGACACCGCGCTGCGCAGCGGGGCCGAGATCGTCGTCCACGCCTACCGCGACGGGCGCGCACCGGGCATGGCGCGGGTGGAGCAGCTGGGCGTGGACCACGTCGTCTTCCCGGCGACGGGGACGAGTGAGGACGTCGCGATGCTCCTCGCCGACGACAAGGACGCCGAGCTCATCGTCGCCGTCGGCACGCACGCCACCCTGGTGGAGTTCCTCGACAAGGGCCGCGCCGGCATGGCCTCCACCTTCCTCACCCGCCTGCGCGTGGGGCACAAGCTCATCGACGCCAAGGGCGTCTCCCAGCTCTACCGCACGCGGATCTCCACCCTGCAGATCGTGCTGCTCGCGCTCGCCGGGCTGCTGGCGATCGGCGTCGCGCTGGCGTCCACGGAGCTCGGGCAGGCGCTGTACCAGATCGTCATGGCGCGGCTCGACGGCCTGCTCGCCGCCATCAAGGACCTGCTGGGCATCGCCCCGCCTGAGCCCATCTCGTAGGAGCCTTCGTCCCGTGATCGACTTCCGCTACCACCTCGTCTCCCTCATCGCCGTGTTCCTGGCGCTGGCCCTGGGCATCCTCCTCGGAGCCGGCCCGCTCAACCAGCCCCTCGGTGACCAGCTCACCGGGCAGGTCGAGGAGCTGCGCGAGGACCGTGACCGCCTGCGCACCGAGCTCGAGGTGAGCGAGGCGGAGACGGAGAACCGCGACCAGTTCATCGACGAGGTCGCCCCCGCCACGCTGGGGTCCCGCCTCGAGGGCCGCGCCGTCGCCGTCGTCGTGCTGCCCGGTGCCAACGAGGACGACGTCGCCGACGTCCGGCTCCGTCTCGAGCAGGCCGGCGCGGTGGTCACCGGACAGGTCCAGGTGACCGAGGCGTGGACCGACCCGGACACCGCCACGTTCCGGTCGAGCTTCGCCGGCCAGATCCTCGGCTACCTCGAGCCGGTCCCCGACGACGGCGCCGACGCCGGCGTCATCCTCGGGACGGCCCTCGGGCAGGCACTCACCCGCGGTGACGCGGAGGGTGGTCTCTCGGCCGACGCCGACACGCTGCTCGAGCTGCTCGTGTCCGCCGACGACCCGCTCGTCGAGGTCGTCGAGGCTCCCGAGCAGAGCGCCAACGCGACCGCGGTGGTCGCTCCCCGCAGCGAGGACGTCGGGCCCGCGGAGGAGACCGAGCCGGCCGACGTCGAGACGCGCGAGCAGCGCCTCCGCGAGGAGATCGCCCTCGCCCGCGGGCTGGCCGCCACCGGTGAGGCGACCGTGGTCGCCGGCTCGGTCGCCACCGAGCTCGACCTCGTGAGCGCCATCCGCGCCGACGCCACCGCGGCGGAGGCGGTGACGACCACCGACTCCGTCTCGGAGATCACCGGCCGGCTCAACGTGCCGATGGCCCTGGCGGCGGCGATCTCCGGCGAGGGCGGTCACTACGGCGTCGGGGCGGAGGCGACCGCTCCCGTGCCGCCGGCCGTCTACCTGCCGCCCCCGGCGCCCCCCGAGCCGGAACCGGCGGACAGCGCCCCCGCCGGCGGCGAGCCGGGCGACGGCGAGCCCACCGACGGCGAGCCGGCCGACGACGAGTCCGCGGACGCGGCCTGATGCCCCGCCTGCGCTCCGCCCTCCTCGGCGTGACGGCGGCCGGGGCCGCCACCGCGGTGCTCGAGCGCACGCCGCCCGGGGGCGCCGAGCGCTGGCTGCGCACGAACTACGCGGACCGTCAGGTCAGCCTCCTCGGCGGCCTCGCCCAGGCGACGGCGACCACCCTCGCCGTGCTGGGAGCAGGCCGTACCGGCGCCGCCGCGGCCGTGGCAGCGGGGACGGCCGGGGCGCTCGGCGCGGTCGACGACCTCACCGAGCGGGAGGGGGACCGGTACGTCAAGGGCCTGCGCGGCCACCTCAGCGCACTGCGTGAGGGACACGTGACCACGGGTGCCCTGAAGATGGCCGGCATCGGTGGCGGGGCCCTCCTCGCCTCCGTGCTCCTGCCGGCGCGGTCGGCGAGCCGGCTGGGCCGCCTCGCCGAGCGCGGCACGGGGGCCGCGCTGGTCGCGGGCAGCGCGAACCTCCTCAACCTCTTCGACCTGCGCCCGGGCCGCGCCCTCAAGGTCACCTGCGTCGCCGGTGCCGGCCTCGCGCTCGCCGGTGGACCCGGCGCCCCGGTCGCCGCCGCAGCCGTGGGCGCCGCCGCCGCCGGCCTGCGTGACGACCTCGCCGAGCGCACGATGCTCGGCGACACCGGCGCTAACGCCCTGGGCGCCGCCCTGGGCACTGCGCTCGCCGCCCACCCCTCCCGGCTGCTGCGCGGTGGCGCGCTGGCCGTCGTCGTCGGCCTCACCCTGCTCAGCGAGCGGGTGAGCTTCTCCCGGGTCATCGACCGGACGCCGCCGCTGCACGCCGTCGACCAGTGGGGACGGCGCTGAGCCCGGTGGCCGCGAGGTGACTGACGCGAGGCGCGGCCGCATCCTCAGCGGGGTGGCCGGCGCCGCGGGGATGCTGGCGGCGATCACGGTGCTCTCCCGTGCCGTCGGCTTCGTCCGGTGGTTCGTGCAGTCCGCCACGCTCGGGGACTCCGCCACCGCGAACGCCTACTCCACGGCCAACATGCTCCCGAACGTCCTGTTCGAGGTGGCTGCCGGGGGAGCGCTCGCGGGCGCGGTCGTGCCCCTGCTCGCCGCGCCGCTGGCGCGGTCCCTGCGCGGGCAGGTCGACCGCATCGCCTCCTCCCTGCTCACCTGGACGCTGCTCGTCCTCGTGCCGCTCGGGGCGCTCGTCGCGCTGCTCGCGGGACCGATCGTCGGCCTGCTGCCCGACTCGGTCGGCTCGGACGTCCAGACCCAGCACCGGCTGGCGACCTACTTCCTGCGCGTCTTCGCGATCCAGATCCCGCTGTACGGCATCGGCGTCGTCCTCACGGGAATCCTGCAGGCCCAGCGCCGCTTCTTCCTGCCGGCGATCGCTCCCCTCGGGTCGAGCGTCGTGGTCATCGCCGCGTACCTCGGTTTCGGCGTCCTCTCCAGCGGCCTGGCCGACGACCCGGAGCGACTGTCGGAGGCCGCGCTCGGGTGGCTGGCGTGGGGCACCACCCTGGGGGTGGCCGTCATGAGCCTCCCGCTGCTGCTCCCCGTGGTCCGCAGCGGCGTGCGGCTGCGGCCGACGCTGCAGTTCCCGCCCGACGTCGGTCGCCGTGCCGCCCGACTCGCAGCCGCGGGCATCGGGGCGCTGCTCGCCCAGCAGATCAGCGTCGTCGTGTTCATCCTCCTGGCGCGTGCCGGGGGAGTGGTGGGCACCATCACCATCTGGCAGTACGCCCAGGCCGTGTACTTCCTGCCCTACGCGGTGCTCGCGGTGCCGGTGGCGACCGCCGTGTTCCCGCGGCTCGCGGAGCTCGCCGGCACCCGTGACACCACCGCCTTCGCGGCCATGGCGATCGGCTCCACCCGCGCGGTGCTGGCCGCCTCGTTCGTCGGGGCCGGGATCCTGGGGGCCGTGGCACCCGGTGTCACCGCGGTCTTCTCCCTGCGCGGACCGATGGAGGGGATGACGACGGCGGTCACCTGGCTGGCCCCGGCCGTCGTCGGCTACGGGCTCGTCTTCCACGTGTCCCGGGCCCTGTACTCCATCGACCGGGGCCGCGCCGCCGTCACCGCCACGGCGGCCGGCTGGCTCACGGTGAGCGTGGCCGCCGCCGTCCTCGTCCGGCTGACCGCCCCCGACGGCGGTGACGGGCCGGCCACGCTGCGTGCGCTGGCCCTGGGGACGACGATCGGCATGGCCGTCGCGGGCGTCGGCCTGCTGTGGGCGCTGTACCGCGCCCTGGCGGCGCACACCGGGCTGGGTGCGCTCGCCCGGACCCTCGCCGTCGGCAGCGTCGGGGCGCTCGCCGGCGGCCTCGTCGGCAGGCTCGCGACCGACGCCGTGCTCGACGCCGTCGGCCCCCTGCTGCTCTCCGGCCTGCTCGCCTCCGCCGCCGGAGCGCTCGCTGCGGCGGCCGTGGCGGGGCTCGCCGTCCTCGTGGCGGACCGCGGTGCCCTGCGCACGGCGGGCTGGTCGTGAGCGTGACAGGGTGAGGCCCATGCGGATCGTCCAGCTGACGTCGACGAGTGCGGGCGGAGTGGCCCGGCACGCCCGCCAGGTCGCCGGACTGCTCGCCGACGCGGGTGAGCACGTGCTCCTCGCCGGCCCCGCGGACGTCGTCGCCAAGTCGCCTGTGCCCACCGCGGTCGTCGACATCGCCGACCGGCCGCGTCCCGCCGACCTCGCGGCTCTGCGCGGGCTGCGGCGGCTGCTCACCGGTGCCGACCTCGTCCACGCCCACGGCCTGCGCGCCGGCGCCGCCGCCGTGCTCGCCACCCGCGGGCTGCGCACCCGGCCCGCCGTCGTCGTCACCCTCCACAACGTGCCCGTGGGCGGACCCAAGGTGCGCGCCGTCGCGACCGTCCTCGAGCGCGTCGTCGCACGCGGGGCCGACCTCGTCCTCGGCGTGAGCGGTGACCTCGTCGCGCGCATGGCGCGGCTCGGCGCGCAGGGCGAGCGGGCGCTCGTCCCGGCCCCGGCCCGTCGGGGCCCGGCGCGCCCCGACGACACCGAGCGGTCCCGGCTGCGCGCGGACCTGGGCGTCGGACCCCACGAACGGCTCCTGCTGACCGTCGGCCGGCTGGCCCCGCAGAAGGGCCTCGACCTCCTGTGCGAGGCCGCCGCGCTGCTCGCCCGGGGCACGACGCCGGTGCGGTGGCTCGTCGTCGGCGACGGACCCCTCGCCCCCGAGCTGCGCCACCGCGTGACGACCCAGCACCTGCCCGTCGTCGTCGCCGGTGCGCGTGACGACGTGCCCACCCTGCTGGCCGCGGCCGACGTCGTCGTGTCCACGTCCACGTGGGAGGGGCAGCCGCTCGCGGTGCAGGAGGCCCTCCAGGCCGGGAGCGCCGTCGTCGCCACCGACGTCGGTGGCACCCGGGAGGTCACGGCCGACGCCGCCGTCCTCGTCCCGCCGCAGGCCCAGGCGCTCGCGGACGCCGTCGCCCGCGTCCTCGCCGACGACGGCGAGCGCGCCCGTCTCCAGCGGGCCGCCCTCGCCCGTGCGGCCGACCTTCCCACGCCCGCCGACGTGCTCGCCCAGCTGCGCCGCTGCTACGCCGGCCTCGTACCCGACTGATAGGGTGGAACTCCGTGGTCAACCTTCACCGCACAGGCGGCGACTCAGTCCCTCGGCACATCTTCGTCACCGGCGGGGTGGCGTCCTCCCTGGGCAAGGGCCTGACGGCCTCGAGCCTCGGGCAGCTGCTCCGGTCCCGCGGACTGCGGGTCACCATGCAGAAGCTCGACCCGTACATCAACGTCGATCCCGGGACGATGAACCCGTTCCAGCACGGTGAGGTGTTCGTCACCGAGGACGGCGCCGAGACCGACCTCGACATCGGGCACTACGAGCGCTTCCTGGACGTCAACCTCTCCCGCGCGGCGAACACGACCACCGGTCAGGTGTACTCCACGGTGCTGGCCAAGGAGCGGCGCGGGGAGTACCTCGGGGACACCGTCCAGGTGATCCCGCACATCACCGACGAGATCAAGACCCGGATGCGCGCGCAGGCACACCCGGTCGACGGCGCCCAGGCGCCCGACGTCATCATCACCGAGATCGGCGGGACGGTCGGTGACATCGAGTCCCTGCCCTTCCTCGAGGCCGCCCGCCAGGTGCGCCACGACCTCGGGCGGGACAACGTGTTCTTCGTCCACGTCTCCCTGGTGCCCTACCTCACCGCCAGCGGCGAGCTGAAGACCAAGCCCACCCAGCACTCGGTCAGCGAGCTGCGCAGCATCGGTATCCAGCCCGACGCGATCGTGTGCCGCACCGACCGTGAGCTGCCCGAGGGCGTCAAGGCGAAGATCGCGCTCATGTGCGACGTCGACAGGGAGGCCGTCGTCGAGTGCCGTGACGCGTCCTCGATCTACGAGATCCCCGCGGTGCTCCACCGCGAGGGCCTGGACGCCTACGTCGTGCGCCGGCTCAACGTGCCGTTCCGGGACGTCGACTGGAGCGACTGGGACGACCTCCTCCAGCGGGTGCGCCACCCGCGTGACACCGTCGAGGTCGCGCTCGTCGGCAAGTACATCGACCTGCCCGACGCCTACCTCTCGGTCACCGAGGCGCTGCGCGCGGGCGGCTTCCACCACCGCGCCCAGGTGGTCATCCGCTGGGTGCCCGCCGACGACTGCGCCACGCCCGAGGGAGCGCGCCGCGCGCTCCAGGACGTCGACGCCATCCTCGTGCCCGGCGGCTTCGGGATCCGCGGCATCGACGGCAAGCTCGGCGCGCTGCGGTGGGCGCGGGAGAACGAGGTCCCCACCCTGGGGATCTGCCTCGGTCTGCAGGCCATGGTCATCGAGTACGCCCGCAACGTCCTGGGCCTCGAGCAGGCCTCGTCCACCGAGTTCGACCCCGGCACCCCGGACCCGGTCGTTGCGACGATGGCCGAGCAGGTCGACTTCGTCGAGGGCGGCGGGGGAGACATGGGCGGCACGATGCGTCTCGGCAGCTACGAGGCGGTGCTCGACGAGGGCTCCGTCATCGCCGAGGCCTACGGCACCACCCGCGTCTCCGAGCGTCACCGCCACCGCTACGAGGTGAACAACAACTACCGCGACGCGCTGGCCGAGGCCGGCCTGCGCATCTCCGGCCGTTCCCCGGACTCCTCGCTCGTCGAGTTCGTCGAGCTCGACCGCGCCAAGCACCCCTACTACGTCGCCACGCAGGCCCACCCCGAGTTCAAGTCGCGGCCGACCGCGGCGCACCCCCTGTTCAGCGGTCTCGTCGGGGCCGCGCTCGACCGGCAGCGCGCCACCCGGCTGCTCGAGGTGGACGACGACGGCGTGCCCGTCGAGCCCAGCGGGACGGAGGTCGCCGAGGTGGGCCGGCCGCGGACGACCGACCTCACCAACGAGACCCCGGCGCCCGGAGCGGCGGAGCGGTCGCCCGCCTCGCGCAAGGCCCAGGGACGGTGACTCTCGAGGACCGGCGCGACGACGGCCGCGAGGTCGTCGAGCGTCGCGTGCTCCACGCGGGCAAGGTGTTCGACCTCGTCGGTGAGAACGTGCGCCTCGACGCGGACGACGCCGAGCCGGTGGTCCGTGAGTTCCTCGACCACCCGGGCGCGGTCGCCGTCGTCGTCATGCGCGAGGGCCCCGACGGTGAGGAGATCGCGCTCGTCGACCAGTACCGCCACCCGGTGCGGGCCGTCCTGTGGGAGGTCCCGGCGGGCCTGCTCGACGTCGCCGGCGAGGACTACCTCACCGCGGCCCAGCGCGAGCTGGCCGAGGAGACCGACCTGCGCGCCGAGCGGTGGGACGTGCTCGTCGACTACTTCACCACGCCCGGCGGCTCGGACGAGTCGCTGCGCGTCTACCTCGCCCGCGACGTGAGCGAGGTGGACGCCGCGGACCGCCACGACCGCGCCGACGAGGAGCGGGACATGACGCTGCGCTGGGTCACGCTCGACGACGCGCTCGCCGGGGTCCACGCGGGGCGCATCCACAACCCGAGCGCCGTCGTCGGGATCCTCGCGACCGCCAGCGCCCGGGCGTCCGGCTGGAGCGTCCTGCGCCCGGCCGACGCCCCCTGGTTCCGCTGAGCCACGGTGCCCCGGGCTCGGCCCGCCGACCCCGTTCGCCTGGGTCGCCCCTTTCGCTCATGGACCGCCCTTCTGCACAGCCCGGAGTGAGCCAAAGGGGCGACCCCGGCGACGGGGAAGGGACGACGCGCCCGGCGTGGTCGGACGACCGCCTACCGCAGCGCCTCGCGGCGGGAGAGCGGTGAGAGCCCGGCACCGTAGCCGGTGACGGTCCGACGCACCCACGCGGCGGCGTCGTCGTCCACCCGCGAGTACTGGCGCAGGGCCCACCCGACGGCCTTGCGGATGAAGAACTCCCGGTCGGCGAGGTTGGGCTCGATGACGTCGAGCAGCAGCCGGCGGTCCGTCCCGTCCTTGCTGCTCAGCTGGGACAGGATGGCTGCCCGGCGCAGCCACGGGCTGTCCTCCCGTGCCCAGTCGCGCAGCGTGTCGGCGGTCGCCGGGTGGGCGCGCAGCACGGCACCGACGAGGTGGGAGGCGATCTCGTCGACGAGGTCCCACCACGCCCCGGTGAGCACGAGGTGGCGGTACAGGGGCAGCGACTCGACCATCCGGGCGTACCCCGGGCGGCTCCGGGCGAGCCCGACGGCGGCGTAGCGGTCCTCGCGGAACGCCGCCTGGTCCCACAGGGTCAGGACGGCGCCGTGCCACTCGGCGTAGCTCAGCGACGGGACGTCGCGCACCACCTGCCGCACGACGGCACGTACCGCGGGGACGGCGAGCCCGCGGAAGGGGAGCGTGGAACGCATGTAGCGCCGCTGGGCAGCGGCGCGCGCCGGGTCACCGCCCGCGGCGTCCAGGGCGCTGCGGATCCTCGCGACGAGGTCCGTGGCACCGGGCATGTCGTCAGGCCGTGGTGGGGGAGTGCTCGACAGGAACGGCCTGCGTGTCACGCGAGTACAGCGAGCCCGTCGCGTAGACGATCGCCACCACGGTGAGCGCCGCACCGAGCATGTGCAGGCCGACAAGCAGCTCCGGCAGGCCGGTGAAGTACTGGACGTAGCCGATCGCTCCCTGGAGCAGGGTGGCGCCGAGCAGCCACCCCCACGCGCGCAGGGCGGCGCGGTTGGCCTCGCGGCGCGCGAGCACGACTCCGGCGACGACAAGGACGACGAAGGCCCACACCGCGAGGGCGTGCAGCCGTGAGATGAACGCCGGGTCCAGCGCCCAGCGGTACGGCTCGGTCGCGTCACCCGAGTGCGGGCCTGCGCCGGTGGTGACGACGCCGAGCACGAGGAGCACGACGCCGACGGCGACCATGGCGGCGCCCACCCTGCGCGCCGTCGTCGAGGACGCGGGTCGCGCCGGGCGGTCGGGCCGGGCGAGGCGCAGGAGGAGGTAGCTCGACACGGCGACGAGCGCGAGGGAGATGAGCATGTGGGAGCCGACGACGGCGGGGTGCAGGTCGACCCACACGGTGATCCCGCCGATGACGGCCTGGAGGGCGATACCTGCCAGGGGCAGCCACACGAGGCGCTTGAGCGCGGCGGGCCGGGAGGCGGTGGGCGGGCGCGTGTACACGGCCCACAGGAGCGCCAGCGCGATGATGCCGAGCACGCCGGTGAGCGTCCGGTTCCCGAACTCGATCGCCTGGTGCAACGACATCTCGGCGTGGAACTCGGGGGTGAAGGAGCCCGGCTCGCACATCGGCCACTGCGAGCAGCCGAGCCCCGAGCCGGTCAGCCGCACGGCACCGCCGGTGACGATGATGCCGATCTGGGCCACGAGGTTCGCAATCGCCAGACGCCACGTCAGCCGGTCGACGAGGTGGCTGGGCACGCCGGAGCGGGACGTGGCTGACGCGCGGAGGCGACTCGTGGATGTCACGGCTCCAGGGTACGTCGCCGCGCCATCGCCGGGTCCGTGACCTGGTGCGGGTACCGGTGCCGCGACGATGATCTCCACCACTCCACCGCGTTCCGGCGGCAGGCGCGGCCCGCCGGCCGTGCGGTGCGCGAGACGCTCCTTCCAGCGGCGCGCGCTCCCGCCTACCCTGGGAGCATGACGGACACGCCTGTGCTCGAGCCCGCCCACCTCGTCGCCGACACCCCCACGGTGCCCCTCGACACCGACGTGCGCGCCGCCGTCGAGTCGACGGCGCGTGCCGCCAAGACCGCCTCCCGCGTGCTCGCCACGGCCACCCGCGCCACCAAGGATGCCGCCCTGAGCGCGATGGCCGACGCCCTCGTCGCGTCCTCGGAGCGGATCGTCGCCGCGAACGCCGAGGACGTGGAGCGCGGCCGCGCGAACGGGTTGAAGGAGTCGCTGCTCGACCGGCTCACCCTCACCGCCGAGCGCATCGCCGCCATCGCCGACGCCCTGCGTGAGCTCGCCGCCCTGCCGGACCCGGTCGGGGAGGTGGTGCGCGGCTCCACCCTGCCGAACGGGCTCGTCATGCGGCAGGTCCGGGTGCCCATGGGCGTCGTCGGGATGATCTACGAGGCCCGTCCCAACGTCACGGTCGACGCCGCGGGTCTGGCCCTGAAGTCCGGCAACGCGGTCATCCTGCGGGGTGGTTCGGCGGCGGCGTCGTCGAACGCCGTCATCGTCGCGGTCCTGGGTGAGGCGCTGGAGTCCCAGGGGCTGCCTGCGGCGCTGGTGCAGTCCATCGACGCCCACGGCCGGGCCGGCGCGGTGGAGCTCATGCGCGCCCGCGGGCTGGTCGACGTCCTCGTCCCGCGAGGCGGGGCCGACCTCATCCAGACGGTCGTGCGCGAGTCGCTCGTGCCGGTCATCGAGACGGGGGTCGGCAACTGTCACGTGTACGTCGACGCCGACGTCGACGTCGCCCAGGCGGTGTCGATCGTCCTCAACTCCAAGACCCAGCGCACCGGGGTGTGCAACGCCGCCGAGACGCTGCTCGTCCACCGGGCCGCGGCCGACGTGTTCCTGCCGGCGGCGCTGGCCGCCCTCGGTGAGGCCGGGGTGCGCATCCACGCCGACGCCGCGGCCGCGGCGCTGTCCCCGGACGGGGTGGAGGTCGTGCCGGCCACCGACGAGGACTGGGCCACCGAGTACCTCAGCCTCGACCTCGCCGTCCGGGTGGTCGACGACCTCGACGCCGCCATCGAGCACATCGGTCGCTGGTCCAGCGGCCACACCGAGGCGATCTGCACGACCAACCTGCGCGCCGCCGAGCGCTTCACCCGCGAGATCGACTCCGCGGCGCTCATCGTCAACGCCTCCACGCGGTTCACCGACGGCGGGGAGTTCGGCCTCGGCGCGGAGATCGGGATCTCGACCCAGAAGCTGCACGCCCGCGGCCCGATGGGGCTGGGCGAGCTCACGACGACCACGTGGATCGTGGTGGGGGACGGGCACGTCCGCGGGTGAGTCCGCCCCATCTCCCGGGCCGTGGGAGAATCGACAGCACGCCTCGACGGAAGGAACCCCACCACCATGATGAGCTCGCTCGTGAACCTCGCGCAGCAGACCGAGGAGCACGCCACCACCCAGCTCCCGATGCCGGCGGTCATGTTCGGTGTCGTCGCCTTCGCGATCCTCATGCTGCTGCTGCTGGTGACGATGGCCTACCGCAACGTGCACACCCGTCACCGCTGAGGATGACCGAGCGCCCGGCGCGACGGATCGGTGTCATGGGTGGCACCTTCGACCCGATCCACCACGGCCACCTCGTTGCTGCCAGCGAGGTCGCCGACGTGTTCTCGCTCGACCAGGTCCTGTTCGTCCCCACGGGTGAGCCCGCCTTCAAGCAGGACCGCGAGGTCACGCCGGCCGAGCACCGGTACCTCATGACGGTGATCGCCACGGCGTCCAACCCGCGGTTCAACGTCTCGCGGGTGGACATCGACCGGCCGGGTCTCACGTACACGATCGACACCCTGCGCGAGCTGCGCGACACACACCCGGACGCGGAGCTGTTCTTCATCACCGGGGCGGACGTCCTGCCCGAGATCCTGCGCTGGAAGGACGCCGACGAGCTGTGGTCGCTGGCCCACTTCATCGGGGTCAACCGGCCGGGGCACCACCTCGACGACTCGGGGCTCCCGAGCCACGGCGTCTCGCTCATGGAGGTGCCCGCGATGGCGATCTCCTCGACCGACTGCCGTCAGCGCGTCCGCGCGGGGATGCCGGTCTGGTACCTCGTCCCCGACGGCGTGGTGCAGTACATCAACAAGCACGGTCTGTACCTGGCGCCCGCGCCCGAGCCCGGTGCGGAGCCGCAGCTCGTCTCGTGAAGGAGGAAGGGTCAGCGATGGCTGAGGGGACGGACCGTCCCGTGGGGGAGCGACGCCGTCGGCGAGAGGCCGAGCGAGCGGCGGCCCTGGCGGCTGAGGCGGCGGGGGAGAGCCGTCCGCTGACGCGCCGCGAGCTGCGGCGGCTGGAGGCGGAGGAGGCCGCCCGCCTCGAGGCGATCGCGACCGGTGAGCTGCGGGTCGATGACGTCCAGACGGCGTACGACGCCCACGTGGCTGCGACGACGGCAGGCGCCGACCCGTCCGCTGCGTCGACGGGCGAGGACCCGGGTGGCGTGACGACGACGGCCCACTCCGCGCCGTCGGGCCCGTCGGCTGGCGGGGATGCGGGTGCGGTGACGACGACGGCGGACTCCGCGCCGTCGGGCCCGTCGGCTGGCGGGGATGCGGGTGCGGTGACGACGACGGCGGACTCCGCGCCGTCGGCCGCGTCGGACCGTGCCCGGACAGGGGGCTTCGCGCCGTCCGCCGGCGCGCCGGCGTCGGGGATCTTGAGCCGTCGTTCGCTTCGGGAGCGGGTTAAGGACGCGGAGCCGGCCCCGCCTGAGCGGCCGCAGGAGCGGACCGCGACGGGCCGCCGGCCGGTCGTCCGCACGCCGAGCACCGCCCAGGGCGTGCGCTCCCTCGACTCGACCGGCCAGCTCACCGGCATCCAGCCGGTGGTACGGCCCGACGCCGCGGACCGGCCCGGGCAGCCGACCGACCGCGAGCCTGCCGAGGTCGACGGCCCGGCGCACGCGTCCAACACGGTGCTGCCACCGACCGACGCCCCGGCGGGCCCGAGCGAGAGCGAGGACGGGGCCGACGACGAGTCGCACGTCCCCCTGCGCCCGGAGTGGGTCGCCATCAGCAGCATCTCCGGTGCCACGCCGGACGAGGCGAGGTCCGAGCTGTCCGCCCGCGGCACGCGACGCGAGCAGGCCGCGCCCGACGCCGAGCCCGGGACGGAGCCGGGCAACCCGGCCGTCACGGTGGTCAAGGTCGGCGTGCTGATCCTCGTCGTCGCCGTCATCGGAGCCCTCGTCTGGCTCCTCGGCACCGGGGCCCTCGACGACGACGGCGCCACCGGCGCCACCGCAGCCCCTACGCTCATCATCACCGCCCCACACCCTGAGGAGACCAGTGCCCGCTGACGAGAGATCCCGCCACCTGGCCGTCGTGGCCGCCCGCGCCGCCGCCGAGAAGAAGGCCGAGGAGATCGTGGCCCTCGACGTGAGCGAGCGGCTGGTGCTCACCGACGCCTTCGTCGTCGCGTCCGGCGGCACCGACCGGCAGGTCCGGGCCATCGTCGACGCCGTCGACGAGGCGCTGCACCGCGAGGGCGCCAAGGCGGTACGCAAGGAGGGCGTCTCGGAGGCGCACTGGGTGCTGCTCGACTACGGCGACATCATCGTCCACGTGCAGCAGACCGAGGACCGCGAGTTCTACGCCCTCGAGCGGCTGTGGGGGGACTGCCCCGTCATCGAGCTCCCGGCCGACGTGCATGCGCCGGCGGACGGTGACGCCGGCACCTCGGCATGACCGCCGGCACCATCGTTCTCTGGCGGCACGGACAGACCGACTTCAACGCGAGCGGGCGCCTCCAGGGCCAGTCGGACATCGAGCTCAACGCGACGGGCGTGCGCCAGGCCGAGGCGGCCGCCGCGCGGATCGCCGAGCTCGGCCCCACCCGGATCATCAGCTCCGACCTGGTCCGCGCCATGCGGACCGCCCAGGCGCTCGGTGAGCTCGCGGGCGTGCGCGTCGACGCGGAGCCACGGCTGCGGGAGCGGTCCTTCGGCCGGTGGGAGGGACTGACCCAGCGGGAGATCCAGGACGGGTGGCCCGACGCCTACCGGGCGTGGCGCCAGGGGGAGGAGCCGGAGGGGATCGGCGCCGACGGCCGGCAGGAGGTCGGCCGGCGCGTGGCCGCGGCCGTCCTCGAGGCCGTGGCGGACGTGGACGACGACGGCGTGCTCGTGGTCGTCGCGCACGGTGCGGCCATCACCCTGGGCCTCACGCACCTCCTCGACCTCGACGCCGCGGCGTGGTTCGGGATCGGCGGGCTCGACAACTGCGCGTGGGCGCTCGTCGGACCCAACCCGGGCCGCCGCCCGGGCTGGCGGCTGACCGCCCACAACCTCACCGCCTGAGCGGGAGAGACACGGTGTGGTGCGCGCCACCGTCGCGGGATTGGTCAGCACGGTCCGCCGTCGTCTAGACTTATCGACGGATCAAGGGGCTATGGCGCAGTTGGTAGCGCGCTTCCATGGCATGGAAGAGGTCGGGGGTTCGAATCCCCCTAGCTCCACATTTTCTCCCCGCGAGTGACGAGCCCGGACCCCGGCGGTCCGGGCTTCGTCGTTCCCGGCCGACGACCGGCACGGCTCACCGCCCGGCGGGGCACCCAGCGGCCGTGGGAGCACCGGCGAACCGGTCCCGTGTCCAGCCGAGCAGCTCGGGGACGAGCGGTGAGTCCGGCTCGACGAGCGCGAGGTGGTCACGGCCGGGGTACTGCCGGTAGTCGACCGTGACACCAGCCGCGCAGAGTCGGTCGACGAATCCGCGCTGGACGCCGGGCGTGATGAGCCGGTCCGCTCCACCCTGACCGATGAGCAGCGGCACCGGGACGGTGGTGGGTGGCTCGTTCTGTGCCAGGCGGTCGCCGAAGCCTCCCGTCGAGGGGTCCGCCGCGAGGATCGTCGGCTCCCGCGACAGTGCCAGTGCGGTGAGCACCGAGACGAGGACGCCCGGCGGTGCGAGGCACCGCTCGGCCATCTCCCGGACGACCACCTCCGCCCCGGGGCGGACGTACCGGCGGTAGGTGACGTCGTCGTACTCGGCGGTGTAGGCGGACGCCACGAACGAGGCGAGGACGCTGCCGCCCGGGACGTCGTCGAGGCCGCTGACGAGGCCCCGGAGGTCACTGGCCGGTGCCAGCGCGGCGACCCCGGCGACCGCGAGATCGGGGGCGTACTCGTCGAGCAGGGCACCCGTCCACAGCGCCGCCCCACCGCCCTGCGAGTGGCCCCACACGACAGTCTCCTCCGCGAGGTCGGCTCCCTCGAGGGCCTGAGCCGCCCGGACGGCGTCGAGTGAGGCGTGCGCGCTGTCGGGGCCGATGAGGTACGGGTGGGGCCCCTGGGTCCCCAGGCCGATGTAGTCGGTCGCGACGAGCGCCCAGCCCTCGGCGAGGACCTCGGGGAGGATCATGAGCGCACCCGACTCGAACGGCTCGTCGGCGAGGGACGGCGCGCAGTGCTGCGCGACGCCGGTCGTGCCGTGGTTCCAGTCGACGACCGGCCAGGGCCCCTCTCCGGCGGCCGGGACGACGACGAGCCCGCTCGCGACCGCCGGGCTCCCGTCCCCACGCGTCGTCGTGTAGAGGATCCGCCACCCCTGGGCGCCGACCGGCACCCCGCGGGTGGTCCGCTCGGCGCGGACGAGCTCGCCCGGGGAGTCGGGGACGTCGCGGGGAGGGGCGTAGAAGGCGTCCGTCACGGTGGACCCGTCGTTGAGGGCGACGCTCACCGCCGCTGAGGCGGCCGCGAGAGCGACGGAGGCGACCGCGGCGACCGTCCGGGTCCAGCGACGGCGACGGCGCCGGGCCGGTTCTCGTGGACGGCGCAGCGTCATCCACCCGAGGACGAGGCCGGCGGCGACCAGGCGGGCACCGAAGACCACGGCCACGACGAGCGCCGTGATGTCGGGCCAGCCGAGCGCGAGGACCCCGAAGACCACGCTGGCGGCGCCGAAGGCGCCGTCGGCGCCCCTCTCGTCGGCAGGGGCACCTCGGCGCAGCGCCCCCACGAGAAGGCTGCCGCCGTGCACGAGGAGCCCCACCCCGACGACGACCGTCAGCAGGCGCACGGTGAGCCCCGGGAGGAGGAGGACGACCAGCCCCGCGCCGACCCACAGCACCGCCACGAGCCGCCGCCACCGCGCGGCCGCACCACCGACGCGTCCGCCGACGAGATCGACGACGCCGTGGAGCACGAGGCCGGCGCCGATGAGCAGGGCGAGCACCCCGAGCGAGGTCGTCGGACGCACGAGCAGCACGGCTCCGAGCACCACCGTGGGGGCGGCGAGGACCAGCCGCAGCCAGCGCGGTGACCGACCGAGCCACCGCTCCACCCGCGTCGGCGCTCTCATGCGCTCACGGTACCGAGCGTGGCGGACGGCAGGACGTCGCGCGCGCGTGGGGCAGGTGGTGGCAGGGGACCGCCCGGGGCAGGACGTCGGTGGGTCGGTTGCCGGAGTGATCTCGACCACCACTGCCCGTACCGGGCCGACCTAGACGATAGTCTAGGTCGGCCCGCGAAGGAGTCCTTCCTGCGGTGGAGTCGTCGCCCCGGCTCCACCGCGGTCTGGTGCCGTGCACCGGCGGGCAGGGCCGACGCACTCCCCCCGGCGCGTCGCCCGCCTGGCTGTGGGGTCGGCGTCCACCGGCCCCACAGCGGACCTCACAGCGGGGTGTCGCCGGCCAGCGCGGCGACGACCTCCTGGGCCACCGCCGGCGTGTCCTCGAGTCCCACCGCACCCAGGGTGAGGAGGAGGAACCGGCGTCTGCGGTGCCTGCGGTCGGGTGCGGGCATCCGCAGGCTGACGTAGGCCGTGCCCAGGTTCGTCGCGAAGATGTACTCCGCGATCTCGGCCGCGCTCACCGAACGGTCGAGGGCACCGGCGTCCTGGGCCTGGACGATGAGCTCCTCCAGCCGGGCGAGGAAGGTCGCGGCCGCACGGCCCAGGTCGTCGTCGGGCGCGGCTCGGTCGGTGAAGAGATAGGTGGCCGCAGCCACCTGCGGATCGCGCGCCGTCCAGTCCGCCAGGCCCAGCAGGAAGGCAAGAAGCGCGTGCCCGCTCCGGTCGGGGAACAGCCTGCGCGCGAGCTCGGCAGAGGCGTTGACGGCCTCCTCGAGGGCGGCGGCAAGGCTCGCGATGAAGTCACGCTTGGCCGGGAAGTGGTGGGCGAGGGCCCCCTTGGTCTGGCCGAGGCGCGCCGCGATCGACGACATGGACGCCGCGGCATAACCCTGCTGGATCATCTCCGCAGCAGCCGCATCGAGGATCGCGCTGCGCGTGTCCATCCTCGCCTCCCGTGCTCCGTCCTCGGCGCCCGTGCGTGCAAGCCTAGGGCGGCGCGGGCCGGCGCGTACCGCATAATGCGTCCCGTGCGCGTCGTCGTCCTCACCGGTGCCGGCATCTCCGCGGAGTCGGGGGTGCGGACCTTCCGTGACTCCGGTGGCCTGTGGGAGGGGCACGACGTCGAGGCGGTCGCCACGCCCGAGGGCTTCGCGCGGGACCCGGAGCTCGTCCAGCGCTTCTACGACGCCCGCCGCCGCGCCGTCGCGCAGGCGACGCCCAACGCCGCCCACCGGGCCCTGGTGCACCTCGAGGAGGCGCTCGGGGAGGACCTGCTCGTCGTCACCCAGAACGTCGACGACCTCCACGAGCGGGCCGGCTCGCGGCGCGTCGTCCACATGCACGGTGAGCTGCTCCGGGCGTGGTGCCAGGAGTGCGGCCGGCGGCACCGCTGGGACGGTGACCTCGTCGACGTGCCGCCCTGCCCCGCGTGCGGTGAGCGGGCCCTGCGACCGGACGTCGTCTGGTTCGGGGAGGTGCCCTACGAGCTCGAGCGGATCGACCGCGCGGTCACGGCGTGTGACCTGTTCGTCTCCGTGGGCACCTCCGGGTCGGTCTACCCGGCCGCGGGCTACGTCGCGCTGGCCGCGAGCAGCGGTGCGCGGACCCTGGAGCTGAACCTCGAGCCGAGCGAGGTGTCCCGCTTCTTCGACGAGGTCCGCACCGGGCCTGCGGCGCAGCTGGTGCCGCAGTGGGTCGAGCAGCTCGTCCCGGGGTTGCGCGCCTGAGCCCGCCGGCGCCCACCCGGCGCCGTCACCCGAGGACGGCGAGCACCACCGGCATCGTCACCATCCCGACGATGATCGTGACCGACGTCATGAACGTCGAGAGCTCGACGTCGCCGCGCGCCTCGGCCGTGTACCCGGGCGCCATCGCGGCGATCGGCGCGAAGAACACCATGCAGAGCACCACCTTGACCTCCGTGTCGACGGGCAGCAGCAGCCACGTGCCGAGCGCGAAGACGACGGCGTAGCCGTACCTCACGACGAGGTAGGTGAGTGCCTGACGGTACTTGGCCCTGGAGAGCCGCAGCTCCAGGCCGACACCGATCATGAACATGGCGAGGAACGTGTTCGCCGCGCCGATCGTCGCGGTGAGCTCGACGACCGGCCCGGGGAGGCTGAGGTCGAGCAGCCGCAGGGGCACCATGACGAGGTAGGTGACGAAGATCGTCGACCGCAGCATCGTCCTCAGGAAGGTCCCGAACCCCACCCGGCCCTCGCCCGTGACGAGGCCCAGCGCCCACGCGTACCCGATGCCCGCGGCGGCCACCGCGTTACCGACGTCGAACAGGGCGGCGAGCACGAGCGCCTGCGGCCCCATGAAGCCCGCGAGGTAGGGCATCGCGAAGGCGCCCATGTTGTAGCTGCCGATGTTGAGCACCCCGAAGGCCTGGGCCTCACGCCCCCTGCGGCGGCCCATGACCATGCCGGTGCCCTGCTGGACGACGTTCGCGACGAGCCCGACGACGGCCAGGGACAGCAGCGCCCACGTGAGGTCGAAGTCGTTGAAGCCGGTGATGATGGCGGCGGGCAGCGTGATGCGCAGGACGATCGTCGCGAGCACGGGGAAGTGGGCCACGGAGACCCAGCCGATGCGCTTGACCGTGAAGCCCAGCCCGATGATCGCCACCAGCGACACCGCCTGGACGAGGACGTCACCCACCCGACCCTCCTGCCCGGACGGCCCCGCGCCGCCCGCGCCACCCTACGCGGTGGCTGCGGGCACCGTAGGCTCTGCCCGTGCTTCATCAGCCCTCGTCGTTCGCGGACGCCGACACGCCGCGCCGCTTCGCCGTCCTGGGGAAGCAGCTGCCGTTCGCGGCGGTCTTCGGGGCGCTCATCATGGCCCTCGTGCTGTGGGAGGAAGGCTCCGGCGGGCTGCCCGACGCCGCCGTCATCGCGTTCGGCGTCAACTTCCTCGCGACGATGCTCGCCGCCGTCGTCCCGTGGCAGCTGCTGCCCCGCTGGACCGAGGCCGTGGTGCCGCTGCTCGACATGGTCGCCGTGGTGTGGGTGCTGACCATCGGTGCACGCGCCACCGTCCTCATCGTCCTGCCGGTGCTGTGGCTGGCCAGGATGGGTCGCGTGGGAGCCGTGACGGCGATCGTCACCGGGATCTGCGCCTCGGCGGGCGTGGACGTCGCCCGGGCGGTGGACGCGGGGGTGCTGGTGATCACCCCGGACAACGCCGCGCGGCTCTTCATCATCCCCGCGGTCATCATCGCCGTGGCACTCGTCCTGCACGTGTCGGAGCGCAGGTCGGGGGCCCGGCGCGACCTGCTCGCCGGCCAGAGCGCGCTCGTCGAGGAGCTGCTCGAGGAGACGTCCCTCGACCGCGCCCGGCTCGAGGGGGTGCTCAACACGATCGACGCCGGGGTCATCGTGCTCGACCCCGCCGGGACCGTGGCCATCATCAACCGGGCGATGAGGGACGCCACGTCCGGGGACATCGCCGCCGGCACACCGCTCACCGACCTCTCGGCACGGCTCTACGCCCCGGACGGGTCGACGCCCGTGTCCGCGGACCGGCTGGAGCGGGTGGCCAGGGGTGGGCGCGTCGAGCGCGAGGTCGTCTGGTGGGAGCACGGCCCGCAGGACCGCTCCGCCTACCGGGTGTCCGCCGGTCCGCTCCCGGGCCGGGACGGCGCCGGTGAGGGGTCGGTGGTCGCGCTCCACGACATCACCGACGAGCTGCTGGCCCTCGCCCAGCGGGAGGACTTCGTCTCCTCCGTGTCCCACGAGCTGCGCACACCGCTCACCTCCGTCACGGGCTACCTCGACCTCGCGCTGGACGACCCCGAGCTGCCCGAGCGGGTGGCCGGCTACCTCTCGGTCGCCGAGCGCAACGCGGCCCGGCTGCAGATCCTCATCGACAACCTCCTCACGGCGGCCCGCACCCGGGCGGACTCCGGGTCGTGGGAGCCCGTCGACCTGCGCGAGGTGGTCGACGACGTCGTCGAGTCCCAGACGCCCCGCGCCGAGGACCGCCGCATCACCATCGAGGTGACCGGTGGCGGGTCCTGCGTGATCCGCGGTGACGTGGGGCGCGCCACCCAGGTGGTGGACAACGTCGTGTCGAACGCCGTGAAGTACTCCCACGCCGGCGGTCACGTCCACGTCGACGTCAGCGGGCCCGGGCACGGCCCCGGGCAGCGGGCCGACCGCGTGTGCCTCACGGTCACCGACGACGGTCCCGGCATCAGCTCCGAGGCGCAGCAGCAGCTCTTCAGCCGCTTCTACCGCGCGCCCGAGGTCCGGGGCACGGTCGTCCAGGGCACGGGGCTCGGTCTGCACATCAGCCGCCAGATCGTCGAGGCCCTCGGGGGCACCATCACGCTGAGCTCCGAGCCCGGGAAGGGGACCACGGTCGCCGTCCACCTGCCCGTGGGGGAGCCGACGTGAACCTGGACGTCCCCACGCTCTACGTCGCGGCTCTCACGGTCATCACGATCATCACCGGAGCCTTCGTACTCGAGGTCGCCAGCCGCGGCCGCTCCCCGGTCGACCTCATCTGGACCCTTGCCTTCAGCGCGGCGGTGGGCACCGCCGTGTTCTACCTCTGGGGCGAGTCGGTGTGGTGGTTCAACGCCGTCGGCAACGCCGCGTCCGTCGTCACGACCTTCGCCATGTGGAACGGCGTGCGGGCCGACGACGGGCGACGCCCCCTCCTGGGCGTGACCGCAGCGGTGGCGTCGGCCGCTGCCCTCGCCGCGCTCGTGCCGGGCGCCGAGGGCGGGGCATGGGCCGGAGGCTGGGCGGTGCTCGTCGGGACCGCGGCCGGAGCCGGGCTCGGCGGGGTGGCAGGACTCCGCGGACGACTGCGTCACCACCGCCTCGGCAGGGCACTCAGCGGGGTGCTGCTCGCCGTCGCGGTCTACTACGGCATCCGCACCGTCGTCTACCTCACCGCAGGTCCCGAGTCCGCCGAGTTCGTCCGCTACGTCGGCACCGGGCCCACCGCCCTCGCCGTCCTCGTGCTGGTGACGGTCGCGGGGTTCTGCATGGTCGCGATCCGGACCGACGAGGTCCACCTCCGGAGGGCCGAACGGTTCGGGTTCGACCCGAGCACCGGGCTCCGCACCTCACTGACCTTCGAGCCGCGCGCCGAGCAGCTGCTCCGTACCGCGCAGACCGCCGGGGAGCCGGTCGCTCTCATCGTGGTGGAGGTCGAGGGGGCACGTGACCTGACGACCGGTTTCGGGCCCCAGGCAGCCCATGACGCACTGACCCTGGCCGTCGACTCCGCCCGGCTGCTGGCTCCGCCGGTGTCGCTGGCGGGCCGGGAGGGTGCCGACGCCTTCGTCGTCCTGCTCCGGGGGCTCACCGGTGCGCAGGCGCACGTGTGGGCCGACTCCCTGCGCCGCCACGTCATCGCGACGCCGCTCCCGGTCGACGGCACCCGCGTCCGCGTGCGGCTGAGCCTCGGCGCAGCCGGTGACGCCGACTGCGGGTACGACCTCCGCGCCCTGCGCGCGACCGCCCGGCAGCGCCTCGACCGGGCCCTCGCGGAGGGCGGGAACCAGGTGCAGAGCTCGTACTGAGGAATCTTGAGCAAGTCCTGAGGTGACGTCGAGGCAGCCGAGAGATCGCGCTGAGGTCGCGGTTCCAGGATCGGGTCAGCGCCGGAGAGACCGGCCCTGACACCGGAAGGCACGACCATGGCACGCACGACCACCACCGCTTCCCGCTTCACCGCCTGGAAGGCCGTCGCGGCCGTCGGCGCGGGCGTCGTCCTCCTGGGCGCGGGCGGGGCCACCTTCGCCGAGTGGTCCGACGCGGAGCAGTCCGCGACGGCCACCCCGATCGCCGCCGGCGTCCTGGACCTGGCGGCCGGCGAGGGCAGCTGGACGAACGTGGCGGGCACCGACGTGACGGCGGCCGTGGAGAACGGCAGCTACCTCATCGTCCCGGGCGACGCGCTCACCTACCGCGAGACCCTGACGATCGACGCGAAGGGCGACCTCCTCACCGGCGTCGTCTCCCACAACCTCACGGGCCTCACCGGCGACGCCGAGCTCCGCGACCAGCTCACGGCCGGCGCCGAGATGACGCTCAACGGCACGCCCGTCGTCGGGACCTCCGCGCCCGTCACCGCCGCCGACGACCTCCAGCGCCTCGACGTCGCCGTCACGGTCGCCTTCGACGAGAGCACCGCCGGCCTCGTCGGCCAGGGCCAGCACGTCACGCTCGGTGGCCTCGACATCTCGCTCACCCAGGCACCGGTCGTCTCCGCCGGCTGACCGGGCACCAGCACCCACCACCGGAGAGGAGGACCACCGTGCCGAACCGCCTGACCCGCGCCGCCATCGCCGCAGTCGTGGCGGCGGTCCTCCTCTCCGGCAGCGGCACCACCCTCGCCGGGTGGGCCGACGCGGAGCACCGCGACCAGGCCGTGCTCAGCGCCGGCCGGCTCGCGGTCGAGCCCGTCGCGGCCAGCACCGCCGTCCTGCGGCCCGGCACCTCCCAGCCGCTCCCCGCGGACACCGCAATCGTTCCCGGGGACGTCGTGCGGGTGACGTCGACGGTGAGCGTCTCCGCCCGCGGCACGCTCCTCACCGGCACGCTGTCCCTCGACCTCGGTGCACTCGGCGGCCTGGGCGGCCCGACCGTCTCGGCGACCACGGCACTCCCCGCGGCCGGGGCCAACCGGTGGACCGTCACGCCCGATGACGACGGCGCGCAGGTCACCGCCGTCATCGACCTCGCCGTCCCCGCCACCACCGACGGCCGCCCCCCGGCCGCCGACCGCTCGAACTGGTGGGGGGAGCAGCTGCAGCACACGACCCTCGACGCCGGCGCCGTCCGCTGGACCCTCACCCAGGAGATGCCATGACCACCACCAAGCGGCTGACCGCCGTCGTGCTGCTCCTGGCCCTCGTCCTCGCCGGCGTCCTCGTCCTGCGCCCCACCGGCTCGACCCTGGCCGCCTGGAGCGACGAGGTGACCGTCACGGTGCCCACGCTGCGCACCGGCGGCGTCCGCATGGACGTCACGCCCTCGGCCGGGACCACCGCGACCGTGGGGATGAGCGGTGACGTCTCCGGCACCTGGCGGCCCAGCACCGTCCGCGTGAGCGTCGACGGACGAGCGCTCACCGGCGCCGAGCTCACCGGCTCGCGCGTGGAGTACCGCGTCGCCGCGGCCGGGGGGACCTGCCCGACGACGGCCGCCACCTACACCGCGACGCCCAGCGGCACGGCCACCGACGTCCCGGTCACGGGCGGCCAGCCGCTCGCCGGGGCCCGCACGCTGTGTCTGACCTTCGTCCCCACCGACAGGATCCGGATCGAGCTCGGCAGCCGCACCGTGTCCTTCGCGACGACGCTCGACGGCGTCACCGTCGCGCCCGCCACGTGGACGACCACCGGCAGCTGGGCCACCGAACTCCGGGTCACCCCGGGCCCGAGCGTCACGGGCCCGACCTGCTCCAGCATCCACCCCCGCGTGACGCTGGGCTGGGACTGGAACCGGGCCGGCATGAGCGTCGACGTCGCCCGATGGAGCGTGCAGGTCGCGGACGGCGGCACGTGGCGCGAGGTCGCCACGCTGATGCCCGCGCAGCGGACCGTCACCGTCGGACCCTCCGACTTCACCGGGCACGACGCCGGAACCCACACCGTGCGGGTGGTCGCTGTGCTGACCGACGGCACCACCGTCCCCGGCACCACCCACACCGAGATCCGCATCGACGGAACGGTGACCTGCGCATGAGCCCCCACACGTCCACTGCCACTCCGACCCGCCTGGAGACGACCATGAGCCACGACGTCATCACCCCGGGCCGCCACCGCGCCGGGTCCGCGCCCAGGAGCAGCGTCGCCCGTACCGTCCTCACCCGGGTCGTCCCCGGCGGCCTCCTCGTCGTCCTCGTCGTCACGCTCGCTGCCCTCGTCGTCGTGCCGCGGCTGCTCGGGTGGGCGCCGCTCACCGTGCTGAGCGGCTCGATGGAGCCGACGATCCCCACCGGCAGCCAGGTCGTCGTCTCGCGGGTCGACGACGTCACGAGCCTTGAGGTCGGCGACGTCATCACGGTCATGCCCTACCCGGACAACGCCACGCTCGTCACCCACCGGATCATCGAGCGGACCGACTCCATCGGCGGGCCGACCTTCACCACCCAGGGCGACGCCAACGATGTGGCGGACCCGTGGGAGCTCACCGAGACCCAGATCCGCGGCGAGGTCCGCTACTGGGTGCCCGGGGCCGGCTACGTCGCGACCCTGCTCTCCGGCCACACCAAGGCGCTGGGCACGCTCGTCATCGCGCTCTCGCTCTTCGGCTACGCCGCCCTGCAGGTCGTGTCCGCGGTGCGTGAGCGCCGCGAGGGACGGTGACCGAGATGGTCGACCGTTCGAGCGTCACCCAGCTGCTCGGCGAGGTCGGGGCCACTGCGACCGCCGGGATGATCGACCGCTTCCTCGACATGCTCCCCGCCCGGGTCGCGCGGCTGCGCCGGGCGGTCGCCGCCGGTGAGCTGCCCGAGCTGCGCGACGCCACCCTCAGCCTCGGGTGCTCGGCGACGATGCTCGGCGCGCACCCGCTCGCGGCCGCGTGCGAGCGGTGCCGGACGACCGACCGCGCGAGCGCGCAGACGGCACTCGCCGAGGTGGAACGCGTGGCACCGCTGACCTCGCAGGAGCTACTGTCCGCCCTGCCGGGCCTCAGCTCGGGGCGCTGAGCGCCAGGCGGTAGCCGACCCCGCGGACGGTCTCGACGTACCGGGGGCGCGACGCGTCCTCGCCGAGCTTGCGGCGCAGGTTCGCGACGTGCACCTCCACCGAGCGGCGGTCCGCCTCCGTGGCCTCGACCCCCGTGTCGTAGCTGTCCGACCAGACCGCCCGGGCGAGCTGGGCCTTGGTGAGCACCCGCCGGGGGTTCGCCAGCAGCGCGGTGAGGATGTCGAACTCGCTGCGGGTCAGCTCCAGGGGCTGCCCACCGAGCGAGACGACCCGGGCGTCCCGGTCCAGGCGCAGGTCCCCGTGCCCGAGCACGCTCGCGCCGTCGTCGTCCGCCGGCTGCGCCGCCGCGGGAACCGGCACGGTGCTGTCCGGTGCCGCGGCCGCCGCCCGGGGACGGCGGAGCATCGCCTCGATGCGGGCCCGCACCTCGCGGGGCCGGAAGGGCTTGGTCACGTAGTCGTCCGCGCCGGCGTCGAGCCCGAGGAGGGTGTCGATCTCCTCCGCCCGCCCCGTGAGCATGAGGATGTAGGTGTCGGAGAAGGCCCGCACCCGCCGCGCGACCTCGAAGCCGTCGAAGTCGGGCAGTGAGATGTCGAGGGTGGTGATGACCGGCTGGAGCTCCCGGACGGCGTCGACGCCCTCCTGCCCGCTGCCCGCCGTCGTGACCGCGAATCCTGCCTGGCCCAGGGTGACCTCGAGGAGGTAGCGGATGTCCGCGTCGTCCTCGATCACCACTGCAGTACCGCGCGCCCCGATCTCTGCCACGGCCCGACTGTATCCGCACATCGGCGGCGGACGCGCGCCGTTCCGCTCGGCCGCGGCCCCCGGCCGTCTTCGCGGGACGTCTCGCCGCGGCCGTCGCTCGTTGCCACCATGGGCACATGACGACCTTCCACAAGACCGACGACCCGACCGTGCTGCGCTTCGAGACGGCGGGGCTGCGGTGGCTGGCGGACGCGCAGGACGACGGCGGGGCACCCGTCGTCGAGATCCTCGCCGAGGGCGAGGGGTGGGTCGACCTCGTCCGGCTGCCCCACGCGTCGGCCACGGCGGAGGCGGCCGCGGCGTTCGGACGCGGGCTCGCGCGAACCCACGCCGCCGGCGCCCCGTCACTCGGGTGCACGCCGCCGGGATGGAGCGGGGAGGTGGTGCGCAGCTCGGGACCGATGCCGCTGCACGGGCACGACGCCGCGCCGGTCTTCGAGACGTGGGGGGAGTTCTACGCCGAGTACCAGCTCCGCCCGTACATCCCGCGGGCACTGGGCAACGGCTCCGTCGACGACGACGGCGCCCGGGTCCTCGAGCGGGTCGCCGACCGGCTCGCCGCGGGGGACTTCGACCACGACCAGCCGGCGCTCGTCGGTGAGCGTGCCGCACGCCTGCACGGCGACCTGTGGGGCGGCAACGTCGTGTGGACCGGCGGTGGGGGAGCGGCCCGTGGCGTCCTCATCGACCCGGCCGCCCACGGGGGGCACGCCGAGACGGACCTCGCCGCCCTCGACCTGTTCGGCGTCGACCGGCTCCCCGACATCCTCGCCGGGTACGAGGAGGTCTCGCCGCTGGCCGCCGGCTGGCAGGAGAGGGTGGGGCTGCACCAGCTGACGATGCTCGTCATGCACGCCGTCATCTTCGGCGGCTCCTACGGCCCCCAGACCGTCCGCGTCGCCCAGCGCTACACCTGACCACCGCCCGGCCCCCTCCCCTTGACGCCGACAGCGGGATTGTTGTCCGGCCCCGGGCCGACAGCCGGCGCGTCCCGGGCAGACAGCCGGCTCACCCCCCGGTCCAGCGCCCGGCACCACCCCCTGACGCCGACAGCGGGATTGTGTCGGGCCTCCGCCGACGGCCGACTCGTGTGCGGTCCCGCGCGCGTGATGGAGCAGCGGGGTCAGTACCGGCGTTGCGGCAGACGATGCCTGGCACCGGAGGCGATGTCGAGGCCGAGACCGTGCCGGCCGACGACGGCACGGACGTCGTCGAGGTCGAGCGATCCGTACCGCTCGACCACCACGGACGGACGTCGTTCGCACCTCCCGTGCCGGAAGCCGAGGACCGTCGTCGACATCGGAGCGTGCCGTGGATAGGCGAGCGCAGCCGCGTCCTCGTCGGGGTGCTCAAGGACCAGCAGCTGCGTCGCCCCCGAGAACTCGGCCCGGAGCGGGCCCGCACGGTAGTGCGCGGGCTCCTCGGGGGCACCCGTCGCGTGACGTGACCGGTTCGCCGACGTGATGTGGAGGTGGTCGGTCCCGCAGAGGTCCAGGCACGCCGCGAGGAACGCGTTCGACGCGCACCGGTCGCCGGGAACGATGGCCTGCACCCAGCGACCACCTGCCGAGGGGACGGTGAGATGGTCCGGGATGTGTGCAGCGGCTGGTCCGCGGAAGCCGAAGGGTCCGAGGCAGAGCAGCTCGTCGATGAGCCCGAGGACGGTCGAAGCCGTGAGGAGGGCTGGGAGCCGGTCGAGGTCGAACACGCCGCTGAGTCGCACCGGTGTGGTGGTCACGCTGCCGACCTGGTCAGCCGCGCGGCCCTTGAAGATGTTGACCGCCCGGACGGTGCCCGCGTCGGCGCGCGTGGTGAGTGCGTAGAGGTTCGCGAACGCGTGCGCGACGAACATCCCGGCGGCGAGCGCGGCGGCCGCCACCTCGACGTCCCGCTGGTTCGAGAGCCGCATGCCCGGCGACTCGACGACGACCATGGTGTCCCCTGTCCGGGCGGTGTGCCCTCCCGCGATTCTCCGCCTCGCCGCTCCCCAGCGGAAGAGCGTGGCCACGGACGGGGCGGTCCGGCTTCCGGTGAACGAGAGCTGAGACAACCCCGCTGTCGGCGCAGGGGGGGGATCGGCGCGAGGAGGGCTGTCGGCGACGACGGGTCGGGAAGGCCTTGACCGGAGGTGGAGCGCCGCGTAACG
Source organism: Georgenia sp. H159 (assembly GCF_035607575.1). Classification (NCBI taxonomy): domain Bacteria; kingdom Bacillati; phylum Actinomycetota; class Actinomycetes; order Allobogoriellales; family Allobogoriellaceae; genus Georgenia; species Georgenia sp. H159. The sequence goes on along the minus strand of NZ_JAYDZY010000015.1, from coordinate 40,990 downwards.
TACAACCAAATGGTTGTACGAAGTAGTCAGGACCTCGCCCTCGACGACGACGAGATCGACCGGATCTTCCGGGCACTCGCCGACGCGACCCGGCGTGACATCGTCCGGCGCACCCTCGGTGGGGAGGCGACGGTCACCGCCCTGGCTGCCGAGTACGACATGTCGTTCGCGGCCGTGCAGAAGCACGTCGCCGTCCTGGAGAGAGCCGGTCTGGTGACCAAGCACCCGGAGGGCCGCGAACGCCGAGTGCGGGGCAACCCCGACACGATCCGACGGGCCCAGCTCCTGCTGGACCAGTACGAGCAGCTCTGGCGCGGCCGAGTCGCACGGCTCGACGCGCTCCTCACCGATGAGTGACCGCAGAAAGGTACTGACATGCCCATCACCGCCGTCGAGAAGGACCTCGACGCCCTGACGATGACCGTCGTCGCCGACTTCCCCGTGCCGGTGCGCCGGCTGTGGGACGCCTATGCCGACCCGCGGCAGCTCGAGAAGTTCTGGGGCCCGGAGGGGTGGCCGGCGACCTTCACCCGACACGACATGGCCGTCGGTGGCCGGTCCCAGTACGTCATGACCGGGCCCGACGGCGAGACCCCCGGAGGCTACTGGGAGTTCCTCGCCGTCGACGAGGGGCGCTCGTTCGAGGTGCGCGACGGCTTCGCGCGGCCGGACGGCTCGCCCGACCCGGACCTGCCGGCGACCCGCATGGTCTACACCTTCGAGGAGACCGGCACAGGTGCGCGGGTGACGACGACGTCGTACTTCGGGTCCCTCACCGAGCTCGAGCAGCTGCTCTCGATGGGCATGGAGGAGGGGCTGCGCTCCGCGATGAGCCAGATCGACGCCGTCGTGGCCGACCTCACCTCCTTCGCCGCGGACCGGCGGGCCGAGAGCCAGGTGCTGAGCGACACCCAGGTGCGAATCAGTCGCGTCGTCCGCGGCACCGTCGAGCAGGTGTGGGACGCCCACCACGACGCGGATCTCATGCGGCGCTGGATGCTCGGCCCCGACGGGTGGACCATGCCCGTGTGCGAGCCCGCGACGGCAGTCGGCGACTCCTACCGCAACGAGTGGGAGCAGGAGAACGGTGAGGGGCGGTTCGGCTTCACCGGCGAGGTCCTCGAGTGGGACCCGCCGCGACGCGAGGTGACGACCGAGCGGATGATCGGGATGGAGGGGCCGGCCGCCGTCAACGAGATGACCCTGACGCCGGTCGACGGCGGCACGCTGCTCACCGTCGTCGTCACCTACCCCGACGCCGAGACACGGGACTCGGTCCTGGCGACCGGGATGGTCGACGGCATGGAGGCGAGCTACGCCCGCCTCGAGGCCGTGGCGCTCACGCCCGCCTGACCCGCGCCTCGCCCCGACCCCGCGCCTCGCCCCGACCATCCCGTGCGCCGAGAGCGGGATTGCAACAATCCCGCTCTCGGCGCAGAGGGGGGAGGGGGGCGGGGGCTATTCGGTCGGCTGGCCGGTGTAGAAGGCGGTGGTGTTCCGCTCCGCTGCGCGGGCCTGCTCCTCCGGGGTGCCCGCGGCGACGGACGCGTCCGCCCAGCGCCGGCTGCTGCCGGCGATGAACGCGCGGGCCTCCTCGCTCTGCTCCCACCCCGATCCCTCGGCGGGCTTGTCGGCGCCGGTCGCGAGGTGCAGCGCGAGGCCGAGGAGTGCCAGGTCCCAGCCCACACCCGTGGCGCCCGGGCCGTAGGTCTGCCAGAAGTCGTTCGGCAGCGCCGCCGGGGCCGTGTGCTCGAGGGTGAGACGAGCGGCGTCCTTGCCCGCCGGGTCGACCCGGACGGTCACCCAGGACACGTTGCCGCCGAACTCCCAGCTGATACGGAAGCTCGACGGCGGGTCGCACGCCTCGACCGTGCCGCCGGCGTTGCCCTCCAGCTGGTAGTGGCCACCGAGCTCGAGGTCCCCGGAGACCGGCAGGAACCACCGGGGGAGGCGGTCCGCGGACGTACAGGCGTCCCAGACGTCCGCGACGCTGGTGTCGTAGACCTGGCTCAGCGTGGCGACCGCGGTCATGGCGTCGTCGTGCTCGGTCATGGACAGGGTGCGCTCGACGGCGTCGAGCTGGCCGGCGCTGATGGTGGTGATGTCCTCGGTCATGACTGCTCCTTGTCTCGTGGGGGTCGCATCCGTCGCTCACGCTTGCCGCGAGCGATCTCGGTCTCGAGGGCGGCCAGTCTGGGCGCCCAGAAGCCGCGGAAGTCCGCCAGCCACGCGTCGACCTCCCGCAGTGGCTCGGCGTCGATCGCGTAGAGCCGTCGGCTGCCGTCGGGGCGCACCCTCGCGAAGCCGTTCGTGCGCAGCACCCGCAGGTGCTGGGAGACGGCGGGCTGGCTGATGCCGAACTCGCGCCCGATCTGCTCGGCGAGCTCACCCGCCGACTGCTCGCCGTCCGCGAGCAGCTCGATCAGGCGCCGGCGGACCGGGTCGCCGAGGACGTCGAGTGCGTGCATGACGTGATGGTTTCAGGCGTGGCTTATATAAGTCAAGACTGAAGTTTGACCGACCGCCGAAGGAGGACGACTCGAGCGCGCTACCTCGGCTCGGACCGCGGCCGCGCGAGCCGTGCACCGACGACCGCCAGGACGACGGCGGCGGCCTCGGCGATCGCGCTGACCGTCTTCTCCGGGTGCCAGGTGGGGTCGTACATCGAGGGGATCGGCCCGATCGCCGGCACCTGGACGTAGGTGTAGAGCAGCACGGGCATCAGCGCGCTCAGGGCCGCGAGACCCGCGAGGGCGTACGCGAGCCGGTGGCCGGTGACGAGGAGGACCAGGGCCGCGACGGTGGCGACGGTCGCCTGCGCGTAGAAGAGCGTGCCACCGCCGACGCCGCCGGGTGCCGCGAGCTGCATCGCGTCGGCGAGCCGGACGTGGACGACGGCGTCGACCGCCAGCGCCGCCACGACGAGCACGCGCACCAGGGGCTCGGCGGCCCGGCGTCCCCGAGCGGCACGGCGGCGGGTGGGCGGGGGAGCGGGGGTGCTCATCCCACGACCAGCGTGTCGGTCATGTTCGGGTGGGGGATGCAGAAGAACCCGTACTCCCCGGGCTCGTCCGGTGCCGTGAACGTCACCGTGGCACCCGGCTCGACGGCGACGTCGAACAGGCCCTCGTCGTCGGAGGTCACCGTGTGCCCGACCGTGTCCTCGTTGGTCACGGTGACCTCGGCACCGGGCGCGACGCTCTCGGGTACCTCGTAGCTGAAGTCGGAGATGACGACGACGACGTCGGTCGCGTCGCCGTCGTCCGTGCCCGCCTCGCTCGGCTCGTCCGCCGGCGTCGCGCTCGCCTGCGGGGGCTCGGTGGCCTGTGCGTCGGCGGGCGCGGTCACCGGGTCGCTCGCGGGCTCCTCGCCGTTCCCGCAGGCCGCCACCAGGGCAAGGGCGCAGAGCAGCGTGAGCGTCGTTCGCCGGACGCGTCTCGTCGTCGGTTCCATGGAAGGTGATACGGACGTGTCTGCCGCAGGGATTGCGTCAGAGGTCCGCGGTGGCCCACACGTCGCCCGACTCACCCACGAGCTCCACGCTCCGCACGCCCGGTGACGGCTCGTCGAGGACCCACGCGACTTCGTCGTAGCCCGACACCGGCCACTCGGCGACGTCCTGCCGGCTGCCGTCGGCGAGCGTCACCCGGCAGGTGTAGACCCCGGCGGGTGCGTCGTCGTGCACGACGACGACGAGCCAGTTGCCGCCGTCGTCGTCGTGCGTCCGGGAGACGGCGCCGACGTCCTCGCCGTCCGTGCCGACGAGTGGCGCCGCGGGCGCGGACACCACGGTGGGTGCGTCCGGTGGCGGGTCGTCCGTCAGGGTCCAGGCGCCGGCGGCCCCGACGCCGACGCCGAGGAGCGTGGCCGCCGCCAGGGGCAGCCACCGGGCCGTGCGGCGGGGTGCGCCGGCTGGGTGCCCGGCCTGTGCCTGTGCGGCCGTCAGCCGATCGAGCGTCCTGATCTCGAAGCCGCTCGGGGGCAGTGCCCGTGGCACGGCCGGGAGCGTGAGGTCGACGGCGTCGACCAGCTCGCCGTGCGTGTGCCGGCACCGCGCGCACCCGGCGAGGTGGTCACGCACCTCCTCCAGGGCGTCCGTGCGCGACGTGCCCAGCGCCGCCTCGAGCAGGGCGTCCTCGTCTGGATGCCATCGTTCAGTCATGGTCCACCTCCGCGAGCTCGCGCAGCCGGCGCAACCCGGTCCTGATCCTCGTCTTCGCCGTGCCGACGGGGACGCCCTCGCGCTCGGCCACCTCCGCGGCCGTGCAGCCGCCGAGGACGGCCAGCACGACGGCGCGGGCCTGCTCCGGTGAGACCCGGCGGAGGCGGGCGATCGCCCGCTCGGTCTCCACGCGGTGGACGGCGGTCTCTGCGAGGTCGGGGGCGGTGGCCAGGGTGTCGCGCAGCAGCTCGTCGAGCACGTCGTCGGTCGTCGGGGTGCTGCGCCGTGCGCGGACCGCGTCGATCGCCGCGTTGCGGGTGATGGTCAGCAGCCAGGTGAGGACGGAGGCCCGGCGGACGTCGTAGGTGTCGGCCGCCCGCCAGGCACGCAGGAAGACCTCCTGGCACACGTCCTCCGCGGCTCTCGGGTCACGGGTGATGCTCAGCGCCAGACCCAGGACGGCCCCCTGGAAGCGGCGGATGAACGCGGCGGAGACGACCGCGTCGCCGAGCCGCAGCCCGGCCAGCAGCGCGGCGTCGTCGGCCCGGTCCGCGCGCGAGAAGCCCGCCATGCCTCAGGGTACGGCCGGGGAGCCCGGAGGGATTGCGACCACGGGACCTTCCCGCGCCCCGGGCGCATGTTCGGCTACCCTTAACAAGTGGCTTCGGCTCTGCGAACACCGGTGGGCGTCATCGTCGGCGCGCTCGTCCTCGCGGGGTGCGCGTCCGGCTCGGCCGGGGTTCCGGACGACGGCCGCGTCCGCGTGACGGTCACGACGACGCACGCCGCCGACCTGCTGCGGACCGTCGGGGGAGAGCACGTCGACGTCACCGCGCTCATGGGCCCCGGGGTGGACCCTCACCTGTACCGGGCCGGCCAGGGGGACGTGCGCGCCCTCGTCGACGCCGACCTCGTCGTCTACCACGGGCTGTTTCTCGAGGGGCGGATGATCGACGTGCTCGAGGGCGGGGGGCTCGAGCGGGTCCACGCCCTCACCGGGATGCTGCCCACCGAGGAGCTGCTCGCGTCCCCCGACTACCCCGACCAGTACGACCCGCACGTGTGGTTCGACCCCGAGCTGTGGGTGCGGGTGGTCGACCCCGTCGTCGCCGAGCTGGTGGAGATCGCGCCCGAGCACCGCGGCGACTTCGTCCGCGGCGCCCGGGAGTACGTCGCGGCCGCCCTCGCCGCCCACGCGGACGCCGCGGACGCGCTCGCGGAGATTCCCCCTCGCCGCCGGCTCCTCGTCACCTCCCACGACGCCTTCGGCTACCTCGGCCGCGCCTACGGGCTCGAGGTCCGCGGGGTGCAGGGGCTGTCCACCGAGGACGAGGCGGGCGTGGCCGACATCCGCGCGCTCGTGGACCTCCTCGTCGAGCGGGAGGTCCCGGCGCTGTTCACCGAGTCCAGCGTCTCGCCGGCGAGCATCGACGCCGTCCGGGAGGCCGCCGCGGACCGCGGCTGGGACGTGCACGTGCCCGAGCAGGGGCTGTACTCCGACGCCCTCGGTGACCCCGGGGGCCCGGCCGGCAGCTACGCGGGCACGCTGCGGGCCAACGCGCGGACCATCGCCGCCGCCCTGGGGGCACCGTGAGCCCGCCGCTCGCCGTCCGCGGCGTGAGCGCCGCCTACCGCGACGAGGCGGTGCTCTGGGACGTCTCCTTCACCATCCCCGAGGGCCGGCTCGTGGGGATCGTCGGACCCAACGGCGCCGGCAAGACGACGATGCTCAAGGTCGCCATGGGGCTGCTGCGCCCCGTCGCCGGGTCGGTGGAGATCTTCGGCCGCCCCATCGACCGGGTGCGCCGGTCGGTGGGCTACGTCCCGCAGCGGGGGAGCGTCGACTGGGACTTCCCGACCGACGCCCGCGACGTCGTCGAGATGGGCACCTACGGCCGGCTCGGCTGGCTCCGGCGCCCCGGCACGGCGGAGCGGCGCACGGCCGAGCGCTGCCTCGAGCGGGTCGACATGCTCGGCCTCGCCGACCGGCAGATCGGCGAGCTGTCCGGCGGGCAGCAGCAGCGGGTCTTCATCGCCCGCGCGCTCGCGCAGGACGCCCGCCTCTACCTGGCGGACGAGCCCTTCGCCGGCGTGGACTACGTCACCGAGCGGCTCGTCGTCGACCTCCTGCGCGAGCTGCGCGACGAGGGCCGCACCGTCGTCGTCGTCCACCACGACCTCGCCTCGGTCGCGGACTACTTCGACACCGTCGTGCTCCTCAACCGCGAGCTCGTCGCCGCCGGCCCGACGGCGGAGGTCTTCACCCGCGAGAACATCGCCCGCACCTACGGCGGTGCGGCACGCCGCGCGGAGGAGATGCGCACCGATGGGTGAGCTGCTGGGGCTGCTCGGCGACTACACGCTGCGCACCGTCGCGCTCGGTGCGGCCGTGCTCGGCCTGCTCGGCGGTGCGCTCGGCAGCTTCGCGGTGCTGCGCCGCCAGAGCCTGCTCAGCGACGCCCTCGCGCACGCCACGCTGCCCGGCGTCGTCATCGGCTTCCTCCTCACCGGCACGACCTCCGGCTCCGGGCTCATGACCGGTGCGGCCGCGACCGCGGCGCTCGCCGCGGGGCTCGTGCTCGCCGTCGTGCAGACCACGCGCATCAAGCAGGACGCGGCGCTGGCCCTCGTGCTCTCGGTGTTCTTCGGTGCCGGCACCGTGCTGCTCACCTACGTGGCGGGGACGGGCGCAGCGGGACAGTCCGGGCTCGACCGCTTCGTGCTCGGCCAGGCGGCCAGCCTCGTCGCGGCCGACGTCCGGCTGATGGCCACGCTCACGGCCGTGGCGCTCGTCGTCCTCGCCCTGCTGTTCAAGGAGCTCAAGCTGGTGGCCTTCGACCCGGCGTACGCGCGGTCGGTCGGGTACCCGGTGCGGCGGCTGGAGGCGCTGCTCACGGTGCTGCTCGTCGTCGCGATCGTCGTCGGAATCCAGACGGTGGGCGTCGTGCTCGTCGCCGCACTGCTGATCACACCGGCGGCTGCCGCGCGCCAGTGGACCGACCGCCTCGCCGTCATGGTCGTGCTCGCGGCCACGCTCGGGGCGGTGAGCGGGGGGCTGGGCGCCGTGCTGAGCGCCACGACGACGGACCTGCCCACCGGCCCGCTCGTCGTGCTCGTCGCGACGGCGATCTTCCTGCTGTCCCTGCCGGCGCGACGGCTGCGCACCGCCGTGCGGGAGCGGCTGGGGCCCCGCTCCCGGCGGGGAGGCGCGGGCGGGGGAGCGCCGGTCGAGGGGCGGCTGACGTGAACGTCGACCTCGTCATCATCGTCACGGCGCTGCTCGTCGTGGTGCCGTGCGCGCTGCTCGGCTCGATCCTCGTGCTGCGCCAGACCGTCATGGTCGGTGACGCGATCTCGCACGCGGCACTGCCGGGGATCGTGCTCGCCTTCTTCCTCACCGGCTCACTCGGCCCGCTCGCGGCGGTCGCGGGCGCTGCCGTGTTCGGGCTGCTCACCGTCGTCCTCGTCGACGCCCTGCAGCGCGGTGGCCGGGTCCGCGGTGACGCCGCCACCGGCATCGTCTTCACCGGGCTGTTCGCCCTCGGTGTGCTGCTCATCGCCCGCTACGGCGGCAACGTCCACCTCGACCTCGAGCACGTCCTGTTCGGCGAGATCGCCTTCTCGCCGCTGACCGTGCTCACCGTGGGCGGCGTCGACCTCGGGCCGCGCTCCTGGTGGACGACGGGGGTGGTCGCCGTCGTCGTCGTGGCCGCCGTCGTGCTGCTGTACAAGGAGCTCAAGCTCACGACCTTCGACCCGGCGCTCGCCGCCGTCGTCGGCCTGTCGCCGGTGGTCGTCCACCAGGTCCTCATGGCGCTGGTCTCGGTGACCGTCGTCGGGGCCTTCGACTCGGTGGGTGCCATCCTCGTCGTCGCGTTCCTCGCCGGTCCCGCCGCGACCGCCTACCTGCTCACCGAGCGGCTCACGGCGATGCTGACCGCCGCGCTCGCCGTCGGTGCGCTCGCCGCGGCCGGCGGGTACGGCCTCGCCGTCGTGTGGGACGTGTCGATCGCCGGGATGATGGCGAGCGCCGTCGGTGTGCTCTTCGTCATCGCGCTGCTCCTCGCCCCTCGCCACGGGCTCGTGGCGGCGGCGGTCGCCCGGGAGCGCCGCAGCCGGCAACTTCGCCGGGAGCTCGTGGCCCACGCGCGCCGGTCGCTGGGCGGGCAGCCGACGACGGCGGAGCTCGCCGCCCGGCTCCACTGGCCTCCCGCCGAGGTCGAGCGGGTGACCGCTCGGCTAGACTGAAGGCCTCAGGGTTCGCAGCGCTTCCGGGGTGGGAGGAGCGCAACCCTGTCACCCCGTGGAGATGTGTTGTCCGTCCTGTCCTCCTACCGGCGGCTGTTCGCGCTGACCGGTCGCCTGTACGTCGCCGTCGCGTTCATCGCCCGGCTTCCCCTCGCCATGGCCCAGATGGGCGTGCTGCTGCTCGTCGCGGAGGTCAGCGGCAGCTACGGCGGCGGCGGTGCCGCCGCCGGGGCATTCGCGGTCGTCAACGCCGTCGCCTCACCGGTCGCCGGCGTGCTCACCGACCGGATCGGGCAGCGGCCCGTCCTGCTCGTCCAGTCCGTCGGCGGGGCCGCGACGCTGCTCACGATCGTCGTGCTGTCCTGGCAGCAGGTGCCCTGGCAGGTGCTGGCCGTGATCAGCGGGGTCGCCGGGGTCTTCGTCCCACAGATCGGCACCCTCGCCCGGGTGCGCTGGCGGGAGCTCGTCCGCTCCCGCGGCACCGAGCGCTTCAAGCTGCTGTCGACGGCCTTCTCCTACGAGGGCGCCGCCGACGAGGCCTCCTTCGTCCTCGGCCCCGCCCTCGTCGGCACCATCGCCGCCCTCGTCTCCCCGGCCGGGGCGCTGCTGCTCGCCTCCGCCGGCCTCGCCGTGTTCGCGACCTGGTTCGCGCTGCACCCCACCGTGGCGCTCGTGCCCGGGCACCGTGGGGAGAGCGGGGTCGCCGCCCCGCGGCTCGGTGCCCTGCTCCTGGGCCTCGGCCTCGGGCAGCTCATCGTCGGCACCATCTTCGGCTCGGTCCAGGCCGGCACGACGGCGCTGGCCACCGAGGCGGGGGAGCCCGGTCTGGCCGGGCTGCTCCACGCCGTCCTGGGCGTCGGCAGCGTGATCGCCGGCCTGTCGATCGTCGTCCTCCCGGAGCGTTTCCGGCTCGCGGACCGGCTGCCGGTGTTCGCCGCGGGACTGGCCGTGCTCACGGTGCCGCTGCTGGCCGTCGACTCCCTGCTGAGCCTGGCCGGCGTCCTCATCGTCCTCGGACTGGCCGTGGCGCCGTACATGATCACTCTTTTCTCGGCGTGTGAACGGGTGGTCGACCCCAGCCGGCTGGGTGCCGCGATGATGGTGCTCGCCGCGGCGACGTCCCTCGGGTACGCGCTCGGCTCGAGCACCGCCGGGCGTCTGGCGGACGTCGGCGGCTACTCCGCCGCCTACGGCGTGACCGTCGCCGCCGGCACGGCCGCCCTGCTCCTGTCCCTCGTCCTGCGCGTGGCGCTGCACCGCAAGCGGCGGAGCATGGGTAGGACGTCCTAGTCGCGGCGACGATGACGTGACTACCGTCACAGTGTGGGCCGCGGAGCGCGACCCCCGCTCGACGAGGAGGTCTGCATCATGAAGGCACTGGTCTACCACGGTCCTGGGAACAAGGCGTGGGAGGAGGTGCCGGACCCGACGATCGTCGACGCCACCGACGTCGTCGTCCAGGTCGATACGACGACCATCTGCGGCACCGACCTGCACATCCTCAAGGGTGACGTCCCCGCGGTCACCGAGGGCCGGATCCTCGGCCACGAGGGCGTCGGGACGATCGTCGAGGTCGGCTCGGCGGTCAACCGTCTCGCGGTCGGCGACCGCGTCATCATCTCGTGCATCTCCAGCTGCGGCTCCTGCTCGTACTGTCAGCAGCGGCTGCCCTCCCACTGCCTCCACGACGAGGGGGCCTCGGGGGTGGGGTGGATCTTCGGCCACCTCATCAACGGCACCCAGGCGGAGTACGTGCGGGTGCCCTTCGCCGAGAACTCGCTGCACAAGCTGCCCGAGGGCGTGAGCGACGAGGCCGGGATCATGCTCTCGGACATCATGCCGACGGGCTTCGAGATCGGGGTGCGCAACGGGCGGGTCAAGCCGGGTGACGTCGTCGCCGTCATCGGAGCCGGCCCGGTGGGGCTGTCGGCGATGATGACCGCGGGGCTCTACGGCGCCTCCCGCGTCATCGCCATCGACCTCGACGACAACCGCCTGGAGCTGGCGAGGCGCTTCGGTGCCACCGACGCCGTCAACAACGGCACGGAGGGCTGGCGGGACACGGTCATGGCGATGACCGACGGCCTGGGCGTGGACACCGCGATGGAGGCGGTCGGCGTCCCGGCGACCTTCGCCGCAGCGGTCGACATCATCCGTCCCGGCGGGACCGTCGCCAACCTCGGTGTCCACGGCACCGCCGTGGAGCTGCCGATCCAGGACCTGTGGATCAAGGACATCGCGATCACCACCGGTCTGGTCTCCGCGACGACGACGCCGATGCTGCTCAAGCTCGTGGCCCAGGGCAAGCTCACCCCGGAGCAGTTCGTCACCCACCGGTTCACGCTCGACCAGTTCATGGAGGCCTACGACACCTTCGGCCGGGCCGCCGAGACGAAGGCGATGAAGATGGCGATCTCCCGCTGACCGTCACCGCGCCGCGACGACGTGAAGGGTTCGTCCTCCTCGGAGGACGAACCCTTCACGCTGTGACCGGCGCAGGTCGGTGGGTCAGTGGACCGGGGCGGGAGCGACGACCTCGCGCCACTGCTCGGGGGCGAGCTGCTCGCGTCGGGCCTGCTCGCGGCCGGCGAGGTGCTCGCACAGCATGATGGCGTCGCTGAGCAGCGTCCGGAGCATGCCCGAGGGGTCCGGGACACAGGCCGTGGCCAGGCCGACGGTGGCGATCTCGACGACGGCGGCGCCGGGGTGGTGCGCGCCCACCATCCCGACCTGCTCGACGAAGGCCTTGGCCCAGCGCTCGGCCAGGGGCACCTCGTCCAGCGCCCGCCGGCTCGCCGGGTGGAACCGCAGCTCCTCCCAGCCGTTGCGCTCGGCGCGGCGCCGCTCGCAGCTGAGGATGCCCACCGCCAGTGACCGCTGGTGGTGCTCGCTCACCACGGGCAGGGCGCGGGAGGCGGCGAGCAGGGTGAGCTCGTCGTCCCACAGCGGGTCCTCGCTGCGCAGCCCGATGACCGCGGGGATGAGCACCGCCAGCCGCGGACGCTCGGCGTCCTCGGTGAGGTCGTTGACCAGCCGGGCCAGGTGCGCGAGCAGCGGGTGCGTGCACGCCGGCTTGTCGCTCCACCGTTCGCCGGCGAGGTAGGAGGCCAGCTCCATGAAGCACGCCCCGCGTCTGGGGCTGCGGTGCTTGCCGCGGGACAGCAGGGGCAGGATCGCGATGTCGGCGTCCACGTCGTCACCTCACACACTAGGCACTGGTCAAGTGTGGCCCCAGTCACACGAGGGGCGCAATCGGTAAACCGCCCGCGGCCGCCGCGCGGCGGTCAGGCCCCCGCGCGGTCACCGCTGCCGATGAGGTCGCGCACCACCTCGGCCCGCTCGCGGAGGTCGTCCCGTGCGGTCTCGCTCAGCGTGTCCGGTCGCCTCGAGTGGTCCAGGTGCCGGATGAAGCGGTCCATCGCCCGGACGGCCGGGACGTCCCGGCCGCCGTCGAGGTGCCACCGTGCCTGCTCCACCGCGTTGGTCAGCTGGCTCGCGATCGGTCCGGCGACGTCACCGGAGGCCACGTAGCCCGCGAGCGACTCCGCGAGCTCCTCGACCGCGGCCACCGGGTCGGTCGGTGCCTGCTCGAGCACGACGTCGGTGACCTGCCCGGCGGTCACGGTGGCACGTGCCGACCGTGCGCCGTCGGCCGCGAGGACGTAGCTGCCCGGGGCGAGGTCGACGGCGGCGAACCATCCGCTGCCGTCGGTCCGCACCGTCGTCACCCCGTCGGGGCCGGTGAGGGTGACCTCCACGCCGTCGGTACGAACGCCGTCGGGCAGGTCGAGCGTCCCCGCGAGCAGTCCGGTGGTCGGCTGCGTCTTCCACGTCATCTCCGGGACCGCCGCCTCCTCGGTGAACACCTCCGCGCGGAGCACGGCCGCCAGCTCGGCGCGCTCGGCGTCCTTGACCGCGCGGTCGCTCGTGCCGTTCGCGGTGAGGGAGGCGTTGGCGTAGGAGTAGCCGGACCACCCGTCGAAGCCGGCGTCGCGGGTCTCCCGCGCCTGCGCCACCGAGTCCGCGATCTCGTTGAGGTACAGGGCGGGTCCGTTGACGACGTGCCGGTCGGCGCGGTAGTCGATGAGGGCGTCGTTCCACTCGGAGAACATCCGCGCCTGGTCGGGGTTCCAGTTCCGCTTGTAGTTCATCGCGGTGACGGTGTCGACGATGCCCTCGTCGAGCCAGGACCTCCAGTCCTGCGCGACGTTGGCGTAGGTCCGGGTGCCCTCGAAGCCCTCCTCGTGGCTCGCCGGACCGAAGCCGTAGGTGATGCCGTCGATGCTCAGCCGGGCCTGCGGGTCGATCTCGTACATGCGCACGTACACCTTGCGCACGAGCGCCGAGACCTGGTCGCGGCGCCAGTCGGAGAACTGCTCGTCGTCCGGCTCCGGCACGTCGGTGCGTCCGGTCTGCGCGGCGAAGCGTGCCAGCGAGACCTCGGAGTAGCCCCAGTCGTTCTGCGTCTCGACCGAGCTATGGTCGGGGTAGCGGATGTAGTCCAGGTTCACGCCGTCGACGTCGTAGTTCTCCACGATCGAGGCGACGGCGTCGGTGAAGTAGTCCACGGCGTCGGGGTGCGCGGGGTCGATCCACACGTTGGCGCCGATCTGCTCGACGCCGTCGACGCGCTTGTTCAGCCAGCGGTCCCGTCCCTCGGCGCCCGGCCCGTGCTGGTTGTAGGCGTGGTCCGGCGAGCGCGGCGGGGTGGCCGAGTTCCACAGCGTCGTCGCGTTCACCCAGGCGTGCACCTCGATCCCGACGGCGTGCGCCTGGGCGATGACCTCGGCGAGCGGGTCGTAGGGCGCGGGGGCGATCGACGCGTCGGTGCGGGGGAGCAGGGCGTCGTTGCAGAAGCAGTCGTAGCGGCGTCCGACCTGGACGATGAGCGCGTTCGCGCCCACCTCCTGCGCGTCGGCGACGAGCGCGCTGACCTGCGCGGGGTCGTAGATGCCCGGGTTGAAGGCGTCCACCCAGTAGCCCCGCCACTCCTCGACGGGCTCCGGCGCGTCCGCCCCGTCGGCGGTCACCCGAGTCCAGCCCTCGGTGCCGATGAGGTCACGGTCCGCGAGGTCCCAGTCGTCGAACGCCACGGCGCCACCGTCGGTCACCTGGATGCGGTCGAGGTACACGCCGCGTCCGGAGTAGTAGGTGTCGGTGGCGTACCGCAGCCGCAGCTCGACGTCGCCGGTGCGCTCGCCGAGGTCGAAGCGGCCCTCCCACCAGCGGCCGAGCCCGTCACCGGACACCGTCCCCGGCGACTGGCGGACGTCGTCGCCGGCGGTGAGGGTGCCCTCCAGGGGCTCCCACGTCGCGCCGTCGTCGGTCGAGGCCTCGACGTGGAGCAGGTCGGTCGGCTCGGTGTGGAACCACAGGTCCACCGCGAGCTCGCCGTCCCCGGTGAGGGACACCGGGACGGTGAGCGTGTGCTCCAGGAGGTCGCCGATCCCGGAGTACCAGGCGGCGCCCCGGGTGAAGCCGGTCATCGGGTGGGCCAGGCCGGCGGCGCGGGCGACGGCCCGGCGGACCGGGTTGATGTTGCCCCACTCGCGGCTCGGGTGGACGCGGTTCGTGAGCAGGACGGCGATCGTCTCGGTGTGCGGGTCGATGACGAGCGACGTGCCGGTGAAGCCGGTGTGCCCCGCGGACTCCGCGCTGGTGAGGACGTCGTGGTAGTACCAGGCCTCGAGCTCGGGCCCGAGGCCGCGGTGCGAGCCGGAGACGTGGCCGGTGTAGTCCTGCATCATCTCCTCGACGGTGGCCGGCTCGAGCACCTGCGCGCCGGCGTAGCTGCCGCCGTTGAGGAGCATCTGGGCGAAGGTCGCGACGTCGTCGGCGGTGGAGAAGACACCCGCGTGCCCGGCGACCCCGCCGAGGGACCAGGCGTTCTCGTCGTGGACCTCGCCGTGGACGAGGCCACGGCCGGCCAGCGGCTGGTACTCGGTGGCCGCGATGCGCCCGAGGAGCTCGGCCGGCGGGTTGTACATCGTGTCCGCCATCCCGAGCGGGCCGGTGATGTTCGCGGCGACGTACTCGTCGAGCGGCAGGCCGGAGACCTTCTCGACGATCTTGCCCAGGACGATGAGCCCGAGGTCGCTGTAGACGTACCCGGTGCCGGGCTCCGCCGTCGGCGCGACCGAGTAGACCGCGGCCAGTCGGGACTCGACGTCGTCGTAGGCGCTGTAGAGGTTGATCCACGCCGGCAGGCCACCGGTGTGGGTGAGCAGGTGCTCGACAGTGACGTCGTCCTTGCCCTCGGCCGCGAAGGCGGGGATGTGGGCCGCCGCCGGGTCCGCCAGCGTCAGCGCGCCGTCCTCGACCAGCTGCATGACGGCGACGGCGGTGAAGAGCTTGGAGATGGACGCGAGGTCGACGATCGTGTCGGTCTGCATGGCCACCTGCTCGGCGGCGGGCAGCTCGGTGTCCGGGTCCGCCCAGCGCACCGCGTGACCGACGGCCGTGCGCTCGGCGACGACGCCCCGGGAGGCGACGAGCGCGACGGCGCCCGGGTAGAACGGGGTCGGCTCCGTGGTCAGGCCCGCGGTCAGCGCGGGCTCGATGGTGGCGAGCTCGTGGGCCAGCAGCCCGGCCTCCTCGGGAGTGCCGTCCTCCAGCACCCGTTGCGGGGCCGCCGACCGGTCCCAGCCGACGCGGTCGTCCGCGCCGGCCGCGGGCACCGCCGCCCCGAGAACCGCAACGCTGAGCGCTGCCCCCACCGCAAGAATCCTCCGCATGACCTACCCCTCCCGTGGTCCCCGGCGTCCTCGCCGATACGGGCCACTGTGGCGAACACGGAGCGGTCAGTCAAGGGTTGACGTGCGAGCGACTCGCGAGGAAAGGACTTACCCAGCGCGGATCATGAGTCAGTTCAGTGAGGGATGTATGGTCAGCGTGTGCTGACCATTGACCGTCTCGACGTGATGAACCGGCTCGGCCGCGCGATGGCCGACCCGACCCGTTCGCGCATCCTCATGACCCTGCTCGACGCGCCCAGCTACCCGGCCGTCCTGGCCCGCGACCTGGGCCTGAGCCGGTCCAACGTGTCCAACCACCTCACCTGCCTGCGGGACTGCGGCATCGTCGTCGCCGAGCCCGAGGGCCGCCAGACACGGTACGAGATCGCCGACCCGCACCTGGCGCGTGCGCTGACGGCTCTCGTGGACGTCACGCTCGCCGTCGACGAGGACGCACCCTGCCTCGACGCCGCGTGCCCGGTGCCCGGCTGCTGCGAGAGCGCGTCGTGACCGCCGCGCTCAGCGCCGAGCGGCGCGCGGTGCTCCACCGCCGGGTGCGCCTCATCGTCGGCCTCACGATCACCTACAACGTGGTCGAGGCCGTGGTCGCCATCTGGGCGGGAGCACTGGCCTCGTCGGCCGCGCTCATCGGCTTCGGCCTCGACTCGGTCATCGAGGTGCTCTCCGCCCTCGCCGTGGCCTGGCAGTTCACCCGCGCGGACCCCGAGCGCTGGGAGAGGATCACGGTGCGGGCGATCGGGATCGCGTTCTTCGCCCTCGCCGCGTACGTCGTCACCGACTCCGTCCTGTCGCTCGCCGGTGCGCAGGACGTGGGGTCCAGCCCGGTGGGCATCGGCATCGCCACGCTCAGCGTGCTCGTCATGCCGGCACTCGCCTGGGTCGAGATCCGCACCGGACGTGAGCTGGGCTCGCGCAGCGTGCTGGCCGACGCCCGGCAGCTCCTGCTGTGCGTCTACCTCTCGGGAACCGTGCTCATCGGGCTGCTGCTCAACACGCTGCTCGGCTGGGACTGGGCGGACTCGGTGGCCGCGCTCGTCGTCGCGGCCCTCGCCGTCCGGGAGGGGATCGAGGCGTGGGGCGGGGAGGTCGAGTCGCCGTTCGAGGTCCTCGAGGAGCTGGGCGAGGACAGCGAGCAGGCGGTGTGAGGGCTCCGGCGACGACGGTCGCGTGCTGGCTGGGGTGCCCGCGCGGGCGACCCTCACCACCGAGCCCCACGGGCGCCTCCCCGGCGGCCGGGCTGCGCGTCCCGAGACGTCACTCTGACTCACCTGCTGGATCAGTCTGACGTCCGCGCGCGACGTCGCCTCGTCCCCGCCCCGCCCACGGCCGGAGCGCCGTCGTCGTCCTCAGGGACGGGGGATGTTGCGGAGGTTGGACCGGGCCATCGCCATGACCTCACCGGAGCCACCGCCGAAGATCTGCTTGGTCATCGACGTCGCGAAGCCGCGGACCTGCCCTGCGGAGATGGTGGGCGGGATGGACAGCGCGTTCGGGTCGGTGACGACGTCGACGAGCACCGGACCCCGGCGGCCGAGGGCGTCGGCGAAGGCGCCGCGGAGCTCGCGCGGGTCCTCGACGCGGATCGCGGGGATGTCGAGGGACTCGGCGAGACGCCGGTAGTCGACGGCGGGGCTGTCGGTCGCGTGGGCGGGCATCCCCTCGACGAGCATCTCGAGCTTGACCATGCCGAGCGAGGCGTTGTTGAACACGACGACGGTGACCGGGAGGTCGTAGGTGCGCAGCGTGATGAGCTCGCCGAGCAGCATCGACAGGCCGCCGTCACCGGCCAGGGCGACCACCTGGCGGCCGGGGTCGGCGAACGCGGCTCCGATCGCGTGCGGCAGCGCGTTGGCCATCGAGCCGTGCAGGAAGGACCCGATGACCCGCCGTCGGCCGTTCGGGGTGAGGTAGCGGGCGGCCCACACGTTGTTCATGCCGGTGTCGACGGTGAAGACGGCGTCCGGGCCGGCCGTCTCGTCGAGCTGGACGGCGGCGTACTCGGGGTGGATCGGCCGGTGCTTCTCGACCTTGCGCGTGTAGGCACCCACGACCTTGCTCATCGTCTTGTCGTGCTTCTTGAGCATGGCCTTGAGGAAGGTGCGCGACCGCTTGCGCTTGACGAGTGGGAGCAGCATCCGGATGGTGGCGCCGACGTCGCCGTGGACGGGCACGTCGAGACGGGTGCGACGGCCCAGGTGCCGGGCGTCGATGTCGATCTGGGCGGTGCGGACGTCGTCGGGAAGGAAGTCGGGGTAGGGGAAGTCGGTGCCGACGAGGACCAGGAGGTCCGCCTCCTCCATCGCCTCCTGACAGGCGCCGTAGCCGAGCAGGCCGGACATCCCGACGTCGAAGGGGTTGTCGTACTGGATGACCTCCTTGCCGCGCAGCGAGTGCCCCACCGGCGCACCGAGCTCCTCGGCGAGCGCGAGGACCTCGGAGTGCGCGCCGCGGGCGCCGGCACCGACGAAGAGGGTGACCTTCTTCGCGTCGTTGACGGCGGCGGCGAGGGCGGCGACGTCCTGCTCGTCGGGGACGAGGGTGGCGGGCCGGGTGGCGGGGTTGAGCGCCTGCCCCTCGTCGTCGAGCTCGAGGTCGGCGACGTCGCCGGGCAGGGTGAGGACGGCGACACCCGGCGTGCCGAGGGCGTGCTGGATCGCGCTGCGGGTGACCCGGGGGAGCTGGGCCGGGGTGGAGATCATCTCGGAGAAGACCGAGGCCTCGGTGAAGAGGCGGTCGGGGTGGGTCTCCTGGAAGAACTGCGTGCCGATCTGGTTGCTCGGGATGTGCGAGGCGATCGCGAGCACCGGCAGGCGGGACCGGTTGGCGTCGTAGAGACCGTTGATGAGGTGGAGGTTGCCCGGCCCGCACGAGCCCGCGCACACGGCGAGCCTGCCGGTGAGCTCGGCCTCGCCGGCGGCGGCGAAGGCGGCGGCCTCCTCGTGGCGGACGTGCACCCAGTCGATGCCGTCGGTTCGGCGGACCGCGTCGACCACCGGGTTCAGGGAGTCGCCGACGATGCCGTAGATGCGGCTGACGCCGGCTGCCACGAGCTGGTTGACGAGGTGCTCGGCGACGCTGATGGCCATGGGGTGCTCCTTCGCGGTGACGGACGGGCCAGTCGATCGTCGCGCGGGAGCGCCCACGGCGCAGGTCGAGGGCGCGGCGGCCGGCGCGCCGGCGGGGCCCGGGGTCCCCTGACCGCATGCCGAGGCACGCCGGCGGGGCCCGTGACCGCGTGCCGAGGCACCGGCTGGTGAGATCGCAGTCGAGGTGCCACATCGCAGTGGGCCACTGCGATCTGGGAACCGAACTGCGATCTCGGTGCGGGCGGAGGGCTGGAGAGACGACCGGCTGAGACTAGGGTCGACGGCGTGCCTGTTCCGCCGTTCATCACCGAGCTCCGCTCACACGTGGGTCACCACCTGCTCTGGCTGCCGGGCGTCACCGGCGCCGTCTTCGACGACGAGGACCGCCTGCTCCTGGCCCGCCGCGCCGACAACGGACGGTGGGCGATGGTGTCGGGGATCCTCGAGCCCGGTGAGCAGCCCGCGGTCGGTATCGCCCGGGAGATCACCGAGGAGACGGGCGTGCACGCCGAGGTGCTGGCCCTCACCAGCGTCCGGGCGGGTCAGCCCATCTCCTACCCGAACGGCGACGTCGCGCAGTACCTCGACCTCACCTTCTGGTGCCGCCACGTCGACGGCGAGGCGCGGGTAACCGACGACGAGTCCACCGACGTCGGCTGGTTCTCCCCGGACGCGCTGCCCGACGACGTCACGCCGAGCACCCGGCAGCGGCTGCGGGACACGCTCGCCTTCAGGCGCGACCCCGGGGCCGGCCCGGCGTTCGCCCGCTGAGGGACCCGGCGCCCTCTGCCGGCGCCCGACCGCCGCTTCCCGCCCTGGCGCCGAGATCGCAGTCGGCGTCCGAGGTCGCAGTGCGCCACTGCGATCTCGGCCCTGGACTGCGATCTGGGCAGTGACCGGCGGTGAGCGGCGGCGACCGGCGGTGAGCGGCGGTGAGCGGCGGCGACCGACGGTGAGCGGCGGCGACCGACGGTGAGCCTGATGGGCTACCGCTGGTAGGACGGCGGCAGGTACAGCCCGGGGACCGGCCGTGCTTGCTCGACGAGTGCCGCGGGCAGCCGGGCGCACATTCGTGCAAAGGTCTCGCGGACCCGCACGAGGTCCTTCGCCACGGTCCGCATGATGGGGTACCCCTCCTCCCGGATGGCGTCCTCGCGCTCCTTCTCCTGCTCGACGACGACGGCCGCATCGGCTCCGTCGCCGCCGTACTTCACGGCTCCGTCATGCTCCAGGCCGAGCTTCCAGCCGTCTCCGTGCCACGCGCCGTCGAGGTAGAACAGCCCGAGACGGGTGCGGACGGGCACCTGCAGGTCCGGCTCGGGGAGCCCGTGACTGACCGCGATCCACCGCTGGACCGTCTCTCCCGGTGACTCCGCAAGCCCGTTCGCCGCCGCGACGACGGCGCGCGCCTGCACCACTCCTCGCGCCGGCCCGAGCGCCTCCAGCCGCTCGAGGAGCAGCGCCCGCACATCGGCCATGCGGTCCAGTGAGCCGTCGCGGTCATTGCGCTTGACCTGAGCGAGCCGTCGCAGTGCGGCGTCGGTGACGACGAGGGCGTCACGCGGGTGGAGTACGCGGGCACAGTCCGTGACGGTCCGCTCGAGCGACGTGACGGGGAGGCCCTGCACAGTCTCGCGGTCCGTGTCGGCCAAGTGTCCCGAGCGGCGCACGAGGTCGGGATCACCCTCACCACTCCAGCCGTAGGGCTGGTGGACGAAGGTCTTGTTCCCGTAGGACCACAGCGGCAGGCCGTGCAGCAGTGCGGCGGACTCGTGGCTGAACGTGAGGTCGGCGCGTAGCTGCGCGCCGTACGCGACGCAGCGCGCGAACGCGAGGAAGCGCTCCTCCTGCCACCCGGTCAGGTCGGCGGGCACCCACACGTACGCGCCGGGCCGAACGCGCCTCAGGTGGTCTCGCTCCGCCCGACGTCCTGCGTCCTTGCCGATGTGCTTCGCCAGGTGGACGGTCGGCAGGACGACCTCATCCGTCTGCATACCCCCGAGCATCCGCCGAGCCGCCACGTTCTCGTTGCAGCTCGGCAGCCGTCGGGGGTGCCACCCGCGCCGCCCGGCGGTGTGGAGCACCATGCGCGGGTCCTCGCTCCCACCGCTCCTCCGCACTCGCCGAGCGCCGAGATCGCAGTCGACGGCCGAAATCGCAGTGCGTCACTGCGATCTCGGCCCCGGACTGCGATCTGGGGCGCTTGGGTGGGGCGCTCGAGTTGGGGCGCTCGAGCCGGGGCGCTCGGGTGGGGCGCTCGAGCTGGGGCGCTCGGGTGGGGCGCTCGAGCTGGGGCGCTCGAGCTGGGGCGCTTGGGTGGGGCGCTTGGGTGGGGCGCTCGGGGTGGGCGCTCGGGGTGGGCGCTCGAGGTGGGGCGGCAGTCGACCCCGGCGGTGCTCCGGCGAGCCGGCGTCAGTCGGACAGCGCTGCCGCCACCGCGAGCGACAGGGCGCCCTGGAACGTCGTCTCGCGGTCCTCGGCGCTCATGTCCTGCGAGCCGTCGAGCAGGTGGTCGGAGACGGTGAGCACGGTCAGCGCCTGGCGCCCGAACTCGGCGGCGACGCCGTACAGGGCCGCGGCCTCCATCTCCACGCCCAGCACGCCGTACTTCCCCAGCGCCTCGGTCTGACCGGGCACCGTGAGGTAGAAGTGGTCGCGGGAGATGATCGTGCCGACGTGGTAGCG
This sequence comes from Georgenia sp. H159, assembly GCF_035607575.1. Lineage (NCBI taxonomy): Bacteria > Bacillati > Actinomycetota > Actinomycetes > Allobogoriellales > Allobogoriellaceae > Georgenia > Georgenia sp. H159. The sequence goes on along the minus strand of NZ_JAYDZY010000015.1, from coordinate 20,054 downwards.
CTCGACGCCCTGATCCCGCGCGGCGCGCACGGCGGCCTCGGCCAGCTCGAAGGACGCGACGGCGGAGAAGTTCACGCCCGGGATGCGGTGCTGGTTCATCGCCGAGTCGGTGTGGGCCCCCAGCCCGACGAGGACGTCGCCGACGCGGACCTTGGCGGAGATGCCCCCGGCCGTGCCGACCCGGATGATCCGCTGGACGTCGTACTCGCGGAAGAGCTCGGTCGCGTAGATGGTCGCCGACGGCTGCCCCATGCCCGACCCCATGACGCTGAGCGGCCGGCCGTCCACGGTCCCGGTGAAGCCGAGCATGCCGCGCACGTCGTTGACGAGGCGGGCGTCGGGCATGAGCTGCTCGGCGATGCGCTGGGCGCGGCGCGGGTCGCCCGGCATGAGGACGGCGGGGGCGAAGTCACCAGGAGCGGCGGCGATGTGGGGGGTGGGCACGGGACCTCCAGAGCGGGACGGACAGCGGGAGGCCCATGCTGCCACTTCCCTCCCGCTGCGGCGCAGGACCTGGTGGCTAGGCTCGAGACGATCCCGCCATCGACCGAAGGGGCCGACCATGTCCGACCAGCCCACCGACTCCCAGGACTCGGAGCACCCAGCCCCACCACCCCCGCCCGCCTCGGCCGAGGGGGCGCAGGCAGGTGACCCGCAGCCGGGATACCCGCAGCAGCCGGGCGGCTACCCCCAGCAGCAGGGCGGCTACCCGCAGCAGCAGACCCCCTACCCGCAGCAGCAGGGCGGTTACCCGCAGCAGCCGCCCCAAGGGCAGCAGGGCGGTTATCCGCAGCAGTCGGGCTACCCGCAGGGCGGCGGCTACCCCCAGCAACCCGGCTACCCGCAGCAGGGTTTCGCGCTGGCACCCCGTCAGCCCTCGGCGCTCGCAGGTCTGGGCGACCTCCGCTTCACCCGCCGCATCACGCCCGAGCTCGCCAGGACGGTGTACCTCGCCGTCATCGTCCTCGCCGTGGTCATCACGATCATGTCGATCCTCGCCGCCATCGGCTCCTTCACGCAGGCCGCCGACAGGTACCTCGGGGGAGGCGGCTTCGTCGTCACCGGGCTCGTCTCCCTCCTCGCCGGCCCGTTGGCAAGCTTCGTCTTCGTGGCCTTCGCCCGCTTCTGGCTCGAGTACTTCCTCGACCGCGCCGACGCCGGTCGCAGCTCCTGAGCCCACGACGGCGGACGCACCCGGGAGCTGCCGGTGTGCGCCCGCCGTCGGGCTCCCGTTAAAGTCATCAAGTGACTCCCGCTGGTAACGCGACCTTCCGCTACTCGAACGCGGCCCTCCTCGCTGTCACGCACATCGAGGCCCCGGTGCGGGTGCCGTCGTCGCGCTTCGAGGAGGAGCTCGCTCCCACCCGGCGGCGGCTGCACCTTCCCGACAACCTGCTCGAGCGGGTCTCCGGCGTCGTCGAGCGCCGCTGGTGGGAGCCGGGCACCCGCTTCGACGACCCGGCCATCGAGGCCGGGGCCAAGGCCCTCGCGGAGTCCGGTGTGGACCCCGCCCGCGTGGGGCTGCTCATCAACACCTCGGTGACGCGCACCCACTTGGAGCCGTCCGTGGCCGTGCGGATCCACCACGGGCTGTCGCTGCCGTCGTCGGCGGTGAACTTCGACATCGCCAACGCCTGCCTCGGCTTCGTCAACGGCATGATGCTGGCGGCGACGATGATCGACGCCGGCCAGATCGACTACGCCGTCATCGTCAACAGCGAGGACTCCCGCGGCACCCAGGAGACCACCCTGCGGCGCCTCGCCCGCGCGGAGGCCACCCGGGAGGACTACCACCGCGAGTTCGCCTCGCTCACCCTGGGCAGCGGCGCGGCCGCCGCCGTCATCGGCCGCAGCGACCTCCACCCCGGCGGGCACCGCATCGTCGGCGGCGTCTCCCGCGCGGGCACCGAGCACCACGAGCTGTGCGTCGGCGGCCTGGACGGCATGTTCACCGACACGAAGGGGCTGCTCGAGGGCGGCCTGCCGCTCGTCACCGCGGCCTTCGGCGAGGCGAACAACGGCGCCGGTTTCCGATGGGGCGACATGGCCCGCTACGTGACGCACCAGATCTCCACGCCGTACACCAAGGCCGTCATCGACGCGATCGACCTGCCGTCGGACCGGGTGCCGATCACCTTCGCCCACTGGGGCAACGTCGGGCCCGCCTCGCTGCCGATGACGATGGCGGCGCAGGCCGACTCGCTGGAGCCGGGGGACCGGGTGCTGTGCATGGGGGTGGGTTCGGGCCTCAACACGGCGATGCTCGAGCTCCAGTGGTAGGCCCCGCGCTTCCCGACCTTCCCGGCCTCGACCCGCGCTGGAGCCGGTACGTCACCGTCCCGGGCACGGGCGAGGACCCGCCGGTCACCTGGCACCTGCTCGACAACGCCCCCGACGTCCCGGACGCGCGCGGCACCCTGCTCGCCGTCCACGGCAACCCGACCTGGTCCTACCTGTGGCGCTCGCTGCTCCCGGCCGCTGTCGAGGCCGGGTGGCGCGTCGTCGCCGTCGACCAGCTCGGCATGGGCTACTCCCAGCGCGACGGACGCTTCCGCCGGCTCGCCGAGCGGGTCGCCGACCTTGGCGCCCTCACCGACGAGCTCGGCCTCACCGGCCCGGTCGTCACGGTGGGGCATGACTGGGGCGGGGTCGTCTCCCTTGGCTGGGCCGTCGAGCACCCCGGTCTCCTCGCGGGGGTCGTGCTCACCAACACCGCCGTCCACCACGACGACGGAGGAGCCATCCCGGCGCTGCTGCGCCTGGCGGGCCACCCGAGCGTCCACGGCTGGGCGACCAACGGGACCCGCACCTTCCTGCGGGCCACGCTCGCGCTCGCGCACCCGCCGCTGAGCCGCGAGGTGCGCGCCGCCTACCTCGCCCCGTACGACGAGGACCGTCGCGCGGTCGCGGAGTTCGTCGCCGACATCCCCGCCGAGCCGGACCACCCGAGCCGTCCCACCCTGGAAGCGATCGCCGACGGCGTCACGCGGCTCACGGTCCCGGCCCTGGTGCTGTGGGGCCCGCGCGACCCGGTCTTCCAGGGCCGCTACCTCGAGGACCTGCTGCGCCGCCTCCCGCACGCCGACGTCCACCGCTTCGAGGGCGCGGGCCACCTGCTGCCCGAGGACGTCGACGTCGCCGGCACCGTCGTCCGCTGGCTCCACACCCGCCGCCCCGCCGCCCCCACCCCCACCCCCACCCCCTTCGCCGAGAGCGGAGTTCTTGCCGCCGCGGACGAGTCCGGCACCCCCACCCCCTTCGCCGAGAGCGGAGTTCTCGCGGCCGCGGACGACGCCGCCGCCCCCGCGCCCCGTCCGCTGACCGCCGTCCTCGACGAGCACCGCGACGACGAGGCCCCCGCCGTCATTGCCCTGCACCCTGACGGCCTCGACACGGTCACCTGGCGCGAGCTCGCGGCCCGCGTGCGCCGCCTCGCGCTCGGCCTGCACGACGCCGGGCTGCGCCCCGGCCAGCGCGTCAGCCTGCTCGTCACCCCCGGTGTCGACCTCACGACCGCCCTGTTCGCGTGCCTGCGCCTCGGAGCCGTCGCCGTCATCGCCGACCAGGGCCTGGGCCTGCGCGGCATGAGCCGTGCGATCCGCGGAGCCGGCCCCGACGTCGTCATCGGTATCGAGCGAGGCCTCGCCGGCGCACGCGTGCTCTCGTGGCCCGGGACCCGCATCGCCGTGAGCGAGCTGCCTCCCGCCACGGCGCGCGCGCTCGGCGTCACCGACACGCTGCCCGGGCTCATCGCGCGCGGCGCCGACCTCGAGCGCGCCGGCGCCGACCTCCCGCCCGTCCCCGCTCCCGACGACGACGCCGCCATCCTCTTCACCTCCGGCTCCACCGGTCCCGCGAAGGGCGTGCTGTACAGCCACCGCGGCCTGGCCGGCATGCGCGACACCCTCGCGGCCACCTACGGCCTGGGGTCGGGCTCGGCCTTCGTCGTCGGCTTCGCGCCCTTCGCCCTGCTCGGCACGGCGCTCGGCTCGCTCGCCGTCGTCCCCGACATGGAGGTCACGGCCCCCGCGACGCTCACCGCCACGGCGCTCGCCGACGCCGTCGCCGCGAGCAGCGCAACGGCGGTCTTCACCTCGCCGTCAGCCCTGCGCAACGTCCTGGGGACGGCCGGCGCTCTCACCACGGACCACCGGCAGGCCCTCGCCGGCGTCGAGGTCTTCCTCTCCGCGGGCGCGCCGATCCGGCCGGAGCTGCTCGCCCGCGTCCCGGAGGTCATGCCCAACGCGAGCGCCCGCACGCCCTACGGCATGACCGAGGTGCTTCCGGTCACCGACATCGACCTCGTCGAGATCCGTCGTGCGCTCGACGACGTCGGCACCGTCCCCGGCGCTGGCGGCGGCACCTGCGTGGGCCGTCCCGTCCCCGGCACCGAGGTCCTCGTCGTCCCGCTCGACGACGACGGTGCAGCCACGGGGGAGCCGACGAGCGAGCCCGGCGTCACCGGCGAGATCCTCGTCGCCGCCCCGCACCTCAAGCGCACCTACGACCGGCTGTGGCTCACCCAGAGCGCGAGCGCCGACCACGCCGGCCGGCACCGCACCGGCGACGTCGGGCACCTCGACGCCGAGGGCCGGGTCTGGGTCGAGGGACGCATCTCCCACGTCATCAGTGCTCCCGGGTGGGTCATCACCCCTGTGGCCGTGGAGCACGCCGCCGAGCGGGTGCGCGGCGTTGAGCGGGCCGCGGCGGTCGGGGTGGGGCCCGCCGGGACCCAGCAGCTCGTCGTCGTCGTCGAGACGGACCCGGCCGTGGACCGGCGTGCCCGGTCCGCACCGTCGCTCGCCACCCCGGGACTGACCAGGGCCGTCCGGCGCGCGGTTGCCGAGCAGTGCGGGGCGCAGGTGGCCGCCGTGCTGCGGGTGCCGGAGCTGCCCACCGACGTGCGGCACAACGCGAAGATCGAGCGGGCCTGGATCGCGCGGTGGGCGGAGGGTGCCCTCGCCGGTGGGCGGATGGGCACGCCGTGAGCCGGCAGCGTCCGAGAAGCGCGGAGCACGCGCTCGGCGGCGGACGGGCGGCCGCGCGGTGAGCGAGCGGCGCCGGTCCCGGCGCGCGACGGCGACACCCGCCTCGGAGCCGTCCCCGACGCTGCGCGTGCTGGTCACCGGAGCGAGCGGGATGCTCGGCCGACGGACCGCCGAGCGGCTCGTCGCCGCCGGCCACGACGTCCGCACCTTCCAGCGCCGCACGGCAGGCGTGCCGGGTGCCACCGACTCGCTCGGCTCGCTCACCGACCCCGCTGCCGTGACGCGTGCCGTCGAGGGGCGCGACGCCGTCGTCCACCTCGCCGCGAAGGTCTCGGTGAGCGGGCCGCGTTCGGAGTACGAGCAGGTCAACGTCGAGGGCACGCGTGCGCTGCTGGCCGCGGCCCGGGACGCGGGCGTGAGCCGGTTCGTCCAGGTCTCCTCGCCGTCGGTGGCGCACACGGGCGGCTCGCTCGTCGGCGTCGGCGCAGGACCCGCGGAGCCCGAGCACGCCCGTGGCAACTACGCCCGGACCAAGGCGGCCGCCGAGCGGCTCGCGCTGGACGCGGACGGTGAGGGCTTCGCCGTCGTCGCGGTGCGTCCGCACCTCGTGTGGGGGCCGGGGGACACCCAGCTCGTGGCACGGATCGCCGAGCGGGCGCGCGCCGGGCGGCTGCCGCTGCTGGACCACGGCGCGGTCCTCGTCGACTCCGTGTACGTCGACAACGCCGCGGACGCGCTGGTCGCGGCGCTCGATCGCGCTCCCGAGGGGCATGGACAGGCCTTCGTCGTCACCAACGGCGAGCCGCGGCCGATCGGCGACCTCATCGCCGGCATCTGCCGCGCAGCGGGTGCACCCGTGCCGGGCTGGCGCGTCCCCGCCGGGCTCGCGCGGCTGGCCGGTGGCCTGGTCGAGGCCGTCTGGGCCGTGCGCCCGGGCAGCGACGAGCCGCCGATGACGCGCTTCCTCGCCGAGCAGCTGTCCACCGCCCACTGGTTCGACCAGCGCCGCACCCGCGAGGTGCTCGGCTGGGAGCCGGCCGTGAGCATCGACGAGGGCCTCGCCCGCCTCGCGGAGCACTACCGCAGCGCGCGCTGAGCGCGTCCCGGCCGACCCACGATGCGCTCCGGTGCGAGGCGCCGTCACAATGGGGCACATGATCCCCACCCTGGCGCTCAACGACGGCAACCGGATCCCCGCGATCGGCCTCGGCACGTGGCCGATGAACGAGGAGGCCCCCGGCGCGGTACGGACGGCACTGGAGCTTGGCTACCGGCTCATCGACACGGCCGCGAAGTACGAGAACGAGGAGGCCGTCGGTCAGGGCATCGTCGAGTCCGGCGTCCCGCGCGAGCAGATCGTCGTCACCACCAAGCTCCGCGGCGCGGACCAGGGGTACGAGTCGACGCTGCGTGCCTTCGAGACCTCGCGTAGGAAGCTCGGCCTGGAGTACATCGACCTCTACCTCATCCACTGGCCGCTGCCGCGGGTGGACAAGTACGTCGACTCGTGGCGGGCGATGGTCAAGCTCCGCGAGGACGGCGTCGTGCGCTCGATCGGGGTCTCCAACTTCACCGCCGCGCACCTGGACCGGATCATCGCCGAGACCGACGTCGCGCCGGCCGTGAACCAGATCGAGCTCCACCCGTACTTCACCCAGGCCGAGCAACGGGCGGCGGACACCGAGCGCACCGTGCTCACCGAGTCGTGGAGCCCGCTGGCACGCAACGCCCAGCTGCTCAGCGAGCCCGCGGTCGAGCAGATCGCGGCTCGGCACGAGGTGGAGAACAGCCAGGTCGTGCTCCGGTGGCATATCCAGCTCGGGGTCGTGCCGATCCCCAAGTCCGCCAGCCCGGACCGGCAGAGCTCGAACCTCGACGTGTTCGGCTTCGAGCTGAGCGACTCGGAGATGCGCCAGATCAGCGCCCTCGACCGCGGCCGGCACCGTCTGGACCCGGACACCCACGAGGAGTTCTGAGGACCCCGCGACGGCGCCGGGGGAGTCGCGGCGGGAGGTTCACGGCCCGCGGCTATCCTGGCCCGATGCCGACCCGCCTCGTCGCCTTCGACCTCGATGACACCCTGACCCCCTCGAAGTCCCCGATCTCGCCGGAGATGGCCGACGCGCTCTCCGAGCTGCTCGCCGTCGTGCCGGTGTGCATCATCTCCGGCGGGCAGCTCGAGCAGTTCACCAGCCAGGTCACCGAGCGCCTCGACCTCGACGACGACGCCCGCACCCGTCTGCACCTCATGCCGACGTGCGGCACGCGCTACTACCGGTACGACGACGACGGCGAGCTGGGCCAGGTCTACGCCCACGACCTCACCGGGGAGGAGCGGGCCGAGGCGACGGCGGCCCTCGAGCGGGAGGCCCGCCGGCTGGGCCTGTGGGAGGAGGAGACCTGGGGTCCGGTCCTGGAGGACCGCGGCTCGCAGATCACGTTCTCCGCGCTAGGGCAGCGGGCTCCGCTCGCGGCGAAGCGCGCGTGGGACCCCACGGGGGAGAAGAAGGAGCAGCTGCGCGCAGCGGTCGCGCCGATCCTGCCCGAGCTGGAGGTCAGGTCGGGCGGCTCCACGTCGGTCGACATCACCCGCCGGGGCGTCGACAAGGCCTACGGGATGACCCGCCTCGCGGAGCACACGGGCATCGACCTCGCGGACATGCTGTTCGTCGGGGACCGTCTCGACGAGGGCGGCAACGACTACCCGGTCAAGGCCCTCGGCGTGCCGTGCGTCGAGGTGGCCGGCGCGGAAGAGACAGCCGGCGTGGTTCGCGGACTTATCGCCGACCTGGTGCCGGCCGCGCGATAGCGCAGCCACGCCTTCGGGGTCGCGCGTCTCCGGAGCAACATCGGTCGCCGATGCGGCCTGTGTAGCGTCCCTGCCTCCTCGACCGGGCCCTCCGAGGATGGTGCGTGGAGGGCCGGCGGTCCACGCTGGGCGTCCTCCGGTGGCATGCGCCTACCTGGCGGCGGCAGATGGATCCCTTTCGTTGACTGCGAACAATCCAGCTGTCGGCGCTGAGAGGCACGGAGGGGTGCCGAGGGCTGGTGGTTCCATGGGGCGGCCTGGAGGCTGCAGCAGAACTACGGCACCAGCGCAGGCGCGCGCTCGGCGCCCGCGACCAGCGCGGCGTAGCGCTCACCACGCGCGAGCAGCTCCTCGTGGTCGCCGACCTCGACGAGGCGCCCGCCGTCGATGACGGCGATGACGTCGGCATTCCGCACCGTCGAGAGGCGGTGGGCGATGGTGATCGTCGTGCGACCGCGGCTGAGCACGTCCAGGGCGTCCTGCACGGCCTGCTCCGTGCGGGTGTCCAGAGCACTCGTGGCCTCGTCCAGGACGAGCACGCGCGGGTCGCGCAGCAGCGTGCGGGCGATGGCGAGGCGCTGCTTCTCCCCGCCGGAGAAGCGGTGCCCGCGCGCGCCGACGAGGGTGTCGTATCCGTCGGGGAGCGCGAGGATGACGTCGTGCACCTGGGCGGCCTTCGCGGCCGCCTCGATCTCCTCGTCGGTCGCGTCGGGGCGCGCGTAGCGCAGGTTCTCCCGGACGGTCGTGTGGAGGAGGTAGGTCTCCTGGGAGACGACGCCCACGTTGCTCGCGAGGTCGGTGAGGCTGAGGTCGCGGAGGTCGACGCCGTCGAGCAGCACCCGCCCGGACGTCGGGTCCTGCAGGCGGGCCACGAGCCCCGCGATGGTCGTCTTGCCGGCCCCGGACTCACCGACGAGGGCCAGCCGGGTGCCCGGCTCCACGTGCAGGTCGAGGTGGGAGACGGCGTCGTCGGCGGCGTCGGGGTAGCGGAAGGAGACGTCCTCGAAGGTGACCGCGCCGGTGTCGCTGCCGCCGGGCAGGGCGGCGGGACGCGCGGGGTCGGCGATGTCGACCGGCAGGTCGAGGTACTCGAAGATCCGGCTGAACAGCGCGAGCGAGGCGGTGACCTGCACGCCGGTGGTGAGCACCCCCATGAGCGGGCGGAACAGGCCCGACTGGAGGGTGATGAATGCGACGAGCGTGCCGATGCTGATGGTGCCGGAGCCGGGCAGGCCCGCGGCCAGGTAGATGAGGGCCGGGATCGCGGAGAAAATGACGCTCATCGTGGCCATCCGCCAGCGGCCGGCGAGCTCGGAGCGCAGCTCGAGGTCCACGAGCTCCTCGGAGGAGTCGGCGAACCGGCGGCTGAGCATCGGCCCGGCGCCGAGCGTCTTGGCCAGCAGCGCGCCGCTCACCGACAGCGACTCCTCGACCTGCCCGTGCAGGGCGGCCAGGGCGCGCTGGCGGCGCGAGGTCATCTCGCGGCGCATGGTGGCGACCTTGCGGGTGAGCCAGATCGACGGCGGGATGACGACGAGCGAGAGCAGCGACAGCTGCCAGCTGAGCGCCACCATGGCGATGACCGTGCCGACCGCCGTCGTGACGTTCGCGGTGATCGCCGTGGCGGTGCCGGTGACGACCGACTGCATCGCACCGATGTCGTTGGTGAGCCGTGACTGGACCTCACCGCCGCGGGTGCGGGTGAAGAAGGACATCGGCTGCTTCTGGAGGTGGACGAAGACGTCGGTGCGCAGCCGGTGCATCACGGTCTGCCCCACCTTGGTGGAGATCCACGTCTGCAGGACGCCGAGCGTCGCGGTGAGGACCGTGACGGCGAGCATGGCGCCGACCAGCACGACGAGCAGCCGCAGGTCCTGCTGGGGGAGTGCGACGTCGATGATGTGGCGGGTGAGGAACGGGGTGGCCAGGCCGAAGGCCGAGCTGGCCGCGATGAGCCCGACGACCAGGAGCAGCTTGTGGCGGTGGGGCGCGAAGAGGGCCGCGATGCGGCGCAGGCGCACCGGGTGGGACTCGAGCTGGGCCGTGTCGGCGGGGTCGCGCCGCGTGGGGCCGTGGGGACGGAAGGAGGGGCTGGACATGAGCACCGCCTCGCTTTCTGCAGGACGGCGGCGGATCGCGCCGTCGTGGGTGCTGTGCCGGCGCGGACCGGTCGCGGAGCCGGCTGGGCCGGTCGGACCGTCGCGTCGCGGACGATAGCGAGGTTACCTCACTATGTGGTGATGACGCTAGGGTTGAGGTCATGCGCGACAGTGACAGTGACCTCAGCGAGGCCCTCATGCACGCCAGCCGCGCACTGCGGCGCCGGTGGTGGGCAGCCCTCGAGGACTGGGACATCTCCCCGCACCAGGCACGCGCCCTGCGCACCGTGTGCGCCCAGGAGCACGCCCGCCTGAGCGAGATCGCCGGCCGGCTGCGCATCGCGCCGCGCTCGGCCACCGAGGTGGTCGACTCGCTCGAGGCCCGGGGGCTGGTCGTGCGCCGACCTGACCCGGCCGACCGGCGCGCCGTCCTCGTCGTCGCGACCGAGGAGGGCCACAAGGTCCACACCGCCACCGACAACCTGCGCGGAGAGGCCGCGACGCAGTTCTTCGACCGCCTCGACGCCCACGAGCGCGAGGAGCTCGCCCGCCTGCTGCGGCGGCTCCTCGACTAGCCTGCGGGCATGCCGCTCACCTGGGCTCGCGCCCTGGCCTGGCGCCTGGAGCAGCAGCTGCTCGCGCCGGTCGGCGACCTGCCGGTCGAGGGCGTCGTCGCGCGCCTCGGCGCGCTTCCCGCGCGCAGCAGCGAGGCGGCCGAGCTGGCCGTGCGGCTGCGCCGCGTGAGCTCGGCGCCCGGTGAGGTCACGGACGCCCTGAACGACGGCCGCCTGCTGAAGACCTACGCGTTCCGCGGTGCCACCCACCTCATGACGCCCGAGGATGCCGGCACCTACCTCGCACTGCGGGCGGCGAGCCGGATGTGGGAGCTGCCGAGTTGGCAGGAGTACTACGGGCTCGCGCCGTCCGACTGGCCCGACCTGTGCGCCGTCGTCCGGGAGGCGCTCGCCGACGGTCCGCTCACCCGCCGGCAGCTTGCCGACACCGTCGCCGCCGTCCCGCGGTTCCAACAGCTCCGCACCCCCGTCGTCGAGGGGAACGACACCCTGCTCAAGCCGCTCGCATGGCAGGGCGTCATGTCCTTCGGGCCGACGCGGCAGGGACGGTCCACCTTCGCCCGTCTCGAGGACAACCCGCGCTGGGCAGGGATCCCTGACGTCGACGACGCCGGCCCGCGCGCCGTCCGCGCCTACCTCCACGCGTACGGGCCGGCGTCCGTCGACAGGCTCGGCTACTGGCTCGCCGACGGTCTGGGTGCGGGGCGCCGGCGGGTCCGGTCCTGGGTCGCGGCACTGGGCGACGAGCTCACCGAGGTGGACGTCGACGGCGAGGACGTGTTCGTCCTGAGCGAGGACCTGGACGCGTTGCGCGCCACGGACGCGAACGCCGTCGTGCGTCTCCTGCCCGGCCACGACCAGTGGGTGCTCGGGCCCGGCACGGCCGACCCGCACGTCGTCCCGCCCGCCCGCCGGGCGCTCGTCACCGGAGGGGCGAACCTCGTCGTCGTCGGGGGAGTGGTCTCCGGCACGTGGAGGCTCATCGGCGACGACATCACCCTCAGCTGGTTCGGCGAGGCCGGGCCGGTGCCGTGGGGTGCGCTCGAGGAGGACGTGGTGCGGCTCGGTGCCGTCCTCGGACGCAGGCTCCGGCCGGAGGTGGTGGAGCAGTAGGCCCACGGGTGCGGGCGACGGGGCCTCGTCGCCGACGCCGGCGTGGCTATGCCCCCGTGGGCGCGAGCCGGTCGAGCAGCTCGCGCACCGCGGCCAGCCGCGGCACGCCCTCGTGGCGGGCGAGCACCGTCCCGTCCGGCCCCAGCAGCAGGACGGTCGGTGTCTGCCTGATGATGAGCTGCTCGGCGAGCGCGGCGTGGTGGGCGACGTCGATGTCCACGTGCCGGACCCCCGCCGTCGTCTCGGCGACGCGCGCGAGCAGCCCGCGCGCGGCGCGGCACGGGGCGCAGAAACCCGAGGAGATCTGCAGGAGCGTGGCCCGCTCGCCGAGCGGGCCGTTCAGCCCCAGCGTGTCCGCGGTCAGGGAGTTGGCCATCTGCTCGATTCTAGGCGGCCGGGCCTGCCCCGCGGATGGCACGTAGTGTGTCCGTGGCCCTGCGTTCCCGATCCCTGGAGGCCTCACGTGAGCGGTCGTCACACGCGCGTCGTCGCGCTCGCCGGCGCGGTGTCCCTCGCGCTCGCCGCGTGCACCGGGAGCGACGGTGACGGGGACGGTGAGGCGACGCCCTCGCCCACGGTCGGGGCGCCCGAGCGCGGGGCCGTCCAGCAACCGGCGGAGCCGACGACCGTCCTGACCGGCGCCGACGGCTCCCTCGCGCTCGAGGCCAGCCGGACGTTCTTCGCCGAGGCACCCGTCGTCGTGCTCGCCGACGACGCGGACCCCACCACCCACCTGCGGGCGAGCAGCGCCGCCCTCGCCCTCGGTGCGCCCGTCCTGCTCGACGACGACGGCGCAGCGCTCGCCGAGGAGCTCGCTCGCCTCGGCGCGGGGTGGGTGCTCACGGTCGGAGACGCCGCACTGCCCGACGGGACCGCGGGGCCGACGGCGGACGCGGAGGACGTCGTCGTGGTTCCCGCCCCGCAGGACGACGATGCCCTGGCCGAGATGCTCGACCGCCCGGCCGATGCTGCAGTCGAGGTGGGTGAGGGGCGGGAGGTGGCCACCGTCGTCGGGCTCGAGCGGGGGGCGTTCACACCGCTCGTCACGGCACCGTCGGACGAGGCCGCGACCGACGGCACGACGGCCCCGTCGGACGACGCCGCGACCGACGGCGCGACGGCCGGGGCGGAGGACGCCGAGACTGCCGGCGGTGCCACAGCGGACCCGGAGCCAACCGAAACGGGCACCGACGGCGGTGCCGCCGACGGTCCTGACGCTCGTACCGCGGACGACGAGACCGCCGAGCTGCCGGAGACGGAGCTGCCCGACCCGGTGACCGGGACGCTGGCCCTGGCCACCGGGGCGCCGCAGGAGCTGCTCGCCACCGCGACGGCCGGTGCCGCCGGCGCCGAGCTCCTCATCGTGCCCGGCGGCGACCCGCGGGCGACGAGCGAGACCGTCGCCGCGGTGAGCGGTGCGGGCGCGGAGCACGTCGTCGGGCTGGGCGACGGTTTCGGGGACGCCGAGACCCTCGGCTGGCGTGCCGCCACCGCCGCCACGGGGGTCGAGCTGCCCGGGGGAGGCCAGCTCGTCTTCCCGGGCAAGCGCTACGTCGCGCTCTACGGCAGTCCGGTGACCAGCACGATGGGCGTGCTCGGTGAGCAGGGGACGGACGCGACGATCGCCCGCGCCGCGGAGCACGCGCAGCCCTACGTCGACCTCACCGACGACACGGTCGTCCCGGCGCTGGAGGTCATCGTGACGGTGGCCTCCTCCAGCGCCGGGAGCGACGGCAACTACTCCAACGAGTGGCCTGCCGAGGACTTCCGCGAGCTCGTCGAGGCGGCGGGGGAGGCGGGGCAGTACGTCGTGCTCGACCTCCAGCCCGGCAGGTCGTCCTTCCTCGAGCAGGCACAGCTCTATGCCGAGCTGCTCGAGCTGCCCCACGTCGGCCTGGCGCTGGACCCGGAGTGGAACCTGGGTCCCGACGAGAGGCACATGGTGCGCATCGGCTCGGTGACCGCGGCCGAGGTCAACGAGGTGGTCCACTGGCTCGCCGACTTCACCCGCGAGCGGAACCTGCCTCAGAAGCTGCTCGTGCTCCACCAGTTCCAGGTGCGGATGATCCAGACGGTGCCGGAGGTGGACCTGTCCCGGTCCGAGCTCGCGGTGCTCGTCCACGCCGACGGCCAGGGTGGGCAGGGAGCCAAGCAGGACACGTGGCGCACGCTCCTGTCGCACGGGCCGGACGTCCAGTGGTGGGGCTGGAAGAACTTCTACGACGAGGACCAGCCGATGCTCACCCCCGAGCAGACCGCCCAGGTCGAGCCCTTCCCCCACTTCATCAGCTACCAGTAGCCGCGCCCCTGCGGTCCCTCGGTCGAGGTCAGGGCTGCAACAATCCCGCTATCGGCGAGGGGAGTCGGGCTTGGTCGAGGTGAGGGCTGCAACAACCCCGCTCTCGGCGACGGGGGTGAGTCCCCTGTCGCCGAGAGCGGGATTGTTGCGGGCGCTGGGGTCTAGGCGAGCACCCAGGCGACGGCGGAGAGCACGACGTAGCCGACGGGGATGAGGGCGGACGGCAGGAGGGCGACCAGCCGACGTCGGTCGCCTGTCGCCGGCGCCTGCGGCGCGGGCAGGGGTGAGGTGACGAGGTCGCTGTCGGCGTCGCGGGCCAGCTCCCGGAACTCCGCCACGGCCAACGCCACGACGACGACGAACAGGACGACCGTCACCGCCGCCGGAGCGAGGGTCAGCAGGGCGGGCAGGTCGAGCCGGCCGGCGACGGCCGTCCCCGCACCCGTCGCAGCCCCGAGCCCGAGGACGGGGAGCCCGACGGCCCAGGGCCGCTGCACGATGGGGCGCAGCAGCGCGGGCATGGCCAGCAGGATGGCGACGAGCAGGGCGATCGCACCGACCTGGACGGCGTTGTAGGACAGCTCCTCACCCCGCGCCCAGGCGCCCGCGGCCGTGGTGCCGACGAGCAGCGCCAGCACCTGGGCCGCCGAGTTGACCACGACCTTCCACACGCCCGAGACGAGGTCCGGCTCGCTCTGCTCGTCCAGCTGCATGGCGTAGTCCGTCGGGTCCCCGAACGCCTCGGCCGGGCTCTCGCCGGTGTCGGCGCAGTGGGCCTCCACCTCCGCGAGACGGTCGCCGATCACCGGACCGGGAACGTCTCGCAGGCGCAGCTCGAGGACGAAGTCGTCGCACCAGTCCTGGTGCGCCTTGACGAACGGACGCTGCCAGACCTCGTGCGACGCGGACCGGTTGCTCGGTGTGGTGGTCACGGTTTCTCCTCGGACGGGACCGCCTCGGTGAGGCGGAGCATGGGTGGGGTCAGTGTCAGTGGGCGGCCGCAGCCGACCCGGCCAGGTGCGCCGCCACGGTGGCCGCGAAGGCGTGCCACTGGGCGGTGCCCTGGTCGAGGGCAGCCCGGCCCGCATCGGTGAGAGCGAAGTACTTCCGGCCCGGACCGCCGTCTCCGGCGCGCCACTCGACGGTGACGAGCTCGTTCTTCTCCAGCCGGCCCAGGAGCGGGTAGAGCGTGCCGCCCTTGATGTCGCCGAAACCGGACTCGGCCAGCTCGGCGGCGATCGCGTACCCGTACGTCGGCCCGTCGGCCAGGGCACGCAGGACGCACAGCTCGAGGACTCCGCGGAGCCACTCACTGCGCTGGGGTGTCACGCTCATGGGTAGATGGTGACACTAACTAGTCAGATTGTCTAGTTAGACAGTCGATACACCCGCGGCGGGGTGGTGGAGCGTCAGCAGCAGGTCCCGGAGCCGGCGCTGCGGTGTGCTGTGCGGAGCACGTCGCCGAGCGCGTCGAGGGCCTGCGGGACGACGGAGTAGTGGGCCCACTTGCCGCGCTGCTCGCGGGTGAGGAGGCCGGCGTCGGTGAGGACCTTGAGGTGGTGGGAGACGGTGGGCTGGGAGAGCTCGACCGGCTCGGTGAGGTCGCAGACGCACGCCTCCCCGCCCTGGTGGGAGGCGATGAGGGAGAGCAGCCGCAGGCGCGCCGGGTCGGCGAGGGCCTTGAACGACGCCGCCAGCCTGCGCGCCTCGTCGGCGGCGAGCGGCTCGCGGACGAGCGGGGAGCAGCAGGCGGTCGCGGGTGTGGAGGTGTCCTGGGTCGCCGTCATGGCACCATCATCGCCCATTGATTGACGTATGTCGATACGTTCTGGCATGCTGCACCCGTCCCATCGAGAACCATCAATGCGAGAGACGCGGACAGCGTCTCCGGAGAGGGGTCACCATGTCCTCAGCCACGGCAACATCCTCGCTGCCCGTCGTCGTCATCGGTGCCGGACCGGTGGGCCTGGCAGCCGCCGCCCACCTGGTGGAACGCGGCCTCGAACCGCTGGTGCTCGAAGCCGGGGAGGAGGTCGGTGCGGCGGTCTCGCAGTGGTCGCACGTCCGGCTGTTCTCGCCGTGGCGGTACAACATCGACGCCGCGGCGCGCCGGCTGCTGACGGCGGAGGGCTGGACCGAGCCCGCGCCCAAGCGCCTCCCGACCGGCGGCGAGCTCGTCGAGGAGTACCTGGCCCCGCTCGCACAGACGCGGGCGCTCGCGGGTCGGATCGTGACCGGGGCGCGCGTCGTGGCGGTGAGTCGCGAGGGTCTGGACAAGACCCACAGCCGGGGCCGGGGCGACCACCCCTTCCTCGTACGCGCCGTGGTCGCGGGCCGGGCCGTGGACCACGGCGCCCGCGCGGTCGTCGACACGTCCGGGACGTGGACGCAGACCAACCCGCTCGGCACAGCCGGTCTGCCCGCCCCGGGGGAGGTCGAGGCCGCTCCGTTCCTGCTCGGCCCCCTGCCCGACGTCCTCGGGCGGGAGCGGCAGCGGGTGGCGGGCAAGCACGTCGTCGTCGTCGGTGCGGGACACTCGGCGGCCAACACGCTCCTGTCCCTGGTCCGGCTCCGCCGCAGCGAGCCCGCCACCCGGGTCACCTGGCTCGTGCGAGGCGCCTCCGTCGCGCGGACCTACGGCGGCGGAGATGCCGACGGGCTGCCCGCCCGCGGCATGCTCGGGTCCGAGGTGCGCCAGGCCGTGGAGGCCGGCGAGGTGGAGCTCTGGCTGTCCTCCGCCGTCACGGCACTGCAGCCGGCCGGTGACCGTGTCGAGCTGGTCGTTGCTACTCCCGACGGCGAGCGGCGGGTCACGGTGGACGCGGTCGCCGGGGCGACCGGGTTCCGACCGGACCTGGCGATGCTGCGCGAGCTGCGGCTGGACCTCGACCCGGGCGTGGAGGCGCCGAGCCGACTCGCCCCGCTCATCGATCCCGAGCTGCACTCCTGTGGCACGGTCCCCGCCCACGGGACGGACGTGCTGTCCCACCCCGAGCAGGACTTCTACATCGCCGGGATGAAGTCCTACGGCCGGGCGCCGACGTTCCTGCTGGCCACCGGGTACGAGCAGGTGCGCTCGATCGCCGCCCACCTCGCGGGCGACGCGGCCGCCGCGAGCACGGTGCAGCTCGAGCTGCCGGAGACCGGTGTGTGCTCCACCGCCGAGCCCGTCATCGACGCCGACGGCAGTGCGATCCTCAACCCCGAGACGGGCGGTGGCTGCTGCGGCGCCCCCGAGCCCCAGCTCATCGGCATCCCCACGGGCCTCGCCCACGGACGATCCGCCCTCTGACGACACCACGAGGTCGAGCCCTGTCCTCCGCGCGAGGACAGGGCTCGGCCATGCAGCGCGACGAAAGGACACGAGACGGTGACACCGCGACTTGACCCGCCACCCGAGGCCCACGGAGGGCGGCCACGCGGGACTGCCTGCTACCGGGACGGAGGCGCGACGTGCTGCTAGCGGTCGGGATCTTCCTCGCCACCCTCGTCCTGGTCATCTGGCAGCCGAGAGGACTCGGGATCGGCTGGAGCGCACTGGGCGGCGCGGCCGTCGCGCTCGGCGCCGGGGTGGTGCACGTCAGTGACATCCCGGTGGTCTGGGACATCGTGTGGAACGCGACGCTCACCTTCGTCGCGGTCATCATCATCTGCTCGATCCTCGACGAGGCCGGCTTCTTCGAGTGGGCCGCCCTGCACGTGGCCCGCTGGGCGCGGGGGAGTGGCAGCGCGCTGTTCAACCTCATCGTCGTCCTCGGTGCGGCTGTCGCGGCCCTGTTCGCCAACGACGGCGCGGCCCTCGTCATGACCCCCATCGTCTTCCAGATGATCCTGGCCCTGAGGTTCACACCCGCGGTGGCCTTCGGCCTGGTCGTCGCCACCGGCTTCATCGCCGACACGACCAGCCTGCCGTTCGTCGTGTCCAACCTCGTCAACATCGTGATCGCCGACTTCTTCGGCATCGGGTTCGCGCGATATGCGCTGGTCATGGTGCCGGTCGCCCTGGTGTCCCTGGTCGCGAGCCTGGTGGTGCTGCGGCTGTTCTTCCGCACGTCCATCCCGGGCCGGTACGACGTGACGGCGTTGCGCAGGCCGGCCGAGGCGGTGGCCGACCCGACGACGTTCCGTGCGGGCGCCGTCATCCTCGTCGTGCTGCTTGTCGGCTACTTCGCGGCCGACGCGATCGGGGTGCCGGTCGCGCTGGTGGCCTCCCTGTGTGCCGTCGTCCTGGCGCTCGTCGCTGCCCGCCGTCCACGCGTGCTCTTCGGGCGCCGTGGTGGCGAGGTCCGACCCGCCGCAGCGGACGGCGAGCTGGTGGCAGCGACGGTCAACGGTGCCGGCCGACCGGCGCCCGGCAGTGCACCCGCACGGGGCGCCGGTGCCACGCCCGCAGCGGGAACCGTCGCCACGGCCGAGCCGACGATCGCCGTGTGGTCGGTTGTCAGATCCGCGCCGTGGCAGGTCGTGCTGTTCAGCCTGGGGATGTACCTCGTCGTCTACGGCCTGCGGAACGAGGGTCTGACCGACCATCTGGGCGTGCTGCTCGGCGGCATCGCTGAGCACGGCGGCCTGGCGACCGCGACCGGTACCGGCTTCCTCGTGGCCGTGATGTCCTCGGTGATGAACAACATGCCGACCACCCTCATCGCCGCGCTGGGGATCGAGGCGGCGGGGACGAGTGGGCTCACCGAGCAGATGATGGCCTATGCCGCCGTCATCGGTGCCGACCTGGGCCCGAAGATCACCCCCATCGGTTCCCTCGCCACCCTGCTCTGGCTCTCGGTGCTGGACCGCAAGGGCATGCACATCGGGTGGGGCACGTACTTCAAGGTCGGCATCGTCCTCACGGTCCCGGTCCTCGCCGTGACACTGCTGGCGCTCGCGGGCTGGCTCACGGTCCTCGGTGCATGAGACGTTGACAGGGGTACGGTCGCTCAATCATCATTGACTCAATGAACATTGACTGGAGCGACGTCGAGGCGCGGGTGCGACGGCACGCCGCCCTGGCCGACCCGGCCCGGCTGCGGATGGTCGACGTGCTCGCCCTCGGCGACGCCTCCCCGTCCGAGCTCGCGGAGATCCTCGGTGCGCCGTCGAACCTCGTCGCCCACCACCTCGGCGTGCTCGAGCGTGAGGGCATCGTCGGGCGCAAGCGGTCGGAGGCCGACCGTCGCCGCAACTACGTCCAGCTCGTCCCCGGCGCCCTCGACGGGCTGACCCCGCGCGACCAGCGCGAGGTGGCGCGGGTCGTGTTCGTCTGCACCCGCAACTCCGCCCGTTCCCACCTGGCCGCCGCGCTGTGGCGCTGCGCGAGCGCGGTGCCGGCCACCTCGGCAGGCACCCACCCCGCCGACGCCATCCATCCCGTGGCGCTCGACGTCGCTCGCCGGCACCGCCTCGACCTGCCGCGGGTTGCGCCGCAGCACGTGAGCGACGTGCTCGGCGACGGAGACCTCGTCATCAGCGTCTGCGACCGCGCCCACGAGGAGCTCGCCACGCCCATCGACATCCACTGGTCCGTGCCCGACCCCGTCCCCGCGGGTGACGCCGCGGCCTTCGACGACGCCCTGGACGACCTGGCCCGCCGCGTCCGGGCGCTCGCCCCCCGACTGACCCCCATCCGCTGAAGGAGACATCCATGTCCGACCGTCCCAGTGTCATGTTCGTCTGCGTCCACAACGCCGGCCGTTCCCAGATGGCAGCCGGCTACCTCACTGCGCTGTCCGGAGGGCAGGTCGAGGTCCGCTCCGCCGGCTCCGCGCCGGGCGAGCACATCAATCCCGTCGCCGTCGAGGCCATGCGCGAGGTCGGCATCGACATCTCCGCCAACCGGCCCAAGATCCTCACCCCGGAGGCCGTCCAGTCCTCCGACGTCGTCATCACCATGGGCTGCGGCGACGCCTGCCCGTTCTTCCCCGGCGTGCGCTACGAGGACTGGAAGCTCGACGACCCGGCCGGTCAGGGCATCGAGATGGTCCGCCGCGTGCGGGACGACATCCGCGGCCGCGTCGAGACGCTGCTGGCCGAGCTCATCCCCGCGAAGGCCTGAGCGCGATGATCGAGCTGAGCAGCCTCTCGTCCACGACCGAGCAGAGCGATGCGGGTCTCGTGCACGAGGTGGTGGTCGTGGGGTCGGGTCCGGCGGGGTATACGGCGGGGATCTATGCGGCG
>NZ_JAYDZY010000014.1:0-104830 GCF_035607575.1 Georgenia sp. H159 | reverse complement strand
AACCCACGAATCTCGTGAGCGAGGCCCCGGCCCGCAACCGCCTCACGACGAGCCGGTCACGCCATACCGTCTAGGGCATTGCACGCTCATCAGCGGTGCCGTCATACCGCTGGACCATGGGCCGCATCGCGCCCGCGGGGTCGAGTCGTGCCAGGACCGCGTCGCCGATCGCGGTGAGCTGACCCACCTGCTCCGGCGTCAGCGCGTCGATGACGTACCGGCGCACATGGGCGACGTGCCCGGGGGCGGCCTCCTCGACCGTGCGGCGGCCGACGTCGGTCAGTCGGGCGTTCGTCGCTCGGCCGTCCTCCGGGCACGGGAACCGCTCCACCAGCCCGCGCTCCTGCAGACGGCGCACGACGTGGGAGAGTCGCGCCAGCGTCGCGTTCGTCAACGCGGCCAGCTCTGTCATCCGAAGCGTGCTGCCCTCCGCCTCGGAGAGCATCGCGAGGACGTAGTACTCGAAGTGCGTCAGCTCCGCGTCCTGGCGCAGCTGCGCGTTGAGCACGCCGGGCAGCAGCTCGACGAGCGCGACCAGCCGCACCCACGCCGCCAGCTCGTCCCTCGTCAGCCACTCCGTGTCCATGGGATCAGTCTGCCACAAAGGTTGTTGCGACAACCAAAGCCTGCTAGCGTCACTTGTAGCGACAACCAATCGGGCTTGTCGACACAGTCACCAGGAGGCACTCATGGCACACGTCACCATCCTCGGCAAGGGCAACATGGGCCAGGCCATCGCGGGCCTCGTCGAGAAGGGCGGCAACACCGTCCAGCTGCTCGGCAGCAAGGACGTCGACCAGCCCGTCTCGGGGGAGATTGTCGTTCTCGCGGTCTACTACCCGGCGCTCAGGGAGGTCCTGGCGCAGCGCGCGGACCAGCTGGCCGGCAAGGTCGTCGTCGACATCACCAACCCGGTGAACATGGAGACGTTCGACGGGCTCGTCGTGCCGACGGACTCCTCAGCCACCGCGGAGCTCACCGCCGCGCTGCCGAGCTCGCAGGTCATTAAGGCGTTCAACACCAACTTCGCCGCCACCCTGGCGTCTGGCAGCGTCGGTGGTCAGCCGACCACCGTGCTCGTCGCAGGTGACGACGCGGACGCCAAGGCCCGGCTGACCGAGGTCATCATTGCCGGCGGCCTGCGCACCGTCGACGCCGGCTCGCTGCGGCGGGCGCGCGAGCTGGAGGCCGTCGGCTTCCTGCAGATGACCCTCGCCGCCGGCGAGAAGATCTCCTGGACCGGCGGCTTCGCCGTCCAGAACTGAGCAGAGGAGAGTACCGATGCCGTTCTCACCCGTCCGGCTGAACCACGCCGTCCTGTTCGTCGCGGACCTCCAGCGCGCCGAACGGTTCTACACCGGCGTGTTCGGCATGCAGGTGGCCGCCCGGGAGCCCCGCGCCAATGCCGCGTTCCTGCGGCTGCCCCGCTCCGGCAACCACCACGACCTCGGCCTGTTCCAGGTCGACTCGGCCGCGGCGTCCCAGGGCCGGGGCGGCATCGGGCTCTACCACCTGGCCTGGCAGCTCGACACCATCGACGAGCTCGCTGCGGCGCGGACGGCGCTGCGTGACGCCGGGGCGTACACCGGTGAGTCCAGCCACGGCGCCACGAAGAGCATCTACGGCGCAGACCCCGACGGCAACGAGTTCGAGATCATGTGGATGCTCCCGCGAGAGCACTGGGGCGCCTTCGAGAACGCCGCCCCCGTCGAGCGCCTCGACCTCGCCGCCGAGCTGACCCGCTGGTCCGGCGTGCGGACGGCCGGCCGCATAGTGCCCGAGTCCGAGCCGGCCCGTCCGGGACCAGGACGATGACCGGGCATCCGGTCGTTGCCTGGCAGGGCGCTGACGAGGCGGACCGTCCGCTGGTCGTGCTGCTGCACGGCCGCGGCGCCGACGAGCGCGGCATCATCGGGATCGCGGACGACCTGCCGTTCGCACCCACCTACGCGGCGGTCCGCGCACCGATCGCCGAGGGGGGCGGCTACGCCTGGTTCGCCAACCGCGGCGTCGGACGCCCGGTCGCCGACTCCCTGGCCGAGACGATGGCCTGGTTCCACGCCTGGCTCGACGACGTCGCGCCCGGGCGCCGCCCGGTCGTCCTCGTCGGCTTCAGCGGGGGTGCCGCCTTCGCCGGCGGCCTGCTGCTCAGCGACCCGGCCAGGTTCGCCGGTGCCGCGATCCTCCACGGCACGCTGCCGTTCGACGCCGGCGTGCCGGTGACGGCGAACCGGCTCGCCGGGACGCCGGTGTTCGTCGCCCACGGCGACACGGACACCGTTATCCCCGCCGAGCTGCTCAGCCGGACGTGGACCTACCTCCACGGCGACTCCGGTGCCACCGTCCACGGCCGTCGAGACCCCGGCGGCCACACCCTCAGCGACGACACCGTCGCCGAGCTCGCCGACTGGATCGGCGAGCTGACCGACCCCACGACCAAGCGATAGGACAGTTCCACTCCCATGCGACTCCTGCTCCACCCCGGCTCCGCGTCCACCACCGTCCTCGACGCCGCGCTCCTCATCTCCCGTGTCGCCATCGGCCTCATCCTCTTCGTGCACGGATGGCAGAAGCTCACCGAGTTCACCCTCGCCGGCACGGCCGCCTTCTTCGGCGACATGGGCGTCCCGGCCGCCGAAGCGGCCGCGGTGTTCGTCACCGTCGTCGAGCTCGTCGGGGGCGCCGCCCTCATCCTCGGGCTCCTCACCCCACTCATGGCCGCCCTCAACATGGTCAGCCTCCTGGGTGCGTTCTTCATCGTCCACGCCCCGAACGGCCTGTTCGTCGAGAACAACGGCTACGAGCTCGTCCTCGCCCTGCTCGCCGGTCTGCTCCTGCTCGTCGTGCTCGGCGGCGGACGGTTCAGCGTCGACGGGCTTATCGGCCGTCGCCTCGAGCGCACCACCGAGCCGCAGCCGGTGGCCGTGGACGCCTGAGTCCCCCGCGTACGACGCCCACTGCGCCCTTCCGACCAGCGGAGGGGCGCAGTGCTGTCGTCGGGGGGAGGTGCAGCGCACGGCCCACTGCGGGGCACCGCTCGTGGCTCAGGACACCCTCATCCGCTGCCACTGCGCGGCGAGACGGAGCACCGAGTCGTTCCCCTCGATCTCCCCCACGCTCACGCGCACCCCCTCCCCGTCGAATGCTCGCACCACGGCACCGCTGGCGGCAGCCTCGCGGGCGAAGGACACCGCGTGCCGACCGACCTCCAGCCAGTAGAAGTTGCCCTGCGCCTCCGGGACCGTCCAGCCCGTCTCACGCAGCGCCGCGAGCACGCGCGTGCGCTCGGCGATGATCCGCTCGCAGCGGACGGCCACGTCCTTCGCCTCGCGCAGGACGGTGAGCGCCGCGGCCTGTGCCAGGGCATTGACGCCGAACGGGGTCGACGCCGAGCGCAGACCCCGGATCAGCCGGGGGCGTGCCACCGCGTACCCGACCCGCAGGCCCGCGAGCCCGTAGGCCTTGGAGAACGTCCGCAGGACGAGCACGTTCTTGAACTCGGCCGCCAGTGCGAGCCCGTCCGCTGCGTCGTCGTCGCGGACGAACTCCACGTAGGCCTCGTCCATGACGACGAGCACACCGCGGGGCACGCGGGCGAGGAACGCCCACATCTCGTCGTCGTGCACGACCGTCCCGGTCGGGTTGTTGGGGCTGCACACGAGGACGACGCGGGTGCGGTCGGTGATCGCGTCCGCCATGGCGACGAGGTCGTGGCTCCCGTCCTCCCGGACCGGCACGCGGACTCCGGTGGCTCCGGCCACCTGGATCGCGATCGGGTACGCCTCGAAGGAGCGCCAGGCGTGCACGACCTCGTCCCCGGGACGGCAGGCGGCCTTGAGCACGGTCTCCAGGACGGCGACCGAGCCGTTGCCCACGGCGACGCGGTCGGGCTCCGTGCCGAGGTGGGCGGCGATCGCGGCGACCAGCTCGGTGGCGTACATGTCCGGGTACCGGTTGAGGTCGGCGGCAGCATCGGCGACCGCGGCGAGCACGGCGGCGGACGGCGGGAAGGGGTTCTCGTTCGAGGACAGCTTGTACGTCGAGTGGCCGGCCGGCGGGCGCTGACCGGGGACGTAGGCCGGGAGGGAGTCGATGTCCGCGCGGAATCGGAACGCAGGAGCCATGGCGCCATGATCGCACTCCACGCGGGGTCCTCGGCATGGCACGATCTGGCCATGCGGTTCCTCGTGCGCCTCCTCGTCAGCTCGGTCGCCATCTGGGTCACCTCGCTGTTCCTCACCGGGATCTCGCTCACCGAGCGGGAGGGGTGGGAGCAGGTCGTCGTGGTCGCGGTCGTCGGCCTGGTCTTCACCCTGGTCAACCTCGTCGTGAAGCCGATCGTCCACCTCTTCGCGCTGCCGCTGACCATCCTCACGCTCGGGCTGTTCAGCCTGGTGATCAACGCCCTCATGCTCATGCTCACGAGCTGGCTCACCAGCTTCACCGAGTGGGGGCTGTACGTCGACGGGTTCTGGTGGGCGCTGCTGGCGGCGGTCATCATCTCGGTGATCAGCTGGGTGCTCAACGCGATCCTCTCGCCCGACCGCGACTGAGCGCTCACGGCCCGGCCCGCTCGAGCGTGAAGGCCCGCGCCGTCACCGTCGCGCCGGGACCACCCGTGATGGCCGCCAGCCGCTCGGACGTGTGGGCCACCGACACCTCGTGCGCCGCCAGCGCGATCTCGGCGGTCCGCGCGTACTCGCTGATCGAGTGCGACTCCCCCGGCGGGACCTCGAAGCGGAGCTCCCCGGTGGTTCCGGTGGCCAGTGACCTGCTCACCGTGGTGCGGGCCGCCTCCTCCGGGTTGGAGGTCCCGTCGAGCCCGACGAAGGGGTCCTCGAGGTGCTCCAGGTGCAGCACCTCGGTGTCCGCCGGGGTGGGCAGGTGGCCCACGGGCGAGCCGGCGGTCACCACGGTCGAGATGGCGTAGCGCCTGCGCACCAGCGGGTCCGCCGCGAGCCGCATGGCGACGATGCCGCCCTGGCTGAAGCCGACGACGGCGACCGGTTCGTCCGGAGGGATCCCGGCCAGCTCCATCGCCCGTGCCGCCCCGATCTCGACGTCGCTCACCAGACCGCCGAAGGTCTCCAGGTTGGTAAGGTTGTCCACCGGGTTGGGGCCCCCCGGCACCATCGCCTGGGTGCTCGGCAGCAGGACCGTCCAGCTGCGCGTCCCGTCCGGGTGCTCGGTCCGCCGGACCTCCAGGGTGCCGGGCGTGGCGCCGTGGTCCTGGTGGACGGCGCGGAGGCTGTCGACGACCGCGGGCAGGTCCGGGGCGGGCGGCACCTCGCGCGGCGCGGCCACGGTGAGCCGGAGGTCGGTCGCGCTGCCCGGCCGTCGGCCGGTGAGGGCGTGGACGGCGACGGAGAGCGGGATGGCGAGTCGCTGGGCTGCGGTGACGTGGTCGGGGTCGATCGTGCGGCCGTCGTAGGTGAAGGGCCGGGGGACGAGGAACCACGGGACGACGTACTGGCCGCGGTCCCCCAGCTCCCGGACCGCCCCGTCCAGCGCGATGCCGTCCGGTGGCAGGTCGTCATCGCCGTGGACGAGGTTGAGGATCTCGCCGATGCCGTCGAGCGCGTACCCCGCCCCGGTGCTCGGCTCGGTGCCCGGCAGGCGCCCCACGAGTGTGAGCCGCGCGCCGACCGACCGCACCGCGTCGACGGTGGACTGGCCGGGCGAGAGGAGCACCAGCAGGTGCTGGAGCCACGAGGGTGCTGGCGTCCGGGCGTGGACCGCGAGCTCGGCCTCCTGGTAGAGCAGCCGGGCGTACCGCACGGACATGAGCAGCCCGAAGGCCTCCTCACCCAGTCGCTGGGATCCCCACCGGTCGTGGACGGCGGTGTCGACGGCGTCGTCGGCCGCCGCGGCCAGGGCCGGCGCCGCGGCGGCGTCCAGCGCGAAACCTCTCGCGCCGGACATGAGAGCCGCCTCGAGGTGGGACACCTCCACGACGACCTCCTCGAGGCGGGACTCGATGCCCCGCAGCTCATCGGGGTCGACCCTCGTCGCGCCGACACCACCACGGACGTGGACCGCGGTCCGGTGACGCACGTCGGGCCCGACCGGGGCGCCGTCCGCGTCGTCGCTGTGCAGGAGGGCGGTCACGGCCCGCCCCGCGCCGCCTCGACCGCTGCCGAGAGCTCCGTGGCACGCAGCCGCGCCGTCCGCACGAGGTCCTCCAACCGGGCGGCGTGGAGCAGCAGCTCCCCGAGGCGCGCGGTGCACTCGTCAGCGGCCGCGGACTGCCACTGCTCGGGCAGGGCGCCGCGCAGGGCGTCCTCGACGACCCCGACCAGACGCAGCGCGTCATCGACGGCGACGCACCCGTCGCCCGCCCCGCCCCACCCGGCGACGCCCGGCGTGCAGCTCGATGCCATCTCCTCCTCCTCCGTCCACCTGGCCCGACGCTATGCAGGGCCGCCGACGCCCTTCCGGGGCGGGCGCGGGCGCTGGGGACCGCACCGACGCGGCGCCGAGCTGTTGCGCATCGCAGCTGCCGGCCGCGGACCCGTCGGTGGCCTTCGCCCGGGCGGCGGGTGAGAATGCGGTCATGCCCCCCTTCACCGTCTCGTTCGTCTGCACCGGGAACATCTGCCGCTCCCCCATGGGCGAGGTGATCCTGCGCGACCTGCTCGAGCGTGAGGGTCTGCAGGACAGGGTGCAGGTCGTGTCCGCCGGCACGGGCGACTGGCACGTCGGCGGTCCGGCGGACCCGCGCGCGGTCAGCACGCTGCGCCGGTTCGGCCTGGACGGTGAGAGCCACCGGGCCGAGCAGTTCACCTCCCGCAGCTTCGCCGCCGTCGACCTCGTGCTCGCCCTGGACCGCGGCCACGAGCGTGAGCTGCGCAGGATCGCCCCGACGCCGGAGGACGCGGCCAAGGTCCACCTCCTGCGCGGCTTCGACGAGTCCGCCGTCGAGGCCGGCGAGCTCGAGGTCGACGACCCCTACTTCGGTGAGGACGCGGACTTCGTCACCACCTACGAGGAGGTCCTGCCGGCCTGCGAGGGCGTCGTCGCCCACCTCAAGGAGCGGCTGCGCGCCTCGGCCTGAGCGGGCGCCGGCGCCGCCGCACCCGCGGCGAGACGAGGGTGAGGCGAGCGGGCCGGCTCTGAAAGACTGGACGCCATGAGCGAGTACCAGAGCAGCACGTCGTCCGCGAGTCTCCCGGGAAGCACCGCAGCAGCCCCCGGGCGGCACCGCGTCTCCCTCGCGGATCTCGAGCCGCCCGTCGCGATCGGTCCGCTCGACGGCCGCTACCGCGGCGTCGTCGCCCCGCTCGCGGACCACCTGTCCGAGGCGGCGCTCAACCGGGCACGCCTCGACGTCGAGGTCTCCTGGCTCGTCCACCTCACGACGATCGGCGCCCTCCCGGGCGCCCCGATGCTCAGCGACGCGGACGTCGCCTACCTGCGCGACGTCGTCGACTCCTTCGGCGCGGACGAGATCGCCGAGCTCGCGGAGATCGAGCGCGAGACGCGGCACGACGTCAAGGCGGTCGAGTACTTCCTCAAGCGGCGCCTGGCCGCGGCCGCAGCGGCCGTCGGCCCGGACAGCCCGCTGCCCGCGGTCGGGGAGATCGTCCACATCTTCTGCACGAGCGAGGACGTCAACAACCTGTCCTACGCCGTGACCATCCGCGACGCCGTCCGGCAGGTCTGGTTGCCCGCCGCCATCGGGCTGGCGGGGGACCTCGCCGCGCTCGCCCGGGAGACCGCCGAGCTGCCGATGCTCTCCCGCACCCACGGGCAGACGGCGACGCCGACGACCCTCGGCAAGGAGATGGCGGTGCTCGCCGCCCGGCTCCGCCGCCAGCTGCGCCGCGTCTCGGCCGCCGAGTTCATGGGCAAGATCAACGGCGCGACGGGCACCTACGGCGCCCACGTCGTGTCCGTCCCGGGGACCGACTGGCAGGCCGTCTCCCGGTCCTTCGTCGAGGCCCTCGGGCTCACCTGGAACCCGTTGACGACCCAGATCGAGCCGCACGACTGGCAGGCGGAGCTCTACGCGGACATCGCCCGGTTCAACCGGGTGCTGCACAACCTGTGCACCGACATCTGGACCTACATCTCGCTCGGCTACTTCCGCCAGCGGCTGGCGGCGCAGGGCTCGACGGGCTCCTCGACGATGCCCCACAAGGTCAACCCCATCCGCTTCGAGAACGCCGAGGCGAACCTCGAGATCTCCTCCGCGCTGCTCGACACGCTCGGCGCCACGCTCGTCACCTCCCGTCTCCAGCGCGACCTCACCGACTCGACGACGCAGCGGAACATCGGCGTCGCCCTCGGGCACTCGCTGCTCGCCGTCGACAACGTCCGGCGCGGCCTCGCCGGCCTCGACGTCGACACCGCCGCGATGGAGCGTGACCTCGACTCCTCCTGGGAGGTCCTCGGCGAGGCCGTCCAGTCCGCGATGCGAGCCGCGTCCGTCGCGGGTGCCGAGGGCATGGCCGACCCCTACGAGCGGCTCAAAGAGCTGACCCGTGGCCGGGAGGTGGACGCGGAGGGCATGCGCGGCCTCATCGCGGGGCTCGGCCTGCCCGACGACGTCGCGCAGCGGCTCCTCGCCCTCACCCCCGCGACCTACACCGGCCTGGCCGCGGCGCTCGTCGACCACCTCGACGACGTCGGCTGAAAACCTCCGCCACCATCAGGAGACGTGGGACCTTGGTCCGCGGCGATTCGTCCGGATCGCCCGGAGGATGACGGGGTGACCACCACCGAGCCTCGGTCCCGCCTGGACCTGCGCCGCATCCGCCACACCGACGGCTGGATCTTCGGCACCATGCTGCTGTCCGCCTGCATCAGCCTCTTCGCCTCCTTCGTGCTGGCGACCGACGCCATCGAGCTGGCCGCCGACCCCGGCGCGCAGCTGTCGTGCAACATCAGCTCCACGCTGAGCTGCGGGACCGTCGGCGTGGCGTGGCAGGCGAGCCTGTTCGGCTTCCCCAACGCCTTCCTCGGGCTGGTCGCCGAACCGGTGGTCATCACGATCGCCGTCGCCGGCCTCGGCGGGGTCCGCTTCCCGCGCTGGTTCATGTTCGCCGCGCAGGTGGTCTACACGCTCGGGTTCGTGTTCGCGTACTGGCTGTTCTTCCAGTCGATGTTCGTCATCGGTGCGCTGTGCCCGTGGTGCCTGCTCGTCACGCTCTCCACGACGCTCGTCTTCGCCACACTCCTGCACTACAACCTGCGGGAGAACAACCTCTACCTCCCGGCGAGGGCGCACGAGCGGGCGCTCGGGTTCATCCGGGCCGGGTGGGACGGCGTCATTGTGCTCGGCTGGCTGGGCGCCGTCGTCGTCGCCATCATCCTCAAGTACGGGTCCGACCTGCTCCCGTGACGACCGTCACGTGACGGCATACCCCTAGGGGGTATATCGTTACGACTGACGGAAGGGAGCACACCATGGCCGGCTACAGCGGTACCAAGGACGACTACGCCCGCCGCCTGCGGCGGATCGAGGGCCAGGTCCGGGGCATCGCCCGGATGGTCGACGAGGACGTCTACTGCATCGACGTCCTCACCCAGATCTCGGCCGTCACCAAGGCGCTCCAGGCCGTCGGCATCGGACTGGTCGAGGACCACCTCGGCCACTGCGTCGTCGACGCCGCCCGTTCCTCCACCGAGGAGGGCGCCGAGAAGGTCCGCGAGGCGAGCGACGCGATCGCGCGCCTCGTCCGATCCTGACCCGAGCCGCGCCCGCGGCCGGTCCCAACCCAAGGAGAACCCCATGAGCACCGACCCCTCGCCCATCGACCGCACCACCGTCCTCGAGGTCGAGGGCATGACCTGTGGGCACTGCGTGTCCGCCGTGACCCGCGAGCTGGAGGAGGTCAAGGACGTGACGAAGGTCAGCGTCATCCTCCGCAACGGCGAGACCTCCGAGGTCACCGTCGTCTCCGACGCCGTCCTCGACGAGGACGCCCTGCGTGCCGCGGTCGACGAGGCGGGCTACACGGTCACCGCCGTCCACGCCGACAACTGAGCCACCCGACACCCACCTGGAGGTCGTCTTGTCATCCCCCACCAGCACCAGCACCAGCACACCGTTCGGTGAGGTCGACCTCGCCGTCGAGGGGATGACCTGCGCCTCCTGCGTCACGCGGGTGGAGAAGCGGCTCAACGCCGTGCCCGGCGTCAGTGCGACGGTCAACCTCGCCACCGAGAGCGCTCACGTCACCCTCGAGCAGGAGGTGTCCGACCAGGACCTGCTGGGTGCCGTCTCCCGCGCCGGCTATGACGCCACGGTCACCCGCCGGCACGGCGGCCCGAGCGACGAGCCCTACGGTGAGGTCGACCTCGCCGTCGAGGGGATGACCTGCGCGTCCTGCGTCGGTCGGGTGGAGAAGCGGCTCAACGCCGTCCCCGGCGTCAGTGCGACGGTCAACCTCGCCACCGAGAGCGCCCACGTCACCCTCGCGGAGCCCGTCGGCGACCAGGACCTCCTGGCCGCCGTCGAGCGGGCGGGCTACTCCGGGTCGGTCACGCGCCGTCGCACCGCCGACGACGCCGCCCCGGACGGTGAGGAGCACACGCTCGCGGCCCACGGCCACGACGCCGGTGAGGACACCTCCGCCCCCGCGGAGCAGCGACAGACCGACCTGCTGCGCCGGCTGCGCGTGTCCGCCACGCTCACCGCGCCGGTGGTCGCGCTGTCGATGATCCCGGCGCTGCAGTTCGCGGGCTGGCAGTGGGTCGTCGCGGTCCTCGCGCTGCCCGTCGTCACCTGGGGCGCCTGGCCCTTCCACCGGTCCGCCGTCAAGGCGGCCCGGCACGGCGCCTCGACGATGGACACCCTCGTGTCCCTCGGCGTGACCGCTGCGACCCTGTGGTCGCTGTGGGCCCTGCTGCTGGGTGGCACCGGCGAGATCGGGCTGCGGATGACCCCCGCGCTCTTCCCCGCCGAGGGTGCCCTGGGCGAGGTCGGCATGCCCGAGCTCTACTTCGAGGTCGCCGCGGTCGTGACGACCTTCCTCCTCGCCGGCCGCTACGCGGAGTCCCGCTCACGCCGTCGGGCCGGGGACGCGCTGCGCTCCCTGCTGTCCCTCGGCGCCAAGGACGTCGCGCGGCTCCGCGTCGACGCCGCGGGCGGGCGCACCGAGGAGCGGGTGCCCGTCGCGCAGCTCGCCGCCGGCGACCTCTTCGTCGTGCGACCCGGGGAGAAGGTGGCCACCGACGGCGTCGTCGTCGAGGGTGCCTCCGCCGTCGACACCTCGATGCTCACCGGCGAGCCGGTGCCGGTCGACGTCGGTGTCGGTGACCCGGTCACCGGCGCCACGGTCAACTCCTCGGGCCGCCTCGTCGTCCGCGCCACGCGCGTGGGCGAGGAGACGACGCTCGCGCAGATCGGGCGGCTCGTCACCCGCGCCCAGACCGGGAAGGCCCCGGTCCAGCGGCTCGCGGACCGCATCTCCGCGGTCTTCGTCCCGATCGTCATCGTCATCGCCCTGACCACGCTGGCCGTGTGGCTCCTCTCCGGTGCCAACGTCCAGGCAGCCTTCACCGCGGCCGTCGCGGTGCTCATCATCGCCTGCCCGTGCGCCCTGGGGCTCGCCACGCCGACGGCCCTGCTCGTCGGCTCGGGGCGGGCGTCCCAGCTCGGCATCGTCATCAAGGGCCCGGAGATCCTCGAGTCCACCCGCCGCATCGACACCATGGTGCTCGACAAGACGGGCACGGTGACCGAGGGTCGCATGGAGCTCGCCGACGTCCTCACCTCCGGTGACCGCACCGAGGTCCTGCGCCTCGCCGGCGCCGTCGAGTCGGCCAGCGAGCACCCGATCGCGCAGGCCGTCGCCGCCGGCGCCACCGCCGAGCTCGGCACCCTGCCGGAGGTCACCGACTTCGCCAACCACGCCGGCCGCGGCGTCCGGGGCCGGGTCGGGGGCCGCGACGTCCTCGTCGGCCGGCCGGCGTGGCTCGCCGAGCAGGGTGTCGGCGTCGACGACGCGACCGCCCGCGACCACCGGGGGGCGGAGGAGACGGGGGCGACCGCCGTCGTCGTCGCCTGGGACGGCACCGCACGCGGTGTGCTCGCCGTACGCGACACCGTCAAGGCCACCTCTGCGGAGGCGGTCGCCCGGCTGCGGGACCTCGGGGTGCGCCCGATGCTGCTCACCGGCGACAACCGCCGGACAGCCGAGGCGGTCGCCCGCGAGGTCGGCATCCCGGCCGAGGACGTCATCGCCGAGGTGCTGCCCGAGGACAAGCTCGACGTCGTCGCTCGCCTCCAGGGCGAGGGACGCGTCGTCGCGATGGTCGGGGACGGCGTCAACGACGCCGCGGCGCTCGCCCAGGCGGGTCAGCAGGGTCTGGGCCTGGCGATGGGCACGGGCACCGACGTCGCGATCGAGGCGAGCGACATCACGCTGGTGACCGGTGACCTGCGGGCCGCCCCGACGTCGATCTCGGTCTCCCGCGCGACGCTGCGGGTGATCAAGCAGAACCTGTTCTGGGCCTTCGCCTACAACGTCGCCGCGATCCCGCTGGCCGCGCTCGGTCTGCTCAACCCGATGATCGCCGGCGCCGCGATGGCCGCCAGCTCCGTCATCGTCGTCGCCAACTCGCTGCGCCTCCGCCGCGCAACATAACCCCCTCCCCCTGCATGCCGAGAGCGGAGTTGTTTCGCAACAACTCCGCTCTCGGCGTCAGGAAAGGGGGGTGGGGGCGCGCGTTAGAAGGCTGGGATGATCTCCGCGTCGGGCCAGCGCTCCTCGACGAAGGAGCGGACGTCCTCGGAGTGGAGCGCCTCGTCGAGGGCGAGGATCGCCGGGTCCTCGACGTCCTCGGCGCGCACGGCCAGCAGGTTCGCGTAGGGGTTGCCCTCCCCCGACTCGGTGACGATGGCGTCCTCGGCGGGGTTGAGGTCCGCCTCGAGGGCGTAGTTGCCGTTGATGACGGCCGCGTCGAAGTCCTGCAGGCTGCGGACCAGCTGGGCCGCCTCGAGCTCGACGAGCTCGACGTCCTTCGGGTTGTCGGCCACGTCGAAGATGGTGGGGTCCGCGACGTCGGCGAGGGTGAACAGGCCCTCGTCGGCGAGCAGCTCGAGGGCGCGCGCCTGGTTCGACGGGTCGTTCGGCACACCCACCTGGGCGCCGTCGGGCAGCTCGTCGAGGGACTCGACGCTGTCGGAGTACACACCGTAGGGCTCGATGTGCACCCCCTCGAAGTGCGCGAAGTCGTAGCCCTTCTCGGCGACCTCGGCCTCGTAGTAGGGCAGGTGCTGGAAGAAGT
Organism: Georgenia sp. H159; assembly: GCF_035607575.1. Lineage (NCBI taxonomy): Bacteria > Bacillati > Actinomycetota > Actinomycetes > Allobogoriellales > Allobogoriellaceae > Georgenia > Georgenia sp. H159. The sequence continues at coordinate 91,594 of NZ_JAYDZY010000014.1, read as the reverse complement.
TCGCGTCGAGCTCGCCCTCGGCCAGCTGGACGTTGGGCTGGACATAGTCGGTGTACTCGACGATCTCGAGGGTGAAGCCGGCGTCCTCGGCGAGGTTCTCCTGGACGAACTCGAGGATCTCGGCGTGGGGGGTGGGGCTCGCGCCGACGACGATGGTCTGCGGCTCGCCGTCGGCGGCGGTGTCCTGGGTGCCGGCAGTGTCCTCCTCGCCTCCGGAGCCGGAGCTGCCGGCGTCGCCGCAGGCGGCGAGCAGGAGGGCGGAGGCGCCGATGACGGCGGCGACCCGGGCACGGGCCGCGAAGGGTCGGGTGGTGCGCATGGAGGGATTCCTCTCGTTGGGGGTCAGCGGTGGTCGACGAGGCGGACGGCCAGGTCACCGAGCATCTGAAGGAGCTGGACGAGGACGATGATGACGACGACGGTCACCACCATGACGTCGGTCTGGAAGCGGTTGTAGCCGTGGTTGACGGCCAGGGCGCCGAGGCCGCCGGCACCGAGCGCGCCCGCCATCGCGGAGTAGCCGACGAGCGTGATGACGGTGACCGTCACGCCTCCGAGGAGGGCAGGCAGCGCCTCGCGCACGAGCACCCCGCCGACGATCCCCAGCCGGGACGCCCCGACCATCTGGGCCGCCTCCACCTTCCCGGGGCTGACGTCGCGCACGGCCGTCTCCACCAGGCGGGCGAAGAACGGGATCGCCGCGAGCGTCAGCGGCACCACGGCCGAGCGCCAGCCGTAGGTGGTCCCGGTGAGCAGCCGGGTCAGCGGCAGGATCGCGATCATGAGGATGATGAAGGGGAAGGACCTGCCGACGTTGACGACGACGGAGAGCGCCGCGTTGACGGCGCGCGCCGGTCGCAGACCTCCCGGGCTCGTCGCCACGAGAGCCAGCCCGAGCGGCAGCCCGAGCAGCACGGTGAACAGCGAGGACAGCCCGGTCATCCAGACGGTCTCGAGGGTGGCCGAGGGGAGCTGCTCGGTGATGACCCGGTTGGTCAGGGCGTCCTCGACCCAGCTCACTGCGCCACCTCCTCGACGTGGATACCCGCGGCGCGCAGGGACCGTCCTGCGTCGGCGGCGGAGCCGACGGGCACGGTGAGCCGCATCCGCCCGACCCGTGTCCCGACGAGGGTCTCGATCGTCCCGGCGGGCACGTCGACGTCCTCACCGAGTGCGGCGACCGCGGCCAGCACCCGGCCGGTCCCACCCGCGAAGGCAATCTCCAGCGTGGTCCGTCCGGGGGCCGCCGGCGCGGGGGGCAGTGGCACGAGCGAGCGCGCCAGGCGTGAGCCGTGCTCGCTCGTGACCTCGTCGATCGGCCCGCTCTGGACGACGCGCCCGCGGTCGAGGAGCGTCACGGCGTCGCACACCTCACGCACGACCGACATCTCGTGGGTGATGATGAGGACGGTGATGCCGAGCCTGTCGCGCACGTCGTGGATGAGGCGCAGGATCTGCCGGGTGGTGTCCGAGTCCAGCGCCGAGGTCGGCTCGTCGCACAGGAGGACGGCCGGCTCGGCGGCGAGCGCGCGGGCGATGCCCACCCGTTGCTTCTGCCCGCCGGAGAGCTGGGAGGGGTAGGAGTCCGCCCGGTCGGACAGGCCGACGAGCTCGAGCAGCTCGGCGACCCGCTCGGCCCGCCGGGGCCTGGGTACTCGGGCCACCCGCAGCGGGTAGGCGACGTTGGCCGCCGCCGTCCGGGCCTCGAGGAGGTTGACGTGCTGGAACACCATCCCGATCCGCAGCCGCTGCCGCCGCAGCGCCCGCTCCCCGAGCCCGGAGAGGGCGACGCCATCGATCGCGACGGTCCCGGAGGTGGGGCGCTCGAGGGCGGTGAGGCAGCGGATGAGGGTGGACTTCCCGGCGCCGGACTCACCGACGATCCCGTGGATCTGGCCGCGGGGGACGTGGAGGTCGATCCCGTCGAGCGCCACGACCTCGCGGTCACCGCGCGTGCCGTAGACCTTGCGCACGTCACTCAGGCTGATCACGGGACTCCTCCATCGGTCCTGGCGGGAGCACCCGACGGGCGGGTTGCTGCAGCGTCGACGAGCCAGGTCTCTCGGCTGCTCTGGATGGTCCGCTCATCGTAGGTTCCGTCGTTCGGGCACCGACAAACGCCGTCCGCATGGCAAGACCGCACGGACATAAGACCCCTCCCCCCTCACGCCGAGAGCGGAGTTGTTTCGCAACAACTCCGCTCTCGGCGTCGTATGGGGGTGCGCTCTCCTCTGCACGGCCGACACAACCCCGCTCTCGGCGTCGGGGCGACGCTGCTATAACCGCACCATGGAGCCGGCCCCGCACGCACCCGTGCGCCCGTGGCGTGCACGCGCCGAGGTGTGGATCGTCCTCGGCCTGTCGCTGGGCCAGTCGGCCGTCTACGCCCTGGTCAACATCGTCGCCCGGCTCACCGCGGCGACCCCGCTGCGCGACCAGGCGACCGCCCTCAACCCCTCCCGCTCCCCCCGCCCCTACCTCGACCTCGTCTACCAGCTGCTCAGCGTCGGGTTCGCCCTCGTGCCCGTGGCGCTCGCCCTGCTCCTGCTCAGCGAGCCCGGGCGGCGGGCCACCAGCCGCATCGGGCTCACGCTCGCGCGTCCCGGCCGGGACCTGGCCGTGGGCGTCGGCCTCACCGCGCTCATCGGGGTGCCGGGCCTGGGCCTGTACGCGCTGGGCCGGGCGCTCGGCATCACCGTCGAGGTCCAGGCCGCGACCCTCGACCAGTACTGGTGGACGGTGCCGGTGCTCGTCCTCGCCGCGTTGAAGAACGCGCTCCTGGAGGAGGTCGTCGCCGCCGGGTACCTCGTCGAGCGGCTCGAGGAGATGGGCTGGCGACCCGCCGCCGTCGTCGCCGCCAGCGCCCTCCTCCGCGGCGCCTACCACCTCTACCAGGGCATCGGGCCGGGGCTGGCGAACGTGGCGATGGGCGTTGTCTTCGCCGAGTACTACCGACGACGACGGCGGACCATGCCCCTCGTCGTCGCCCACACGCTCCTCGACGTCGTCGCCTTCGTCGGCTACGCGCTGCTGCCCGCCTCGATCCTCGCGTCCCTCGGCGTCACCTGAGCCGAGCGGCGTGCCGGGCGGCCGTGGGCTCGCCGGGTGGCTGCGGGGCTACGCGGGGCGCAGCCCCTACACTCGGGCGCATGACCGATCGGGCCGCCGACCCCAGCGCGCCCGCGTCCACCACCCGGGCCCGCAAGGTCCTGCTCGTCGACCTGCCGGCTGCCCGGGTGCGCCGGCCCAGGGACCTGCTCGAGCTCATCCTGTCCGTGCTCGGGATCGCCGTCGTCCTCCTGCTCGCGGTGTACGCCCACGCCACCGCGATCGGGGTCACCGAGGACGTCCAGTCCGCCGCCGCGCTCGTGCTGCGCCAGATCCTGCTCCTGCCCGTCACCGTGCTCGAGGGCGTCGTCACGTTCTTCCTCCCGCTGTTCGTCGTCGTCATGCAGGTGCTGCGGCGGCGGTGGCGCTCGGTGCTCGAGGCGCTCGCGGCGGCGGTGGTCGCCTGGGGCCTGACGACCGCGGCGGTCTGGCTGCTCGACTCCTACGGCCCGAGCGCCCTGTCGGTGGGCCTGACGATCACCACCGAGGGCGACAGCGTCATCGCGATGAACCCCCTCGTCGCCGCCCTCGCGGCACTGCTGACGACGGTGGGCCCCAGGGACCAGCGGCCGACCGTGCGCTGGTCGTGGAACCTGCTGTGGGTGGTGCTCGTCCTCACCGTCATCCGGGGCGGGCTCACGCTCCCCGGGGCGGTCATCACGGTGCTCATCGGGCGGGTCGTCGGCCTGGCCGGGCGCTACGTCGTCGGCGTGTTCAACGAGCGTGCCGAGGGCACCGTCCTCGTCCAGGGACTGCGCCGCTCCGGGCTCGACCCCGTCCGCGTCGTGCGGCTGGACCCCCCGGACGGTGGGGACGTCCGGGCATGGACCGTGACGACCTCGGCCCCGATCGGGTACACGGTCCGGCTCCCCGACAGGCGGCGCGCCGCGCTCGAGGGTGACCCGTCCTGGCCCGGGTCCTCACGCACCACCGACAGCATCGTCCCGGACGTGCTCACCGACCCGCATGCGGTCCTGGCCGCGTCGGCCGGGCCGGCCGGGGTGGCCCTCGACCCGGTGAGCGCCCACCGGGTGTACTCGGTGTGGGACGCGGAGGGCGCACGCTGGTACGTCACGATGCTCGACGGCGACCGGCAGGTGGTCGGCTACCTCTCCTCCCTGTGGCACCGCCTCCGGGTGCGAGGGCTGCGCCGTCGTCGTGCCGGCTCCCTGCGGGAGGCCGCCGACCGGGCAGCCCTCCTCGCCTACGCCACGGAACGGGCCGGTGTCCGCACCCCGCCGCTCGTAGGGATGGCCGAGGCGCGGGACTCCGTCATCATGGTCACCGCCCACATCGCGGGGGCGCGGCGCCTCTCCGACATCCCCGCGGACGAGGTGAGCGACGAGCTGCTCGACCGCATCTGGGGAGAGCTGAGGACGGCCCACGACGCCGGTATCGCGCACCTCGACCTCACCGCCAACGCCGTCCTCGTCACCAGCGACGGCACCGTCTTCCTCCTCGACTGGGAGAACGGGGAGATCGCCTCCTCGGAGTTCTCCCGGCGGCTCGACCTCGCACAGATGCTCGCGATCACCGCGACGAAGGTCGGGGCGGACAGGGCGCTGGCGAGCGCCGGGCGGTGCCTCGGGGACGAGCAGCTCGCGTCGATCGCGCCGCTGCTGCAGCCGGTGATCCTCACGCCGCACACCCGCTCCGAGGTGGACAAGCCGCGCGAGCTGCTCAACGCGCTGCGCGAGCGGCTCGTCGACCAGCACCCGGACGCCGACCTCGAGCCGATCCGTCTCGCGCGGTTCAGCATGCGCACCGTCGTCATGGTGACGATCGCCGTCGTCGCGGTCTGGCTGCTGCTCGGGTCCCTGAACTTCGAGCAGGTCGTCGCCGCCGCCCGCAGTGCCAACCCGTGGTGGCTCGTCGCCACCTTCGGCTTCGGGATGGCCACCTTCCTCGGCAGCGCCATGGGTCTGGTGGCCTTCTCCCCGGAACGGATCGGGCTGTGGCGCACCACCCTGGTGCAGGTCGCGGCCGGCATCGTCGCGCTCGTCGCACCGGCCGGCGTGGGGCCGGCGGCCCTCAACCTGCGTTTCCTCACCCGCCAGCGCATCGCGACCCCGCTCGCGGTGGCGACGGTCGCCCTCGTCCAGGTCTCCCAGTTCGTCACGACCGTGCTTCTGCTCGTCGTCATGGCCCTGGTCACCGGGAGCGCGGGGACGCTGTCCGTCCCGTCCGGGGCCGTCAACGCCCTGGCGATCGTCGCCGTCCTCGTCATCGTGACGCTGCTCGTCGTCCCGCCGGCACGCGCCTGGGTCTGGCACAGGGTCGGGCCCACGCTGCGGCAGGTGTGGCCCCGGGTGCTGTGGGTGGTCGGCAGCCCGAGCCGGCTGCTCATGGGCCTGGGGGGCAACGTCATCATGACCCTCGGGTACGTGGCGGCCTTCGGCGCCGCGCTCGCGGCCTTCGGGTACTCGCTGCCCGTGACGACGCTGGCGATCACCTACCTCACGTCCAACACCGTCGGTGCCGCCGTGCCGTCGCCCGGCGGGATCGGCCCCGTGGAGGCCGCCCTCACCGGTGGCCTGACGGTCGCGGGCATCCCCGCCGGTGTCGCGTTCTCCACCGCGCTCGTCTTCCGGGTCCTCACCTTCTGGATCCGGGTGCCCTTCGGCTGGGCGGCCCTGCGCTTCCTCCAGCGCAAGGGAGCGGTGTGACGGCCGCAGCCGGCCTCGCGCGGCGGGCCGCGCACCGGTTGCGGCAGCCGGAGGCGTGGGGGGTCGCCGTGGTCGCAGGGGCGGTCTACGTCGTCGTCTCCGTGCTCCAGTGGCGGCGGCTGGAGGCGCCGTCGTGGGACCTGGCGATCTTCACCCAGCTCGCCAAGGCCTACGCCGGCCCGGGCGCCCCGATCGTCCCGATCAAGGGCAACGGCTTCAACCTCCTCGGCGACCACTTCCACCCGGTCCTCGTGCTCCTCGGTCCCCTCTACGCAATGTTCCCCTCCGGCCTCACGCTGCTCGTCGTCCAGGCGCTGCTCGTGGCGGTGTCCGCGTGGCCGCTCACCGCGCTCGCGGTGCGGTGGCTGGGTCGGTGGCCCGGCGTCGGGGTGGGCCTCGTGTACGTGCTGTCGCACGGCATCCAGGGTGCGGTGCGCAGCCAGTTCCACGAGATCGCCTTCGCCCTGCCGCTCCTCACCTTCGGGTTGTGCGCGCTGCTCGAGCGCCGCTGGCGGGCGGGCGTGCTGTGGCTGGCGCCGCTCGTCCTGGTCAAGGAGGACCTCGGCCTCATGGTCGCGATCCTCGGCCTGGTCGTCTGGCACCGGGGCGCCACCCGGCCGGGGCTGGGCCTGGCGGCGTGGGGAGCTGCGTGGTTCGTCCTCACGACGGCGCTAATCCTCCCCGCGCTCAACCCGCGCGGTCAGTACGACTACACCGACAACCTGTCCGTCGGGGACGTCCTGGGGGACCCACTCTCGGCACTGGCGGGTGCCCTGGGCCCGGGCGAGAAGGTCGTCACCGTCCTGCTCCTCGTCGCGATGGCGGGGATCGTCGGGGTCCGCTCCCCGCTCCTGCTGGCAGCCCTGCCCACCCTCGGCTGGCGGTTCCTCGGTGAGGTGTCGTTCTACTGGTCGTGGGTGTGGCACTACGACGCCGTGCTCATGCCCCTCGCCGTCGCAGCACTCCTCGACGCCCTCGGACCGCGACCCGGGTCCCGCGCCGCGTCGCTGGACGCGGCGCCCACCGGTGAGCCTCTCCCCGCGCCCGACGGCCGGCGCCGGCACCGCCGCCGCACCGCCGGTGCGCTCGCCGCGGCCGGCCTCGCCGTCGTCCTCACCGCCCCGGACCTCCCCGTGCTCCGCCTCCTCGACGCCGAGACCTGGCGCCCGTCCCCCCGCGCGGAGGCCGCCCGCGAGGTCCTCGACACGATCCCCGAGGGCGCCGTCGTCGCCAGTGACATCTCCCTGCTCGCCCGTCTGGTTCCGACGACGACGGCGCTGTGGTCCGGCACCCCGAGCAACCCGGTCGCGGACTACTACGTCCTCGACCGTGAGGGCGGCGCGTGGGGCGGCAACCCACCCGCTGACGTCGCCGGCTGGGCGGAGGACAAGCACCCGGGAGCCGACTACGAGCTCGTGCTGGAGACCGGCGGCTTTCAGGTCGCCCGGCTCGTCGACGCCCGATGAGCGTGGAGGGACGCCCCTTGCGCCAGGACGACCGGCCCGCCCGCCCGTTCTCCGTGGACGTCCCGCTCGTCATCGCCGCGGGCGGCGCGCTCGGTGCCGTTGCCCGCTACGGGTTGTCCGTCGCACTGCCGGCCGGGGACGGCTCGTTCCCGTGGGCGACCTTCTGGACCAACGTGGCCGGGTGCCTGGCGATCGGCGGGCTCATGGTGCTGGTCACCGAGGGACGACCGCACCGGCTCGCCCGCCCGTTCGTCGGCGTCGGAGTCCTCGGCGGCTTCACCACGTTCTCCACCTACAGCGTCGACGCGGTCCGGCTCGTGGAGTCCGGATCGGCGGGCACCGCCCTCGTCTACACCTTCGGCACCCTTGCCGCGGCCCTCGTCGCGGTCGAGGTCGGCATGGCCACGACACGCTGGGCCTCCCGGGCCCGCCGCACCAGGAAGGACGGTCGACGATGAAACAAGGTCAGAGGGTGCTGCGACTGACGGTGCTGGTGGGTGAGTCGGACCAGTGGCAGCACCGCCCGGTCTACGCCGAGATCGTGCGCAGAGCACGCGACGCCGGGCTCGCCGGGGCGTCGGTCTTTCGCGGCCTCGAGGGCTTCGGCCGGTTCCACACGATCCACACGAGCCGGATCCTCAGCCTGAGCGAGGACCTGCCGCTGAGCATCGTCATCATCGACGAGGAGGACAGGATCCGCGGGTTCCTGCCCCAGCTCGACGGGCTCGTCACCGAGGGCATCGCCGTCCTCGACGACGTCGAGGTGGTGCGCCACTTCGGTGACGCGGGGGACGACCCGGCATGACCGTCCTGCTCGTCGCCCTGGGTGCGGCCGTCGGCGCACCGCTGCGCTACTACACCGACCGGGCGATCCAGTCCCGCCACGGCGGCGTCCTCCCGTGGGGAACCCTGGCAGTGAACGTCGGCGGTTCCCTGCTGTTCGGCGTCCTCGCCGGCGGCGCCGCGGCCGGGGACGTGTCACCCACCGTCCTCGCCGCGGCGGGGGTCGGCTTCTGCGGGGCGCTGACGACCTACAGCACCTTCGGCTACGAGACCGTCCGCCTCGACCGCGACGGGTCCCGGGCGTACGCGGTGCTCAACGTCCTGCTCAGTCTCGCCGCCGGCCTCGCCGCGGCCTGGCTCGGCTTCACCGTCGCCGGGGCCGTCTGGGCCTGAGGGGTACCGAGCCGCCTCCGGCCGGCACCTCCGGCCCACCTACGATGGCGGTATGACCATCCTGCCTGCGCCCGTCCGTCTCCGGAGCGCACTCGTCGCGCTGCTCACCCTCCTCGGCGTCGTCTCCGCGGGAGCGGTCGCCCAGGCGCACGACGTCCTGGTCGGGTCGGACCCGGCCGCGGGGGCGGTGCTCGACGAGGCACCCGGGTCCATCGTGCTCAGCTTCAGCGACGCCCCCCTGACGGTCGGCTCGGCCATCACCGTCGTCGACGCGTCGGGAGCCACCGTGGCGCAGGGAGAGGGCACCGTCGACGGCACCGACGTCGTGCTGGAGCTCGGCACACCGCTCCCGGCCGGCGAGCTGGAGGTGCGCTGGCGGATCGCGTCCAGCGACGGTCACCCCATCGAGGGCACTATCCCCTTCACCGTCGCCGGGAGCCCGGAACCGGTCGTGACCGAGGCCGCGGCCGAGACGGCCACCACGGCGGCGGCCCCCACCGCGGAACCCGGGCCGGAGGTCACCGCCGAGCCGGGCGAGGAGGCGTCCGGGCTCGCCGCGCTGCCCCTGTGGCTGCGGGTGGCCATCGGCGTCGCCGCGCTCGGCGCCGTCGCGGGCTTCGTCGTCATCGTGGTCCGGCGGCTGCGTGAGGACCGCCTGTGAGGAACCTCTCGCACCATGTCCGCCGGCCGACGAGCGGGGCCGAATCCCAGAAATCACCGGTATTCCGCGGGTCTCGCCGTCGTTGACCACCCGACATATCACGGTGCCGGTAGCCGCCGTGCGGGTTTAACGTCAAGACATGACACGTCGACTCATCCTTCCCGCGGTCCTGCTGCTCACCCTTGCGGGCTGCAGCTCCAGCACGCCCGACGACGGGTCCACCGCCGCGCCGACCGAGACCACTGAGCAGAGCGCCGAGCAGGTCACCTGCGAGGGCTTCTACGAGGGCACGGGCACGCCGCTGGCGGACCGGGCCGACGACGCCCGGACCGCCCTCACCGGTGGCGAGGTCGAGGACGGTGCGCCCTACACGGAGGTCAACGCACTCGAGCAGCGCATCCGCGAGCTCGGCGAGGACGCCCCGAGCGAGCTGGCCGGCCTCCTCGAGGACGTCAACGCGCCCTTCACCGAGGCCGTCGCCGCGGTCAACGAGGCACGCTCCCAGGAGGTGCCCGAGGGCGAGGAGCCGGCGTTCCCCGACCTCAGCCAGATCGACGTCTCCGGCTCCGAGGACGCCCAGGCCGAGTTCCAGAGCGCCTGCTCCGACGCCGGCTACGGCGCCTGAGCCACCCCGTCCGGCCGCGCCGTCGCCGCCTCCAGGACGTCCTCCCCCAGCCCGTCGGGCCCGTCGGGGTGGGTGATCCTCCAGGCGGCGGCGGTCGCGGCGTACTCCATGGCGGCGCGGGTCTCGCACCCGCGCGCGAAGACGTAGTGGGCGAGCGTCGCGGCGTACGTGGCACCCAGGCCCGCCGGCCGGCGCCCGGGTCCGAGGTCGCGGGCCGGCACACGGATCAGCTCCTCGCTCAGCCCCATACCGATCGCCCCACGCTCACCCAGGGTCACGACGACGAGCCGCGCCGTCGAGCGCTGCCGCCACGTGCGGAGCAGCACCTCCTCGTCGACGGTGGGGCAGTGCCCCATGACGACGAGGTCGGCCCTGAGGTAGGGCTGCTGCTCGAGTCCGGGTGGCGACCGCATCGACCCGAGCGCAGCCGTGACCGGCACCCCGGTGGCCCGCGCCCCGGTGATGAGGGCCGACGTCGGGAGGACGCCGTCGACGACGAGCAGGTCCGACGTCGCCAGCGCGCCGAGGTCCAGCTCGACGTGCGCGGTCCGGGCATCCCCGAGGTCACGGCTGATCTGCCGGTGCCCGCACGCGTCCTCCAGGACGACGGCACGCGGGGAACGCGCCAGTGACCGGGGCGACATCGCGGAGTTGATCCCGTAGCCGTACGCGGCGGCGTCGACCGCTGCCGCCTCGGCGTCCTCCCCGAGCGGTGCCGCGAGGTACACCTCGTCGCCGAGCGCGGCGAAGGTGCGCGCAGCCGTGAACCCCGAGCCCGCAACCGACGTCGAGATCGCCGCGTCGCGCACCGGCCGGTACTCCACCGGGAAGCCGTCCACCGGCAGCGTGACCACGGAGTAGGCCATGCCTACCACGACCACTCTCATGTGAGTGCCCCCTCATCGGATGCCGCGACCTTGCGGGACCCCGCCGAGACGAGCGTAACCTCCCGGTGCACCCTCGCACGTCGAGCGGAGGGACGATCCGCCTGGCCGGATGAGGGACCCGGCGGTAGCGAGGAGTCGGAGGGGTGCTCGGCCTCAGGTGCCGCCCTGGGCCGCGATCTCGGCGGCCTCCTCGGCCGCCACGCGGGGGTCGAGGTAGCGCCCGCCGCGGACCAGGGGCCGCAGCTCGGGGTCCAGCTCGTAGAGCAGCGGACGTGCGTTGGGGAGGTTGAGGTCGCGCAGCTCGTCCGCGGTGAGCCCGTCGACGAGGCCGCACAGGGCCCGCAGGGAGTTCCCGTGGGCGACGACGAGCACCTGGGAGCCGCTGAGCAGCTCCGCCCGCAGCTCGCCCTCCCACAGCGGACGGACCCGGTCGACGACGTCGGCGAGCGACTCGGTCGCCGCGACCGCCTCCGGCGGGAGCCGGTCGAAGGGCGCGAGGGAACGCCACAGGGCGACGGTCGCCGCGGGCAGCGGGTCGGGGCGACCGTCGAACGAGCGCCGCCAGTGGAGGAAGAGGTCCTGGCCGTAGCGCTCGGCGACGTCCCGCTTGCGGTAGCCCGTGAGGGCGCCGTAGCTGCGCTCGTTCAACCGCCAGTGCCGCACCTCCCGCCCACCGACCCGGGCGGCGATGATGTCCGCCGTGTGCCAGGACCGGACGAGCTCGGAGGAGACGATGAGGTCGGGTCGCCAGCCGCTCGCCCCCAGCCGGGCGGCGGCGTCGTGGCTGCCCTGCTCACCGCGGGGAGTGAGTCCGACGTCCAGCACCCCGGTGAACAGCCCGAGCGCGTTCGCCGCGCTCTCGCCGTGGCGCACGAGCATGAGCGAGCCGGTGTCCGTCACGGCCGGCCTCAGGTGGACATGCCGAGCTGGTTCTGCCCGAACTCGGTGAGGAACCGCGGGCCGCGCGAGTCGAGCTCCCGCTCGTACGTGGCGCTCCAGTGGCCGTAGGGACTGGTCGCGAGCGCGTCGTTCGCGAAGCGGGGGTCGTCGCTGACCTCACTGACGCAGAAGTCGGGGATGGTGAGGTCGGTGACGGGCCCGCCTCGCTCGCACTCGGCGACCACCAGCGGGTGGTTGCGGCCGAGGAAGGAGTCGATGACCCAGCCGTCGGTGCCGAGCCACAGCGAGTAGCGGAGCTTGGCGACGAGGTCGCCACCGAGCCTGACCATCGCCAGTCCGGCGGTGACGTCGAGCTCGCGTTCCGCCTCGTAGCGGGTGCCCCCGACGTAGGGGCCCTTCGCCGTCAACGCGCAGAAGCTGAACGTGTCGGCGGCTGCCTCGAGGAGCTCGCGCTCGTCACCCCAGGTCGGGAGGGAGCCGGCCGGTGCCGGGCCCTGCAGCCGGATGCGCAGCGCGTACCCGTCCGCCGCGAGGAAGTAGCTCTGCACGATGAGAGCCGGCGACGGCTCGCTGAGGGCGGCGTCCGGCAGCCGGCGCACGAAGAACTTGCGCTCGAACTCGAAGTCACCGTGACCGGCGTCGCTCATGCCGCCAGGTTACGGGGAACGGGCACAGTTTGGCTGTACCACCGGCCGCGCGTCCCACGAGAGGGCCCGCTCCCCTCCCGGCGCCGGGAGGGGACCACGGTCCGCGCGGCTCCCTGGGGCCAGGGAACCGCGGGACCGTGGTCCCCGGGCTGCGCTCAGGTCACCGAGCGCGCACGGTCGCGACGTCGATGCCGGGGAGGTACCCGGTGTCGCCGCTGTAGGTGGCGGTGACGATCGAGATGAAGCGGACCGGTGGCAGCTGCACCTCGACGCGGGCGTCCTCGTCGAGCTGCACGCGGTCGACGACACGGAAGCCCGAGGTGACGGTCACCGTGCCCGTCGGCAGCGGCGCACCGCCACGGCCGAGGACCTCGACCCCGATCTCCGGGGAGCTCCCCCGCGGGACGCTCGACGCGGCGTCGATGTTCACCCGGGAGAACGCCGGGAGGACGACGTAGGTCGCGCTGCGGCTGGTCGCGGCCACGACGGCGTCCGTGCCGGGGAAGACCGCCGTGAGGTGGTGCGCCCCCGCCGCGAGGTCGCGCGGCAGGGCGATCTCGGCGGTTCCGCGGAGCCCGTCGACGGTGAGCTCGCCGGCGGCGACGACCTCGCCGTCCTCGTGGATCTCCACCGCCCCCGACGGCGCCGCGCTCGCACCGTCGACGGTCACGGACGCCGTCGCCGCGTCCCCGTAGGTCCCGACGACCCGCGACAGGTGCAGGGACACCGTCGCCGCGGACGTGGCGACCTCGACGGCAACGGGCTCGGAGACCGAGGGCGCCCACCGGGACGAGTCCGGCGTGAAGGCCGCGGTGAGCGAGTGGCTCCCGGCGCCGAGACCGACGGCGGCGGCCGCGCTGCCGTTCTCGACCGGTGCCGTCGCCAGCTCCGTGTCGCCGTCACTGAACGTCACCGTGCCGGTCGCCTCGGCGGGCGAGACGGTCGCGGTCAGGGTGAGCTCGGAGCCGACCGTCGGCTCGCCGTCGACCGTGAGCGTCGTGGTCGTCGGTGTGGCCACGACGTCCGCGACGGTGACGTCGCGGACCTGCGCCCGGTCCCCGTCCGCGTTGTGCGAGTGGAGCACGAGCAGCGGTCCGACCTCCGGCCCGGCGTCCGGCGACCGGTGCACCGTGATGTCCGTGGTCGACGGGACGAACAGCGCGCTGAGGAGCTCGTCCCCACCGCCGCTCGTCCACATGTCCGGCGTGAAGGGGTCGTAGGAGAAGGGCGCGACCTCGTCGATGACGTTGGTCCCGCTGGGCGCGTAGCCCGAGTACGTCCACACGGTGAACGTCGGCTCGACCGCCGGGTTGAACAGCCCCAGCGGGATCGGTGCGACGAGCACGTTGTTGTCGTACACGGTGCTGTCCGTGTCACCCCACAGCCCGTTGACCGCACCGATCCAGATGCTCGCGCCCGTCCTGGCGTCGAACGTCGCCGCGACGGTGACGTCGGTCTCCTCGTTGAGCTTCTGGATCACGGTCTGCAGGTCGGGGACACCGTCGCCGGTGACGTCGATGTCGATGACGGGGTTCACCGACGTCCCGAGCGTCGGCCACTGGCCCTGCATCGCGATGCCGATGCCGACGTACCCGTACTGCAGCGGGTTGTACCCGGCAGCGGCGACACGCGGACCGGTGGACATCGCGCCCACGTACCGAACGTCGCCGGCGGCCACCTGGGTGGGCGAGGTCGCGCCGGGGTCGGCGGGCTCGAGCTGCGGGCTGGTCGCCATGAGCTCGAGCACCGAGACGAGGGAGGTCCACCCGCCCGAGTCGACGTGCCGGCCGCTGATCTCCAGCGGTGCGGCGAGCGCATCGGGCGCCGGGAAGACGACCGGCTCGGCGTCGAGGTCGGACACGAGGCGCGGGGCGGCGTGGACCGGGACGTGCAGCGTCTGGCCCTGCGACCCGCGGGGCGCCAGGACCAGCCGGCCCGAGATGGCCGCGAGGTACTCGCGGGGGACGCCGGCGCCGGAGTCCGCGCTGGAGGTCGGGTCGATCTCCCGCTCGAGGGTCTCCGGGTCCACGGTGAGGGTGAGCGTGACCGTCTGGCTCCGTCCGGGCGGGACGAGGATCGAGGAGGGTGTCGTCGTGATCGTGGCCCCGCCGGCCGTCGTGGCCGCCTCGAACCCGGTGGTGAAGCGGACCGGGCCGCGGTTGTCGATGTTCTCCACGGTCACGGTGCGCCGCAGCTGGACGGTCTCGGCACCGACGTCGACGACGCCGAAGGACACCGTGACGTTCTGCTCGGCGCTGGAGTCGTAGGCGATGACGCCGTTGCTCACGGCGGCCAGCGCGTCGACGCGGCCGGCGCCCACCCGCTCCGGTCCGTACACCGGCCCGGTGGGACCGGGCTGGGAGTAGACCGGGTGGGTGGCCGTGTTCATGATGCCGGCCTTGATCTCCTCCGGTGTCCAGCTCGGGTTGGCGGCCCGCAGGAGCGCGGCGATGCCCGCGACGTGCGGGGAGGCCATCGACGTGCCGGTCAGGGTCTGCGCTCCCGTCCCCGCACCGGACGCGGCGGAGGAGATGCGGGTACCCGGCGCGGCGACGTCGGGCTTGACGACGCCGAGCGACCCGTGCGCGCCGCGGGAGGAGCCCGGGTTGAGGGTGTCACCGAGCGTCTCGTCCCGGGTGAGGGAGATGTCCAGGTAGGACGGGCCGAGCCGGACGGTCAGCGTGCCGGCCTGGATCTCCGGCAGCAGCAGGTCGGTGACCCGGGCGGTGAGCTGCGCACCGGGGGTCTGGGCGTTGCCCGCGATGCCGGCTGTGAAGATCGGGTTCTCGGTGCCGATGAGCACACCGGCCGCACCCGCCGCCGTCGCGTTGTTCCAGCGGGCCGTGCTGCCGCACCTCCGGCTGGAGTCGTTGTCGTCCCAGTACAGCCACACGACGTTGCCGGCGATCTGCTCCGCGTAGTCGGTGAGCGGCTCACAGCCGTCCACCTGCTCGCCGAGGAAGACCACCGGGGCCTCGACGTCCTCCGTGCCGGTGTAGTTGATCGAGTTCTGCGCGGCGTGCTGGCCCAGCAGCGACTCGTCGGCCGCGGCGGCGACCTCCACGGCGTCGAACGTCATCGTGTCGCCCACCGAGTTGGCGACGGCGAGCGCGGCGCTGGAGTTCCCCGGGGAGCCGCCGACGTCGGTGGCGTCCCCGGAGTTCCCGGCGGACATGACCGACAGGGTGCCGAGGTCCGCGAGGCGGTTGACGAACAGGTTCTCGGGGTCGTCGACCGGGGCGGTCGACGCGCCGAGCGAGAGGTTGATGACGTCGAGACGGTCGTTGAAGTCGAAGTCGCCGTTCGGGTCGGCCGCCCACTCCAGGGCGTTGATCGTCACGCCGGTGGAGCCACCGACGTCGCCGAAGACCTTGAGCGCGTAGATGCCCGACTCGGGCGCGGAGCCCGGGCCGACCTCCCAGTCGCTCATGTCCTCCAGCTCGCCGTAGTCGCCGCGGAAGGTCTCCCCGTCGGGCGTGACGCCGTAACCGGCCGCGGTACCGGCGACGTGCGTCCCGTGCCCACCCCCGGCGGTGTAGTGCGCGTCGATCGGGTTGGGGTCCGGCTGGGGCACCAGCGTCGAGCCCGGGACGGTGCCGGAGGCGTCGTAGGTGGGGCCGGCGAAGTCCCAGCCGCCCAGGAACTTGGCCGGGTCGTACAGGCCCTCGGGAACCGGACCGGTGCCGTCCTCGCCGTAGGCGGCGGCGTAGGCCTCCTCGGTGCCCGGGCCGCCGAAGGTCGCGTGGGTGTAGTCGACGCCGGTGTCGATGATGCCCATCCGGATGCCCTCGCCGGTCTGGCCGTAGGACTCCCAGACCTCGGCGGCGCGCGTCATGACGTCGGTGCCCTTGTTGTTCGGCTCCTTGAGCGTGACGAGGTGGACCCCCACGACGTCGTCGGACTGGGCGAGCGCACGCACCTGAGCGGCGTCGCCGGTGACGATCGTGCCGGCAAGCAGGTTGCTCGTGACCGACAGCCGCTGGGGCGCGACGCTGCGGGCGCTGCGCGCTCGGGCCTGGGCGGGGACGACGTCCTGCGCGAGGTGCTCGACCTCCGCGACAGCCTCCTCCGCCTCGGCGGGCGACCCGCCGGACTCGACGACGTCGAGCGCGGACGGTGCGGCCAGCTGGACGAACGCGGTGACGTTGCCCTCCGCCGCTCGCAGGGAGTCGCTGACCTTGGCGCCGGGGTCGAGCGCGGGAAGGGCCGGCGGTGGGTCGCCGTCCGCGGATGCTGGGACTGCCCCCAGCACCGCGGTCGCTCCGAGGACGAGGGCACTGGCTGCTGCGGTCAGCGATCGACGCATCGACACACTCATTTCCTGGTGGTGGCCGCGACGGCTTCGTCGCGGCCACACGAGTACGGGGGTGCTGGACAAGGTAGCGGTCACCACCGACGAACGTCACCCGCCCGAGGAAGGATCCCGTCAGTCGGTCACCCCGGCACGGGGGCGGAGTGTCTGGTCGCCCCCGCAGTGGCGACCGCGACGAGCAGGATGCCGACGAGCTCGAGCCCGCCCAGTGCCTGTCCGAGCACCAGCCGTCCGGCGAGGGCCGCGATGAGCGGGTACAGGCTCATGAGGACCGCGAAGCTGCCCGCGGTGACCCGCCGCAGCGCGGCCATCTCCAGGCTGTAGGGCACGACGGAGGACAGCACCGCGACAAGTGCACCGACACCGAGCACCCCCGGCTCGACGAGCGCGGTCCCGGCGGTCGCGACCCCGAGAGGCAGGGCGAGCACGGCGCCGACCGCAAGGGCGAGCGCGAGCCCGTCCGCGCCGTCGAAGCGACGCGCCACCCGGGATCCGACGAGGATGTACCCGGCCCAGGCCGCACCCGCGCCCAGGGCGAGGGCCACCCCGACCGGGTCGAGGTCGGCGCCGAGGTCCCCGCCCAGCAGGTAGACACCGGCGAGGGCGAGCACCGCCCACACCACGTGCGACGACCGCCGACCAAGGACGACGTAGAGCACGAGCGGGCCCAGCACCTCGAAGGTGACACCGATGCCCAGCGGGATCCGGTCGATGGCGTGGTAGAGCATGGTGTTCATCAGCGCGAGCGAGAGCCCGAGCCCGAGGACGAGCAGCCAGTCGGACGCTGTCCGACCGCGCACCCGCGGGCGCAGGAGAGCGAGGAGGATCGCGGCACCGAAGACGAGCCGCAGCGTGACCACACCCATCGGGCCGGCCTGCGGGAACACGAGGGCTCCCACGGCGGCGCCGAACTGGGTCGAGACGGCGGCGGCGAGCACGAGGCTGACGGCCATGGTACGCAACCGCGCACCCGACGGTGAGGTCACTGCTGCACGGTATCCCCGAGCCCGCGCCCCCGCCGTCGTCGCCGGATGTCGGCTCCCTGCCCGTCACCTCTTCCCCTTCGGCTCCGAGTACCCGATACTGCGGGTACCGGCAACGACGCGGGAGGCGATCATGGCCACAACGGCACAGGTCGACGAACGAGAGGCACGGCGGGTCGCGGAGGAGTCCCGGGACACCGAGTGGCACCGGCCGAGCTTTGCCAAGGAGCTCTACCTCGGCCGGTTCCGGCCCGAGCTCGTCGAGCCCCACCCGCGGGCGGATGACGCCACGGTCCAGCGCGGGGAGGCCTTCCTCTCCCGGCTGCGCGCGTTCCTCGAGACGGTCGACGGCGAGGCGATCGAACGGGACGCGAAGATCCCGCAGGAGGTCCTCGACGGGCTGGCCCGTGTCGGTGCCTTCGGGATGAAGATCCCCGAGGAGTACGGCGGCGTCGGACTGGGGCAGGTGTACTACAACCGGGCGCTCATGCTTGTCGGGACGGTCAACCCGTCCCTCGGCGCGCTGCTGTCCGCGCACCAGTCGATCGGGGTGCCCGAGCCGGTCAAGATGTTCGGCACCGAGGAGCAGAAGCAGGAGTTCCTGCCCCGCTGCGCGGCCGGCGCCGTCTCCGCCTTCCTGCTCACCGAGCCGGACGTGGGGTCCGACCCCGCCCGCCTGCAGCTGGCGGCGACCCCGACGCCGGAGGGCGACTACCTCCTCGACGGCACCAAGCTGTGGGGCACCAACGGCACGATCGCCGAGCTGCTCGTCGTGCTGGCCCGGGTGCCGCAGAGCGAGGGGCGGCGGGGAGGGATCACCGCCTTCGTCGTCGAGGCGGACTCCCCCGGGATCACCGTCGAGCGGCGCAACGCGTTCATGGGGCTGCGCGGGCTGGAGAACAGCCTCACGCGGTTCACCTCCGTGCGCGTGCCGGCGGCGAACCGGCTCGGCGCGGAGGGCCGCGGCCTGAAGATCGCGCTCGCCACCCTCACCACCGGGCGACTGTCCATCCCGGCGCTGTGCGTCGGCGCGAGCAAGTGGTCGCTGAAGATCGGGCGGGAGTGGGCCCGGGAGAGGGTCCAGTGGGGCCGACCGGTGGGCCGGCACGCCGCCGTCGCCCACAAGATCGCGTTCATGGCGACGACGACCTACGCCCAGGAGGCGGTCCTCGAGCTGACCGGCCACCTGGCCGACGCCGGGGACACCGACGTCCGGATCGAGGCAGCGATCGCCAAGCTCTTCACCTCCGAGCGCGCGTGGCAGGTGGCCGACGAGCTCGTCCAGGTCCGCGGCGGCCGCGGCTACGAGACGGCCGCCTCGCTGCGTGCGCGCGGCGAGCGGGCCGTGCCGGTGGAGCAGGTGCTCCGCGACCTGCGCATCAACCGGATCTTCGAGGGCTCGTCCCAGATCATGCACCTGCTCATCGCCCGCGACGCCGTCGACGCCCACCTGTCCGTCGCGGGCGCGATCATCGACCCCGACACGTCGACCACCGACAAGGCCCGGGCCGCCGTCCAGGCGGCTCAGTTCTACGCCGGCTGGCTGCCGAGCCTCTACACCGGTGCCGGGATGGTGCCGAGCTCCTTCGCGCAGTTCGGTACGCTCGCCGGCCACATGCGTTTCGTCGAGCGTGCCTCACGCAGGCTCGCCCGTTCGACGTTCTACGGCATGGCCCGGTGGCAGGGCGGGCTCGAGCACAAGCAGGGCTTCCTCGGGCGCGTGGTCGACATCGGTGCCGAGCTCTTCGCGATGACGGCCGTCTGTCTGCGGGCACGCATGCAGGACGAGGACGGCACCGCGCCGGGTGCCACCCGGCTCGCGAACGCCTACTGCAACCAGGCCCGGCTCACCGTGGCACGGCTCTTCCGCGAGCTGTGGACGAACACCGACGCGAGCGACGAGCAGCTGGCCCGCGAGGTCCTCGACGGCGAGCACACCTGGCTGGAGGAGGGTGTCCTCGACCTTTCGGAGGGCACCGGCCCCTGGATCGCCGCGGACCCGCAGGGCACCTGACCGCGCCCGCCGCCCAGTCGGCCACATCCCGGCGCCGCGGCCTCAGCCATGGTCGGTGGGCGGGTCCGCGACCGCCCGGGACAGCCGGGCGGTGACTCCCCGCAGGTAGTCGCGCAGCTCCCGGGGGTGCTCGACGACGAAGTCGGCCTCGAGCTGGGCGAGCGCGGACGCCAGCCACTGCACGCTGTCACCGTCGAGGAGCAACCGGGAACTCGTCTCGTCGACCGGCTGGACCTCACCCTCGACGGCCCAGCGGCGCATGAGCTCGCTGTCCGCGGGCTCCTGGACGAGGATCACCGCCTTCTCGTCCCACAGGTCACGCACCCTGCGCTGCAGGTAGGTACCGGCGTTGTCCGCGGGAAGCTCCCGGGGCGTGAAGCGCCGTCCGAGGGGGGTCCTGGGACGGAGCCGGTCGACGCGGAAGGTCCGCCAGTCGGAGCGGTCGAGGTCCCAGGCGACGAGGTACCACCGCCCCGTCCAGGCGACGAGCCCGTAGGGCTCGACCTCCCGCAGGGACTCGGTGCCGTCACCACGGACGTAGTCGAAGCGCAGCCGCACCCGGTCCTGGCACGCACCGGCGACGGTCAGCAGGACCGTCGGGTCGACGACGGCGGCTCCAGGCAGGTTCACCACGCTGGCTCCCAGCCGTTCCACCCCGGCACGCAGCCGTGAGGGGAGGACCTGCTGCAGCTTTGCCAGGGCACGCTGAGCCGCCTCGCCGACTCCGTGGACGTTGCTGCTCGCGGCCGTGGTGAGCGCGATCGCTGCGGCGACGGCCTCGTCGCTGGCGAACTGGAGCGGCGGGAGACGGCCACCGTCACCGAGGCGGTAGCCACCACCCCTGCCCTTGACCGCGTGCACCGGGTAGTCCAGCTCACGGAGCTTGTCGACATCCCGGCGCAGCGTCCGGTCGGTGACGCCGAGCCGCTCGGCGAGCTCCGCGCCCGACCACTCGCGCCTCAGCTGGAGCAGGCTGAGGAGCTCGAGCATCCGGCGGGACGAGTCGACCACGTCCCCCATCTTCCTCGGAGCAGCGGACACAGGGTGTCCGCTTGGCCTCCTACCGTGAGGAATGTCCATTTCGCCTGGAGGGACGTCTCATGGATCCGCACCTGCTCGACAGCTTTGCCGCTCGCATGGTCGGGGCGACGCTCGCGGACTTCACGCGCGACCAGCGGCTCTCGGCGAGCCGCCCACGCCGGAGCGCCACCCGTCGTCGCCGGTCTGCCATGGCCCTGGGCACGACCCTCGGGGTTGCGGCACCGGCGGTCGGCACCGTCCTCGTCGTCGTCGTCCGGTAGCCGGCTCAGGGCAGCACGTCCTCGCGGGTGGCGAGCGTGACCGTCACCTCGCTCAGCCCCGCGTCGTCGGCCACCGTGAGGGTGGCCTCGCTGCCACTGGCGTACTGCCGGACGAAGCCGACCAGTGAGTCCGCGCCCGACACGGGCCGCCCGTCGATCGCCGTGATGACGGCGCCGGGCTGCAGCCCGGCGTCGGCGGCGGGGCTTCCCGGTTCAACCGTGACAACCTGCGCGCCCGCACGTCGCGCACCGTCGTCAGCGACGACGGCGTCGGTCAGCGCGACACCGAGGTAGGCGTGCTCCGCCACCCCGTCCGCCGCCAGCTGCTCGGTGATGAGGGTGACGAGGTTGCTCGGGATGGCGAATCCCAGGCCGATGCTGCCCGACGGTCCGCCGGCGCCGCTGGGCATGGTCGCGATCGAGCTGTTGATCCCGATCACGCGGCCGCCGGAGTCGAACAGCGGGCCACCCGAGTTGCCCGGGTTGATCGCGGCGTCGACCTGGATGGCGTTCGTCGTGACCTGAACCGCTGCCTGCCCCGGCAGGCGTGCCTGCTCGACGGTCGTCACCGGTCGGTCGAGCGCCGAGACCACGCCGGTCGTCATGGTGTTGCTGAGGCCGAGGGGGTTGCCGATCGCCGCGACCGCCTGCCCGACGCGCACCTCGTCGGAGTCGCCGAGCTCGGCGGACCGGAGGTCCTCCGGCGGGTCGTCGATGACGATGACCGCGAGGTCCGTCGCAGCGTCGGTCCCCACCATGGTGGCCGGGTACAGGCGTCCGTCCCACAGCGTCACGACCAGCTCGACCGCGCCGGCGACGACGTGGTGGTTGGTGACGATGCGCCCCTCCGCGTTGACGATGACGCCCGAGCCCTCGCCTGCGCCGTTCGCCCGGCGCACGTCGATGGCCACGACGCTCGGACCCACCCGCTCGGCGAGCGCCACCCAGTCCGGGACGGCGCCGTCCGGGACGGGGCCGCCGGGGTCCGTGGCCGGCTCCGTCGGGGCACCGGGACTCCGGCTCGGGGAGGCGCCGGGCTCCTCACCGCCGGATCGCGTGAGGGCGAGGGTCCCGAGAACTGCGACGACCGCGGCGAGCACGGCGATGACCACGGCCGTCACCCAGCTCGGGCGGCCGCGGGCGTCCCTCGCCCCGGCGGACTCACCGTGCTCGCCGTCGTCGGCCGCCATGTCGTCCTCCGTCGTGTCGCTCGAGCCGGACCGGGCGGGCAGTACCCCGTCCATGACACCACCGCCTCCGAGGCGTCGCGAGCCCGGCCGGATCAGTGACCGTCGGCGCGGTCCCGGAGCAGCCACAGCGCCGTCATCGTCAGCCAGGCACCCAGGACGACGACGACGACCGTGTGCCGGAGCGCCGTCGTCCCGGGGTCCGTCTGCCACCCCAGGGCGGCGCAGACGACGACGGTCGCCAGACCGTGGAGTGCCCGCCCTCGCAGCCCGTCGCGCCACCACGCGACCGAGATGGCGAGCACGGCGAGCAGCCCGGCGTTGATCGCGACGCCGGTCGAGACGTCGTGCAGGCGGCCGTGCCAGGCGACCGGGTCGACCACGAAGACGCCGACGCCGACCAGCCCGGCCGCCATGACGACGAGGAGGGCTCCCGCCACCCGGACCAGGCGTCCCCGCCGGTCCAGCCGGAGCGTGCCCACGCCGAGTGCAGCGACGAGGCCACCGACGAGGACGAAGGTCACGACGTGGACCCAGCCGTGGGGGCCGAGGCCGAGTGAGCTGATCGGGTCGGTCCCGAGGTCGTAGTCCTCTCGCCACAGCGCCTGCAGGAGGAGCGCGAGAACGAGCACGGGTCCGGCCGCGGCACCGCACCCGAGCAGGGCACCCGTCCTCACCACCACCGACCTCCGCGACGTTGGAGCCTTCGTGCGCAGAGCAATCTAAGGTTGAGGACATGTCAGCGCGCGAGCAGGAGGTCATCGACGACCCCGAGCGGATCCGGGCGCTGACCCATCCGCTTCGCCTCAAGCTGCTCGACCTCCTCGCGGAGCGAGGTGAGCTCACTGCCACGCAGTGCGCCGAGCTCACCGGGGAGTCGGTGGCCAGCTGCTCGTTCCACCTGCGCATGCTCGAGAAGTACGGGTTCATCGAGCGGGCCGAGGCCCGCGGACGTGAGAAGCCCTGGAAGGCACGCAGCGCCGGAGGGTACGCGACCGGCATCGACCCCGAGGTCCCCGGGTCGTTGCAGGCCACCTCCGAGCTGGCCAGGCTCACGTTCCAGCAGCGTTCCCAGAGCCTGTGGAACGCGTTCGAGCGGATCGGTGAGGAGCCACCGGAGTGGCTGGACGCCACCCGGCTGATGAACAGCACCTTCTGGGCCACCGCGGCAGAGGCCGCCGAGCTGGGTGACCAGATCATGGCGCTGTTCGACCGGTTCGAGGGGCGTCGCGACGACGAGGCGAGCCGACCCGACGGCGCCCGGCGTGTGCGCGTGATGACGACGATCCACGCCGACCCGCCGGGCTGACTACCCCCGCTGTGGCGCTGCGCCCGGCGACCCGCCTCCGCAGCGCCGTGTCCCCCGCCCTGGGCCCCGTGCCCGGCGCGCCCGTCGCCTCCACAGCGCAGGCCCCGTGCCCGCGGCCGGGCGCCGTGGCGCTGCCCGACCTCAGCGTGCCGCCGCAGCAACCAGAACTATCAAGACAACTTGCTAAAGAGATCTTGCGCAAGATCTCTTTAGTGCTCTAACCTCGTGTCGTCAGCCCCCACCCGAAGGGTCCGCACGATGTCCGAGCAGCTCCGCGTAGCAGCCGCACCGCGTCACCGCGGCCCGGCCGCCCTGCGCACGCGCGGGTTCCGCCAGCTGGCGGGGGCCTGGGTGTTCACCAACATCGCCGACAGCGCGCTCTACCTCATGGTCGCGGTCTGGGTGAAGGAGCTGACCGGCTCCAACGGCGCCGCGGCGTTCGTCTTCGCCGCGCTCGGGCTGCCGACCCTGCTCGCCCCGTTCATCGGGCAGCTCGCCGACCGCGTGTCCCGCGCGCGGCTGCTCGCCGTCGGCAACGGCGTCATGGTCCCGGTGGTGGCGAGCCTCGCGCTGGTGGGCGACGCCCGCGACATCTGGCTCATCTACGTCGTCACCTTCGTCTACGGCGCCATGGGCCACCTCACGGCGTCCGCGCAGTCCGGCCTGGTCCGGGACCTCCTCGACGACGACGAGCTCGCGGGTGGCAACGGGCTCCTCACCACGACGGACCAGGCCTTCCGCCTCGTCTCACCGCTGGTGGGCACCGCACTGTACGTCTCTGCCGGCCCACGCGCCGTCGTCGTGGTCACCGCGGTGTGCTTCGCGGTCACGGCGGCCCTGCTGACCCGCCTCGAGGTCACCGAGACACCGCCCGAGGCTCCTGCCGACGGTGCGTCGTTCTGGACCGAGCTCGCGGGCGGGCTGCACCACCTGCGGCACACCGCTCCCCTGGGTGCGCTCACGATCGCGCTGGCGATCGCCATGGGCGCCTCCGGGCTGACCAACGTGGCCGTCTTCCCGATGATGGAGCAAGGCCTGGGCCTCGACCCGGCACTGCTCGGGGTCCTCGTCAGCGTCCAGGGCGTCGGGGCCGTCCTCGGCGGGCTCACCGCCGCACGGCTCATCGGCCGCACGGGGGAGCCGCTCGCCGTCGCCGTCGGCCTGGGCGTCATGGGCCTGGGCATGACGCCGTTCGTCCTCATCGGCTCCCTCGCCCTCCCGCCGGCCGCCGGGCTCGCCATCGCGGTCACCGGCCTCGCCCTCGTCGGCCTGGGCGTCCCGTGGGCGATCGTCGCGTTCGTGACGGTCCGCCAGCGGGAGACCCCGCCGCGGCTGCAGGGCCGCGTCGCCGCCGCCACCAACGTCGCGCTCAACCTGCCGCAGACCCTTGCCACGCTCGCCGGTGCCACCGTCATCGGCCTGCTCGACTACCGCGTCCTCGTCGCCGCCACCATCGGCTGCACCCTCGTCGCCGCCGCACTCTGCCTGCGGACCGGCCGCCGCCCCACCGCCTGAGAACCACCGGAGGAGACCACCATGGAACCGCACCTGCTGCACGACCTCGCCGCTCACAGCTCCGGGCGGACGATGTCCGACTACGCCCTCCTCCAGCAGCTGGCGCCGAGCCGGCCACGCAAGCCCCGGACCACCTTCGGCTGGCCCGGCCGCCGGCGCGGCTGACCCACCAACGGCGCCCACAATCCCGCTCTCGGCGAGAGGTGGTGGGGCCCCGCGTGACGCCGTCGTCCAGGGCCGGAAATTGTCTTGTCCTGACATGTGTTCACCACTCACGCTGTGCATCTCGACGGCGGGCTCCGCGCCCACTCCCCCTCCCACCCGGACGTCACCCTGACCCCGCCCCAGGGTCGGACCAGGGTGACCCCGGATACCCCGCACCCACCACCTCACGATTCGCTGGAGCCATGCCGGACCTCATCACCCTGCTGCCCGAGGCCTTCAGCCCAGCACTGCTGGCCCTGGGCGCCGCGCTGGCCTTCGCCGAGTCGGCGTTCGGCCTCGGCGTGCTCGTCCCCGGTGAGCTCGGTGTCCTCGTGCTCGGCGCGGCGGCATCGACGCCGGTCCAGGTGCTGCTCGCCCTGACGGTCGTCAGCATCGCCGCCACGGCGGCCGACCACGTCGGGTACCTCGTCGGCCGGCGCTACGGGCACCGGCTGCGCGAGACCCGGATGGTCCACCGGCTCGGCACCGAGCACTGGGACCGCGCAGCGGAGCTGCTCCGCCGGCGCGGTCCGGCCGCACTCCTCGTCAGCCGGCTGCTGCCGCTCGTGCGCACCCTCGCCCCTGCCGCCGCCGGAGCGGCGCGGATGCGCTACCACCGGTTCCTGGCGGGCTCGGTCCTGGGCACCCTGGTGTGGGCCGCGCTCTGGCTCGGTGCGGGCGGGCTGGCCGGTCGCGCGCTGCCCGCCATGGCGTCGTCGCTGAGCCGGCTGGGCTGGGTGGGCCTGGGAGTCGTCGTCCTCGCGGGCGTCGCCGTCACCCTG
Source organism: Georgenia sp. H159 (assembly GCF_035607575.1). Taxonomy (NCBI): domain Bacteria; kingdom Bacillati; phylum Actinomycetota; class Actinomycetes; order Allobogoriellales; family Allobogoriellaceae; genus Georgenia; species Georgenia sp. H159. The sequence goes on along the minus strand of NZ_JAYDZY010000014.1, from coordinate 65,851 downwards.
CGGCGGCGGCGGAGCACCCGCCGGGCCCGGGCGGCAGTCCTCGACGACGGTGCGGACTGCCCCGGCCCGGCCGACGACCGCGAGCTCGAGTCGGTCGGCTGAACGTCGTCACAGCTCCTTGACGAGCACCAGCTCCGTCGCGACGTCCCCCTGCCCTGCCCCTGACGCGGGGGCCGGACGGCGCCCGCTGCCGCCGTAGCCGAGCCCCAGGTAGAGGCGGAGCGCAGCCTGGTTCGTCTCGGCGACGGCCATGGCCGCCGCCCGCCCACCGCGGTCGTGGACCCGCCGCTCGGCCGCGGCCACGAGCCGGGTCGCGAGCCCGCGCCCCCGCCAGCGAGGTGCCACCGCCAGGGAGCCGATCTCCGGCACCGCACGACCACCGACGCCGATGCCGGCCCAGCGCACGACGACCGTCCCGACCGGCACCCCGCCACTCGTCACCACGAGGAAGTCCCTGCGCCCCGCGACGGCGTTCGCGAGCTGACGGGCGTGGTCACCACCGCTCGGCAGCACCCGCTCGAGCAGGGGGACGTCCTCCTGCCTGGCGTCCCGCACGACGGCGTCGTCGTCGGTCATGCGTCCCCCTCGTCCCGGCACCCGGACCCTCGCCGACCCGTGGGCAGGGCCGCTGGGCCGTCACCGTACCAACGCCGTGACAGGACCGAGATCGGCAGGAGGTTGACACGGTGGGACGAAGGTCACATGATTTGTGAAACCTGAATCACCTGTCATGTTGATGGGTCCCATCCCGGCACCAGCTAACGAAGGCGGTCCCCGTGCGAGCAACAACGAAGTCCCTCGCGGCCACCGTGGGCGTCGTAGCCCTCCTGGCCCTCGGCGCCTGCGCCCCCAGCGCCGGCGGCGACGACGACACCAACGACGACGCCGGCAGCGACGCCGGCACCGGCGAGCAGACCGCCGACGCCGGCGGCGGCGACCCGGTCAACGTCGCGCTCATCACCTCCACCACCGGGCCCCTCGCCGCCTACGGCGAGGCCTTCATCGGCGGCTTCGAGGCGGGCCTCGACTACGCGACCGACGGCACGGGGACGGTCGACGGCGTCGAGATCGTCGTCGAGGTCCTCGACGACGGCGGTGACACCGACCGCGCCATCACCGCGGCCCGCGACGTCATCGGCCAGGGCTACTCGATCATGACCGGCACCGCCTCCTCCGGTGTCGCGCTCGCACTGGCCGAGCAGGCCGAGCAGAACCAGGTCCTCTACGTCTCCGGGCCCGCCGCGGCCGACGCCATCACCGGCATCAACGACTACACCTTCCGCTCCGGCCGCCAGTCCCTCCAGGACGTCGCCACCGCCGGGTCCTTCATCGACGTCGAGGGCGCGGAGATCCTCGTCCTCGCGCAGGACAACGCCTTCGGGCAGGGCAACCTCGCCGCGGTCGAGGGCATCCTCGGTGCCCAGGGTGCCGAGGTCGGCTCGGTGATGATCCCCGAGGACGTCACCGAGTTCACCCCCTTCGCGGCGCAGGTCCTCGACGCGGAGCCGGACATGGTCTTCGTCGCCTGGGCCGGCGCCACCTCCGGCGCCATGTGGCAGTCGCTCAACCAGCAGGGCGTGCTCGACGACATCACCGTCGTCACCGGACTCGGCGACGCCGCCACCTTCGGGGCCTACGGCGAGGCCTCGGACAAGGTCGACTTCCTCAACCACTACTTCCCGGGCGCGCCGGACAACGCGGTGAACACGGCGATGGTGGAGCACGTCGAGGCAGCCGGCGGCACGCCCGACCTGTTCACCCCGGACGGCTTCACCGCCGCGCAGATGATCGTCCACGCGATCAGCGAGGCCGGCGGGGACGACGTCGACGCGATGATCGGGGCGCTCGAGGGCTGGAGCTTCGAGGGACCCAAGGGCGAGTACACGATCCGGGCGTCGGACCACGCGCTCATCCAGCCCATGTTCCAGGCCCGCCTCGTCCCCGGCGACGGCGGCAGCTGGGTCCCCGAGCTCGTCGCCACCGTGCCGGGCGAGGACGTCGCCCCGCCCGAGGCCGGCTGACCCACCGATACCCGGTGCCGGCCCGTCCCCGGGCGGGCCGGCACCGTCGAGCAGAGAGAGCCACCATGTCCTCCCCCTCCGCGGCACTCCGCGTCGAGTCCCTGGGCTTCGCCGTCGGCGGCATCACGATCCTCGACGACGTCACCCTCGAGGTCCCCTCGGGCGAGATGATCGGGGTGATCGGGCCCAACGGCGCCGGCAAGACGACCCTGTTCAACATGATCTCCGGCATCCACCGCCCCACGGCCGGCAGGGTCCTGCTCGACGGCGCGGACATCACCCGTCACAGCATCCACCAGCGGGCGCGGGCGGGCCTGGGCCGCACCTTCCAGACCTCCAACCTCTTCCCCGGGCTGAGCGTCCTGGAGAACGTCCGGCTCGCCGCACAGCGCGAGCTCGGCGGGAACCTCTCGGTGCTCCGCTTCCCGCGTCCGGACGACCGGGCGACGACGACCGCCCGGGAGCACGTGGCCGAGGTCGGTCTCGCCGACCGGACCGATGTGCTCGCCGGTGGCCTCAGCCACGGCGACAAGCGCAAGCTGGAGATCGCCGTGCTGCTCGCGATGAACCCGAGCGTCATCCTCCTCGACGAGCCCATGGCGGGCGTCTCCCGCGCCGACGTCCCCGGACTGTCGGAAGTCATCCGCCGTATGCACCGCGAGCACCGGTGCACCGTCCTCATGGTCGAGCACCACATCGACGTGGTCATGGACCTCGTCGAGCGGGTGGCGGTGCTCCACCAGGGCACGATCCTCGCGCTCGACGCCCCGGAGGCGATCATGGCCGACCCCACCGTGCAGAGCGCCTACCTGGGGACGGCGGCATGAGCGCGCTCCTCGTCGTCGAGCACCTCTCGGCGAGCATCGGCGGTCAGCAGGTGGTGGAGGACGTCTCCCTCACGGTGCCCGGCACCGGCGTGACGGCCGTCCTCGGCCGCAACGGGGTGGGCAAGACCTCCACCCTCAAGGCCGTCATGGGCCTCATCAACCGGTCCGGGACGGTGACGTTCGAGGGCCACCGGATCGACCACGAGCACACCCACCGCATCGTCCAGCGCGGGATCGGGTACGTGCCGGAGGACCGGGAGGTCTTCGGCGGGCTCACCGTCGCGGAGAACCTGCGCCTCGCTGTGCGGGGCGGCACGGAGCGGCGCGAGCTCGTCGAGGAGCTCTTCCCCGACCTCGTCGGCCGCGCCAACCAGAAGGCCGGGACGCTCTCCGGCGGCCAGCAGCAGATGCTGTCCCTCGCCCGCGTCCTCATCAACGACAACAAGCTCCTGCTCGTCGACGAGCCCACCAAGGGCCTGGCCCCGCGGATCGTCAACGAGGTCGCCACCGCCCTGGAGGAGGCGGCGCGCACCGTGCCGATCCTCCTCGTCGAGCAGAACCTGCCCGTCATCGAGCGCCTCGCCGACGATGTCGTCGTCATCGACGCCGGGACGGTCGTCCACACGGGCAAGGCGCGGGAGCTGCTCGCCGACGAGGAGGCCGTCCACCGGCTGCTCGGCGTCGGGACCGAGCCGCGCGCGGAGGTGGCCCCGTGAGCACCGTCGTCCTCCTGCTGGCCACCGGCCTGGGCCTGGGTGCCCTGTACTTCCTCATCGCCTCCGGCCTGTCGCTCATCTACGGGCTCATGCACGTCCTCAACTTCGCCCACGGCGTCTTCCTGTCCCTCGGCGCGTTCGTCGGCTGGGAGGTCGCCCGCCGGATGGACGCCAGCACGTGGAGCGGCTTCCTCCTCGCCCTCCTCGCCGGCGCGGCCGCCGGTGCGGTCATCGCGGCCCTCACCGAGCTGTTCCTCATCCGGCCGCTGTACAACCGCCACATCGAGCAGGTGCTCATCACGGTGGGCCTGGGCCTCGTCGGCGTCGCCCTCTTCGAGGGCGTGTGGGGCACCGACGCCGTGTTCATCTCGGGCCCGGGCTGGATGACGGGCACCACCTCGATCCTCGGCGCGCGCGTCCCCAACACCGTCTTCGTCACGGTCGCGGCCGCCGCGCTGCTCCTCCTCGGGCTCGTGCTGTTCCTGCGTTACACCCGCTACGGCCTCATCATCCGCGCCGGGGTGGAGAACCGCTCCATGGTCACCGCCCTGGGGATCGACGTGCGCCGGTCCTTCACCCTCGTCTTCGCGATCGGTGGTGCCGCCGCCGGCCTCGGCGGCGTGCTGGCCTCCCAGTACTTCGGCTACGTATCGGCGCACATGGGCCAGACGCTGCTCATCTTCGCCTTCATCGTCACCGTCATCGGCGGGCTCGGCTCCCTCGGCGGTGCCGCCGTGGCGGCCGTGGTCGTGGCGGTGCCCCAGCAGCTCGCGAACTACTACCTCGTGGGGGTCGGTGACCTCATCGCGGTGCTCGCCCTCGCCGTCGTCCTGCTGCTCCGACCGACCGGACTCATGGGAAGGAGAGCGGCATGACCACCGGGACCCTGCGCCGTCCGGCCCCCGCCCCCGCGGCGGGACCGGCACCTGCCTCCCGCCCCGGCCGCGCGCCCCTGGTCGTGGGGCTCGTCGCGGTCGTCGTCGTCGCGGTGCTGCCCCTGCTCGACCTCCGCGTGCCCGGCATCCTGCCCGGCGCCACGTGGACACCCGGGACGATGCACCTCATCGCGCTGTGCATGCTCTTCGCGGCCGTGGCGCTGACCTACCACCTGGTCTACGGCGTCGCCGGGATGCTGAGCTTCGGGCACGCGCTGTACTTCGCGGCCGGCGCCTACGGCCTGGCCATCGTCCTCCAGCGCACCGACATGCCCCTGCTCGCGGCCGGTGCCCTCGTGCTGGTCGGCGTCATCGCGCTGGCACACGTCGTCGGGGCCGTCTCCCTGCGGGTGTCCGGGGTGTCCTTCGCCATGGTGACCCTCGCCTTCGCGCAGGCCGGGAACGTCGTCGCGCGCCGCAACCTCGGTGGCTACACCGGCGGCGAGGAGGGCATCGGTCTCGCCACGGCGAGCGTGCCCGACGCCCTCGTCGGCGTGGTCAACACCCGCAACATGTACTGGCTCTCGCTCGCCGTGCTCGTCGTCGTCTACGTCGTCGTCACCTGGGTGCAGCGGTCGCGTGCCGGGCACGTCGTCGAGGCGACCCGCGAGAACGAGCTGCGGGTGCGGGTGCTGGGCCAGCCGCCCTACCTCATCCGCCTCCTCACGTTCGTCATCGCCGGTGCGCTGGCCGGGATCGTCGGCATGGCCTACCTGCTGCTCCAGTCCCAGGCGGTGCCGACGATCTCCGCGGCGGACTTCACCATCGAGATCCTCATCATGGTGGTGCTCGGCGGGGTGGGCTCACGCTGGGGCGCCGTCGTCGGTGCGGTCACCTTCACCCTGCTCAACCAGCGGCTCTCCGTGCTGGCGTCGTCCGACGCCGTCGACTCCCTGCCCACGGTGCTGCGGGTCCCGCTGAGTGAGCCGGCGTTCATCCTCGGCGTGCTGTTCATCCTCGTCGTGCTCTTCCTGCCGGGCGGGATCGCCGGCGGCCTGCGCCGCGGCGCCACCCGGCTCGTCCGGGGTAGCGGGGCAGCCGACCGTCGGGCCCGCGAGCGCCGCCGCACGGAGGAGGTCGCGTGACCACGCCCGAGCCCGGCGGCCACACGCTCGGGAGGTGGACGGCCGACCACGCGCGGCTCACCCCCACGAAGGTGGCCATCGACGAGCGCGGCACCCGCACCACCTACGCGGAGCTCGACGCCCGCGCCGCGGTGCTGGCCCAGCGGCTGCGGGCCGCCGGCTACCGGCCGGGCGACCGGATCGCCACCCTCACCCGCAACAGCACCGCGCACGTCGTCCTCCTCTTCGCCTGCGCGAAGGCCGGCCTGGTCCTCGCGCCGCTGTCGTGGCGGCTGAGCACCGAGGAGCTGGCCTACCAGCTCACCCACTGCCGCCCCGCGCTCGTCGCCGTCGCCCCGGAGCTCGCCGACGACGTCGCCGCGGCGCACCCACCCGCACCGGTCGTCCACCTGGGGCGGGACGGCATGGAGCGAGCGGTCCCCGCCGCCGGGTCGCACCCCGGCCCCGACCGGCCGCCCCAGGACGAGGACCCCCTGCTGCTCATCTACACCTCCGGCAGCGCGAGCCGCCCGCGCGGCGTCGTCCTCACGCACGCGAACTGCTTCTGGACGAACCTCTCCCTGTCCGGGGCGGCCGGGATGACCACCGAGGACGTCGTCCTCAGCGTGCTGCCGCAGCACCACGTCGGCGGGTGGAACGTCCAGCCGCTGCTCGCCTGGTGGCGCGGCGCCACCGTGGTGCTCGAGCCCACCTTCGACGCCGCGGCGGTCCTCGAGCTGCTCGCGCGCCACCGGGTGACGACGATGATGGGTGTCCCCTCCCACTACCAGCAGCTCGCCGAGCTCCCCGGCTTCGCGACGGCGGACCTCAGTGGGCTCACGCACATGATCGTCGGCGGCGCACCGATGCCCGAGCGGCTGCTGCGCACGTGGCACGGCCGCGGGGTGCGCGTCATCCAGGGCTACGGCCTCACCGAGGCGGCCCCCAACGTCCTGCTCCTGCCGCCCGAGGACGCCTTCGACCACCTCGGCTCCGTCGGCAAGCCCTACCCCCACGTCGAGGTCGAGCTCGCCGACCCGGCCACCGGCCGGCGGGTCGAGGGGCCGGGCACCGGGGAGCTGCTCGTCCGCGGCCCCGCCGTCTTCGCCGGGTACTTCGCCGACGACGGCGCGACGGCCGCCGCCCGGGACGGCGGGTGGTTGCGCACCGGCGACCTCGCCACGCGCGACGCCGACGGCTACTTCCGGATCGTCGACCGCCTGTCGAACATGTACATCTCGGGCGGCGAGAACGTCTCCCCCGCCCAGGTGGAGGACGTGCTGCGCCGGCACCCCGCCGTCGGCGACGTCGCCGTCGTCGGCGTCCCGGACGAGCGCTGGGGGGAGGTGGGCCGCGCCGTCGTCGTCCCCGCCGACCCGCGGCGCCCGCCCACCGACGAGGAGCTGCTCGACCACTGCCGTGCCCACCTGGCCACGTTCAAGGTGCCGCGGTCGGTCGCCTTCGTCACCGAGCTTCCCCGCACCGCGCTGCACAAGGTGCGCCGCGCGGCGCTCCGCCCCCAGCACGAGGAGATCCGATGAGCGCGCCCCCGCGTACCGCCCGAGGCTCCCGCACCCGCGAGCGGATCCTCGTGGGCGCCACCGAGGTCTTCGCCGAGCACGGCTACCACGAGGCCTCGATCGTCAAGATCACCGAGGCGGCGGACGTCGCCCAGGGCACGTTCTACCTCTACTTCTCCTCCAAGCAGGGGATCTTCGAGGAGGTCGTCCGCGACCTCAACACCCGCGTCCGCCGGGCGATGCACGAGGCGTCCGCCGCGGAGCCGGACCGGCTCTCCGCCGAGCGGGCCGGCTTCCGCGCGTTCTTCCGCTTCACCGCCCAGAACCCGGCGCTCTACCGGATCATGCGGCAGGCCGAGTTCGTCGCCCCCGACGTGCTGCACGTCCACTACGAGACCATCGCCCGCGGCTACGTCGCCGGCCTCACCGCGGCCCAGCAGCGCGGCGAGGTCGCCGCCGACCTCGACCCCGAGGTCGCCGCCTGGGCGCTCATGGGGATCGGCGAGCTCGTCGGCATGCGGTGGGTGACGTGGACCGAGGAGGCCGGCGGGCCGCGCGAGCTTCCCGAGCACGTCTTCGACGCGACGATGCGCCTCATCGAGCGCGCCCTGTACCCCGACCTGGAGGACCGATGAGCGAGCAGCACCTGAGCGGCCGCCGAGCCGTCGTCACCGGTGGGGCCGGCGGGATCGGCGCCGCGTGCGTCCGGGCCCTGGCGGCTCGCGGGGCCGACGTCGTCGTCGCCGACAGGGACGGGGACGCCGCCCGCGTCGTCGCCGAGGAGGTCGGCGGCGAGGCGTGGGTGGTCGACCTGTCCGACACCGCCGCGCTCGAGGACCTGCGGCTCCAGGCCGACATCCTCGTCAACAACGCCGGGATCCAGGTCGTCTCACCGATCGAGGACTTCGCGCCGGACGACTTCCGGCGCATCCAGCGGATCATGGTCGAGGCACCGTTCCTGCTCATCCGGGCCGCCCTCCCGCACATGTACGACGGCGGGTGGGGGCGGGTCGTCAACATCTCCTCGGTCCACGGTCTCGTCGCGTCCCCGTACAAGAGCGCCTACGTCACCGCCAAACACGCCCTCGAGGGGCTGAGCAAGGTGACGGCGCTCGAGGGCGCGGCCCGGGGCGTGACGAGCGTGTGCGTCAACCCCGGCTACGTGCGCACCGCGCTCGTCGAGCGGCAGATCACCGACCAGGCGCGCGCGCACGGCATCAGTGAGGACGAGGTGCTGGAGAAGGTGCTGCTCACCCAGCAGTCGGTGAAGCGGTTGGTCGAGCCGGACGAGGTGGGCTCACTGGTCGCGTGGCTCACGGGCCCCGACTCCGGCATGGCGACCGGCTCCTCCTACGTCCTGGACGGGGGGTGGCACGCGCGATGAGCACCCACAGCTATCGGGAGGTCGGCGTCGCGGTCGACGGCGGCACCCTTCACGCGGGGGTCTGGGACCCGGACGGGCCGGTGATGCGCACCGTCCTGGCGGTCCACGGGATCACGGCCACGCACCAGAGCTGGACCTACCTCCCCGCCGCCCTGCCGGGGGTGCGGGTCGTCGCCCCGGACCTGCGCGGCCGCGGACGCTCCAACGGGCTCGGTGGCCCGTACGGCATGGCCCGGCACGCCGACGACCTCGCCGCCCTGCTGTCCGCGCTCGGGACCGAGCGGGCCGCCGTCGTCGGGCACTCGATGGGCGCCTTCGCCTCCGTCGTGCTCGCCCACCGGCACCCCGCGATCGTCGACGAGCTGGTGCTCGTCGACGGCGGCCTGCCCATCGACCTGCCGCGCGGCGTGGACCCCGACGCCCTCATGGAGGCGGTGCTGGGGCCAGCCGTCCGCCGGCTGTCGATGACCTTCCCGGACCACGCCGCCTACCGGGCGTTCTGGGCGGACCACCCGGCGTTCGGCCCGCGGCTGGTCGCCGAGCTCGGTCCGTACTTCGACTACGACCTCGAGCCCGACGGCGCGGGGTGGCGCTCCTCGTCGCGGATCGAGGCGGTGACCGAGGACCAGCGGGAGCTCGCCACGGGGAGCAGCGTCATCCCGGCGCTGGAGTCCCTGACCGTGCCGACCCGCTTCGTCCACGCCCCGCGCGGCCTGCTCGACGACGCCCCGCTCTACTCCCGCGACCACGTCACCCGGTGGGAGAATCGCCTTCCGACGTTGACGACGACGTGGGCCGGGGACCTCAACCACTACACGGTCGTCATGAGCCCGCACGGTGCGCGGCTCGTGGCGGCCCAGCTCTCCCCGACCCCGGAAGGAGTCCGACCATGACGACGACGATGACGTCCGCCCCCCGACGAGGACTGGACAAGGTGGTGGCCTCGGCCGCCGAGGCGGTGGCCGACGTCCCCGACGGGGCGTCCCTCGCCGTCGGTGGCTTCGGGCTGTGCGGCAACCCGGTCGGGCTCATCGAGGCACTCCTCGCCCAGGGCGCGACCGGCCTGCGGGTCGTGTCGAACAACTGCGGCGTGGAGGACTACGGGCTGGGCCTCCTGCTCGGCGCCGGCCGGCTCGCGCGGATCACCGCCTCCTACGTCGGGGAGAACAAGGACTTCGAGCGCCAGTACCTCACCGGCACGCTGGAGGTGGAGCTGACCCCGCAGGGCACGCTCGCGGAGAAGCTGCGCGCCGGCGGGTCGGGCATCGCGGCGTTCTACACGACCACCGGCGTCGGCACGCAGGTCGCCGAGGGCGGCCTGCCTCAGCGCTACGGCCCCGACGGCTCGGTCGTCACGGCGTCGGCACCCAAGGAGGTGCGCACCTTCACCGTCGACGGTGAGGAGCGGGAGTTCGTCCTCGAGGAGGCGATCACCACCGACTTCGCGCTCGTCCACGCCCTGCGCGGCGACCGGCACGGCAACCTCGTGTTCAACAAGTCGGCGCGCAACTTCAGCCCACTGGCCGCGATGGCGGGGCGCACGTGCATCGCCCAGGTCGAGGAGCTCGTCGAGCCGGGGCAGCTCGACCCGGACGAGGTCCACCTGCCCGGCATCTACGTCCACCGGCTCGTCCACGTCGGGTCGGACTTCGAGAAGCGGATCGAGCGGCGCACCGTGCGCGCCGAGGGAGTGAGCTGAGATGGCCCTGACGCGAGAGCAGATGGCCGCCCGCGCGGCGCGCGAGCTGCCCGACGGCGCCTACGTCAACCTCGGCATCGGGCTGCCCACCCTGGTGCCCAACTACGTCCCGGCCGGCAGCGACCTCGTGCTGCAGTCGGAGAACGGGATCCTCGGGGTGGGCCCCTACCCCACCGAGGACGCGGTCGACCCCGACCTCATCAACGCCGGCAAGGAGACCGTGACCACCCTGCCCGGGGCCGCGTTCTTCGACTCGGCGATGAGCTTCGGGATGATCCGCGGCGGGAAGATCGACGTCGCGATCCTCGGGGCGATGCAGGTCTCCGAGTGCGGGGACCTGGCCAACTGGATGATCCCCGGCAAGATGGTCAAGGGGCCCGGCGGGGCGATGGACCTCGTCCACGGCGCGCGCCGCCTCATCGTCCTCATGGCCCACACCGCCCGCGACGGCGCACCCAAGATCGTCCACGAGTGCTCGCTGCCGCTCACCGGCCGCGGGGTGGTCGACCGGATCATCACCGACCTCGCCGTCATCGACGTCACCGACGACGGTCTCGTCCTCGTCGAGACCGCGCCGGGGGTGAGCGCCGAGGAGGTCGTCGCGGCCACCGAGCCTCCGCTGACCGCCGCGGCCGGCCTCGTGGAGGTGACGGCATGAGCACCGACGACGTCGTCATCGTCGGTGCCGCCCGCACGGCGCAGGGCAAGCTGGGCGGGCAGCTCGCCACCCTCGCGGCCACCGAGCTGGGAGCGCACGCCATCCGGGGGGCGCTCGAGCGGTCCGGCGTCCCGGCCGGCGCCGTGGACGCGGTGATCATGGGACAAGTGCTCCAGGCCGGCGCCGGGCAGGGGCCGGCCCGCCAGGCCGCCGTCGCCGCCGGGATCGGCTGGCGTGCCCACGCCACCACGGTCAACAAGATCTGCCTGTCCGGCCTCACCGCCGTCATCGACGCCGCACGCCTCATCCGTCTCGGGGAGGCGGGTGTCGTCGTCGCCGGTGGCATGGAGTCGATGACCCAGGCGCCGCACCTGCTCGGTGGCTCACGGCGCGGCTGGACCTACGGCGACGTCACGGCCGTCGACCACGCCGCCCACGACGGTCTCACCGACCCCTTCGACCGCGAGTCGATGGGCCTGGCCACCGACCGACGCCGCGAGCAGTTCCCCACCACCCGCGAGGAGCAGGACACGGTCGCCGCCCACTCCCACCAGCGTGCCGCCGCGGCGTGGGAGGCCGGCGTGTTCGCCGCCGAGGTCGTGCCCCTCACCGTGCGCTCCCGCCGCGGGGAGAGCGTGGTCGACCGAGACGAGGGCATCCGGCCCGAGACCACGGTCGAGACGCTCGCCGGCCTGCGGCCGGCCTTCAGTCCCGACGGCGACATCACCGCGGGCAACGCCTCGCCGCTGTCCGACGGCGCTGCCGCGCTCGTGCTCACCACCCGGCAGCGGGCGGACCAGGAGGGGTGGCCGGTGCTCGCGGTCGTCCGCGCCTCCGGCCAGGTCGCCGGGCCGGACACCTCGCTGCACGAGCAGCCCGCAGCCGCGATCGAGCGGGCACTCGAGCGGCAGGGCTGGCGCGTGGCCGACCTCGACCACGTCGAGGTCAACGAGGCGTTCGGCGCGGTCGTCGCCGCCTCCGCCAAGCGGCTCGGCGTCCCCGCCGAGTCGATCAACCCGCACGGCGGCGGCATCGCGATCGGTCACCCCATCGGTGCGTCCGGTGCGCGCCTCGCCGTGCACGCGGCCCACCGCCTCGCGGCGGGCGACGCCACCCGCTCCGCCGTCGGCCTGTGCGGCGGGGGAGGCCAGGGCGAGGCCCTCCTCCTCGAGGCCCCGTAACCCCACCCAGCCGCCACCCGCGCCGACAGCGGGATTGTGTCCACCACGCCCTTCCCGTCGCTCGACCGTCCCCTCACCCAAGGAGCCCGCGATGCCCGTGACCGAGCGCGACGTCCAGACCTCCCGTCTGCGAGTCCACGTGCGGGAGACGGACCTCGCCACCGCACCTCGCGGCACCGTGGTGCTCGTCCATGGCAACTGCTCGTCCTCGGCGTTCTTCCACCGCCTCCTGGACGAGCTGCCACCGGGCTGGCGGGGCGTCGCGCCGGACATGCGGGGCTACGGCGACACCGAGGTGTTGCCCCTCGACGCGACGCGCGGCCTGCGGGACATGTCCGACGACGTCGTGTCGCTCCTCGACGAGCTCGGCGTCGAGCGGGCGGCGTTCGTCGGGCACTCGGCAGGCGCGGGCGTGGTCATGCAGCTGGCCATAGACCACCCTGACCGGGTCGCGCAGGTGCTGCTCGAGGCGCCCGCGTCGCCCTACGGCTTCGGCGGCACCCGCGACGTCGACGGCACCCCGACCTGGCCGGACTTCGCCGGGTCCGGGGGCGGCACCGCCAACCCGGCCTTCTCCGCCGCCATCGCCGCCGGGGACCGCTCGGCGGACCACCCCCACTCGCCGCTCAACGTGTTCCGCTCGCTGTACGTCGCCCCGGGCTCGCAGCTGCTGGACGAGGAGCTGCTGCTGGAGTCGGTGCTCTCCACGCGGATCGGGCCGGCGAACTACCCCGGTGACACGGTGCCGAGCGACAACTGGCCGGCCGTGGCGCCGGGGACGAGCGGGATCAACAACGCCCTGTCCCCGAAGTACTTCGACGTCTCGGCGTTCGCGGGGGTGCCCGAGGTGGGCCCGGTGCTGTGGGTGCGCGGCAGCCTCGACGCGATCGTGTCGGACACCTCGTCGCTGGACTTCGGCCAGCTCGGCGCCCTTGGCGCAGTTCCCGGCTGGCCGGGCGCGGACGTCTACCCGCCACAGCCGATGGTCGGCCAGATGCGCGCGGTGCTCGACCGGTTCGCCGCTGCGGGCGCGACCTACCGTGAGGTCGAGCTGCCCGGCATCGGCCACAGCCCGCACATCGAGGCCCCGGACGAGTTCCGCGTGCTTCTCGCCGAGCTCCTCGAGGTCCAGCCGCACTGACAGCCGGACCTCCACAGCGACCGCCGGGGACGGCCCCGCCGGGCGCGGGTGCCCTCAGGCGCGCAGGCCCAAGCGGGCCAGCTCGAGCGCGGCGAGGCGACGGGAGGTCTCGGGGTCTCCGGCGCGCCACGCAGCCACCGGGTCGGGCACCTCCGCGCTCAGGCGGGTCACCGGCTGGTTCACGAGAGCGCGCAGGGCGAGCAGGTCACGGCCGCCCGGGCTGTCCGCGAGGTGCCGCGCGATGGTGGCGTGGCGGGCGAACATCACCCGCGCCGCGAGCCAGGGGACGAGCACGAGCAGGCCGAGGACGACCGAGGTCAGGACGCCCAGCGTGACGGCCAGCGAGTCGACGAGCGCGGCGCCCTCGTCCCCTGCCTCCCGCAGCCGCCGGCCGGCGGCAGCGACGTCGAGGAACGGGACACCCAGCCGGTCCCCGACAACGGGCACATCCGACGCCGTCCCCGCGGCCTCGGACATCGACGTGTCGACGTCGCGACCCACCTCGCTCACTCGCCTCAGCGGTGCAGCGACGGCGCCGAGCAGCTCGTGAACCGCCCGGCCGGCCGCGGTGCACAGGGCGAGCCAGCCCAGCGCGAACAGGTCGGCGAGCACCTGGCGAGCTCGCCGGGCCGGGCGGTCCGCGTAGAGGCGCATGCTGCAGTTCTACCCGACGCGGCCTGCGCGCACCGCGCGGCGGAGGTCACCCACAGTCCTGGGGCTACCGGGGCTCCGTCCACAGATGCGGGTCCCGTCGATGCAGGCACCGCCGAGGGTGAGCATCGTCGGACGCATGGAGCGCGACCCGGTCCCCGACAGGTCAGATCCGGTCCCGTTCAGCGATCAGGTGGGCCTGGTGCTGCGTGCGTACCGCCGGGAACGAGGTTTGAGCCAGCGTGCCTTTGCCGAGGAAGTGCGCGTCACGCAGCCGACCGTCGCCCGCCTCGAGCGGTCAGCGGAGATGTGCGCTCGCTCGGCACGATCAGCCGCCTGCTGGCTGCGACCGGTCACACGCTCGGCGTCGTGGACGCGGACGGTGCGCTCGTCACCCGCTGGAGCGTCACGGATCCCCCGGCGCGCGACCGCGCCGGCCGTCGCTTCCCTGCGCACCGGGACGTCAGGCAGGTCCCGCCCGGCGGACTGAGTCCGTTGTGGTGGACACTGCACGAGTTCCTCGGGACCGGCGAGTGCGGCCCGCAACCGACGTGGACCGCGGAGGGCTTCCGGCACCCGGACGGCACGCGGTTCGGTAGGAGGCCGCGCCCCTATCTCCCGGGTGAAGGCCCGCGCTTTCCCTTCCGTTCCCTCGAGGTCCCGCCCCGCGGACTCGGCTCGGGATGGGACTGGAGGGCAGAGGGAGACGTCGCGCGTAGACGTCAGGATGACTCGGCAGACGAGTCAGACTGACGTCTGCCACCAGGAGGTGCCCTGGGGGAGTCGGGCACCGAGGATCGGTCACTCACGCGTGCGCACCGGGCCCGTGACCGCCAGGCTGGACCGCATGCACTGTCCGACACTGCTCAGGACCACCGCCGCTGCCGCGGGCACCGCGGTCGTCGGTGCACTCGCGACCACGCCGGACAGCCTCTGGTACCGGACGCTGCGCAAGCCGAGCTTCCAGCCGCCGGCCGCGGCGTTCCCCCTCGTGTGGACCGCCCTCTACGCCGACATCGCTGTCACCTCGGCGGTCACCCTCGACGCGACCGAGGCCGCCAGCCCCTCCGAGCACGCCGCCTACCGCCGTGCGCTCGCGGTCAACCTCGCGCTCAACGGGGCGTGGAGCTGGCTCTTCTGGCGCAGCAGGCAACCCTGGCTGGCCGCAGCCGAGTGCGCGGTCCTCACCGTGAGCTCCGCGGACCTCGTCCGCCGGACTGCCGGCGCCAACCGCGCCGCCGGGATCGCACTCGCGCCCTACGCCGCGTGGTGCGGTTTCGCGACGGTCCTCTCGACGGCGATCGCGCGCAAGAACCCCGGCCGGTCCCGCTAGCGGGTGACGGTGTAGCGCGCCGTCATCGTGTGGCGCTCACCCGGCGCCAGGACGACGGCGTCATCGAGGGCGTTCGCCGTCTCGACGCAGACCATCGTCGGCCACTCGTCGTCACCGTAGTCCGGCATCGCCGCGGCCTTGTCCACCCACGGGTTCCACACGACGGTGTTCGCCGAGCCCTCCTTCTCGATGCCGATCGCCCGGGAGGCGCCGTCGTCGACGACGACGGCGGTCCCGGCACTGGCGTACACGCGGTCGGTCTCCCAGGCGAAGGTGACGTCACCCTGCTGGGTGACGAGCTCCGGGCCGGCCGAGGCAGCCTTGTCGAGGTACGTCGCCCCGTCCAGGCCCTGGACCGTCGTCGTCCGCACGTCGGAGACGGCGAGGTAGGTGTGCAGCGCCTCCTCGAAGGAGATCTCGGCGCCGCCGGTGTTCTCGACGGCGAGCGCGACCGAGAGCTCCCGTCCGAACGTCACCGTGTAGGTCGCGGTGAACGGGTGCGGCCACTTCGCTGCCGCAGGGACGGCCGCCGCGTCGGCGTCGGTGAGCCGAAGGGTCACGGTCACCACGCCGTCGTCGTCCGCTGCGGAGACCAGCCGCCACGCCGCCAGCCGCGCGAACCCGTGGGCCGGCGGCGCGAGGTCGGGCTCCCGGCCGGGCCCGAACCACGGGAAGCAGATCGGGACGCCACCGCGGATTGCCTGCCCGTCGGCGAACACCGAGGACCCGCTCATCCAGATGACGGGATCGTTCCCCGCTGGGGTCCACGCGGTGACGTGGGCGCCCTGGAGATATACCTCGCCCGTGGCGACGGCGGTCGCCACCCGCACCACGGGCAGCCCGCCCTCCCCTTCGGCGAGCGTGACGGAGTCGGGCAGGTCGGCGGGTGCGGTGCTCATGACCGTGACGCTACCGCCCGACCCACGCGCCGGGCAGCCGTTGCCGCACGTTGCCGACGGACGCCGACCGCTGCCGGCAGGTCAGTCCGTCGGCTCCTCGGTGCAGAAGCCCACGAGCTTGTGGCTGCCGTCGCACAGCGGCTTGATCGTCGAGGCGCCGCACCGGCACAGGGCCTGGGTACGCCGGTGGCGCGGCAACGGCCGCCCGTCGGCGTCCAGGATGGTGACGTCACCGCGCACGATCAGCGGGCCGTTGGGGTAGGCCGTGATGGTCGCGTCCTCGTGCCGCTCCATGGCGTCCTCCTCAGGCCACGACGTCGACGAGCGGGCGGACCAGCGAGGAGGCCCCCGCCTTCCACGACCGCAGGATGTGATCGCCCATCGCGCCGTCGACGGTGAGGCACGCGGCGGCGCCGAACATGACGTCCCGGGTCAGCTCCGGGCGGTCCTCGGCGAGCGCCCCGGCGAGGTCCCGGGCGGCGATCTGCTCGTGGACCGCGTCGGCCTCGACGTGCTCGTCGAAGTAGTAGGTGATCTCCGGCGGGATGCCGTGCCGGCGCATGCCGTCCGCGTAGAGCCGGCACGGGATCGACGCCGTCATCTCGTACGCGGCGAGGTGCCCGACGATCGCCCCGAGGAAGCGTCGGTTGAGGCCGAACATCGACATCAGGTTGAAGGAGGCGAGGGTGATGGCCGGGACGTTGTCGACGTACGTGCCGTACTCGTCGCTCAGCCCCATGCTGCGCAGCGTCGCGGCGAAGATGTGCTGGTGGACCCGCTCGGTCCGGCCGCCGCCGTACTCGTCGGACTGGATCTCCACGAGCGCGGCCTTGGCGCGCCCGGTGAGCCGCGGGATGGCCCACGTGTGCGGGTCGGCCTCGCGCAGCGTGTAGATGCTCCGCTGGACGAGCATCTCGACGATCTGCTCGTAGGTGGCCTTCTTCGCGACGAATTTCGCCAGCGAGGGGCCGCCCGGCTCGGCGGTCAGCGCGAAGAGTGCGTCGGCGACGGCGCCGACGCGCGGCTCGGGGGTTGCCGGCACCTCGACCTGCGCGCGCAGCGCCGCCTCGAAGGCCGCCTCGAGCTGACCGCGCACACGGATGAGCTCGGGGCACCACTCGAGGTCCGGGTCGAGCTCCTCCAGGGTGCCGTAGTGCTGGGCGTAGAGGAGGAAGAGACCGAGCTGGATGTCGTCGTCTCGGACGGCGTCGCTCGCGCGGGCGACGGCCGCCTCGGCGAGGCCGACGAGCACGTCCGGCGACGCCCCGCCCACCAGCACGTCCAGCAGCGCCGCGCTCAGCTCTCCGCGCGCGGAGAAGGGCAGCGCGGCCGAGATGGTGGCGGGTGCCGACATGAGGACGTTCTTCACCGTGGTGCTTCTCCTTCGGGACGTCCCGGGGCCACTCCCGGGAGATCGAGGGTGCCACCGGTGCCGCGACCCTGCATCCCGACGTCGAGAACGAGCAGCGCCCCGGCCTCCCCCGCCAGGCGGGCGGCCTCCGCGACGCCGTCGTCGGGCTGCTGGAGGTCGGCGACGACGGCACGGGCCGCTCCGAGGAGTGGTGCGGCCCGGCGGACGTCGGCGGGCGTGTGCTCGGGGCGTAGGCAAGGTCACACCCGGTGCACCGGCCCTCAGGAATCCGGCACCGTCGTCAGGTGTTGACACAGGTGGATCCGCGACGGGTCCGTTCACGCGATGGGAGGAGCACCGTGCGCCGACGCAAGTACGTCGAGTTCGAGGCCGACGACGGCACCACGCTGCGGTACGTCCAGCACCCCAACGGTGGTGGGCTGGTGGAGCGCACCGCCCACGTGCACCCCAGCGCCTGGGTCTCCCCGACCGCGTACGTCGACCCCGGCGCGCGAGTCGGCGCCTCGGCGCACCTGGACTCCGGTGCCTGGGTCGACCAGGACGCCGTCGTCGCCGGCGGTGCCCGTCTGGGGGCACACACCCACATCGGGCCGCGCGCCGTGATCGGTCGCGGCGCGAAGGTACGTGACGGCGCGACCGTCTCCGCCGAGGCACGCGTCGCCGACTTCGCCGTCGTCGAGCCGGACACCGTCGTGCGGGCGGACCGCGCGGCGTAGGGCGCCCGGCGCGTACCCGCGGTCACCGGCCCGCACGGTGTGCGCGTTCCCGGCTCAGGCCCGCTCGGCGTCGACGAGCTCACGCACGGCCGGCGCGACCTCCTGGCCGAGGACGGCGAGCGCCGCGGGGTCGTCCCCGGTCAGGATGTAGGCGCTGACGCCGTGCTCCAGCGTGATGGCCGCGAGCTGCTCGGCCCACTGGTCGGGCGGGCCGACGAGCAGGCCGGAGCTGCGCTCGGCGGTGAGCTGCCCGCCGAGGTTGAGGAGGCGCCGGACCGCGCGCGGGTCACGCCCGGCAGCGGTCGCAGCCTCGTCGATGACGGCGTTCCCCGCGGAGAGCTGCTCCAGGCCGGTGAGGTAGGCCAGCGACGGGAGCCAGCCGTCGGCCTTGCGGCCGACGAGGCGCAGCATCCGCGGCTTGAGGGCGCCGACCCAGATCCCGATGTCGTGGGCGGGGGCAGGGCCGCGCTTGGCGCCGTCCACGCGGTGGTGCTCGCCCTCGACGACGAGCCGGGAGCGGTCCTCGGCGTCCCAGATCCCTCGGATGACGTCGATCGCCTCGCTCAGCGCCGTCACGCTCTGCCCCGGGGTCAGGCGCGTGCCGCCCATCGCCTCGATCGCGTCCCAGAACCCGCCCGCGCCGATGCCGAGCTCGACGCGGCCGCCGCTGAGCAGGTCGAGGCTCGCGGCGGCGCGGGCGAGCACGGCCGGTGGCCGCAGCGGGAGGTTGGCGACGTTCGCGGCCAGCCGGACACGGGAGGTCCGGGCGGCGACGTAGGAGAGCAGCGTCCACGTGTCGAGGAAGGACGGCTGGTAGGGGTGGTCCTGGAAGGTGGCGAGGTCCAGCCCGGCGGCCTCGGACGCCTGGGTGAGGGCGACGACCCGCTCCGGCGCGGCGTTGGTGGGGGTGAGGAAGGAGCCGAAGAGGAGGTCGTGCCCGTAGTCCGCCATGCCGGTGGAACACGGCTCCGAGCGGGATATTCCGGCCGGGCCGGCCGTGCGACGTCCGCGCGGCCGGGCTCCACTGAGGCCATGCCGTCCTCCCACCGCCGCCGCAACCTGGGGGCGCTCGGCCGCAACCCCGACGTCCAGCTGGCACGACGTCAGCCGGCCAGTCGCTCCCGCAGGTAGCGGCCGGTGTGGGTCTCGGTCCGCAGCAGCTCCGCGACGGTCCCGGTGAACTGGACGCGCCCGCCGTCGTGGCCCCCCTCCGGGCCGAGGTCGATGACGTGGTCGGCCCCGGCGATGACGTCGAGGTCGTGCTCGAT
This sequence comes from Georgenia sp. H159, assembly GCF_035607575.1. Lineage (NCBI taxonomy): Bacteria > Bacillati > Actinomycetota > Actinomycetes > Allobogoriellales > Allobogoriellaceae > Georgenia > Georgenia sp. H159. The sequence goes on along the minus strand of NZ_JAYDZY010000014.1, from coordinate 46,466 downwards.
GACGACGACCGTGCGCCCGTCGTCCACCATCTCGTGCAGCAGCAACAGCAGGCGGGCGGTGTCCCTGGCGTGGAGCCCGGTCGTCGGCTCGTCGAGGACGATGACGGCGGCGTCCCCGCTGAGCTCACGGGCGAGCCGCAGGCGCTGGCGCTCCCCGCCGGACAGGGTGGTGAGGTGCTGGCCGAGGGTGAGGTAGCCGAGCCCCACCTGCGTCATGCGCGCGAGGACGGCGTGCAGCCGCGCGTCGGCGAAGAACGCCAGCGCGTCCTCGGCGGTCATCTCGAACACGTCCGCGATCGAGCGGCCGTCCACGAGGTGCCGCAGGGCGCCGGGGCGGAACCGGCGGCCCTGGCAGGTCTCGCACCGGGTCATCACCGGGTCGGTGAAGCCCAGCTCGACGAACGCCACACCCGTGCCCTCGCAGTCCCGGCAGCCGCCGTCGGAGTTCGGGGAGAACAGGCCGGCGTGCTGGCCGGTGCGAGCGGCGAAGATCCGGCGCACCTGGTCGAGCATCCCGGTCCACGAGGCCGGCGTGGACCGGCGTGAGCCGCGGATCGGTGACTGGTCGACGAGCACGGCATCCGGGGCGACCAGCGGCAGGTGCCGGTGGACGAGGCTCGACTTGCCCGACCCGGCGACGCCGGTGACGACCGTCAGCACCCCGAGCGGGACGTCGACGCTCACGTCCTGCAGGTTGTGACTCCGTGCGTGCTCGATGCGCAGCGCGCCCGTCGGCCGACGGGGCTCGCGGCGCCCGGGGACGGCCGCGCGCAGCGCGGAACCGGTGAGGGTGTCGGCCTCCCGCAACGCGTCGAACGACCCCTGGAAGAGCAGCCGCCCTCCGTGGGTCCCCGCGCCGGGTCCGATCTCGACGATCTCGTCGGCGATCGCCATGACGGCAGGATCGTGCTCGACGACGATCACCGTGTTGCCCTGGTCACGCAGCTGCTCGAGCATCTGCCCGAGGCGGTGGACATCCCGGGCGTGCAGGCCGGTCGTGGGCTCGTCGAAGACGTAGAGCATGTCGTTGAGGGTGCTGCCGAGGTGCCGAACCATCTTGACCCGCTGCGCCTCACCGCCGGACAGCGTCGCCGTGTCCCGGCCGAGGTGGAGGTACCCGAGGCCGAGGTCGACGAGCCGCTCGAGGCGGACGACGACGTCGGCGACGAGCGGGTCGAGCGGCCCCAGCCGCCAGGTGCGCATGAGCGCGTCGAGCTCACCGACCTGCATGGCGTAGACCTCCGGCAGGCTCACCCCCTCGAGGAGGGCGGTGCGGGCCGCCTCGTTGAGCCGAGTGCCGGCGCACCCCGAGCACGGCCCGGTGGTGACGAGCCGCTCGTAGGCCCGCCTCGCCTCGCCCTTGAGGGACGACGGCTCCTTGGCGAGCTGGATCCGTCGGAAGCGGACGAGCGCCCCCTCGTAGTCCCCGGGCAGCGCGTGCGGGCCGGTGGGCTGAGCCTCGCCCGGCTCGGCGTCGAGCAGCAGGTGGCGTTCCCGCGCGGAGTACTGCTCGACGGGGACGTCGACGTCGAAGAGGCCACTGTCGGCGTACCGGCGCCACGTGATAGTCCCCGGGCGGTAGTCCGGGTGCCGGAAGGGACCCTCCCGCAGCGAGCGGGAGCCGTCGAGGAACTCCGCGACGTCGACCGTCTTCTCCATGCCCAGCCCCTGGCAGCGGGGGCACATCCCGGCCGGGTCGTTGAACGAGAAGGCGTTGGAGTAGCCGACCGTCGGGGTGGCACCGCGGGAGAAGAGCAGCCGCAGCCAGTCGCCGATGTCGGTGATCGTGGCCAGCGTGGACCGCGGCCCGCCGTGCAGCCGCCGCTGGTCGATGACGATCGCGGCCGACAGGTGCTCGATGCGGTCCGCGTCGGGCCGGCCGTAGGACGGCAGGTAGGCCTGCGCGAAGGCGCTGAAGGTGGCGTTGACCTGTCGCTGGGCCTCGGCCGCGATGGTGTCGAAGACGAGCGAGGACTTCCCGGACCCCGAGACACCGACGACGACCACCAGCGACCGCTTGGCCAGGTCGAGGTCGAACCCGCGCAGGTTGTGCTCGCGCACGCCACGCAGACGGATGGTGTCGAGGTCCACGGTTCCCGCGCGGTCGGTGCTGCTGGTGGTGGTCATGCTGTCCTTCCGGTGCGGAAGCTGCGGGCGGCGAGGGGCAGGAACACCGCGGTGAGGACCAGCGGCCACGCGCCGGCCAGGACGGCGGACACGGTGCCCGGGAGCACGGCGTCGGGCCAGGTCGCCGTGCCGAGGAGCTCGCGCACGGTGGTGGCGGTGGTGGACACCGGGTTGAGCTCGGCCACGGTCCCCAGCCAGGCCGGCATGGCGGCCGGGTCGACGAAGACGCTCGAGAGCAGGGCGACGGGCCAGACGAGGACCTGCACGTAGGCCACCGACTCGACCGAGGCGGCGCCGTAGCCGATGTGGACACCGACCCACAGCAGGGCGAACCTCAGCAGCAGGAGGGCGGCGAGCGCGAGAACGGCCCCGGCGGGTGTCGTGTCCGGGCGCCAGCCGATGACCAGCCCGAAGACCACCATGACGCCCAGCCCCACGAGCGAGCTCGCGAGGTCTGCCAGGCACCGTCCCAGCACGATGGCCGCGGAGCTGATCGGGAAGGAGCGGAACCGGTCGTTGATCCCGCGTGAGGCGTCGGCCGCGGCCGCGAGGGTCGTGGTCTCCAGCCCGAACAGCATGGTCACCGTGAGCATCCCGGGCAGGAGGAAGGAGCTGTACCCGGCGCCGCCCGGCGGCTCCAGGGCACCGCCGAACAGCCCGAGGAAGATGAGCGTGACGAACACGGGGAACAGCCACGTGGTGAGCACGACGGGCAGCTGGTGGCGCCACCCGTCGAGGACCCGCCCCGCGAGGATGAGCGCCGAACCGAGCAGCCCGGGGGGCGCCGGCACCGCGCGTGTGGTCGGGGTCGCGAGGGTCATCGCGCGTACTCCTTCGGTTCGGTGAGGGACAGGAAGACCTCGTCGAGCGAGGGCTTGCGCAGGGACAGCTCGGCCGGGGTGACACCGTGCGCGGCCAGTGCCCGCACGCAGGCGGGCAGCACCCCTGGGTCGGCCGCGTCGAGGGTCGTGACCACGCCACCGTCCACCTCGAGGTCCGGGTCGATGACCCGGAGGGCGGGCAGCACCCGCGCCGCCTCCTCCGCGTCGGTGAAACGCACCCGCAGTGCCGCGTGACCGAGCCTGTCCTTGAGCTCGTCCGCGGTGCCCTCGGCCACGACCTCCCCGTGGGCCAGCAGCACGACGTGGTCGGCGAGGGCGTCGGCCTCCTCCAGGTACTGGGTGGTGAGCAGCACGGTGGTGCCCTCGTCCACCAGCTCGCGCAGCGCCTGCCACAGGTCGCGTCGCCCGGCCGGGTCCAGCCCGGTCGTCGGCTCGTCGACGAAGAGCACCTCGGGCCGCACGACGAGGCCGGCGGCGACGTCGAGGCGTCGCCGCATGCCACCGGAGAAGCCCCGCACGGGACGGTCGGCGGCGTCGTCCATCCCGAACCGGACGACCAGCTCCCGCGCCCGAGCGGCCGCGGCGCGTCGGTCCAGCCCGCGCAGCCGCCCGAACAGCACGAGGTTCTGCACGGCCGTGAGCTGGTCGTCGACCGCCGCGCCCTGCCCGACGAGGCCGATCCGCTCACGCACCTGGTGGGCCTGGGCCCGGACGTCGAAGCCCGCCACCGCCGCGTCACCGCGGTCGAAGCGCAGCAGAGTCGACAACCCACGCACCGCCGTCGTCTTGCCGGCCCCGTTGTGGCCCAGCAGCGCGAGCACCCGTCCGGGTCTCACCTCCAGGCTGAGCTCCCGTAGCCCGACCGCGTCCTTGCCAAAGACCTTCCCCACGCCGTGGGCCTCGATCGCAGCGTCCATACCCGCACCCCTCTCGCGTACGCCGTACGGTACACCGTACGACAACGTAGGGTGGCATGGAATATTCCCGGAGGAGGAGAGGCATGGTCGAGCGCACCGGCGGTGGCGACCCGCTGCGCGTCATCCCGCTCCTGTGGCGCCAGGGCGTGAGGACGGGGCGCACCGGACTCACCGTCGACGCCATCGTGGCGAGGGGCATCGAGCTCGCCGACGACATCGGCATCGCGAACCTGTCGATGCGCAAGCTCGCCGACCGGCTCGGCGTCGGGGCCATGACGCTCTACGCCCACCTGCCGGGCAGGGCCGAGCTCATCGAGCTCATGGTCGACAGCGCCCTCGGGGAGGTCGACTACCCCGCCGTGCCCTCCCCCGCCGACTGGCGCGCCGCGCTCACGACCGTCGCGGACGCGAACCGACGCCTCCTCACTCGCCACCGCTGGCTCATCGACGTCGACACCAGCCGCCCGCCGCTCGGGCCGGGGACGATCGCGAAGTACGACGCCGAGCTCCACACCCTCGTCGGCACCGGCCTCGACGACGTCGAGATCGACCAGGCGCTGACCCTCGTGCTCGAGCACGTGCGGTCGAGCACGCGCCAGGTGTTCTCGGCGGCGGCACCAGAGGTCGGCGACGGCGACTGGTGGGACCGGGCGGGTCCCGTCCTCGACGGCGTGCTGGACGCCGCCGCCTACCCGCTGGCGAGCCGCGTCGGGCAGGCAGCCGGCGAGACCTACGGCGCCGCCGCCGACCCGGAACGTGCCTACACGTTCGGGCTCCGGACCATCCTCGACGGGATCGAGGCGCTCATCGCGCGCAAGACGGAGTGAGCCCGCGTCAGCCGCGCGTGTCACACAGGTGGCCCTCGCGGCGGTCAGCAGCCCGGCTGGCCCGCGGCGGGGGACCCTCGTGTCGGGACGTCAGAATGATCCGCCTGGTGAGTCAAGCTGACGTCTCGACACACCACCTCCCCGTCCCCGTCCGGCCGTGGTCGGGGACCAGAAGGGGGCAGCTCGGCACGTCCGATCCACACCCATGTCCGAAAACCGCCAGACGTGGCACGCGCGACGCGCTGTACTGGTGCCCGTGGACACCACCCGGAAACGGAGCGCCCAGGGACCGCGGTGCGAGCTCGGTGACCCGCGGTTCGCGGAGCGCTACCGGGCGATCAGTGCCCGCGACGCGCGGTTCGACGGCCAGTTCTTCACGGCGGTGTCCTCGACCGGCATCTACTGCCGGCCGTCCTGCCCGGCGCGCACTCCCCACCCCTGGAACGTCACGTTCTACCTCACCTCCGCGGCCGCGCACGCGGCGGGATTCCGTGCGTGCCGGCGCTGTCTCCCCGAGGCGGCACCCGGCACCCCGGAGTGGGACGTGCGCCGCGACGCCGCTGGGCGCGCGATGCGGCTGATCTCCGACGGCGTGGTCGACCGTGAGGGGGTCGACGGTCTGTCGGCACGGCTCGGGTACACCACCCGGCACGTGCACCGGCTCCTGGTGACGGAGCTCGGTGCGACTCCGATCGCGCTCGCCCGGGCGCGACGGGCGCAGACCGCGCGAACGCTGCTCGTGGGCAGCGACCTGCCGGTGACGGAGGTCGCGTTCGCCGCGGGCTTCGCGTCGGTACGTCAGTTCAACGACACGGTGCGCGAGGTGTTCGCCGCGACGCCGAGCGACCTCCGGGCACGGTCCCGCGCGGCCCACCCGAGCACGGCGAGCGCCGGCGGCGCCGACGCACGAGGCACCGCCACGCCGGTCCGGCTGGACGTCGACCTGCCGGTGCGGCAGCCGTTCGACGCTGCCGGGGTCCTGCGGTTCCTGGCGGCGCGCGCAGTCGACGGCGTCGAGGTGGCGGAGGTGTCGGACGACGCGACCGGGAGGTACGCCCGCACACTCACGCTGCCGCACGGCCCCGGCGCCGTCGAGGTGGTCGCGACGCGGTCCTCCGGCACCGCCTGGACGCTGCGGGCACGACTCGAGCTCACCTCCGTCGCCGACGTCGCCACGGCCGTCTCGCGCGTGCGGCGGATGCTGGACCTCGACGCGGACCCGGTCGCCGTCGATGCTGCCCTGAGCACGGACCCCGCTCTGGCGGGACCCGTCGAGCACACCCCGGGCATCAGGGTCCCCGGCGCGGTGGACCCCCACGAGCTCGTGGTCCGGGCGCTCGTCGGGCAGCAGATCTCCGTGGCGGCCGCGCGCACCCACCTGGGTCGTCTCACCGCGTCCGCGGGGTCGCCCTGCGTGTCGGCCATCCCCGGCCTCGTCCGCCTGTTCCCCACGCCGGCGCAGATCCTCGAGCGCGTGCCCGATCCGGGACCCGACCGGCCCTCCGACCCCGGGCGGCCGCTGCGGCTCCCGAGGCGGTCCGTCGGTGCGGTCCTCGCGACCGCGCGAGCGCTCACCGACGGTGAGCTCGACGTCCACGTCGGCGTCGCCCCCGAGGCGCTGCACGCCCAGCTCGTGTCCCGCCCCGGGATCGGACCGTGGACGGCGGCGTACATCGCGATGCGGGTCCTCGGGGATCCCGACGCCTGGCTGGTGGGGGACGTCGCCCTGCTCTCCGGGGCGCGAGCCGTCGGCGTGCTGGACGCGGCCGTCCCTGCACCGGCCGGCCACCGCGCCCTGGCCGAACGCGCCGCCCGCTGGGCACCCTGGCGCTCCTACGCCGCAATGCACCTGTGGAAGGCGGCGGCCTCCGTGACCCCGACGACGAAGGCGGTTCGATGAGTCCGACGCACGCGGCGACGACGACCACCCCCGACGGCCCCTTCGCCGTCCTCGTCGACGGCGGCAGCGTCCTGGCGTCGGGGTGGACCGAGGAGGTCGCCCTGCTGGTGGCTCTCGTGCACCCCTCGCTCCGCCCGGCTCCCGACGACGTCGTCACCGACGGTGCGGCGCACCGGGCGGCGACCGGCCCGGTGCTGGCCGCCGTCGCGGCCTACTACGACGGCGATCTCGCGGCTCCCGGCACGGTACCGGTGCGGCAGCGGTCAGGTGACTTCCGACAGCACGCCTGGAGCGTCCTGCGCACCGTGGGCGCAGGCGAACGCATCAGCTACGCCGAGTACGCGCGGCGCGCCGACCGACCGGCAGCGATTCGCGCGGCCGCTGCGGCGTGCGCCGCCAACGCCACGGCCCTGTTCGTCCCGTGCCACCGCGTCCTGCGCTCCGACGGCAGCCTCGGCGGCTTCCGCTACGGGCTGGACATCAAGCAGCGGCTGCTCGAGAGGGAGCGACCGACCTCGGCCCGAGGCTCCGACGAGCGCACGACCATTGGCCATGCGCGTGCACACGTTTACCATGGACGTGGTTAGGACCATAGCCAGCGGCGGAGACCCGCCGTGAGCGAGGCGCCTCGCCTCGCTCGGTGTTCCGGTGCCCCCGGAGGTCCGAGATGCATGCTCCCGTCTTCAGCCCGCGAGCGCCGGTCGTCCCGCCCCGTACGGTCGCGGACGTCGACCGGCGCGATGACCGTGTCCCTGACCCGCGGGCGACGTCGCCCCTCACCGGCAGCCCACCGCCCGGCATCCGGCCCGTGCGCACGACCGTGGATCCGCGGCTGCCCGACCCCGCCGTCGTGGCGGCTCTCCCACCGGGGCACGCCCTGCTGGTGGTGCAGCGCGGCCCGCGGGCGGGTGAGGAGCTGACCCTCGACACCGACCCCGCCCTGGTGGGCCGCCACGTCGACGCAGACATCTGCCTGGACCACGTCACCGTCTCGCGTCGACACAGCGAGTTCCTGCCCTACGAGGGTGGACACATGGTCCGCGACGTCGGCTCACTCAACGGCACCTACGTCAACGGGGTGCGGGTCGACGCCACCATCCTGCGCGCGGGCGACGAGGTGCAGATCGGCAAGTACCGGCTGACGTACCACTGCGCCTGACAGCGCCGGCAGCCGCTGCTCACGCGGTCCTGCTGAGCGCGCCGGCGAACCAGTCGACGGTCCGGCCCAACCCGTCCTCTCCCTGCCCGGCTCCGTCACGTCCTCTCCTCTCGCCGTCCTGAGGATGGTGGGGACGGCAGACGTGCGCACGCCGAGTGCTCAGCCGGCGCGGGGTACCGGCCGCAGGGCGAGCGGCAGCGTCAGCAGGGAGATCGCCCCGCCGACGAGCATGGCAGTGCCGAAGGACGTGCCCGCGGCGATCATCCCGACGAGGACGGCTCCCAGCCCGGTGCCGGCGTCGAAGCCGATGTTCCACACCGCGCTCGCCGGGCCGTAGTGCGGACGGCTGACGGCTTGGAACGCGACGACCAGGGTGAGGTTCTGCAGGCCGCCGTAGCTGGTGCCGACGAGCGACGCCCCGACGAGAAGTGCGACGACGTCGGTGGCCTGCGGGTCGCGGACCGCCCAGGCGACCACGGCCATTCCCACGGCGGTGACGACGACGAGCGGCCAGATGAAGCGGTGCGCCCCCAGCCGGTCGGACAGTGCACCGACCCGCCACCGGGACAGCGCGGCAGTCACGGTCATGAGCAGCAGGGCGAGGGTGCTCAGGGCCGAGCTGCTGCTCATCTGGGCCATGAAGGTGATGAGCGCGCCGCCGGCCAGGGTGACGGCCAGGAGCAGGGCCATCGGCCGGAGCAGCCGGGCGTAGGGGGCCCTCCCCTGCGCCTCCGGGACGTGGTCGAGCATCCGCGCGAGCGCGATCGCGGGGACGGCGCCCACGGCGGGCAGCACCCCGACCGCGAAGATGACCCCGAAGCCGAACCGGTCGACGATCCACGGCCCGGCCGAGACGAACAGCACCTGCGGCCCGGCGATCGCCAGGCCGTAGACACCGATCGCCTTGCCGCGCTGAAGCGGGTCCACGAGCTCGGCGACGAGCGCACTGCCGGTGACGGTGACGACCCCGAAGCCCAGGCCGCGCAGTGCGGAGAGCGCGAGGATCGGGGTGAGACCGTCACTGAGGGCGAATGCCCCGGCGGGCAGTCCGAGCAGCAGCATGCCCGCCACCAGCACCGGGGCCCACCCGAAACGGCGCAACGCGCCGGGGACCACCAGCTGCGTGAGCACGGTGAACAGCATGAGGACGCCGTTGACGAGACCGGACCCGACGGAGTCGGCGCCCCCGTGGACGGCCCACAGGGGCGCGACCGGCAGCAAGGCGGCGTACCCGGCGAAGCCGAGAACGGTCATCGCGACGAGCAGCGGCATACCCGGGGCGCGGAGGACCGAGCCGTTCACAGCGCACCGCGGGGCGAGCACACGCTGACGAGAAGGACCGACATGGTCCGCAGGCTAGCCCGCGCACCCGACGACCCGCCCGGCACAGACCTCATCCGGTGTCGTCGGCCCGTGTCGCCGCCTCCCTCACGGTCTCCGTCCGCACGGTGGAGTGACATGTCTACCGCGCTGGTCAGCAGCTCGGCAGCTCGCACCGCCACGACTTCGCCACTGTGCGGAGTGCGCTCCCCGGGTCGACAAGCCGGGTGCACGCACAGCCACCGTCCGTACGGTGGTCCCATGACGGACCACAGCAACGACAACGACCCGCCGCTGCGGCTGCCCATCAGCCCCCACGAGGACCTGAAGATCACCCACCGCTACGAGACGATGTCGATCGCCAACGACATCCTCATGGCCGTCTTCTTCGTCGCGGGCAGCATCATGTTCTTCTTCGAGTCGCTGCAGACCATGGCTCGCGTCATGTTCCTCCTGGGAAGCATCGACTTCCTCCTTCGCCCGGCCATCCGGCTCGCTCGGCGCATGCACCTGGAGCGCACGGGGCGCGGCGACGGTGGTGCCCAGGACGACTACTGACACCGCAGGTCGACGACCGCACCGCCGCGGTCCTCAGGATCCGGCGCCGCGGCCACTCGTCACGGTGATGTGCCGCTGTGGGGGCGTGTCAGACGTCGAGGAAGGTGCACACGCACGCGCGGTTGCCGTCGAGGTCCGCGACGACGACGAAGGACGGGGCCCGGGAGTCGTCGACGACCCGACCACCCGCTGCGACCGCGGCGGCGATACGCCCCTCGGCGACGTCGTACGGGACCCAGAGGTCGACGTGGAAGCGTTGGCGCGGGGTCTCGTGCGGCTCGGTCGACTGGAACCACAGGGTCGGCAGCTGGCCCGTGGGGTCGACGATGTCCGGACCGTCGGAAGCAGCGTCAGGGTCGCCGTGGAGCAGGGCGGCCCAGAAGGGACCGACGGCCGCGAGGTCGGCCGTGTCCAGGGCGAGCTCGAGCTGGGTGACGGCCCTCGGGTCGGCAGGCACTCCCTGCTCCCGCGCGAGCTCGCTGATCTGCCGGGCGAGGTCGATGTCGCGCTGGGTCACCGCCCCGACATCGTGGCTGATGAGCCTGAGGTCCACGTGCGGGTAGGTGAGGGTCACGTCCGGGTGGTGGTTCACCCGCTCCGCGAGCTCCGTGAGCGCGGTGACGAAGCGGAGCCCGGAGGCGAAGTCCCCGGTGCGGAAGCGGGCGTGCAACGCCAGGGCCAGCTTGCGCCAGTCCGCGAGGTCCGCGTCGCGGATCTGCTGGCTCGTGAGTCCGTCCATGCCCCAGCGTGGCACGCGCCGCGGTCGCGTGACCAGACCCCTGCTCTCGCCCCGTCAGACAACCACGGGCACAGTGGGGAGAGTTCGCCGACGCGGAGAGGAAGACTCATGAGCAAGGACGACGCCCGGCGTACCAGAACGGTCGAGCCGTCGACGTGGGTCGGCCTGGCGCTCGCGGTCGTCGCGATCGCGTTCGTGGTGCAGAACCGCACGACCGTGCAGATCCAGCTCTTCTGGCTGAGCGTCGCCGCGCCCATGTGGCTGGTGCTCCTCGCCGTCTTCGCCGTCGGGTGGGTAGTCGGTGCGCTCGTGCGTCGCCGCCGCACCCGCCGCTGAGCGCTCCGGTGGCAGGCCTTCCGGAGCGCTGATAGGCAGGTAGCCCACCGAAAGCACCACCGATGAGGAGGACGTGCATGAGCCGCGTAGAAGAGTCGATCGACGTCGACGTGCCCGTGAGCACCGCCTACAACCAGTGGACGCAGTTCGAGTCCTTCCCGCACTTCATGGACGGCGTCGAGTCGATCACCCAGGTCACCGACACCGTCAACCGCTGGGTGACGACCGTGGGTGGCACCCGCCGGGAGTTCAACACCGAGATCACCGAGCAGCACCCCGATGAGCGCATCGCGTGGCGCAGCCTCGGCGGCGACGTCCACCACGCGGGTGTCGTCACCTTCCACCGCCTCAACGACACGACGACCCGGGTGATGATCCAGATCGACTGGGAGCCCGAGGACGCCAAGGAGAAGGTCGGCGCCGCGATCGGGATGGACACCCGTCAGGTCAAGGCGGACGCCAAGCGCTTCAAGGAGTTCATCGAGAGCCGCGGTGTCGAGACCGGCGGCTGGCGCGGGGACGTCGAGAACCCGAGCTGACGCTTCCGATGCCGACGGCGTGACCCTCCGGCACGCCGTCGGCACGCCGGCCGGCTCGCCATACACGAGCCTGCACTTCACCGACAACGCCCTCATGGCGTGCGTCATCGGGCTGTTCAGGACCGAGGCCGTACGCGATTCACCCCAACTTCTACTCCGCTGAAACCACGCTTCTACGACGTCTACGACTGGTGGGGCCCTTCACGCGCAGATCTGCTGGCTATTGCCGATCGTCGAAATGCTTCAGTCGTTGAGCGGCGGGAGTGCGTCATTCCTGGTCGGATAGGAGTCCTGCGCGCCGGGTCGGGTGCATGCGAAAGCACCCACCCGGGACGCGAAGCGTGCGGCCTCCACGAGACTTTGACCATCGGCGAGTTGAGTAGCGAGCGCCCCGACGAAGGCATCGCCTGCTCCGGTGGAGTCGACACTTGCGATGGTGGCCGACGGGACAGTGGTGACTCCACCCGTTTGCTGTTCGGCTACGAGGGATCCCTGGGCGCCGAGGGTCATGACCACGGACGGGATTCCGGTCTCGAGGAGCGCTCGTGCGAGCTCGTCATGGGATGCCGTGGTCGATGCGTGTCGGTCGGGCCGCAGTGCAGCGAGCACCAGTTCTGCCTCGTGCTCGTTGACCACAAGGGGGTCGGCCTGACGAATGACCTCAGTCGGAAGGCTGATGGCCGGAGCGAGGTTCAGGATGAAGCGACCGGTTGTCAGACTTGCGGCCTGAGCCGTTCCTGACGCGGGAATCTCCCCTTGTGCGACGACGACCGCGGCCTCGCGGATTGTCTTGGCGTTCTGGGCGACTAGTTCTGCGTCGACGCTCAGGTTAGCGCCGGGGATGACGATGATGGAGTTCTCGCCGTGCTCGTCGACCACCACGATCGCCAGACCAGTGGGGCCCGGCAGTCGGCGCACGTGTGTGTGGTCGAGGCCGGACGCGTCGATCTGCTCAAGCGCGACGGTGGCGTTGGCGTCGTCCCCGACAGCGCCGACCATCGTTACTTGGGCGCCAAGGAGCGCGGCGGCGACCGCCTGGTTGGCACCCTTACCTCCCGGTCGCACGAGCGCGGAGTCACCGGGGACGGTCTCTCCCGGTGCTGGTCTACGGCTGACCTGGACAGACAGATCCGCATTGATTGATCCCACAACCACGACGTGAGCGGCCATGAACTTCTACCGTCGCTCGCCGGTGCCGGTGAGCCGCTCAACCAGATGGTCCTGCAGCTTCCGGTCGGTTGCGAGGACCATTCGCACGTGAGCACCTGGCCGGTCGGTGGTTCCGAGCCGTTGACCTCGTAGATCAGGGATCGTCTGCCCGCGTCCTGGCCCGTCGGTCGCGTCGATCTGGACATCCACCCACGGCGATCTCACCGGGACGATGCTGCCGACACCGATCGCGGCGGCAAGTGGGTCGTGCAGCGCGCTGCAGCGCCGCCCGTACTGCGGGAGGTAGAAATCGAAGTAGTGGTCCAGGATTTCACCGACCGCTCTGGCCAGGGGTCGTTCGGAACTGAGGAGCTGGGTTCGATGGGACTCCTCGAGGACGTTCTCGAGCGTCACATCGAGCGGAACGAACGTCAGTGGCCACGAGGCCGCAACAGCCGCTGCGGCAGCCTCGGGGTCGTTCCACACATTGGCTTCCCCGACCGGTGAGGCGTTGCCAGGGACGAGGGCGGCCCCGCCCATCGATGTGACCTTCCTGACGCGCGCGGGCAGGTTCGGATCTAGCTCCAGGGCTCGAGCAAGGTTGGTCATGGGGCCAACCGAAATGATCTCCAGGCGTCCCTCGTGCTCAGTGGACAGGCGGACGATCATCTCAGCGGCCGACTCGCTTACCGGCGTGGCGTCCACCGGGGGCAGCTCGACGTTCCCGATCCCGTTGTCGCCGTGGATCTCGGTGGGGCCACCTGGGTAGGCGTGGGTGAGGAAGTGTGCTTCGCCGATGGCGACCGGGATGTCGGTCCGACCGGCGAGGCCCAGGAGGCGGAGGGTGTTCTCCGCCGCCTGCGACGCCTCCGTGTTCCCGCTGACGGTGCCAACACCGACGAGTTGGATCTCCGGTGAGCCGAGTAGATACGCCAGGCCCATGGAGTCGTCGATGCCGGTGTCGCAGTCGTAGTACACGGGGCGGATCTCGTGCGCGTCCGTAGACATGCAAGGTCCCTTCGTTGGAGCGGAAAGATCTTTCTCGGCGAACTGCTCGTCGGCATGCCGCCCGTCAGCGGGCGAGCAGCGAGGTCACCCGTAGGCGGTCCGACCGGATCCACACGTCGGAGTACTCGATGGGCTTGCCTCCGGAGAGGTAGGTGATCTGCTCGAGATACTGCACCGGGTCGCCCTCCGGGAGTTCGAGCTGAGACGCAACGTCGGCCGTTGCACGCTGGGCGCTGAAAGCGCGGCGCCCTGCAGAGATCGGCAGCCCATACACCCCTTCGAGTGTGGCAAAGAGCTGCTCCTTGGTGAAGTCGATGTCCTCGATTCCGGACACACCGGTCGCGTCCACGTAGTTGTGGAGCAGGGCGACCGGGCCGTCATCGGTCATGTGTCGACGGAAGAGGCGGAACACCTTCCCGCCCTCGGGGATGTGCAGGAGCGCGGCGACCGGCTGGGGCGGGACGATCATCCCCGTCCTGAGCACCTCGGTTGTTGCGATGATCCCCTGGGAGGCGTAGTCCTCACTCAACGTGCTGAGTTTCTGTGCGATGGAGGGCTCGATCGTGGCGGCCGTGACGAAGGTTCCCCTGCCGCGGACCTGACGCAACAAGCCCTCGCTCGTGAGTGTCTGTAGCGCTTTGCGAAGGGTGCCTCGGCTGACGGACAGTTCCTGGGCGAGGTCGGGCTCGCTGGGCAGGCGGTAGGACGGCGGCCACTGGCCGGTGGCGATGAGCGTGCGGAACTGGTCGGAGATCTGCACGTGTATCGCCACCGGCCGGTCGCGATCCAGACTGGCGAGAGAAGTCATGAACTCGTCACTTTCCAACCTGTACGCTGCGGGCGCTCTTGCGCTCGAACTCAGGGTACGGGGTGAACTGGCGGTGCCTCCTGGGTCCTCCTCGTGCCCACCGACCCCTCGGCGGGCTTCACCAGCAGGCTGGCGACGAGGGCGAGGATCGTGATGCCGAGCGAGATAGCCAAGGCCGTCACGAAGCCCTCGCTGGTCTCCCGTCCGACGTACGGTGCGACAAAGCTGATACCCAGGCTGGCACCGATCCCGAACATCGCTCCGTTGAGACCGGGCAGGATCCCAGGCTCGTCCTTCGGTGACTGGAGCACTCCCAGGCCGTTGACCGTAGTCAGCGCCATTCCGTAGTACGCGACTCCGAACAGCACCACGGCAAAGAGGACTACCGGCATGGACGGCGGAAGGATCGTCACTGCGGCAATTCCGACGATGCAGATGACCAGTCCGATACGCAGGATCCGAAGCCAGCCATACCGGCCGGCGAGCCAGCCCGCCACCGGTGCCGCGGCGACACCGATGAGTGCAGGTGGCAGCAGGACAAGCAGGGCCGAGCGGCTGGCGCTCATGCCAAGTCCGACCTCGCTGTTCTGAGTGAGAATGACAAGGGTGAAGTTGATGACGGCGAAGACGCCACTGAGCACCAGCACGGTCGTGGCCATCACGGGCCAGACCCGGCGCGACTTGAGGTGCTCCACCGCCACCAGAGGCGAGGACACTCGCTTCTCGATGACCCAGAAGACGAGGAACGCGGCGACAGTGAGTGCCAGGTAGACGAGCGACGAGGGTGCCAACCACCCCTGTGCGCCGCCCTCCGAGACGTAGTAGGTCAGGCCGATAAGGCCGGCCGAGAAAGCGGCCGCGCCCCACCAGTCCATCGTGCCGGCGGACTTGGGCGCACCGTCACGCGGGACGACCGTCGCGATGGCCACCATGCCGATGACCCCGAACGCGAGGATCGCGACGAAGATCGAGCGGTATCCCCAGGTGTCAGAGAGCAGGCCCCCCACGTACGCATCGACGCCCCCGACGCCGCCGTTGACCGCCGTGACGACCCCCATGGCGGTGCCGAACGCCTGTCGGCTGAGATTCTCGTTGAGGATGATGTAGGCAAGCGGGAACGCGGCCGCAGTGGCGCCCTGCAGCACCCGGCCCACCAGCAGCATGGGCAGGCTCGTGGCGAAGATGCACACCAGCGTGCCCACGGCGAGCACGCTCAGCACCATGATGAACATGCGGCGCCGCCCGATGAAGTCGCTCCAGCGAGCGAGCACGACACCACCGACCGCGCCGGCCAGGAAGAACAGCGAGATCACCTGCGAGACGGCGTCCACGCTGACACCTAGCCGCTCGGCCATGTCGGGCAAGGCAGGGTTGAGCATGCTCGAGTTCAGCTGGTAGGAGAGCACACCGAGGATTAGCACCGCGACGAGCGCGACCATGCGCCCTCGGGTCAGTGGGCTGGCGCCCGTCAAGACGTCAGTATTCGACGACATCATGAAACTCCTTTGTTCGTCACGATTTGTTCGTGTGCCTGATGTCAGGACAGAACCGTCAGCATGGTCTGGAAGAAGAGGTCCTGGTCGATCTCCTCGACTACCCGGGCGTTGGGCTCGTGCCCGGAGCGGTGAACGGCGTCGACCAGCGTGTAACCCTGGGTGATGGTGCCGTGGGTCTCGACGTCGACGTAGTAGTCCGTCGCACGCTTGACGATGGCGGGCTCGACAGCGATGGCCGCCGCGATCGAGTCCGGATGAGTGCTGCCTTCAACTCCGTGTGTCTTCTTGACGTACTCGACGCTGGCGCGGTTCGCCTTGCCGAAGAAACGGCTCTGCGGAGTGTCCAGGGCCTCGATCTCACGAAGCTGGGCCTCCGTGAAGCGGCCCTGGGTCATGGTGAGGTCCCAGGTGACCAGCGTGACTGGGAAACCGGCGTTGAGGACGATCTTCGCGGCCTCCGGGTCGTGGTAGAAGTTCGCCTCGGCGGCGGCGGTGATGTTGCCGACGGCGTTGTTGGTGCCGCCCATGATGAACAGGTCCTTGAGCTTTCCGGCGATCGACCGGTCGGCCGCCACGGCGCACGCGAGATTCGTCAGCGGCGCCTGCGCGATGAGCGTGAACTCCCCGGGGTTCTCGTTGATGAGACGGATAAGAGCCGCGACGGCGTTCTCGGTCTCTGGGCGCTGCTTGGCCTTGGGGAAGTTGGCGCCGCCGAAGCCGTCCACGCCGTGGACGTAGGAGGAGTCGTCGAAGGGGGCCAGGAGCGGCAGACGGCACCCCTCGTAGACGGGGATCTTGCCGCCGAAGCCGGCGACCTCAATGGTGTACAGGGTGTTCTCGACCATCTGGTCGAAGTCGACGTTGCCGTAGTTGACGGTCACCGCCTCGACGTTGGAGTTCGGGTGCCGCATGCCGATGAGCAGGGCGAAGGCGTCGTCCTGGGCGGTGTCGACGTCGTGGATCAAGCGAAGGGTCATGATGTCCTCGTTCTCGGTGGAGGCTGCGTGCGCGGCCGGGGCTGGGGGCTCCCCCTCTGCTGTGACGAGCGGGGAGCCCCCTGGTGCTTCAGTGCTCAGTAGCTCGTGACGTTCTCGTCGTCGTTGTTGGTCACGATGGCGACGCCCGCACTGGTGCCGAGAAGGACAGCCCCAGCGTTGAGCAGTTCAACGGCCTGCGGGTAGCTCTTGATGGAGCCCGAAGCCTTGACCTTGACCCCGCTCCGCGCGGCGTCGACGAGGTAGCGGATGCTCGCGGGGTTTGCGGTCTCGATCGCGCCGCTGCTGGCGTTCTTGAGGTACGCGGCTCCGGCATCCATGGACAGCTCGACTGCGGCCCGCTTCTCGTCCTCGGTCAGGAGCGGGAGCTCGAGCATGACCTTGATCGGGACTCCGGCCGCGTTGACCACACCGGCGATGTCGGCGCGGAACTCGTCGTACATGCCGCTCTTGAGGTAGCCGACCTGGACACCGATGTCGATCTGGGTGGCTCCGGCCTTGACCAGCTGTTCGGCCTCGTATGCCTTCCCGACGGACGTAGTCACCCCCACGGTGGGGAAGTCCAGAGCACTGGCCAACTCGGTGCCTGTCCCCCGGAGGACATCGGCCACGACGTGAACCCAGGAGCCGGGCACCATCGCGGCGTTGAATCCGTACTCGATGGTCTCCTTGGCGTGGGCCTCCATGTCGGAGCGGGTGAGACCGGCTTCGATGCGGGTGTGCTGGATGTAGGGAGCCAGCTCGAGGGGGGCGAGCTCGGCGAAGTCGGTGACGGTGGTGGCGGAAGTCAATGTGCTTGTCCGTTCGTTAGGTGTGGTCGGGTATGAGGGGCGTCGGGTCGATCAGCGACCCATAACCCGGTCGATGTGCTGTCTGGTGGGAAGTGCGTCGATCACGCCGTGCTTTGTCACGGCGTAGGCGCCGGCGGCGTTGGCGAAGAGAGCGGCGTCATCGAGCGGCTCACCGGCGCCGATCGCCACGGCCAGCGCGGCGTTGAAGGCGTCGCCGGCTCCGGTGGTGTCGGCGACGCGCTCCGGGGAGAACGGGTCGATCGTCCGGAAGCCGGAACCGTCGAGCACGGCACACCCTGACCGCCCGAGAGTCATGACGACTGCGGCGTCGGTTCTCTCCCGGAGTTGGTCGACGATCTCCGACACCGGCCGATCATTCGCGGCCTGAAGCCCGAGTATCTGCGCTGCTTCGCTCTGGTTGGGGGTGAGGACGTCGACCAAAGCCCACATCTCGTCCGGCAGTGGAATGGCAGGGGCAGGGTTGAGCACTGAAGTGGTGCCCTCCTCCTTGGCAATGCGAAGGGCAGCGCTGACCGCGTTGAGGGACACCTCCATGGAGACCAGGAGGATGTCGGCATCGCGGATGGCCCCGCGGAAGCTCTCGACATGAGACTCGTCGAGGTCGTGCAACGCCCCCGGTGCGAGCGCAATCTCGTTCTCGCCCTCGTCGTCCACGAGGATGAAGCCGACCATGGTCGGCGAGTCGGTGCGTGCGACGTGGCTGTGTCCTACTCCTTCGCGGTCCCAGAGCTCTCTTGCCCTGGTCGCCCGGCGATCGTCGCCGACCGCGGTGAGCAAGGAGACGTCGGCACCTAGCCGGGACGCACCGATGGCCTGATTTGAGCCCTTTCCACCCGGACCTTCCGCGTAGTTGCCACCGGAGACGGTCTCACCCGGACGGGGAAACGAGGGGACGCGCATGGTCATCCCGACCCCGTAACCGCCAACCACTGCGAGCTTCATCGACTCGGCTCCTGTCCATGGACATCTATGTACAAGAGGACTGTAGGCGGCCTTCGGGGCCGGGTCAACGGGACGATGGTCCTATGTACACACCATTGATCCCAGCGCCGGTCCGTTGAGTGCGTCGATGGGGGGAGCGGGAGGCCAGATCTACCCTGTGATCAACAGCCCGGCGGGGATGCAAAAAGCCAGGCGGTAGGTGAGTCAGGCGTCCATGTTCCCCATGCCGGCGGCGCCGTCGTGGGGGTGGAGGGTCCCGGTGGGCCCCGTGATCGATGGCGTGGTGGACGTCGACAACGGTCCAGCCGGCCGGGAAGAAGGGCCGCGGCGAGGCGCCCATCGATTGCCGGTGGACCGGACGGACCGCACAGTAGAGCGATGAACGACGCGTCCTCCACCACCACCCGTGACGTCGTCGTCATCGGTGGTGGGCCGGCCGGACTGTCCGCGGCCCTGGTGCTCGGCCGAGCCCGCCGCTCAGTGACGGTCGTCGACGCGGGCGACCCCCGCAACGCGTGCTCCCCGAGCCTCCACGGCTTCCTCACCCGGGACGGAGCCTCCCCCGCGGACTTCCTCGCGGCCGCGCGACGGGAGGTGCGTGGCTACGGCGTCGAGCTCGTCACGGACGAGGTCGTCACCGTGGTCGACGACGACGGCGCGGGCTTCCGGGTGACGCTCGCCGGGGGCAGCACGCTGAGGGCACGGCGCGTGATCGCCGCGACGGGGATCGCCGACGAGCTCCCCGACATCGACGGCGTGGCCGAACGCTGGGGACGCGACGCACTGCACTGCCCCTACTGCCACGGGTACGAGGTGCGGGACCGGCCCCTCGCCGTCGTCGCCCGCCTGGCCGAGGGCGCCGTCCACCAGGCGCTTCTCCTCCGGCAGTGGTCGGACGACGTCACCCTGCTGCTCCACGACGTCCGCTCGGCGGACCTCGGGGTGGAGGGCCGGGCCCTGCTCGACGCACGCGGGGTGACCGTCGTCGACGGTCGGGTACGGGAGCTCGTGGTCACGGATGACCGGGTCACGTGCACGCGGCTCAGCGACGGCGCGGAGGTTCCCTGCGCGGCCGTCTTCCTCTCCCCGCGGTTCCGGCTACGGGCCGGGCCCCTGGCGGCACTGGCTCCCGACGTCGTCGAGAACGACATGGGCGTCCACCTGGCGACCGACGACGAGGGGCGCACGTCGGTCCACGGTCTGTGGGCGGTGGGGAACCTCGCCGACCTCTCGGCCCAGGTGCTCGGCGCGGCGGAGCTCGGCTCCCGGGCGGCGATCGGGATCAACGGGGAGCTGGCCCTCGAGGACGCCCACGCCGCAGCGCAGGTGCCGGTCGGCCCGGCTGGCGTGCCCGCGCGCGGTGCGGTGGAATAGCCGACACGCGTGTCCGAGGAGGACGTGCCATGCGGCGTTACGTCATCGATGCCCACGTCGCGCTCAAGCTCGGCCGCACCGCGGACCGGCCCGCCAAGGGCACCCAGCTGGTGGCTCCCGCCCTCATCCGGTCCGAGCTCCTCTGCCGGCTCTACCGGCGCGTCCGCGCCGGCGAGCTGAGCAGACAGGTGGCCGAGGAGCAGCTCGACCACGTCCGCAGCCTGCGCATCCGGCTGCTCGGCGACCGGGTGCTCCAGCGGGTCGCGTGGGACATCGCCGACCAGCTCGGCTGGCCCGACACGCTCGTGGCCGAGTACCTCGCGCTCACGCGGCTGCAGGCGGACGCGTTCGTCACGCTCGACGACGCACTGTCCCGGACGGCCGCGACGGTGGTTCCCGTCGCGACCTACGAGGAGCTGCTCCGGTCCTGACCGGTCACCCACGTTCTATGTGTTGACACGACCATCACGTCGGGGTCATCCTTGTAGCAACACAAAGGAGGTGGCCATGCTGGTCGACGCCGTCGTCCTCATCCTCGTCGGGGCCGCAGCGGTCCTGCTGCCGCTGAGCCGTGCCTACCGCTCGCACCTCACCCGCCGGCTCGCCCGGCAGGCGGACGCGCGGGTACCGGAGGACCAGGTGCCGGCTCTGGAGGCCCGGGTGACCCGCCGCGCCCGAGGGGTGGGTGCCGGGATCCTCGTCTCCGGGCTGACGGTGCTGGTCATCGCGCTCGGCTGGCCGGGTGCGCGCGGCGGCGGGTACCTCCTCGTGTCGCTCATGGTCACCTTCGGGGCCGCCGGCCTGGCGGTAGTCGAGATCCTGCGGCCGGGCGACGTCACTGCGGGTCCGCGGTGGGCACGACCGACGGCACCGAGGCTGTCCGACTACATCCCGCCCCAGGTGCGGGTGTTCGGCTGGATCTTCACCGGTGTCGGCCTGGTGGTGCTTCTGCTCGCCCTGGCCCTCGGACGCACCCGCTGGTTCGACGCGGACGCCGTCTGGCGCGGTCCGGTTCCCGTGCTCCTCGTCGCGCTCCCGGTCCTCGTGGTCCTCTCCGAGCTGGCGGTCCGTCGCGTGCTGGACGCACCCCAGCCGGCCCGGGATGAGGTGGAGCTCTACTGGCAGGACGCGGTGCGCGCCAACACGCTGTCCTCGCTGACGGTTCCCCCGGCTCTGGTCGGGCTGCTCGCCCTGGTCGTCTCCGGTGCCGTGCTCGACGACGCGGCCTCGACGGCCGCCGTCGCGAGCGGCCGGCTGGCTCCGGCGTGGACCACGTGGCTGCTCGTCGCCGGGTACGTGCTGCCCTTCGTCGTCCTCCTCGGGACGCTGGCCGCCACGACCGTGTGGGGCGGGACCGAGATGCAGCGGTACCGTGACCGGCTCTGGGGCGGGCAGCCCGCAGGCGGTCCGAGCGCCCCCGTGGAGGCGTAGTGCTACGCCTGGACCCAGCCTCCCCCGAACCTCCGTTCGCGCAGCTGCGGGCGCAGATCGCCGAGCAGGTCACCGACCGCACCCTGCGCCCGGGAGACCGCCTGCCCACCGTGCGCCGGCTCGCCGGGGACCTCGGGATCGCCCCCAACACCGTCGCCCGGGCCTACCGGGAGCTCGAGGCGGACGGGTTGATCGTCGGGCGCGGGCGCGCCGGCACCTTCGTCACCGGACCCAGCGCCACGGCCGACGACCATGCCGCGGCCCAGCAGGCCGCCACCTCGTACGCGCGCACGGTCCACTCCCTGGGGATCGACCCGGAGGAGGCACTGCTCCTCGTCAGGCGAGCGCTCCGGGCGTGACGACCCGGCCCGGCGACGCGATCGAGCCGTCAGGTGAGGTCGTCGTGAACGCCCGAGACCCACTCGACGTAGCGCTGGGCGGACGCCTCGACGACCTGCCCGGCCCGCTCCGGCACGACGCCGAGGAAGTTGTTGTACAGCCGGTCGAAGTCCAGCCTGGCCACCTGGTCGGCGATCCGTCGCACGACGGCCGCTGACAGCGGGATGCGGTTGGGGTAGCTGCGCATGAAGCTGACCGTGTGTCCCTGCGGGCCGGGGAAGATGCCGTCTCCTGTGAGGAGGACTCCGCGGCCGTCCGCAGCCGTGAGGTGTGCGACGGTGCTGCCCGGGAAGTGGCCCCCGATCTGTTCGAGGTGCACACCCGGGACGACCTCGTGCGCCGTGTCCCAGAGCCGGACCGCGGGGACGCGCAGCGGCAGGAAGTCGGCGTCGGCGCGGGCGACGAGGATGGGGGCGTCGTCGAAGGCCCGGCTGTACAGGGACTGGACCCCGTACATGTGCGGGTGGCTGGCGACGATGGCGGCGAGGCCACCGAGGGCCCGGATCGCGCCGATCGCCCGGTCGTCGATCATCCCGGGCACGTCGAACAGCACGTTCCCGGCGTCGGTGACGACGAGCTTGCCGGTCTGCCCGATCCCCACGCTCGGCGCGGTCCCGATCCCGACGAGACCGGGCTCGAGCTCCTCGACGACGGTGGAGTGGCCGCTCGCCGCGAGCTCACCGAGCGTGGTCCAGGTCTGACCGGTGCGCGGCACCCACTGCCGCTCGTCGTCGCAGATGACGCAGAGCGCCGGCAGCGGCTCGGCGCCGTACTCGACGGCGCACGTGGCGCACACGACGTGGTGGGCAGCGTCGAGCTCGGACGGGAGGCCTGGTTCGCTCATGCCGACGTCTCCTTGGGGACGGTCTTGGTGCTGGTGGCGCGACGAGGCTACCGAGCCGGGCCGCTGACGCCGAGCCCTTTTGCGACGCTCGGTCGAGCGTTGCACCCGCCTTCCGGGGGGTCGATGCTTGCGGGATGAACCCCGTGCCGGGCGCGCGAACCTTCACCGGGGACGGTGATGCCTACGACCGGTTCATGGGCCGCTACTCCCGGTCACTCGCCTCTCCCTTCGCGGATGCCGCCGGGGTCACCCGTGGTCAGCGTGCGCTCGACGTCGGCTGCGGTCCGGGCGCGCTGACCGAGGAGCTGGTGCACCGGCTCGGGGCAGAGCACGTGGTGGGCTGCGACCCCTCACCGACCTTCCTCACCGCCTGCCGTGAACGCCTGCCCGGCGTCGATCTCCGCGCAGCCCGCGCCGAGGCTCTTCCCTTCGCCAGCGGGTCCGTCGACGTCGCCCTGGCGCAGCTGGTCCTGCACTTCGTCAGCGACCCACCGACGGCGGTCGGCGAGATGGTCAGGACGGTCACGCCGGGCGGTCGGGTAGCGGCCTGCGTCTGGGACTTCGCGGGTGGGATGGAGATGCTGCGCGGCTTCTGGGACGCCGCCCGCACGCTGGACGCGTCAGCCCCGGACGAGCTCAGGGTCATGCGGTTCGGTCGAGCCGGCGAGCTCGCCGAGCTGCTCTCCTCGGGCGGGTTGCGCGACGTGGTCGAGGAGCCGCTGACCGTCCATGCGTCCTACACGGACTTCGACGAGCTCTGGTCCACCCTGCTGCTCGGGGTCGGTCCAGCTGGCAGCTACGTCGTCGCCCGTCCCGAGGACGACCGCGAGCGCCTGCGTCGTGCCTACCTCGAGCGGCTCGGCCGGCCCCACGGTTCCTTCACGCTGCGTGCGGTCGCCCGTGCAGCGGTCGGCACGGTGCCCCGGTGACCGGTGAGCCTCAGGTGTCGTCGGACGGGTCCAGCGCGTCCAGCTCGGCGAGCGCCGCCTCCCACCGGCGCCGGCGCTGGGTCTCGTCCTGCTCCCACCACGGAGCACCACGCTCGCCGAGCCCACGCTTCGCGAGGTCCACCCGGCGGCGGGCCGGCGCGAGGTCCTGCCCGTCCCGCCCGACTGCCCGGACCGCCGAGCGGCCGCGCCCGAGGTGCGACAACAGCCGGCGGGCGACATCGGGTGGGAGGGCGGGATCCTGTCGACGCCAGCGCCGTCCGTCGACGACGAGCCACCGCTCGTCGTCGTTCGTACCGTTCGGCGCGTCGTCCACCCCCTCAGGATGACGCGCCGAGAGCGGCCGTGCCCCTCAGCGCGGGCGATGTCGGTCGCGTCGTCAGCCACCGAGCCCGCGGGACAGTGAGGCCCGCCGTGTCGGCCGCACCCCTGCCGGTCGCAGGCACCTCCCTGGCAGTCAGGCCCAGGTAGGCGCGCGCAATGTCGACCGGACTCGGATGATGACGGCCATGACCGCGTTGCTCTGGCTCCGACGAGACCTCCGCCTGTCCGACCTTCCGTCACTGCTCGCGGCGCACGAGTCCGGCGGGGACGTCCTGCCGGTGTTCGTGGCGGACCCGGTGCTGCTCGCCTCGGCGGGGCCGGTGCGTCGCGCCCACCTGGCGGGCGCCATCGCGGGGGTGACGGCGTCCTCCGACGGCGCGCTGGTGGTGCGGGTGGGCCGCCCGGAGACGGAGATCCCGCTGCTCGCCCGGGAGGTGGGTGCGACGAGCGTCCACATCAGCCGGGAGAGCACGCCGTACGGACGACGCCGGGACCGCCAGGTGGAGGACGCGCTGGACGACGTCCCCCTCGTCGCGACCGGGACGCCCTACGCCGTCGGACCGGGTCTGGTGCGGAAGACCGATGGCGAGCCGTACCGAGTCTTCACCCCGTTCTCCCGCGCGTGGCACGAGCACGGCTGGCCCGCGCCGGCAGCCGTCCCCACCGGCCTGGAGTGGCACCGAGGGGTCGAGTCGGCGCCGCTGCCCTGGGACGAGGCCCCACCCGCCGCCGGGACCGGTGAGACGGCGGCCCGCAGCCGGTGGGCGGAGTTCCTCGAGGAGGGCCTGGCCGGGTACGACGACAACCGCGACCGCCCCGACCTGGACGCCACGTCCCAGATGTCCGTCCACCTCAAGTACGGGACCATCCACCCGCGCACGATGCTCGCCGACGTCGCGGCCCACCCGGCCGGCAGGACCGAGGGCGCGCGCCGGTTCGTCACCGAGCTCTGCTGGCGGGAGTTCTACGCCGACGTGCTGTGGCACCGGCCGGACTCTGCGTGGGCCGACCTCCGGGAGGACCTGCGTGGAATGGTCTACGAGGACCCGGCGGGCGAGGCCGCCGACCTCGTGCGCGCGTGGGAGGCGGGCCGCACCGGCTACCCGTTCGTCGACGCGGGGATGCGCCAGCTCCTCACCGAGGGCTGGATGCACAACCGGGTGCGGATGGTCGTGGCGAGCTTCCTCGTCAAGGACCTCCACGTGTGGTGGCCGCACGGGGCGCGGTACTTCCTGGACCACC
Organism: Georgenia sp. H159; assembly: GCF_035607575.1. Taxonomy (NCBI): domain Bacteria; kingdom Bacillati; phylum Actinomycetota; class Actinomycetes; order Allobogoriellales; family Allobogoriellaceae; genus Georgenia; species Georgenia sp. H159. The sequence goes on along the minus strand of NZ_JAYDZY010000014.1, from coordinate 21,431 downwards.
TGCGGGACGGTGACCTTGCCTCGAACAACCACGGATGGCAGTGGGTCGCAGGCACCGGGACCGACGCCTCACCCTACTTCCGCGTCTTCAACCCGGTCACCCAAGGAGAGCGGTACGACCCCGACGGCGCGTACGTCCGCCGGTACATCCCTGAGCTGGCTCACGTCGCCGGGGCCGCGGTCCACCAGCCGTGGAGGGTTCCCGACGGCTTCGCCAACGGGTACCCCGAGCGCATCGTCGACCACGGCGAGGAGCGCGCGGACGCGCTACGGCGCTACGAGGCTGCACGACGCACCGCTGGTCGCTGAGCACCGAACCTCCGGGCGTCGTGCGACGACCCCGCTCTCTCGGCAGGACGTCAGTGCGCCATGTCGTGGAACCGCGAGTAGTGGCCCTGGAAGGCGACGGTGATCGTGTCGGTGGGGCCGTTACGGTGCTTCGCGACGATGATGTCGGCCTCACCCGGACGGTTGTCCTTGTCGTAGGCGTCCTCACGGTGGAGGAGCATGACCATGTCCGCATCCTGCTCCAGCGAGCCGGACTCGCGGAGGTCGCTCATCGCGGGCTTCTTGTCCGTGCGCTGCTCGGGGCCACGGTTGAGCTGCGCGACGGCGATGACCGGCACCTCGAGCTCCTTGGCCAGCAGCTTGAGCGCCCGGGAGAACTCCGAGACCTCCTGCTGCCGGGACTCCACGCGCTTGCCGGAGGACATGAGCTGGAGGTAGTCGACGACGATGAGGCGCAGGTCGTGGCGCTGCTTGAGCCGGCGGCCCTTGGCGCGGATCTCCATGAGCGACATGTTGGGGCTGTCGTCGATGAACAGCGGGGCCTCGGACACCCGGCTCATCGCCCCGGCGACCTTCGTCCAGTCCTCGTCGCGCATGGTGCCCTTGCGCATGTTCTGCAGCGGGACGCCGGCCTCGGCCGACAGCAGGCGCATGGTCAACTCGGTCCGGCCCATCTCCAGGGAGAAGATGACCGAGGTCAACCCGTGCTTGATCGAGGCTGATCGACACATGTCGAGAGACAGGGTCGACTTACCGATAGCCGGACGTGCCGCGACGATGATCATCTGCCCGGGGTGCAGGCCGTTGGTCAGCGCGTCGAGGTCGGCGAACCCGGTCGGGACACCGACCATGCCCTCGCCGCGGTTCGCGTTGTTCTCGATCTCCTCCATCGTGAGGTTGATCGTGTCCCGCAGCGGGAGGTAGTCCTCGCTCGTGCGCCGCTCGGTGACGGCGTAGACCTCGGCCTGGGCGGAGTTCACGAGGTCGTCGACGTCCCCGCCGTCGGTGGCGTACCCGAGCTGGGCGATGCGCGTCCCGGCCTCGACGAGCCGGCGCAGCACCGCCTGGTCCCGGACCAGGCGCGCGTAGTACCCCGCGTTCGCGGCCGTCGGCACCGAGGAGATGAGGGTGTGGAGGTAGGCGGCGCCACCCACCCGCCCGAGCTCGCCCCGCTTGTTGAGCTCGGCGGCCACGGTGACGGCGTCGGCCGGCTCGCCGCGCCCGTAGAGGTCGATGACCGCGTCGTAGACGAGCTCGTGCGCGGGACGGTAGAAGTCCTGCCCGCGCAGCTCCTCGATGACGTCGGCGATGGCGTCCTTCGACAGGAGCATCCCGCCGAGCACGCTCTGCTCGGCCGCGAGGTCCTGCGGGGGCGTGCGGTCGTAGAGCTCACGCCCTCCCGTGCTCGACCCGAGGACCCGTTCGTCCAGATCAGTCATCGCCACCCCTCTCCTGCTCCTGGTCTACCGCGGACCTCTGACATCACTCGGTCCGCGTTCGACCCTCAAGGGCCGGCTGCGGCACGCCCGTGGGCGAGCCGTGCGCGCGGTGACCTGCGCCGGCCACGGTACGGCGTGGACGGGCCGACAATCCATCCACGGTTGTGGACAGACTTGGGGACGGATGGTGGATACGGGGCATCCGTCCGTGCACAGTCCGTGGACAATCGTGTGGATAACACCCGTGCAACTCCTCCGGTTCCCGCGTGATCGTGCGGGAACGGTCCGTGCACACAGTGTGGAAGGAAATTGGTCGGCACATTGGTGGACAACGCATCACACCCTGGGGACAGTGGGCGACCCCTCGACCGGCAGATCCTCGCCCTCGCCGTTCCCGCGCTCGGCGCCCTCGTCGCCGAGCCGCTCTTCGTCCTCGTCGACTCCGTCATGGTCGGCCGGCTCGGGACCGCCGAGCTCGCCGGCCTCTCGTTGTCCTCCACGCTGCTCGTCTCGGTCGTCGGCGTCTTCGTCTTCCTCGCCTACGCCACCACCGCTGCCACGGCCCGGCGGGTCGGCGCAGGCGACCGCGCCGGCGCCGTCGGAGCCGGCGTCGACGGCATGTGGCTGGCCGTGGGCCTCGGCGCGCTCACCGCAGTCCTGCTCGGCGTCGGGGCACCGTGGGTGGTCAGCGCCCTGGGTGCCGACGCCACCGTCGCCCCCCACGCCGAGAGCTACCTGCGCTACTCCGCCGGCGGCCTGCCCGGGATGCTGCTCGTCCTCGCCGCCACCGGCACCCTGCGCGGCCTGCTCGACACCCGCACCCCGCTGGTCGTCGCCACGGCAGGCGCAGCGGTCAACGTCGCCCTCAACGCCACGTTCATCTACGGCCTGGACATGGGTGTCGCGGGGTCCGGGCTCGGCACCGCGATCGCGCAGACGCTCATGGGCGTGGTCCTCGCCGTCGTCGTCCTCCGGGGCGCCCGCGGCCTGGACGTCTCGCTGCGTCCCCGGGCGGGCGGGATCTGGGCCAGCGCCCGCTCCGGGACTCCGCTGCTCGTGCGCACCGTGACCCTCCGGGTGGCCATCCTCCTCACCGTCGTCACCGCGACCGCGCTCGGCCCGGTCGCGCTGGCGTCGCACCAGGTCGTCAACGCGCTGTGGGGACTCGCCGCGTTCGCCATGGACGCCCTGGCGATCGCCGCGCAGGCAATGGTCGGCCAGGCGCTGGGCGCCGGGGCAGTCCCGCGAGTCCGCGCGGTCCTGCGTCGGACCCTGCAGTGGGGGGTCGGCTTCGGTACCGTCATCGGCGTCATCATCGCCGCCGGAGGCTGGTGGCTGACCACCCTGTTCAGCACCGACCCGGACGTCCGCACGGCCGCCGCCGTCGCCCTCGTCGTCACGGGGGTCTGCATGCCGATGGCGGGCTGGGTGTTCGTGCTCGACGGCGTGCTCATCGGCGCGGGCGACGGCACCTTCCTCGCCTGGGCGGGCGTCGTCACCCTCGTCGCCTACGTCCCGCTGCTGGCCGCGGTGTGGGCGTGGGCCCCGGCCGGGGGCGCCGGCCTGGCCTGGCTGTGGGCGGCCTTCGCCGGCGGCTTCATGGCCGCCCGTGCCCTCACGACCGGCCTGCGTGCCCGCGGGGAGCGCTGGATGACCCTCGGCGCCTGACCCGGGAGGACGCTCGCTCGTTGGACGGCTCCAGGCGGAGCCCGGGGAACGCATGAGGCGCCGGCCGGTGGTCTCCCACCGGCCGGCGCCTCGTGTGCAGCGAGGGCCGGGTCAGGCCTCGACGACCTGGACCGTGACGTTGGCCTGGACGTCGGTGTGCAGGCGGACCTGCACGCGGTGCTCGCCGAGCGACTTGATCGGGTTGGTGACCTCGATCTTGCGCTTGTCGATCGACGGGCCGCCGGCGGCCTTGACGGCCTCGGCGATCTCACCGGTCGTCACCGAGCCGAACAGGCGGCCACCCGAGCCGGCGCGCACGGCGACGACAACGGGCTTGGACTGCAGGGAGTCGCGCGCAGCGCGAGCGTCCTCGACCGTGGCGATCTCGCGGGCCTTGCGGGCCTTGCGGATCTGGTCGACCTGCTTCTGGGCGCCCTTGGTCCACGCGGTCGCCAGACCACGGGGCATGAGGTAGTTCCGGGCGTACCCGTCCTTGACCTCGACGACGTCGCCGGCCTCACCGAGACCGGACACCTCGTGGGTGAGAATGATCTTCGCCATTGTCTCCTCCTCCCCGGTCAGCGAGCGGAGCTCGCGTAGGGGAGCAGCGCCATCTCGCGGGCGTTCTTGACCGCCTTGGCGATGGCTCGCTGCTCCTGGACGGAGACACCGGTCACCCGACGCGCGCGGATCTTGCCGCGGTCGGAGATGAACTTGCGCAGCAGCGCCGTGTCCTTGTAGTCGATGCCCTCGACCTTGGCCGACTTCAGCGGGTTGGCCTTCTTCTTACCGGGCTTGCGAAGTACGGGCTTCGCCATGTTGTGCTCCTAGGTTCCTCGTGCGCGGCTCACGCCGCGCTGTACGTCTGATCAGAAGGGGGGCTCGTCACCGAACGAGCTCGACCCACCCGTGGCCCACGGGTCGTCGGCCTGGCCGCCTGCGGGCTGGTTGCCGAAGCCACCGCCGCCGCTCTGCTGGCCGCCGAAACCGCCGCCGCCCTGCTGGCCGCCGCCGCCACCGAAGCCGCCGCCTCCGCCACCGCGCTGGGTGCGGGTGACCTTGGCCGTGGCGTAGCGCAGCGAGGGGCCGACCTCGTCGACCTGCATCTCGACGACGGTGCGCTTCTCGCCCTCACGGGTCTCGAAGGACCGCTGGACGAGACGCCCCTGGACGACGACGCGGTTGCCCTTGGCAAGGGACTCGGCGACGTTCTCCGCCGCCTCCCGCCACACCGAGCAGCGCATGAACAGCGTCTCGCCGTCCTTCCACTCGTTCGACTGACGGTCGAACGTGCGCGGGGTCGACGCCACGGTGAAGCTCGCGACGGCCGCACCCGACGGGGTGAAGCGCAGCTCGGGGTCAGCCGTGAGGTTGCCCACGACGGTGATGACGGTCTCGCCTGCCATGTCGGTCTCCTCTGGGGTCAGGTGGGGCCGGGAGGCTCAGTGAGCGTCCGGGCGGATGAGCTTGGTGCGCAGGACGGACTCGTTGAGCCCGAGCTGACGGTCGAGCTCCTGGGCGAGCTCCGGCGTCGTCGTCATGTCGACGACGGCGTAGATGCCCTCGGAACGCTTCTGGATCTCGTAGGCAAGACGACGCTTGCCCCAGATGTCGACCTTGTCGACCTGGCCGCCGCCGGTCTTGACGACCGAGAGCAGCTTGTCGAGCGACGGGGCGACCGTGCGCTCGTCGACCTCCGGGTCGAGGATGATCATCATTTCGTACTGACGCATGCTGTACCCACCTCCTCTGGACTAGGCGGTCACGGTCCTTCCGTGACAGGAGGGTGAATGCGTTCGTCGGCCGCGGGCGGGTACGCAGGTACGCACCGACCACGGCCAGCGCACCACTCTAGCGCACGACGGCGGGGCCCCGGTGCGTCATCCACATCACCTTTGGCCCCATCATGTCCCCATGAGCACGCGCGGTTTCACGTCCGACAACGCCTCCGGCGCCCACCCCGCCGTCCTCGCTGCGCTGGGGGCCGCCGCCGAGGGGCATGCCGCCTCCTTCGGGGCCGACCGCCTGACGGCCGCCCTCGACGAGCGGGCCCGGGAGGTGTTCGGGCCGAGCGCCACGATCCTCCCGGTCTTCAACGGGACCGGGGCGAACGTCATCGGGGTCACCGCCCTCCTCCAGCGGTGGGACGCCGTCGTCGTCAGCGAGCACGCGCACCTGGCCAACGACGAGTCGACCGCCCCGCAGCTCATCGGCGGCATGGCGGTCCGCACCCTGCCCGCGCCGGCGGGAAAGCTGGGGGTCGCCGACCTCACCGAGCTCCTGGCCGCCGACGACGGCAGCGTCCACCACGCACGCCCGGCCGCCGTCTCACTCACCCAGAGCACCGAGCTCGGCACGGTGTACACGCCCGAGGAGCTCACCGCTCTCGTGCGGGTCGCCCGTGCCCGGGGCGTTCGCGTCCACGTCGACGGCGCCCGGCTGGCGAACGCGGCGGCGCGGCTCGGCACGTCGCTGGCCGCGCTCACCTCGGACCTCGGGGTCGACGTCGTGTCCCTCGGGGCGACGAAGAACGGCGCCCTGTTCGGCGACGCCGTCGTCGTCCTCGACCCCGCCCTTGTCGAGCCGGTCGCCCGCCTGAGGAAGGCGACCACGCAGCTGGCGTCGAAGATGCGCTTCGTCTCCGCCCAGCTCCTCGCCCTCCTCACCGACGACCTGTGGCGGACGACGGCGGGGCACGCGAATGCCGCTGCGGACCACCTCGCCGGCCTGCTGCGGTCCGAGCTCGGGGTCGAGCCCGCCTACCCGGTCGAGGCCAACGCGGTGTTCGTCCCGGTGCCGCAGCACTCCCTCGGCGCGGTCACCGAGCAGCTCCCCGTGCTCCCGTGGGAGCGGGACGTGGTGCGGGCGGTGTGCTCCTTCGACACCACGGAGGAGGACGTCACCACCCTGGTCACCGGGCTCGCCCGGCTGCTGCGCTGAGCGGTCGGACGGCACGGGCGCAGCCGTCGGGGTGACGACTGCGCCCGGCACGTTGGTGGGCGGAGCTCAGCCGCCAGGGCCGGAGACCCCGTTCCCGCCGCCCCGACCGTCGTTCCCGCCTCCGGCGGACCCGTTGCCTCCGCCGTTGCCGTCCCCGCCCGGACCGCCACCTCCGGCAGAGCCGCCGGCACCGCGACCGGACGTGCCGCGACCGTCCCGCGAACCGTCACCCTCCTCGCCGTCGGCCGGCTCGGTGGGTGTCGGCGAGGGCGTCGGCGCCTGGGTCGTGGGCTCCTCCGTGGTGGGTTCCTCGGTGGTCGGCTCCTCCGTGGTGGGCTCCTCGGTCGTCGGCTCCTCCGTGGTGGGCTCCTCGGTCGTCGGCTCCTCCGTGGTCGGCTCCTCCGTCGTCGGCTCGGGCTGGGGCGCGGGGACGAAGGTCGGTGTCTCGGGCTCCGGGCGGTCGGGGAACTCCTCGACCTCGACGCCCTCGAGTGCCACGCTCATGAAGTCGCGCCACATCGTCGTCGGGTAGGTGGAGCCGGTGATCGAGGCGTACTCCCCGAACGGGGTGAGGGACTCCTCGGTGCCGTCCTCGCCCACCTGGTACATCGCCACCACGGTCGCCAGCTGCGGGACGTACCCGGCGAACCAGGCCGAACGCCCCTCGTTCGACGTCCCGGTCTTGCCGGCCGCCGGACGTCCCAGGGAGCTGGCCCGGACGCCGGTGCCCTCCTCGATGACCGTCGTCATCGCGTAGGTCGCCTCGGCCATGACGTCGGGCTCGAAGACCTCGGTGCCGTTCGACGTGCCGGCGTAGATCGTGTTGCCCTCGCCGTCGACCACCTCGGCGACGATGTACGGGGTGTGGCGCACCCCCTGCGCGGCGAAGGTCGCGTAGGCCCGGGCCATGTCGATGGGGTGCGGGGATGCCGGTCCCAGGACGTTGGACGGGACGGGAGCGAGGCCCGCGGTGTCCTCGGGCAGCCCGGCGTCGATCGCGGCCTGCATCGACTTCTCCGGCCCGACCTCGATGTTGAGCTGGGCATAGGTCGTGTTGACGGACTGCTCGGTGGCCTCGATGAGGTCGATCTGCCCGCGGTTGAAGGCGTCGTAGTTGTTGACCGGCCGGTCGAAGCCCTCGATCTCCATCGGGGTGTAGCTGGGGTAGCGCGTACTGAGCGGGATGTCCTCGCGCAGCGCGGCGACGAGGGTGAAGGGCTTGAAGGTCGACCCGGCCTGCGCGACGTCCTGGGTGGCGGCGTTGCGGGACTGGGAGACGAAGTCCGGGCCGCCGTAGAGCGCGACGATCGCACCGCTCTGCGGGTCCATGGACACGAGCGCGACCCGGTTGTTGTCCGGCCGGTCCTCCGGGAGGGCGTCGACGACGTCGACCGCCGCCTGCTGGGCCTCGGCGTCGATCGTCGTCGTGATCCGCAGACCGAGCGTGTCGATCTGCTCCTCGGTCATGTCCGCCTTGGCGACGAGCTCCTTGCGGACCATGTCGAGCAGGTAGCCGGTCGGCCCGGCGTAGGTGTCGGAGCGGACGTGCTCGATGGTCTCCGGGAAGGTCTGCTCCGCCGCCTCCGCCTCGGTGATCCAGCCGTCCCGGACCATGAACTCCAGGGTGCGTTCCCACCGCTGCTCGGCGCGCTCGGGGTCGCTCGCGGGGTCCCAGGCGCTGGGCGCCGGGATGACACCGGCGAGCAGTGCGGACTCGGAGAGCGTGAGCTCGGCGGCCGGCTTGCCGAAGTAGGCCTGGGCGGCGGTCTCGATGCCGTAGGCGTTGCGGCCGAAGTAGATGGTGTTGAGGTAGTCCTCGAGGATCTCGTCCTTGGACAGCTCGCGGTCGATCTTCAGCGCGAGGATCGCCTCACGGAACTTGCCGGTGTAGCTGGTCGTGGTCCCGAGGTAGTAGCGCTCCACGTACTGCTGGGTCAGGGTCGAGCCGCCCTGCGTGGCGTTGCCGCGCAGGTTGTTCCACAGGGCACGGCCTATCGCGATCGGGTCGACGCCGACGTTCTCGTAGAAGCGCCGGTCCTCGGAGGCGACGACGGCGTGGCCCACGTGCTCGGGAAGGGTCGCCAGGTCGACGCTCTCACGGTTGTACTCCGCGAAGCTGCCCATCTCGGTCTCGCCGTCGGCGAAGTACACGGTGGTGCCCTGGGCCTGGGCGAAGTCCCCCGGCTCGGGGATGTCGGTGGTCATGTAGGCGGCCGCGACGACGCCGATGACGACCGCGGCCCCGGTGAGGACGGTGCCCAGGACGACCCGCCAGCTCGGCAGCCACCGGCGGACCCGGCCCTTGCCCGCACGCGGGTAGTCGAAGCGGCGCTTCCGGCCTGCCTTGCCCTTGGCGCCGGCACCCGACCGGCTGCTGCCGGCCCTGCCCCGGGCGCTCGCTGGGCGTCCCGACTCGCTCTTGGCCGCCACGCGTACCCTCTTCCCTCGGCTGCATTGCGCGGACATGCCTGCCCGACGACCACTCAGTATGCGGTACCGACCTTGCCGCACCGAGGGTGGGGACGCCCGTCAGGAGCACCCTTCACACAATCCGCCCACCGTCGTCGCAGAAGCACGCGACCCGCTGTGCGCCCGCTCACGGCACCGCCGGCCGGGCCGCGGAGGTCCGGCCGGCGGGCGCCTCAGCGCTCGACGTCGCCGGCGATGAAGGCCTCGACGGATGCGCGGGCGACGTCGTCGGCGCGCTGCTCGGGCGGGGACTTCATGAAGTAGCTCGACGCGGCGGTCAGCGGGCCGCCGATGCCGCGGTCGAGGGCGATCTTCGCGGCACGGATGGCGTCGATGATGATGCCGGCGGAGTTCGGGGAGTCCCAGACCTCGAGCTTGTACTCCAGGTTGAGCGGGACCTCGCCGAATGCCTTGCCCTCGAGCCGCACGTAGGCCCACTTGCGGTCGTCGAGCCACTGGACGTAGTCGCTCGGGCCGATGTGGACGTTGCGGGGCGCGAGCTCGCCGACCATGTTCGACGTGACGGCCTGCGTCTTGGAGATCTTCTTCGACTCCAGGCGCTCGCGCTCGAGCATGTTCTTGAAGTCCATGTTGCCGCCGACGTTGAGCTGGTAGGTCCGCTCCAGGCGTACCCCGCGGTCCTCGAAGAGCTTGGCGAGCACGCGGTGGGTGATGGTGGCGCCGACCTGGGATTTGATGTCGTCCCCGACGATCGGCACACCGGCGGCGGTGAACTTGTCCGCCCACTCCCGCGTCCCGGCGATGAAGACCGGCAGCGCGTTGACGAAGGCCACGCCCGCGTCGATCGCGCACTGGGCGTAGAAGCGCGCGGCGTCCTCGGAGCCGACGGGCAGGTAGCAGACGAGGACGTCGGCCCGGGCCTCCCGGAGCGCGGCGACGACGTCGACCGGCTCGGCGGCGGACTCCTCGACCATCTCGGAGTAGTACTTGCCGAGGCCGTCGAGCGTCGGCCCGCGCTGCACGGTCACGCCGGTGGACGGCACGTCGCAGAGCTTGACGGTGTTGTTCTCGCTGGCGTCGATGGCGTCGGCGAGGTCCAGGCCGACCTTCTTCGCGTCGACGTCGAACGCGGCGACGAACTCGACGTCGCGGACGTGGTACTCGCCGAAGGTCACGTGCATGAGACCGGGGATGGTCTCCTGCGGGTCGGCCTCGGCGTAGAACGTCACGCCCTGGACCAAGGAGGACGCACAGTTGCCGACGCCCACGATGGCTACGCGGATGGAACTCATTCTTGCTCCCTGTGTTCGGTGGTGGACGGGGCGCCGGTGACGCCGTCGTCGGTGGGGTCGGGGGGCCCGGGCGCGGGTGGTGCACCCGTGGGTTTGGGGCCGCGGAGGTCGAGGGCACCGGGGGTGCCCCGCTCGGTGTCGATGAGGTTCTCCAGCCACTCGACCTCGCGCTCGACCTGCTCGAGCCCGTGCCGGGCCAGCTCGGCGGTGTAGGCGTCCATCCGCACGCGAGCGCGCTGTGTCGACTCGCGCAGCATGGCCATCCGTTCGACCATCCGCGCGTGCCTGCCCTGGAGGATGCGCAGGCGGGTCCGGGCGTCGGTGGTGCCGAAGAGCGTGAACCGCACGTCGAAGGTCTCGTCGTCCCACGCCGTCGGCTCCGCCGTGGCCAGCGTCTGCGCCAGGCGGGTGCGTCCCGCGTCGGTGAGCTCGTAGACGATGCGGGCGCGGCGGCCGGCGAGGGCGTGCGGAAGGGCACCGCCGTCCGCCTGCGTGATGAGCCCGGCGGCCGTCAGTCGGCGCAGGGCCGGGTAGAGGGACCCGTAGGACAGCGTCCGGAACGCGCCGAGCTGTGCGCTCAGCTGGCGGCGGAGCTCGTACCCGTGCATCGGGGTCGCCCCCAGCTGGCCGAGGATGGCGAGCTCCAGGACCTCGGCGCGTGTGCTCATCCACCCTCCTCCGCCATGTGGCTAGGTCGTCGCGATGTATCGCGGCGATATATCTAGCGAAGAGTAGCGCAGCCCGGTAGCCACGCGTGCCGCCCGCACGCCCACGGGGCCCGTCACGCGGCCCCGCCGGCGGCAGGACGGCGTCGGATAGCCTGCACCGGTGCCGACCCGCCCCGCCGCCCGCGTGGGCCTGCCGTGAGCGTCCTGTCCGACCTGCGCACGCTGGTGGTCCACCCGGGCTTCCGCAAGCTCTTCACCGTGCGCCTGGTCTCGCAGTGCGGCGACGGCATGTTCCAGGCCGGCCTGGCCGCGCTGTTCTTCTTCAGCCCGCAGAACATGGCCACCGCCTCCGGGGTGGCGGCGGCCTTTGCCGTCCTGCTGCTGCCGTTCACGGTCGTCGGCCCCTTCGCCGGGCCGCTGCTCGACAGGTGGCGCCGTCGGCAGGTCCTTGCCGTCGGGAACGCCGTCCGGGTCCCGCTGACCGTTGTCCTGGCGACCCTCATCGCGGTCGACGGCGTGAGCGTCCTCGTCTACGCCCTCGCCCTCGTCACGCTCGGCATCAACCGCTTCCTCCTCGCTGGGCTGTCCGCCGGCCTCCCCCGCGTCGTCCCGCGCGACCAGCTGCTCATCGCCAACACGCTCACCCCCACGCTCGGCGCCGTGTCCGCCGCCGCGGGCGCCGCCACCGGCTTCCTCATCAGCTTCGTCGCGCCCGACGCGGTCACGGACTCGGCGACGCTCATCTGCGCCGCGCTGCTCTTCGCGGCCGCCTCCGCCCTCGCCCTGCGGCTCGGGCGCGACGAGCTGGGCCCGACGGCGCGAGCACGGGTCGAGGTCACCGACGCGGTCCGTCGCACCCTGGGTGACCTCGCCGACGGCGCGCGCTACCTCGTCCGCCGCGGCACGCCGGGCCTCGGGCTGAGCGTCATGGCGCTCCACCGGTTCCTCTACGGCGTCAACTTCATGGCGCTCATCCTCATCTCCCGCAACCTGCTCTCCGACCCGGCCGACGCGCAGGCCGGCTTCGCCACCTTCGCGCTGCTCACCGGGATCTCCTTCGCGGGCAACGGCCTCGCGATCGTGCTCACCCCGATCGCCCACGAGCGGATGCGGCCCTCGGCGTGGATCGTCCTGTGCCTCGGTATCGGTGCCACCAGCCAGCTCATGCTCGTGACGACGCCGCTCACGGGCGTCGTCGCCGCGTCCGCCGTGTTGCTCGGGCTGAGCGTCCAGGGCGCGAAGATCGCCGTCGACACGATCGTCCACCGCGACACCTTCGACGACTACCGCGGCCGCGCGTTCTCGCTGTACGACGTCATGTACAACGCCGCCTTCGTCGCCGCGGCCGCGCTGGGCGCGTGGGCGCTGCCGGACACCGGGTGGTCCCGCGCCGTCTTCGCGGTGCTCGCCGTCGTCTACGTCCTCCTCGCCCTCGGCTACCGGGCGGCGACCCGCCGGCTGGCGGACACCCCGCGTCCGGTGCTCGCCGGTGAGGCCGAGGAAGCTCGGGAGCGGCCCACCACCTGAGCCTCGACCGGACGACGACGGCGCACCCGAGTAGCGTCGTCCGCATGACCTCAGCCGAACCTCAGCTTCCGTCGTCCGAGCCGGGCGCCGCCTTCGCCGACCTGCTCGCCGCCAACCGCCGCTACGCCGCCGACTTCCGGCTGGCCGGCTTCGACGGTGTGGCGCGTGCCGGCGTCGCGGTCGTCACGTGCATGGACTCGCGCCTCGACCCGCTCGGCATGGTCGGCCTCGTCCCGGGTGACGCGAAGATCCTCCGCAACCCCGGCGGACGGGTGACCGACCAGGTGCTCGTGGCGCTCGTCCTCGGTGTCAACCTGCTCAACGTGGACCGGGTGCTCGTCGTCCAGCACACCCGCTGCGCGATGGCCTCACGCTCCGAGGAGGAGCTCCAGGCCGAGATCGGGCGGCGCCGCGGCCAGGACGCGACGTGGATGTCGTTGGGCGTCATCACCGACCAGGTCCAGTCACTGCGGGCGGAGGTCGCCAAGGTGCGCTCGCACCCGCTCATCCCGCAGACGGTCGCCGCCGCCGGCTTCCTCTACGACGTCGACACCGGCCTGCTGGAGCCGGTCGCCTAGCTCTCGTCCCGGGCGGCCCACCAGGCGAGCAGGGCCTCGCGGGCGGCGTCCTCACCGAGCGGCCCGCGCTCCATGCGCAGGTCGAGCAGGAACCGGTAGGCCTTGCCGACCGTGGGCCCGGGCGGGACCCCGAGGATCGACATGATCTGCTCGCCGTCGAGGTCGGGCCGGATCTTGGCGAGCTCCTCCTCCTCGGCGAGCGCCACGATGCGCTCCTCGAGGTCGTCGTAGGCGGCGGCCAGGCGCATCGCCTTGCGGCGGTTGCGCGTCGTGCAGTCGGCGCGGGTGAGCCGGTGCAGCCGCTCGAGGAGGGGGCCGGCGTCGGTGACGTAGCGGCGCACCGCCGAGTCGGTCCACTTGGCCTCGCCGTAGCCATGGAAACGCAGGTGGAGCTCGACGAGCCGCGCGACGTCCCTGACGGTCTGCTTGTCGAACCGCAGGGCGCGCAGCCGCTTGGCGGCCATCCGGGCGCCGACGAGCTCGTGGTGGTGGAAACTGACGCCACCGCCCGGCTCGAAGCGCCGGGTCGTGGGCTTGCCGATGTCGTGGAGCACGGCGGCCAGCCGCAGCACGAGGTCGGGTTTCGGCACGGCCCCGTCGGGCCCGGTCTCCAGCTCGATCGCCTGGTCGAGGACGACGAGCGTGTGCTCGTAGACGTCCTTGTGCCGGTTGTGCTCGTCGACCGTCCGCTGCAGCTCCTCGAGCTCGGGCAGGACGACGGCGGCCACGCCCGCGTAGACCATGAGCTCCAGCCCGCGTCGCGGCCGGTCGCTGATGAGCAGCCGCTCGAGCTCGGTCCGGATGCGCTCGGGGGACACGATCTCGAGGCGGTCGGCCATCGCCGACATCGCCGTGAGGACCCCCGGTTCGACGTCGAAACCGAGCTGGGCGCTGAACCGCGCGGCCCGCATGATCCGCAGCGGGTCGTCGTCGAAGGACTGCTCCGGGTCGGCGGGCGTGCGCAGCATGCCCGCCCGGAGGTCCTCGAGGCCGCCGTGCGGGTCGACGAACGTCAGCGACGGCAGGCGCACGGCCATCGCGTTGACGGTGAAGTCGCGGCGGGAGAGGTCGCCCTCGAGCGTGTCACCGTACTCGACGACGGGCTTGCGTGAGTCCGCCTCGTAGGCCTCGGTCCGGTATGTCGTCACCTCGACGACGACGTCGCCCCGGCGGGCACCGATGGTGCCGAACTCCTTGCCGACGTCCCAGTGGGCGTCTCCCCAGCGGGCGAGCAGACGCTGGGTCTCCTCGGGGCGGGCGGAGGTGGCGAAGTCGAGGTCGTGGCTGACGGTGCCGAGGAACGCGTCGCGCACCGGTCCACCGACGAGGGCGAGCTCGTACCCGGCGTCGGAGAAGACGGTGCCGAGCTCGAGCACGGTGGGCGGCAGCGCGGTGAGCGCGGCGGCGGCCGTCCGTGCGAGCGCGGCGGGGGAGTCGTTGATGGGCGGCACTTGCCACAGCCTGCCACGCCACTGCGGCGGGCGGCCATGCGGCGACCGCCGCAGTGGCCGGATGTGACCAATCGTGCGCGTGGGCCAACCGCCGCGCAGGTCTGTTGATTATGGTGACCTCATGTCCGCCGTCCCGTCTCCGCGCCGTCGCGTCCCGGCGCCGCCGCGTCCTCGTGCCGCTCCGGTGCGCTCGGCGCTGCTGCCGGTGGTGGACGAGACGTCGGCCGGGGGACTCGTCGTGCGGGTCGAGGACAGGCAGGCCTTCACCGCCGTCATCGCCCGCCGCAACCGCGGTGGACGCCTCGAGTGGTGCCTGCCCAAGGGCCACCTCGAGGGAGAGGAGACCCCGCAGGAGGCGGCCGTCCGGGAGATCGCCGAGGAGACGGGCATCACCGGCCGGGTGCTGCGCCACCTCGCCACCATCGACTACTGGTTCTCCGGGGACGACCGTCGCGTGCACAAGGTCGTCCACCACTACCTCCTCGAGGCGACCGGCGGCGAGCTGACGATCGAGAACGACCCGGACCACGAGGCCGAGGACGTCGCGTGGGTCAGCCTGGAGGAGGTCGCCTCCCGCCTGGCCTACCCGAACGAGCGGCGCGTCGTCGCCACCGCGAGGGACGTGCTGGCCGGCCGCGCATGAAGATCTCCTGGACCTCGTCCGGGGCCGGCACGCGAGCCCTCGCGCTGCTCATGCTCGCGGTCCTCACCTGCCTGCTGCCCGGCTCGCTCGCGACGGCGACGGCGACCCCACGCGACGACCCCACGACCGCGGCCGCCGAGGACCCCACCCCGGGTGTGACGGACGATGGTGTCACCGTCGCCCTCACCGACATCCAGCCGGAGGTCCTCACCCCCGGCGAGGACCTCGTCGTGCGCGGCACGGTGACCAACGGCACGCAGACGGAGATGGCGCTGCCCGAGCTGCGGCTCCGGGCCCAGCAGAGCGCGCCGATCAGCAGGTCCCTGCTCGACCGGTGGCTCGACCCCTCGTCGCTGTCGGCGACGACGCTGCTCCACGCCGAGCGCCTGGAGGAGCCCGTCGCGCCGGGCGCAACGGTCCCGTTCACCCTCTCGGTTCCGGCGGACTCCGTGCCCTACCCGCAGACCTACGCCGCGTGGGGTCCGCGCGGGCTGGAGGTGACGGTCCACGACGCGGAGGCGACGACGGTCGGTGAACCGGCCACGACGCGCAGCTTCCTCCTGTGGTGGCCCGACATCGAGGTGGAGACGATGCCGCTCGCGGTGCTCGGGGCAGTCGCACCGACCGCACCGGAGCGCGCCGCGGCACAGGAGTCCGGCGCGCGGCTCGACGCCGTCGCGGCGGAGCGGCTCGAACCCCTCCTCGCCGCCCTCGACCGGCCCGCCGTCGACCTGGCCGTCGATCCCTCCCTCCTCGTCGACGTGCCCGCCGTCGTCGACCTCACCGTCGGTGAGTCGTCCACCGACGCCGCGGCCGAGGAGCCGACGCGGGCGCCGACCACCCAGAAGAGCACCCTGCGCTCCACCATCGGGGAGATCGCCGCGGCCCCGGGGCGCACGGCCCATGCCCTCCTGTGGGCGGACGCCGATGCCGCGGGCCTGGCCCACGCCGGCCGCAGGGACCTCCTCGACACGGTCGCGGACGCCCGCGACGACGCCCTCGACCAGGCGGGCGTCCCCGCGCGGACCGGCCTCGCCTGGCCCGTCGGCGAGCGCCCGGACGCGGAGACGCTCGGTGCGCTGGCCGACGCCGGCGCCACCTCCGTCGTGCTGCCGAGCAGCGGGCTGGCCGTGACGAACCGGCTCACCTACACGCCGTCGGCGCGGGCGGACGTCGCCGTGGACGGGACCGACCTGCGCGCCGTGCTCACCGACGAGCGGCTCTCCGGGCTGCTCACCGGCAGGCTGCTCCCGGTCAGCCCGGACGTCGACCAGGCCGTCGTCGAGCTCGATGCCCTGACCGCACGCCAGTACCTCCTCGCGGAGACCGCCGTCGTCGCGCGCGAACGACCCGCCGACCGGCGCGACCTGCTCCTCACCGTCCCGCGCGACTTCGCGGGGGACCCCAACGTGCTCGCCGACCAGCTCGCCGCCCTCGACGGCGCCCCCTGGCTCGAGCGGATCGGGCTCACCGAGATGCTCGCCCACCCGGCCCCCGAGCTCGAGCGCGAGTCCCTGCCGACCAGGGCCGTCGCCGCGGGCGAGGTCGACGCCGCCGAGCTCGCCCGCGTCTCCGAGGTCCTCGAGCAGACCACCGCCTTCGCCGGGGTGCTCGAGGAGCCCGAGGCTCTCGTCGACCCCGTGCGGACCTCCCTCCTGGAGGTGACGTCAGCGGCGTGGCGTGAGCTCCCGGAGGCCCGCGAACGTCTCGTCGCGGCCGCGGAGGAGGCCGCCGCGGCGCGCCGCGGGCTCGTCGCCGCCCGGCCGAGCAGCACGCTCAACCTCATCAACAACGAGGCCCACATCCCCGTCGCCGTGACGAACGAGATGTCCCGGGCCGCCCACGTCCTCGTCCGGCTCTCCCCCCGCGACCCGCGGCTCGTCGCCGACGAGGTCGTCGAGCTGGAGATCCCACCGCAGCAGTCCGCGACGGCGCAGGTGCCGGTCCACGCGGTCGGCAGCGGCGACGTCGTCGTCGACGTCGTCCTCGCCGCACCGGACGGGACGCCGATCGACGAGCCGACCGAGATCCGGGTCCGGGTGCGCGCCGACTGGGAGACGGTGGGCACCGCCGCCGTCGCCGGGCTGCTCGTGCTCATGCTCGTCATCGGGCTCGTCCGCACCGTCAGACGGGGGCGACGACGCACGCTCGAACCCGCCGCCGAGGAGGCACCCGCATGAGCTCCGAACGTCGGGGGCTGGCAGGCTCCGCCGCGGTCATGTTCTCGGGCACCCTCGTCTCCCGGATGCTCGGCCTGCTGCGCAACCTGGCGCTCGTCGGCGCCATCGGGGTCACGGGCGCGGGCAACTCCTTCGCCGTCGCGAACAAGCTCCCCAACGTCGTCTACATGCTCGTCGCCGGCGGCGTCCTCAATGCGATCCTCGTCCCGCAGATCGTCCGCGCGATGCGTGGCCGCGACGGCGGGGACGAGTACGTCAACCGCCTGCTCACGATGGCGGGCGCCGCACTGCTCGGGCTCACGCTCCTCCTCACGGCCGGCGCGAGCGTGCTCGTCACCGTCTACGCCTCCGAGCTCGCCCCCGAGTGGTTCGAGCTCGCCGTCGCCTTCGCCGTGTGGTGCATCCCCCAGCTGTTCTTCTACGGGATGTACACGCTGCTCGGGCAGGTGCTCAACGCGCGCGGCATCTTCGGTCCGTACATGTGGGCCCCGGCGCTCAACAACGTCATCGCCCTCGTCGGCCTGGTCACCTACATCGTCGTGTTCGGGGGGACCCCCACGGGGACCCACGAGGACCCGGGTGCGTGGGACGGGCTGCGCATCGCCGTCATCGGCGGCAGCGCCACCCTGGGGGTGGCTCTCCAGGCGCTCATCCTCGTCGTGCCGCTGCGCCGTGCCGGGTTCCGGTTCCGCCCGCGCTGGGGCCTGCGCGGCTCCGGCCTGGGCCGGGCGAGCAAGGTGGCGACCTGGGCCTTCGCGAGCCTGCTCGTCGCCCAGCTCGGCTTCATCGCCATTTCCAACCTCGCGGCCGCCGCCGCGGACAGCGGTGACGGCTTCGTCGCGGGCAACGCCGCCTGGGAGAACGCGAACTTCCTCTACCTGCTGCCGCAGTCGCTCATCACGGTGTCCCTCGTGACGGCGCTGTTCACGCGCGTCTCGGACTACGCGGCAGCAGGGAACACGGCCGCCGTGCGCGACGACCTCTCCCTCGGCCTGCGGACCATCGCGGTCTTCACCGTCTTCGCCGGCGGAGGGCTGGCGGTCCTCGCCCTGCCGCTCGTCCAGGCCGCCGTGCCGACGACGACGCTTCCCGAGGCGCAGGGCATCGCTCGCATCGTCGTCGCCCTCCTCGGCGGCATCGCTGCCCTGGGCGCCTTCACCATGATCCAGCGGGTGTACTACGCCTTCGAGGACACCAAGTCCCTGTTCAAGCTGCAGATCCCGCTCACCGCGATGGTCGTGGCCGGCTGCCTGCTGTCCACGCTGCTGCCCCCCGAGTGGTGGCTCGTCGGTGCCGCCGCGGCGAACACCCTCTCGAACGTCGTGGGCTCGGTCGTCGCCTACCTCGCGCTGCGGCTCAAGCTGCCGAGCCTCGACGGCGCCCGCGTGCTGCGCACCCACATCCGCCTCGTGCTGGCCGCAACCCCCGCGCTGCTGCTGGGCTGGGGACTGCTCCACCTCATCGGGCCGGCCTCGGCCGCGGACGTCTGGGTCGCCCGGATGGTGATCTCCCTCGTCAAGGCCGGGCTCGTCGGCGCCGTCATGCTCGGCTGCTACCTCGTGCTGCTCCGCCTGCTCAAGGTCTCCGAGCTCGACGTCATCCTGACGCCGGCGCTGCGGGTACTGCACCGCGTCGCGGGCCGCGTACCCGGCCTGTCCGGGGTGGCGGGCGCGACGGCGGGCGACACGTCGCCAGTCAGTACCATGGAGCCCGACGACAAGAGCGGCCCGGAACCGGGGCCGGACAGAGGGAGCAGGACGCTGGACGACCACGGACCGGGCACGCCCCCGACGCTGGCACAGGGCACGCTGCTCTCCGGGCGTTACCTGCTGGAGCGCGAGCTCACCCCCGTGCTGCCCGGAACCGCCCTGTGGCGTGGACGCGACGAGATCCTCGACCGGGGAGTCCGGGCGCTGGTCCTCCCGTCGACGACGGGTGCGTCCGCCGAGACGCTCGACGCCGCACGTCGGGCCGCGCTGGTCGACGACCCTCGCCTCGAGCGTGTGCTGGACGTCGGCGCCCACGAGGGGCACGCCTTCGTCGTCACGGACGTCGCCAACGGCCCGTCGCTGGCCGAGCTCACGGCGACCGGCGTGCTGCCGCCCGAGCAGGCGCGCGCCGTCGTCGGGGAGGCGGCCAGCGCCCTCGAGGCAGCTCGCCGGCGCGGGGTCCACCACCTCGTCCTCACCCCCTCCGCCGTCCACGTGACCACCGACGGCCAGGTCCGCCTCGGCGGCCTCGGTGTCGCCGCCGCCTACCTCGGTCTCGACCTCGACCCGCTGGCCGCCGCCCAGGAGGACACCCTGGGTCTCGTCCGGCTGCTGTACCTGGCGCTCACCGGCGCCTGGCCCAGGCCCGCCGGCGGGCCGGACCTGCCGGAGCAGGTCCCCCCCGCACCGGTCGTCGCTGGCAGCCCCGTCGCGCCCAGCGCCCTGCACGCCGACATCCCCGCGGACCTCGAGGCCCTGTGCACACGGACGCTCACGTCGCCGAACCAGGGTCCGCGGACCCCGAGCGAGCTCATCCGTGAGCTCGCCCCCTGGCGCGACATCAACGTCGAGGCGCTTACCAGCGACTACCCGCTCTGGCCCCTTACCGGGACGTCGACTCCGGCGGCCCCTGCTGCGACAGCTGGACCCGGCCCGGACGCGGGCACCGGCGCGGGGATGGTCGGCGCCGGCGCTGCCGCTGCCGGGGCTGCTGCGGCCTCCGCAGCGGCGGGTGCAGGCCGCGGCGACAGCGGGCACCCAGCACCGGACACCAAGGTGTCCGGCGACGACGCCGAGGGCCCGCCCTCTCCTCCGCCCGCAACCGGCGATCCGGACGAGACCGCCCATCCCGACGAGCCCGGAGACGTCGCCGAGACCGACGCGGCGGGCGGGACAGCCGAGGGCGCGGACGAACGCTCCGTGCCTGAGACCGGGACCTCCGTTGCCTCCGCACCGCCGTGGGAGAGCGTCGTCGGTGCCGAGCCCGGCACGGTCGAGACGCCCGTCGACACCTCCGCGTGGCGTCCGCGCGCCCTGCCCGAGGACGCCGCCGCGCCGGCGGACTTCAGTGCCGTCCTCGCCCCGCAGGACGATCCCGGCTCGTCGGCCCGGCCGGCACGTCATCCGCGGGGATCGGTCGTCACCGCCGCCGTGGGCGCGGGCGTCGGTGGCGCAGCCGCCACGGTCGCGGACGCCACCCGGACGGCAGCCGACAGCGTCCGCCAGCGGTTGACCGCGGGTGCGGAGAAGATCTCCGCCGCGGCCGCCGCCCGGTCCGCCGAACGTGAGGCGAGGGCGGAGCAGGAGCTCGCGGCGACCCGCGAGGCCGACGTCCGGGCCGCCGTCGAGCAGGGCAGGGTCCCGGCAGACCCGCCACCACCCACGCCGACGGTCAGCGACTCGCCGCCGGCCACGGTGCCGTCCACCGTGGAGCAGCCGCCCGCCGAGCCATCGTGGGGATCCTTCGTCGAGGAGCCCGAGCCGGGGGCGCCGGTCCCGTTCCGGGAGCGGCGGCTCGACCCCACCCCCATCGTGCTCGCCGTCGCGTTCGTCGCCGTCCTCATCGGCGCGATCATCGCCTTCCGGACCCTCACCGCCGACCCCGAGCCCTATCAGCCGCCCGCCGCGGAGACGACGCAGGCACCCGCCCCCGAGGAGCCCACCGAGCCGGCGAGCGAGCCGGAGCCCACCAGCGCTCCGGAGGAGCCTGCCGCCCCGGCAGCGCCGCCCGTCATCGCCTCCATCGCACCGCTCGACCCGGAGGGTGACGGGGCCGAGAACCCCGAGCTCACGCCGCGAGCGTTCGACGGCGACCCCTCCTCGTACTGGCGCTCGCGCTCGTACGTCGACCCCAACTACGGCATGAAGTCGGGCATCGGGCTGCACGTCCAGTTGGAGGAGGCCACCGTCGTCTCCTCGGTGACCATCGACCTCATGGGGCAGGGTGGAAACGTGGAGATCCGCGCCACCGACCCCGCAACGCCCACGGAGGGCGACGTGCTCGCCTCCGGGGCGATGGGCCCCGGCACCACCTTGACCTTCCCCGAGCCGGTCGAGACCGACAGGCTCGTCCTGTGGTTCACCTCGCTGCCGGTCGCCGACTCCGACGGTCGCAACCGCATCGAGCTCGCCGAGCTCACGGTTGGCTGAGCCGGAACAAAACGGGACGCCACAACCTTGACCTGAGCAGCAACCCTCCCCCAGCAGCAACGAAGGATGGACATGATCGAGCTGAGCAACCTCTCTCCGACTGCGTCGACCGGCGATGCGGGTCTCGTGCACGAGGTGGTGGTCGTGGGGTCGGGTCCGGCGGGGTATACGGCGGGGATCTATGCGGCG
>NZ_JAYDZY010000013.1:0-128366 GCF_035607575.1 Georgenia sp. H159 | reverse complement strand
GGCCCGCGTCCGACCCCGGGCAACATGCCCGGCCGCAGCTCGGTCGGCGTGCCCGGCGCACCCGCACGTGGTGGTGGCGGCGGTGGCCGCGGCCGCCCCGGTGGCGGCAGCGGTGGTCCCGGCGGCGGTCCCGGTGGCGGCCCCGGCGGTCGTCCCGGCGGCTTCGCCGGACGCGGTGGCCGCGGCGGTCGCGGCGGCACGCAGGGCGCCTTCGGTCGTCCCGGCGGCCGACCGGTCCGCGGACGGAAGTCCAAGCGCGCGAAGCGTCAGGAGTTCGAGCAGCAGGGCGCCCCGAGCCTCGGCGGCGTCCAGGTCCCTCGCGGCGACGGCACCACCGAGGTGCAGATCCGCGCCGGGGCGAGCCTCGCCGACTTCGCGGACAAGATCGACGCCAACCCCGCAGCGCTGGTGACGGTGCTCTTCCACCTCGGCGAGATGGCCACGGCCACCCAGTCGCTGGACGAGGACACCTTCCAGGCGCTGGGTGCTGAGCTCGGCTACCTCATCAAGATCGTCTCGCCCGAGGACGAGGACCGTGAGCTCCTCGAGGGCTTCGACATCGACCTCGACGCCGAGCTGGCCGGTGAGTCCGACGAGGACCTCATGCCGCGCCCGCCGGTCGTCACCGTCATGGGGCACGTCGACCACGGAAAGACCAAGCTCCTGGACGCGATCCGCCGGACGGACGTCGTCGCGGGGGAGGCCGGTGGCATCACCCAGCACATCGGTGCCTACCAGGTCCGCACCGAGCACGAGGAGCAGGACCGCGCGCTCACCTTCATCGACACCCCCGGTCACGAGGCGTTCACCGCCATGCGTGCCCGTGGTGCCGACGTCACGGACATCGCGATCCTCGTGGTCGCCGCCGATGACGGCGTCATGCCGCAGACGGTCGAGGCGCTCAACCACGCCCAGTCGGCCGGCGTGCCGATCGTCGTGGCGGTCAACAAGGTGGACAAGGAGGGGGCCAACCCCGCCAAGATCCGCCAGCAGCTGACCGAGTACAACCTCGTGGCCGAGGAGTATGGGGGCGACACCATGTTCGTCGACGTCTCCGCGCTCCAGCGGATGGGCATCGACGAGCTTCTCGAGGCCGTCCTCCTCACCGCGGACGCCGCGCTCGACCTGCGCGCCAACCCGGACAAGGACGCGCGCGGTGTCGCCATCGAGGCGAACCTCGACAAGGGCCGCGGCACCGTCGCGACCGTCCTCGTGCAGTCCGGAACGCTGCACGTGGGGGACGCCATCGTCGCCGGCACCGCCCACGGGCGGGTCCGGGCGATGTTCGACGAGCACGGCGAGCCGGTCCAGGAGGCCGGCCCCGCCAGGCCTGTGCAGGTGCTCGGGCTGACCTCCGTGCCGCGAGCAGGTGACACCTTCCTCGTGGCCGGCGACGACCGGACCGCACGGCAGATCGCCGACAAGCGGGCCGCCGCCGAGCGCGCCGCGACGCTGGCCAAGCGCCGCAAGCGGGTCTCGCTGGAGGACTTCACCGAGGCGCTGCAGCAGGGTCGCGTCGAGACGCTCAACCTGGTCCTCAAGGGCGACGTCTCCGGTGCCGTCGAGGCGCTGGAGGACTCGCTCCTCAAGATCGAGGTCGGCGACGAGGTCGCGCTGCGGATCATCCACCGCGGCGTGGGTGCGATCACCCAGAACGACGTCAACCTCGCCACGGTCGACAACGCCATCATCATCGGCTTCAACGTGCGGCCCGCCGAGCGGGTCAACGAGCTGGCCGACCGTGAGGGCGTCGACATCCGCTACTACTCGGTCATCTACCAGGCGATCGACGACGTCGAGCAGGCCCTCAAGGGCATGCTCAAGCCGGAGTACGAGGAGGCCCAGCTGGGCACCGCGGAGGTCCGCCAGGTCTTCCGCTCCTCCAAGGTCGGCAACATCGCGGGTTCGATCGTGCGGTCGGGCATCATGCGGCGCAACGCCAAGGCCCGCGTGCTGCGGGACGGCGTGGTCGTCGGCGACAACCTCACGGTCGAGTCGCTGCGGCGCGAGAAGGACGACGTCACCGAGGTCCGCGAGGGCTTCGAGTGCGGTGTCAGCCTCGGGTCGTTCAACGACATCACCGAGGGCGACGTCATCGAGACGTTCGAGATGCGCGAGAAGCCGCGTAAGTAGAGGGCTGCAGCCCAGCGACGTGGCGCGCACCGACCGGTGCGCGCCACGTCGCGTCCCACGACAGGAGAGAACCATGGCCGACACCCCGCGGATGCGTCGCGTGAGTGACCGCATCAAGCAGATCGTGGCCGCGATGCTCGAGTCCCGGATCAAGGACCCGCGCCTCGGCTTCGTCACCGTGACCGAGGTCCGCGTCACCGGCGACCTGCAGCACGCCACCGTCTACTACACGGTGCTGGGTGACGAGCAGGAGCAGCGTGACAGCGCCGCCGCCCTCGCCTCGGCGCGTGGGCACATCCGCTCCGAGGTCGGCAAGCAGCTCGGGCTGCGGCTCACCCCCACCCTGGAGTTCACCGCCGACGTCGTGCCGGAGACCGCCGCGGACCTCGAGCGCGCACTGCGTGAGGCCGCCGAGCGGGACGCCGAGCTCGCCCGCCTCGCGGCCGGTGCCACGCCCGCGGGTGACCCCGACCCCTACCGTCCGGCGCGCGGCGCGGACCAGGACGCGGACCAGGACGCCGACGACGCCCCGGGCAGCTGAGGCGTGAGCATCCCGCGTCTGGCTGCCGCCGGCGTCGCCGTCGGCCTGCTGTCCGGCCTCCTCGGGATCGGCGGGGGCGTGGTGCTCGTCCCGATCCTCGTGCTGCTCATGGCGATGGCGCAGAAGAACGCCCAGGCGACCTCGCTGGCAGCCATCACGCTGACGGCGCTGGCCGGTGCCATCACCTACGGGATCGCCGGGGACGTCGTGCTCGTCCCGGCGGCCGTCGTCGCGGGAGCCGGCATGGTCGGGACGGTGCTGGGCGCCGAGCTCGTCCACCGGATGTCCGAGCGTGCGCTACGCGCGCTGTTCGCGGTGGTCATGGTCGCCGTCGCCCTCCGCATGGCCCTGGCGCCCGAGGTGGGCAGCGGCGCCGGGGAGCTCGCCCACCTCGACCCGCTCGTCCTGCTCGGCTACGTCGGCTCCGGCCTCCTCATGGGGCTGCTGTCGGCACTCATCGGCATCGGCGGCGGGATCGTCATGGTCCCGCTCCTCGTCATCGGCTTCGGCTTCACCCCGCACGAGGCGCAGGGCACCTCGCTCGCCGCGATGGTGCCCATCTCCCTCATGGGCGCCTGGCGCCACGCCCGCCGCGGCTACACCGACTGGCGTGCCGGGCTCGTGCTGGGTGTCGGCGGTGTCGTGGGAGCGCCGCTGGGCGCCGCGGCCGCCCAGGTGATCTCCGAGGTCTGGCTGCAGCGGCTCTTCGCCGTCATGCTCGTCGTCTCGGCGGTCCAGCTCGTCCTCCGCGCCCGGCGCCGGCCCACCCGCTGAGGCGCCGACAGCCGGATCGTCTGCACGGGGCGCACACCGCCGCCCGGCGGCACGCTGCTAGCGTCGCTGCGTGACCGAACGCCGTGCGCCCTCCGGATCGACCGACCCCGTCGACGGGCTCCTCGTCGTCGACAAGCCCGCCGGGTGGACGAGCCACGACGTCGTCGGGAGGGTCCGCCGGCTGGCCGGCACGCGCAAGGTCGGGCACGCGGGAACGCTGGACCCGATGGCCACCGGGGTGCTCGTCCTCGGCCTCAACCGTGCGACGCGGCTGCTCACCTACCTCGTGGGCGCCGACAAGGAGTACACCGCCACCGTCCGGCTCGGGCAGGGGACCGTCACCGACGACGCCGAGGGCGACGTCACCGACGCGCCCGGCGCCGCCTCGATCGACGCGGCTGCGCTCGAGACCGCCCTCGAGCGGCTGCGCGGGCCCATCGATCAGGTGCCCTGCTCGGTGAGTGCCATCAAGGTCGACGGACGGCGTTCCTACGCCCGTGTGCGCGGCGGTGAGCAGGTCGAGCTCGCGGCGCGGCCCGTGACCATCCACCGCTTCGACGTCCTCGCCCGCCGCACCACGACGGCGGACGACGGCACCGCCGTCACCGACCTCGACGTCGTCGTCGGCTGCTCCTCGGGCACCTACGTCCGGGCGCTGGCCCGCGACCTGGGCGGCGCGCTGGGCACCGCCGGCCACCTCACCGCGCTGCGGCGCACCCGTGTCGGCCCCTTCGACCTCACCGGCGCCGCCGACCTCACCGTGCTCGGTGCCGCCCACGAGGCGGGCCGGCCCGTGCCGCTGCTCTCGCTCACCGACGCCTCCCGGGCCGCCTTCCCCGTCCGTGAGCTGACCGAGCACGAGACGACGGCGGTGCGCTTCGGCCGGCGGCTGCCCGCCGGCGGGCGGGAGGGCCCGGTCGCGGTCACGGCACCCGACGGCCACGTCGTCGCCCTCGTCGAGGACCGCGGCGACCACGCGCGGCCGGTGCTCGTGCTCGACCCCGCCTGACGGCCCGGACCGGCGGGCTCCACGCGCACAACGACCGGCGGTGTGCGAACCTGCCATGACGGCACGGTCACGCGACGGAGGGAGACACCGTGCTCCAGGTGCTGTGGGGAGTCGGCGGGATGGTCCTGCTCCTGGGGATCGCATGGCTGCTGTCCGTCGACCGCAGACGGATCAGGCTGCGCACGGTCTCCCTCGCCCTCCTCCTCCAGGTGGCCTTCGGCATCGTCGTCCTCTACGTCCCGGCGGGGCAGCAGGCGCTGACGACGCTGACCAGGGGCGTCCAGGCCGTCATCGACTCCTCGGCCGCCGGCATCGACTTCCTGTTCGGCGCGATCCTCCCCGACGAGGGGACCGTGTTCG
This sequence comes from Georgenia sp. H159, assembly GCF_035607575.1. Classification (NCBI taxonomy): domain Bacteria; kingdom Bacillati; phylum Actinomycetota; class Actinomycetes; order Allobogoriellales; family Allobogoriellaceae; genus Georgenia; species Georgenia sp. H159. The sequence goes on along the minus strand of NZ_JAYDZY010000013.1, from coordinate 123,549 downwards.
CCTTCCAGGTCCTGCCCGTCATCGTCTTCTTCGCCTCGCTCACCGCGGTGCTCTACTACGTGGGTCTCCTCCAGCTCGTCACGCGCTGGATCGGTGGGGCGCTCGCCGCGGTGCTGGGGACGGAGCGGGCGGAGTCGATGAACGCGGCGGCGAACATCTTCGTCGGCCAGACCGAGGCGCCCCTGGTCATCCGTCCCTACATCAAGGCGATGAGCCCGTCGGAGATCTTCGCCGTCATGGCGGGCGGGCTGACCACCGTGGCCGGCTCGGTCCTCGTGGGCTACTCGCTGCTCGGCGCCAACCTCGAGTACCTCATCGCCGCGAGCTTCATGGCGGCGCCCGCCGGGCTGCTCATGGCCAAGATCCTCGTCCCGGCCGGGGCACTCGCCGACATCGGGCCCAACGCCGAGCAGCGGGCCCCGCGCGAGGCCCCGGCAGCGCGTGAGGACGAGGCCACCGCGGGCACGGTGGACCGACCGTCCGGCGGCGGTGAGGACCGCCGGGGGGTGGGCGCCCGGCTGGCCGGCGCCTTCCGTCGAGGCTCGCGCCGCGGGGCGACGCACGAGGGCAAGGACGAGCTGGTCCGCCGGGCCCGGAGCCGCGACGTGCCCGTCGGCGGGGAACGGGGCATCGACGCCAAGGGGCAGGACGACCCGGGCGACACCCAGGACCCGGACGAGGAACCCCCGGCCAACGTCATCGACGCCGCCTCGCGCGGGGCCTCCGACGGTCTGCAGCTCGCGCTCAACGTCGGTGCGATGCTGCTGGCCTTCATCTCGCTCATCGCACTGGCGAACATCATCCTCGGGGCCGTCGGGGGACTCTTCGGCAACGCGGACCTCACCGTCGAGGAGATCCTCGGCTACGTCTTCGCGCCGGTCATGGCCGCGGTCGGCGTCCCGCTGCCCGAGGCCGTCGACGCCGGCAGCTACCTCGGGCAGAAGGTCATCCTCAACGAGTTCGTCGCCTTCTCCAGCTTCGGTCCCGAGGCCGCGGAGTTCAGCGACAAGGCCCAGGCCATCATCACCTTCGCGCTCACCGGTTTCGCGAACCTCGGCTCGCTGGCCATCCTCCTCGGCGGGCTCGGCGGCATCGCCCCCACCCAGCGCAGCGTCATCGCCAAGCTCGGGCTGCGTGCCGTGCTCGCCGGCACCCTGGGCAACCTCATGTCCGCCGCGATCGCGGGCATTCTCATCGGCTGAGCCGGGGTAGTGTCGGCTCCGGCCGCAGCGGCGGCAGGCGACGACGAAGGAGGACCCAGGTGCACGTGTGGCACGGCAGCGAGCAGATCCCCGACGATCTGACCGGCAGTGTCGTGACCATCGGCAACTTCGACGGCGTGCACCGCGGCCACCGGGCCGTGCTGGACGCCACGATCGCCCAGGCGCGTGCCCTGGGGGTTCCCGCCGTGGCCCTCACCTTCGACCCTCACCCGGCCCAGGTGCACCGGCCGGACACCGCGCCCCAGCTGATCACCGGCCTCACCGACAGGCTCGCCCTGCTCGCCGACGCCGGGGTCGACGCGGCGCTCGTGGTCCCGTACACGCTGGAGTTCGCCCGGGCGACGCCGGAGGAGTTCGTCGTGACGTACCTGCTCGGTGCGCTGCGTGCGCGGGCCGTCGTCGTCGGGCACGACACCCGCTTCGGCCGGGACAACTCCGGCGACCAGCACACCATGGTGACCCTGGGCCAGGAGCACGGGTTCGACGTCGAGATCGTCCGCGACGTCGGCGAGGACAGGAGGTGGTCCTCGAGCTGGGCCCGCGAGCTCATCGAGGCCGGTGACGTGGCCGCCGCCGCGACCGTCCTCGGGCGCCACCACCGGGTGCGTGGCGTGGTCGTGCACGGCAACGCCCGAGGCCGTGAGCTCGGGTTCCCGACGGCGAACCTCGCCGAGAGCGCGACCGGCACCATCCCCGCCGACGGCGTGTACGCCGGGTGGCTGCGCCGCCACGACGGCACGGGGGACCGGTTGCCCGCCGCGATCTCCATCGGCACCAACCCGACGTTCGACGGCACCGTGCGGCGCGTCGAGGCGCACGTCATCGGGCGGGACGACCTCGACCTCTACGGCGAGGAGGTCCTCGTCGAGTTCGTCACGCGGCTGCGGCCGACCCTGCGGTACGCCGGCATCGAGCCGCTCGTCGCGCAGATGCGTGAGGACGTCACCGACGCCCTCGGCGCCCTGGGGACGTCCCCGGTCTGATACGCTCGTCCCTGCCGTCAGATCGGCCGCGGATGCGTCATGCCCGGGTGGACATGCCCCGGTGCTCCGCGCAACGAGAACCCCCAAGGAGAACCCGTGCCCCTCGCTGCAGACGTCAAGCAGTCCATCATCGCCGAGTACGCCACCCGTGAGGGTGACACCGGTTCGCCGGAGGTCCAGGTCGCGCTGCTCACCCGGCGTATCAACGACCTCAACGAGCACCTCAAGGACCACAAGCACGACCACCACAGCCGCCGCGGCCTGCTGCTGCTGGTCGGCCAGCGCAGGAACCTTCTCGGTTACCTGCAGAAGGTCGACGTCGACCGGTACCGGAGCCTGATCGGGCGCCTCGGACTGCGTCGCTGACACTCGCGCCGGCTCGGACCCACGAGGGTCCGGGCCGGCCTTGCATGTCCGCCGGACACGGCGGGCACCAACTGAACATCACCACACCGCGCCGGCCGCATCGTGCCGGTCCTCGGTAGTGGCCCCCGGAAGACCGGTTCCCACCGGCGGTCCGTGGGCCTCGATCGAAGGCCGCCGAGCACCGAGCGCGGACGACCAGAAGGAGGGCGCCCCATGGAGGGACCCGAGATCACATCCGCCGAAGCCGTCATCGACAACGGCACGTTCGGCACCCGCACCATCCGTTTCGAGACGGGCCGCCTGGCCCGCCAGGCCGCCGGCTCCGCCGTCGCCTACCTCGACGAGGACACGATGCTCCTGTCGGCGACGACGTACGGCAAGCACCCGAAGGAGCACTTCGACTTCTTCCCGCTCACCGTCGACGTCGAGGAGCGCTCCTACGCCGCCGGCAAGATCCCCGGCTCGTTCTTCCGCCGCGAGGGCCGCCCCTCGACCGACGCGATCCTCGCCTGCCGGCTCATCGACCGCCCGCTGCGCCCGTCCTTCGCCAAGGGCCTGCGCAACGAGGTCCAGGTCGTCGAGACCGTCCTCGCCCTGCACCCGGACGACACCTACGACGTCCTGGCCATCAACGCCGCGTCGCTGTCGACCCAGATCTCCGGGCTGCCGTTCTCCGGCCCCATCGGCGCCACCCGCATCGCGCTCATCGACGGCCAGTGGGTCGCCTTCCCGCGCTACTCCGAGCTCGAGCGCGCCGTGTTCGCCATGGTCGTCGCCGGCCGTGTCGTCACCGGTGCCGACGGCACCGAGGACGTCGCGGTGATGATGGTCGAGGCCGAGGCCACCGACAACTCCTGGTCGCTCATCAAGGAGCAGGGCGCCACGGCACCCACCGAGGACGTCGTCGCCCAGGGCCTGGAGGCCGTCAAGCCCTTCCTGCTCGAGCTGTGCCGTGCCCAGCAGGAGGTCGCCTCGAAGGTCGCCAAGCCGACCACCGAGCTGCCGCGCTACCTCGACTACACCACCGAGGAGTACGAGGCGGTCGTCACGCACGCCGCCACGGACCTCAGCGCGGCCATCGCGATCGCCGGCAAGCAGGAGCGCGAGACGCGCCTGGACGAGGTGCGCGCCGCGACCCTCGAGGCCCTCGAGGGCCAGTTCCCGGACTCGGCGAAGAACCTGTCCGCCGCCTTCCGCGCCGCGACCAAGCACTTCGTGCGCCAGCGGGTGCTCAAGGACGGCGTGCGCATCGACGGCCGCGGGCTGCGCGACATCCGCACCCTGTCCGCCGAGGTCGACGTCCTCCCGCGGGTGCACGGCTCGGCGATCTTCGAGCGCGGCGAGACCCAGATCATGGGCGTCACCACGCTGAACATGCTGCGCATGGAGCAGCAGCTCGACACCCTCTCCCCGGTGACGCGCAAGCGCTACATGCACAACTACAACTTCCCGCCGTACTCGACCGGTGAGACGGGCCGGGTCGGCTCGCCCAAGCGCCGTGAGATCGGGCACGGCGCCCTCGCCGAGCGCGCCGTGCAGCCGGTGCTGCCCAGCCGCGAGGAGTTCCCCTACGCGATCCGGCAGGTCTCCGAGGCGCTCGGGTCCAACGGCTCGACGTCGATGGGCTCGGTCTGCGCGTCCACGCTCTCGCTGCTCAACGCCGGTGTGCCGCTGCGCGCGCCGGTCGCCGGCATCGCGATGGGCCTCATGTCCGACGAGGTCGACGGTGAGACCCGCTACGCGGCCCTCACCGACATCCTCGGTGCCGAGGACGCCTTCGGTGACATGGACTTCAAGGTCGCCGGGACGCGGGAGTTCATCACCGCGATCCAGCTCGACACCAAGCTCGACGGCCTGCCCGCCTCGGTGCTCACCGGTGCGCTGACCCAGGCCCGCGACGCCCGCCTGCACATCCTGGACGTCATGACCGAGGTCATCGACACCCCGGACGAGATGGCCCCGACCGCGCCGCGCGTCATCACGGTCAAGGTCCCGGTCGACAAGATCGGCGAGGTCATCGGCCCCAAGGGCAAGATGATCAACCAGATCCAGGAGGACACGGGCGCCGACATCTCCATCGAGGACGACGGCACCGTCTACATCGGCGCCACCGACGGGCCCTCGGCCGAGGCCGCCCGCCAGGCCGTCAACGCCATCGCCAACCCGCAGATGCCCGAGGTGGGCGAGCGCTTCGTGGGGACCGTCGTCAAGACGACGACCTTCGGTGCCTTCGTCTCCCTGTCCCCGGGCAAGGACGGCCTCCTCCACATCTCCCAGATCCGCCGGCTCGTCGGTGGCAAGCGCGTGGAGAACGTCGAGGACGTGCTCTCCGTGGGCCAGCAGGTCCAGGTCGAGCTCGCCGAGATCGACCCCCGCGGCAAGCTCTCGCTGCACGCCGTCGTCGACGACGAGGGCGAGGACGAGCAGGCAGAGGGTGGCGACGCCGTCGAGACGCGCACCGAGGAGAAGGGCGACGGCGGCGAGCGTCCCCGCCGCGAGGGCGGTCGGCGCCGTGAGCGCCGCACCCGCACCCGGGAGGACGGCGACACCGCCGGTGCCTGAGGCACTTCCGCTCGACCCCGCCGGCGCGGCGGGCACCGAGGTCCGGCTCGAGCAGGACGGCAGCGTCATCCGACGCTCCGTCCTGCCCGGCGGGATCCGGGTCCTCAGCGAGGCCATGCCCGCGCAGCACTCGGCGACGGTGGGCGCCTGGGTGGCCGTCGGCTCGCGTGACGAGACCGACGGCCACCACGGCTCCACCCACTTCCTGGAGCACCTGCTGTTCAAGGGCACGCCGCGCCGGGACGCGATGGACATCGCGACGGCGTTCGACGCCGTCGGCGGGGAGGCCAACGCGGCCACCGGCAAGGAGCACACCTGCTACTACGCGCGGGTGCTCGACGCCGACCTGCCGATGGCCGTGGACGTCATCACCGACATGGTCACCTCGGCGCTGCTCGACGCCGAGGAGTTCGAGACCGAGCGTGGCGTCATCCTCGAGGAGCTGGCGATGGCGGGCGACGACCCCGTCGACGTCGCCCACGAGCAGTTCGCCGCAGCCGTGCTCGGCCCGCACCCGCTGGGCCGCCCGATCGGCGGCACCCCCGCGACGATCCGCGGCGTCCCGCGTGAGGCGGTCGTCGAGCACTACCGCCGCACGTACGTGCCCGGCGAGCTCGTCGTCACCGCGGCCGGCGCCGTGGACCACGACGTCCTGTGCCGTCAGGTGCTCGACGCCGTCCGGGCCGGTGGCTGGGAGCTCGACCCGGCGGGCCGGCCCGCCGCCCGCCGGTCCGCCGGCGACGACGCCCTCCCGTCCGCCGGTCGCACCCTGACCCTGCGGCGCACGACCGAGCAGGCCAACGTCATCCTCGGCTGTCAGGGGCTGCCGGCCGGCGACGACCGCCGCTGGGCCCTGTCGGTGCTCATGACCGCCCTCGGCGGCGGCATGAGCTCGCGGCTGTTCCAGGAGATCCGCGAACGACGCGGACTGGCCTACTCCACCTACGCCTTCGCCACCTCCTACGCCGAGGCGGGCACCGTCGGGCTGTACGCCGGCTGCGCGCCGGAGAACGCAGCCCAGGTCGTCACCCTGCTCGGGCAGGAGCTGGACCGGATCGCCGAGCGGCCGATGCCGGCCGACGAGCTCGACCGCTCGATCGGGCAGCTGAGCGGCAACCTCGTGCTCGGCCTGGAGGACACCGGCTCACGGATGTCCCGCCTGGGCCGCGCCGAGATCGTCCACGGCGAGATCACCACGATCGAGGAGACCCTCGACCGCATCCGCGCGGTGACCGCCGCCGAGGTCCAGGAGCTCGCGGGCGAGCTCGCGGCCCGGCCGCGCTCGCTCGTCGTCGTCGGCCCCTTCGAGCACGACCTCGCGGGTGAGGTCCTCGCCGACGCCGAGCCGGTCACCACGGCGCCGTAGGGCGGGACTTCAGTACCCTCGGCCCCATGACTGAACAACTGAGGATCGCGGTGCTCGGAGCCGACGGACGCATGGGCACCGCCGTGTGCCGGGCGGTCGAGGAGGCGCCGGACCTCGCGCTCGTCGCGCGCCTGGAGAAGGACGACGACGTCGCCGCGCTGGCCGGGCAGGTCGACGTGGCCGTCGACTTCACCGTCCCCTCCGTCACCGAGGCCAACGTCCACGCGCTGCTGGACGCGGGCGTGCACGCCGTCGTCGGCACGACCGGCTGGGACGACGCCGCCCTGGCCCGGGTGGAGGAGCACCTCGCGCGCACCGACGGGCTGGGCGTCCTCGTCGCCCCCAACTTCGCCCTCTCCGCCGTCCTGGCGATGCAGTTCGCGGCCCGGGCGGCGCGCTACTTCGAGTCCGCCGAGGTCATCGAGCTGCACCACCCCGGCAAGGTCGACGCGCCGTCGGGGACAGCGCTCGCGACCGCCCGGCACATCGCCGCGGCACGTCGGGAGGCCGGTCTGGCCGCGATGCCCGACGCCACCGAGACCCAGCTCGACGGCGCACGCGGCGCCGTCGTCGACGGCGTCCACGTCCACGCGGTGCGCCTGCGCGGCCTGGTGGCGCACGAGGAGATCGTGCTGGGCAACTCGGGGGAGCAGCTGACGATCCGCACCGACTCCTTCGACCGCGTGAGCTTCATGCCCGGGGTGCTGCTCGCCGTCCGGCGGGTCGCCACGCGCCCGGGCCTCACCGTCGGCCTGGAGCACCTGCTCGACCTCGGCTGAGCGGGTCAGCGGCCCAGCTGCGCGATGGCCGCGACGGTCAGGTCCCACAGGCGGTCGCGGTCGAGGGCGACCGCGACCCGCGTGTTCGCCGGCCGGTCGAGGAGCCCGTCGAAGTCGGTGACCGTCATCCCGGTGGTCCAGGTGCCGGCGAGCTCGATCGCGACGAACGCGTCCCGGTAGGTCATCACCTCGGGCTCGAGGACCGCCGCCACGGCGCACAGGTCGTGGACGGCCGGTGCCGCGAACCCGCGGCGGGCGTAGGCCGCGGAGAAGAACCCGAGGAGGTCCTCGACGAAGGTCGCCAGCGGTGTGCCGAGGGTGCGGACCCGGGAGCGGAAGGCGTCGTCCGCAAGGGCCTGGTGGGTGAGGTCCAGCCCCACCATGGTCACCGGCCACGACGCGGCGAAGACGGCGGCCGCCGCCTCGGGGTCGGCCATGATGTTGAACTCGGCGGCGGGGGTGCGGTTGCCCCGGGTGTAGCTGCCGCCCATGAGCGAGACCCGCCGGACCCGCTCGGCCAGCCGCGGCTCGAGCGCGAGCGCCAGCGCGATGTTGGTGAGCGGGCCGGTCGGGACGAGCGTCACGGTCCCGGGGTCGTGGGCCATCACGGTCTCGACGATGAGCTGGGCCGCGGGTCGCGGGTCGAGCGGGACCTCCGGCGCGGGGAGCACGGGACCGTCGAGGCCGCTGTCCCCGTGGTAGTCGGGTGCGATGATCGCCTCGCGTGCCAGCGGCCCGGCCGCTCCCCGCGCGACCGGCACGGTGACACCGGCGATCGTGCACACGGCGCGCGCGTTGCGGGTGACCTTCTCGATCGTCTGGTTGCCCGCGACCGTCGTGATCGCGAGCAGGTCGCTGCGCGGGTCACCGGCGGCGAGCAGGATCGCGAGGGCGTCGTCGTGGCCGGGGTCGCAGTCCAGGATGAGCTTCTGCCCGGTCATGGGGCCTCCTTCCGACGCGGCGAGCATAGCCGCGGAGGCCGGGCCGAGAGGCGAGCCGGGCACCGGCGCACCACAATGGCGGGCGTGACTCGCCTCGCCGACCGATACGAGCTGCGCCGCGTGCTGGGCCGCGGGGGCATGGGGGAGGTCTGGGCCGCCCGGGACGTGCGCGAGGGCCGGGACGTCGCCGTCAAGACCGCCTCCGGGAGCGCCGCCCTGGACCGCCTCCGGCGTGAGGCCACGGTCGCCGCCTCCGTCGACCACCCGGGTGTCGTCGGCGTGCACGGGACGGGCCGGGACGGCGCGACCTCCTACCTCGTCATGGACCTGCTCCCGGGGCCGGACCTCGGGCGGGTCCTGGGCGGGGGGCCCCTCCCCGCGGGGGAGGCGGTCCGCGTCACCGCGGCGGTCGCCGACGCACTCGCCGCGACGCACCGGGCCGGCGTCATCCACGGTGACGTCAAGCCGGCCAACGTCGTCGTCGTCGGGGACCACGTCGTCCTCATCGACTTCGGCGTCGCGGCCACCGCCGCCGACGACGACGGTCAGGTGACGTTCGGGACCGCGCCCTTCATGGCCCCCGAGCAGGTGGTGTCCGGGCCGCTGACCCCGGCGACCGACGTCTACGCCCTCGGCTGCCTGCTCACCGCGGCGGTGACGGGCCGACCCCCGTTCGTCGGCGAGTTGCCGACGGCCGTCCTCCACCGGCACGTGCGGGCCACGCCGCCGCGCCTGGCCGACCTCGTCCCCGGCGTCCCCGCCGAGCTCGACGAGCTGACCGCCCGGATGCTGGCGAAGGACCCCGCCCGCCGGAGCGGCCTCGACGAGGTGGGCGACGTGCTCGCCAGGGTGCGCCGGGACGCGCCCCTCGACCGGCTTCGGCCGCGGCCGCTCCCGGCGGTGGTGGGATCCCTCGAGCCCGACGCGACCCAGCCGGCGCTCGTCATGCTCGAGGAGGGCCACCGGGCGGCGTGAGCCTTCCGTCGCCGGGGCAGGCCGGACTGCGGCGACCGTCCCGTCGGCGTCCTCGCGGCGCCCCCGCGCCGTGGCCGCCCGGTAACGAGGTCACCAGAGGAAGAACATGCAGCCGACCGCGAAGACGACGAGGCCGCCGAACAGGACGATGGTCAGCAGCGCGCTTTCCAGCTCGCTCGGAGTCCGGTCCTCCTCGGGGGGCGGCTCGGCGGGCTCGAGGCTGGGTTCCGTGTTCATGTCATCACCACCCATCGATGGATCTCGGTGGACATCGCGACCGCCAGGATCGCGAAGACGACGCCCATGAAGGCCGTGTACATCCAGCGGCTCCGGTGGTCGGACATCCAGAACCGGCGCACGGCGACGACGCCGTTGACCACGGCCACCACGCACAGGGCGATGCCGATCGGGGCGGCCACCCAGCCGGCCAGGCTGAGCACCGGCACCAGGACGGGCACCACGAGGTAGGTGATGAGGCAGCGGACGCCCGAGGTCACCACCGAGATCCGGAACGCCCGGTGCGCCCCCGTGCCGGACGTCCGGCTGATGCCGGTGACCCCGAGGAGGCGGCGCATGAGACGGTCGGCGGCGCGCTCGGAGCGGAAGGCGGGTGCCGGCCGGGCGGGTGCCTGCACGGGGGAGGTACTCATGGCACCCGCTCCTCCGTGTCGCGGGGGCGGTAGTGGAACCACAGCCGCCGCCCGCCGAAGAACGCCAGCCCCAGCCCCAGGCCGCCGAGGACGAACCCCACGAACAGGCCCCAGTACTGGGCGTTCATCTCCGTCCCGGCCTCCGGCGAGCCGGTGATGGATCCCACCAGGAAACCGAACAGCGGGGCGAACGTCGCGGTGCAGACGCCCAGGACGAGTCGCCAGAAGCCGGGCGGTGTGGGCACGAGACGGACCGGCCGGCCGGGCGGTGCGGCGTCGTGAACGGACTCGCTCATCGGGACTCCCCTTCTGCGTGGTCGTCGACGACGCTCAGCCCGCGCGTGTCGGACGTTGACCCGTCGCGCCGAGCGGCGCCGTGCTTGTCGGGGGCGGCGGGTGCGCCCTGCCCGAACGCGTTCAGCAGCGGTCCGACGATGTCCATCGGCAACGGGAAGACGACGGTGGAGTTCTGGTCGGCACCCAGCTCGAGCAGCGTCTGCAGGTAGCGCAGCTGCAACGAGGCCGGTGCCTCGCTGAGCGTGAGTGCGGCGTCCCGCAGCTCCTGTGACGCCTCCAGCTCGCCGTGAGCGCTGATCACCTTCGCGCGGCGCTCCCGCTCCGCCTCGGCCTGCCGGGCCATGGCGCGCTGCATCATCTCGGGGATCTCCACGTCCTTGATCTCCACGACGGAGACCTCCACGCCCCAGGGCACGGCCTGGCGGGCGATCGACTGCTGGAGGTCGTCGTTGAGGTCGGCGCGGTGCGCCAGGAGCGTGTCGAGGTCGGCGCGCCCGACGACGGAGCGCAGGGTGGTCTGGGCGAACTGGGAGGTGGCCACCGCGTGGTTCTCGACCGCCATCACCGACTTCACCGGGTCGATGACCCGGAACATCACGACGGCGTTGACCCGGGCGGTGACGTTGTCGCGAGTGATGACCTCCTGCGGCGGGATGGTCAGGGTGACCACGCGGAGGTCGACGGGCACGAGCGTGTCCAGGAACGGCAGCCGGACCACGATCCCCGGGCCCAACGCACCACGCAGCCGCCCGAGGCGGAACGCGACGACGCGTTCGTACTCGCGGACCATCCGCAGCGAGAGCACCACGAGCACGACGGCGACGACGGCCAGGACGATGGCGAGGAGCAGCCCACTAGGCATCCTCGGGCTCCCTTCGGTCGGAGGCGTAGCTGGTGCGCCGACGCGCGACCGCCTCGGCGACGACGGTGCGGTCGGCGAGGTTCTCGTCCAGCGTCTTGAACCGCACGCCCTCCGGGACCGCCTGGGTGCGCCGCAGGTGGGACCACAGCGGCAGCGAGGCCAGCACGATCCCGAGCGTCACGGCCAGCAGGAGCAGCTGGCCGGCGGCGTCGTCGAGGGTGAACGTCGTGGCCAGCGGCCACGCCGCCGCCAGCACGGCCACCGCGCAGGCGATGCCGCGGTGGAACTTCGCCGACTCCGACGCCGGCCACACGTCGATCATCCGCTTCATCTCCCGCCCGTCGTCGGACGTGGTGCAGCTGTCCTTGACGGGGCAGGAGTTGCAGACCGTGGGACTGCCCCGGTAGCGCATCACCCGGTTGTCGGGGTCGAAGGACTGCGGCCACAGCCACTGGTCCTCGGGGCACTGCCACGCGTCGTGGTCCTCGTGGTAGGTGAACCCCGGCGTCTGCTGCTTCTCGTGGGCGGTCTGGGCGCGCCGCGCGAACTGGTCGATGCCGTAGGCGACGAGGAGCAGCACCGTCCCGTAGCCGGCGGCGACCCAGGTCATCGTCTCGGTCACGGCCCGGCCTCCCCTCCGCCGTCGGCCCTCCGGTCCGAGGCGTACCGGCTCCCCGTGCCCCCACCGGTCCCGGCGACGATCCCGGTGCGGTCCTCGCGCGCCTCCTCGTGCTCCTCGACGAACAGGGTCTCCGGCTCCATCCGGGTGACGGTGGCCTTGACGCCGTGCCGGACGCCCAGCCAGCAGATCCACACGAACGGCAGGATGCCGCCGAGGAGGAACAGGACGTCACCGGGCATCCGCAGCCACTCGAGGACGACGTTCCCCGGCTGGGTGATGTACCCCAGGGTGCGTGCCTCGTAGTAGCCGAGGTTCACCGAGTTCCACAGCTGCATGACGCCCAGCGGCAGCAGGGTGGCGAACACCATCCACGCCAGCCCGATGTTCAGCGACCAGAAGGAGAGCTTGGCCAGCCTGTCCGGCCACCTGTCGGGCGGGATGATGTAGCGCAGCGCGAACAGCGCCAGCCCGATCGCCAGCATCCCGTACACGCCCATCATCGAGCCGTGCGCATGGTTGGCCGTGAGGGCCGTGCCGATCTGGTAGTAGGACACGATCGGCAGGTTGATGAGGAACCCGAAGACACCCGCGCCGAGGAAGTTCCAGAAGCCGACGGCGACGAGGAACATCACCGCCCAGCGGTGGGGGAAGGGGGCGCTGTTGCGTGACTCCTGCCGGGCCCCCAGCTGCAGGAACGTCCAGGCCTCGATGGTGAGGAAGGTCAGCGGGATGACCTCGAGGGCGGAGAAGAAGGCTCCCAGGGCCATGTGCTCGACGGGGGTCCCGGAGAAGTACAGGTGGTGCATCGTGCCGATGACCCCACCCATCGAGTAGAGGATGACGTCGAGGAGGATGACCTGGATGGCGATCTTGCGCCTCACCACGCCGAGCATGACGAAGACGTAGGCCACCATCACCGTGGTGAACAGCTCGAGGAAGTCCTCCACCCACAGGTGGACCACCCAGAAGCGCCAGAACTCGGCCACGGTGAGGTGGGTCTCCGGGGTGGCGAGGAGGCCGACGGCGTAGAACGCGGGGATGGCCAGCCCCGCGTAGAGGAACAGCCACGGCATGTTGAACTTGGACTCGGTCCGCAGCCGGGACCGGATCGCCCGGTAGATGATGATGATCCACAGGAACAGGCCGATCACCAGCAGGATCTGCCAGAACCGCGGCAGGTCGAGGTACTCCCACTGCTGGTCGAAGAAGATCGAGCCCTTGGCCCACTCGGGCCCGAAGATGCTCACGGCGGTGCCGCCGAGCATCCCCACGACGACGACGGTCAGCGCGCCCAGGAGGCCGTAGGCCAGCCAGTGCTGCCGCTTGGGCTCCCGGCCCGAGATGATGGGCGCCAGGAAGATCGCCGCGGCCAGGAACGCGGCGGCGGTCCAGAGCAGGGACAGCTGGACGTGCCAGGTGCGCGAGAGGTTGAACGGCAGCAGCTGGGCGAGGTCCAGACCGAAGAAGCCGCTGAGCTCCACGCGGTAGTGCTCGACGGCGGCCCCGAGGGTCGACTGGACGAGGAAGAGCAGCGAGACCACGAAGAAGAACCACGCCGTCGCCTTCTGGGCCTTGGTGATGCCGACCGCCCCGGGCTGGAGGAAGCGGAGCGAGGGCGACTCACTGCCCTTCCACCCGATGTTCCTGCTCCACCGGCCGTAGATCGCGAAGAGGATGCCGAGGCCCGCGAGCAGCGCGACCAGTGAGATCCCGGACCACACGAGGATGTCCGCGGTCGGCTTGTTGTCGACGCGCGGCTCCGGCGGCCAGTTGTTGGTGTAGGAGTAGTCGTGCCCCGGCCGCTCGGCAGCACTCGCCCACGCCGTCCAGGCGAAGAACGCCGTGAGGGCGTGGATCTCCTCCGGGTCGGTGATCTTGCTCGGCAGGAGCCCGTGCTCGGTGGTGTCGACGCCGAAGAAGTCGGCGTAGTGGCCGCGGATGTCCTCGAACGCGGCGATCTGCTCGTCGGTGAGCATCACGTCACCGGAGCCGGGGTCGTACCGGTTGGTCCGCAGCATCTCCCGCGTCGCGGTCTGAGGGTCCGCCACGCCCTGCGCCTCGAGGGACTCACGGACGTGCTCGCTGCTCAGCCGCAGGTACTCGGCGGTGTAGTCGGGTCCCAGGTAGGCGCCGTGGCCGACGATCGAGCCGTACTGCTGCAGCCCGCGCCGCAGGAAGATCTGCTGCCCCTCGGTGACCTCCTCCTCGGTGAAGACGACCTCTCCGGAGGTGCTCACCGCCTGCTGCGGGAGCGGCATGGAGTCCGAGTACGTGCGGTAGGCCAGGATCCCCATGACGAGGAACCCGAACACCAGCACGAGGGCGACGCCCTGGACCCAGCCCTTGGAGATCGCGATCTCCGATGTGGATTCCTGCGGACTCTTGATGCTCACTCTGGTCCCCCCGGTCCTTGGAGGTGACCGCCAGACCTTTCTGGACGGCACCCCATGGAGTACGTCGAGCCGGCCGGTCGTTGTCAGCGGCTCTGCTGGCGCCGACTATGCCGTCTCGGCGTGGGGTTGTCGACCACGGGACCGAGGCGCGGGTCCCCGGTCCGACGGGTGGCGCCGGCCCCGAGGGACCCCCGTGGACCAGCGACGAGCCGCGCCATGACGGTCCGGAGGGCCGGAACGCCCACCGGTCCGACCCCGCCGGTCACCCGCTCGGCAGCGGGCACTGGACGAAGGAAGGAAATCTGGACGACGTACTCCGCGAAGGGATGAGGCGACGATTTCTTTCGTGTTCTTCCCGGTCCCCCAGCCGCTCAGATCTGAGCGAACCAGCAGCTCTCCACGACCTCGGTACCGGCCGCGTCCAGGACCCTCCGCGGGCCTGCGGGGGCGAAGCCCGCCGTCGAGAGGAAGCGGGTCCGGGCGTCGTCGTCCTGGGCCGCCCAGGTGACCAGGGCCGTCCCGCCGACCTCGCGAGCGAGGTCGGCGCACGCGGCGAGCAGGCGGGAGCCGTGGCCCTCGCGGGTCCGGGAGGTGTCGACCTCCAGGGTCAGCACCTCCACCGGCTCGTCCCCGGCGGTGTCCGGCAGCGGGACGTCGGTGGCGGGTGCGCAGGCGAGGAAGCCGACGACGTCGGCGCCGGCGACGGCCGTGAGCACCCGGTGCCGCGAGGAGGGCGGGTCGGTGATCGCGGAGTGCCACTGCGTGGTGACCGAGGAGGTGTCGATCGCGGCGAGCAGCTCGTCGGTGACGAGCCCGCGGGCCCGCCAGGCGCGCAGCTGGAGCGCCGTGACGAGCGGGGCGTCCTCCGGGGTGGCCGGGCGGACCGACACGTCCGCCGTCGGGCCGTGGTCGTGCCCGGCGTGCTCGTCGGGCACCTGCCCCGCTGCGAGGGCGCCGAGGAGGTCGTCGGGGTCGTGTGGTCCGCTGTCCATCGTCACCTCGGCAGGCTATCCCGCGGGCCAGGGTGCGGACGCCGGTGAGCGCGCCGGCGCGCTGGCGGTACGGTCGTCCCCATGAACGCTGCCGTGCCCTCACGCACCTTCGGCTCGGTGTCCGTCGCCATGGTGACGCCGTTCCACGCGGACGGTTCCGTCGACGTCGACACCGCCCAGCGCCTTGCGGTCGAGCTCGTCGACGCCGGCTGCGACGGCCTGGTCGTCAACGGCACGACCGGGGAGTCCTCGACCACGCACCAGCCGGAGAAGGACGCCCTGGTGCGGGCCGTCGTCGAGGCGGTCGGGGACCGTGCGATGGTCGTCGCCGGTGCCGGCTCGAACGACACCGCGCACGCCGTGCGGATCGCCAAGAGCGCCGAGCGCACCGGCGCCCACGGCCTGCTCGTCGTGACCCCGTACTACAACCGGCCCTCCCAGGCCGGTGTCGTCACCCACATCCGGACGATCGCCGACTCGACCGACCTGCCGGTCATGCTCTACGACATCCCCGGCCGCACCGGCGTGGCGATCAGCGACGAGGCACTCGACCAGCTCGCCGAGCACCCCCTGATCCTCGCCGTCAAGGACGCCACCGGCGACGTCCCCCACGGCTTCGAGCGCATGGCCCGCACGGGTCTGGAGTTCTACTCCGGTGACGACAACCTCAACTTCGCCTGGCTCGCGCACGGTGCCTCGGGCGTCGTCAGCGTCGTCGGCCACCTGCTCGCCGGCGCCTACGCCGAAATGGTCGCGGAGGTCGACGACGGCGACCTCGTGGCGGCCCGCGGTGTCGCCAACCGGACGCGTGCCGTGGTCAATGCCATCATGGGAGGCGGGCAGGGCGCCGTCATGGTCAAGGAGGCACTGCACCTGCAGGGCCGCCTGCCGAGCCCTGCCGTGCGGCTGCCGTTGGTGCGCGCCGCCGAGGACGAGATCGCGGCACTGGGAGCGGTGCTGCGCCAGGAAGGACATCTGTGAGCCACACCCACCCGGACCTCACACCGCCAGGACCGCTGCCGGCGGGTGCGCTGCGCATCGTCGCGCTCGGCGGGCTGGGCGAGGTCGGCCGGAACATGGCCGTCCTGGAGTGCGAGGGCCGGCTGCTCGTCATCGACTGCGGTGTGCTCTTCCCGGAGGACGACCAGCCGGGCGTCGACCTCATCCTTCCCGACTTCGACTACATCGCCGACCGGATCCGGGACGTCGAGGCGATCGTGCTCACGCACGGTCACGAGGACCACATCGGTGCCGTGCCCTACCTCCTGCGGCTGCGTGAGGACATCCCGCTGGTGGGCTCCCAGCTCACGCTGGCCTTCATCGAGGCCAAGCTCAAGGAGCACCGCATCAAGCCCGTCACCCTCGCGGTCACGGAGGGGCAGGTCGAGCGCTTCGGGCCGTTCGAGAGCGAGTTCATCGCCGTGAACCACTCGATCCCCGACGCGTTGGCCCTCATGGTGCGGACCGGGGCGGGCACCGTCCTGCACACCGGTGACTTCAAGATGGACCAGCTGCCGCTGGACGGCCGGATCACCGACCTGCGTGCCTTCGCCCGGATGGGGGAGGAGGGCGTGGACCTGTTCATGACCGACTCGACCAACGCCGAGGTCCCCGGCTTCACGGTCGCCGAGGCGGAGATCGGCCCCGTCCTCGACTCCGTCTTCGCCGAGGCGGACCACAAGATCGTCGTCGCCTCCTTCGCCTCGCACGTCCACCGGGTCCAGCAGGTGCTCGACGCCGCGTACGCCCACGACCGCAAGGTCGCCTTCGTCGGACGCTCGATGGTGCGCAACATGCGCATCGCCTCCGAGCTCGGCTACCTCCACGTCCCCGAGGACACCGTCATCGACATCAAGGCCGTCGACGACCTGCCCGACGACCGTCTCGTGCTCATGGCCACCGGCTCGCAGGGCGAGCCGATGGCGGCCCTGAGCCGGATCGCCAACCGTGACCACCGGGTCGCCGTCGGGCCGGGGGACACGGTGATCTTCGCCTCCTCGCTCATCCCCGGCAACGAGAACTCGGTCTACCGGGTCATCAACGGGCTCACCCGCCTCGGCGCCAAGGTCGTGCACCAGGGCAACGCCCGGGTCCACGTCTCGGGTCACGCCAGCGCCGGCGAGCTCCTCTACTGCTACAACATCGTCAAGCCGCGCAACGTCATGCCGGTGCACGGGGAGGTGCGCCACCTCGTCGCCAACGGTGCGCTCGCGGTCAAGACCGGGGTGCCGGCGGAGCGGGTCGTGCTGGCCGAGGACGGCGTCGTCGTCGACCTCGTCGACGGCAGGGCACGGATCGTCGGGGCGGTGCCGAGCCGGTACGTCTACGTCGACGGCTCGAGCGTCGGCGAGATCACCGAGGCCGAGCTCAAGGACCGGCGGATCCTCGGCGAGGAGGGCTTCATCTCGATCTTCGCGGCCGTCGACTCCGCCACCGGTGCGGTCGTCGCCGGCCCGCACATCCAGGCGCGCGGCATGGCCGAGGACGAGTCCGTCTTCGACGCGATCCTGCCGAAGGTCGCGGAGGAGCTGACCACGGCCGCCCAGGGTGGGAGCACGGACATCCACCAGCTCCAGCAGGTCATGCGGCGGGTCGTGGGACGCTGGGCGTCCTCGCGCCTGCGCCGACGCCCGATGATCATCCCGGTGGTCGTCGAGGCCTGACGCCGCTCGTCGCGGCGCTACCCGGGGCTCAGCCGGGAGGCGCGCAGCGCCTGGACGTACCGGCGCCCGTGATCCTCGGTGGACCCCGGGAGCAGGCCGGCCAGCTCGAGGCTGACCATCCCGTGGACGAGCGCCCACAGCCGCAGGGCGAGCTCCTCCGCGTCGGTGACGTGGGGGAGGCGGGCCACGGCGTCACGCAGGACAGCGAACGTCGGCCGGACGGCCGGGGGGACGTCGCCGGCCGGGTCGCGCCCGCTTCCGGGGCCGAACATCACGCGGTAGAAGTGCGGGTTGGCCAGCGCGTTGTCGCGGTAGGCGACACCCAGCGCCAGCAGGTCGGCGCGCGGGTCGGCGCTGCGGGGCACGGTGTCCAGGTGCTGCGCGAAGCGCCGGAACCCCTCGTCGACGACGGCGCGCACCAGCCCGTCCCGGCCACCGAAGAGGGTGTAGATCGCCGCCGTCGTCGTGCCCGCCTCGGCGGCGACGGTCCGCAGGGACAGGCCGCGGCTGCCGTGCTCCGCCACCGTCCGCGAGGCGAGCTCGACGAGCCGGTCGCGCAGGGTGTCGTCGTGGGGGAGGGGGCGGGGCACGAGAGGCAGTCTACGGTCTTGACGGAGCATGTCTAACGCTGTTAGATAACGGTGTTAGACATCGATGGAGGCCCTCATGCTCGACCTGTCCCAGGCAGCCCTGACGACCGCCGGGGTCGCCGTGCTCGCGGCGGTCACCGTGACCTCCGGCGGCTACTTCATGACCCGCGTGGTCACGGGCGCGGTCCCCGCGACCCCGTTCCAGACGTCCTTCTTCCGTGCCGGCCACGCCCACGCCGGCGTGTTCATCACCCTCGGCCTCGTCTGCCTCCTCCTCACCGAGGCGACGGGCCTGTCCGGCGGGTGGGCGTGGCTCGCCCGTACCGGCGTCCTCGTCGCCGCCATCCTCATGCCCGCGGGCTTCTTCCTCTCGGCCCTCGGCCCGGGCCGGGAGCGTCCCAACCGGCTGGTCGTGCTGCTCTACCTCGGCGCGATGTTCCTCGTCGCGGGGCTCCTCGCGCTCGGCGTGGGGCTGCTCGGCGCCTGAGGGAATCGGGCGGTGCTCGCGTGTCCACCGGGCGATCGACGGGCGTGGTGTGGTTCAGTGGACCCGCAGGTGCGTCTGTGACGCACCGCTTGGAGGACACTCATGGCGACCCGTACGACTTCCCCCGCACGGTCCGCCCGGTCAGCCAAGCCGAGCGCTCGCTCGGCGACGCGCGCCGGTGGACGGTCGAGTCGCGCCCCGAAGCAGCCACCACGATCCCCGTGGCCGGTGCGGATGGTGCGCGGAACGTGGCTCGGGATCGCCCACATCATCGGAGGGACGCTGCGTCGTATGGGAAGTGGTGCCCGCGGGCTTGACCCGGCGCTGCGCAAGGACGGGGTGGCCCTGCTGCTGCTCGCGCTGGCGATCGTCGTCGCCGCCCGGGAGTGGTTCGCCCTGTCCGGTGCGGCCGGCTCGGTCATCCACGCCGTCACCGCCGGCGCGGTCGGCGTCCTCGCCGTGCTGCTCCCCGTCCTCCTCGTCGTGCTCGCGATCCGGCTCATGCGCCACCCCGAGCGCGGACACGACAACGGCCGCGTGACCATCGGCGTCGCGGTCGCCGTCGTCGCCGTCACCGGCATCATCCACGTCGCCCAGGGCACCCCGAGCCCCACCCAGGAGTTCGCCGTCGTCCAGGACGCCGGCGGGATCGTCGGCTGGCTGCTCGGGACGCCGCTCACCGTGCTGCTCAGCGAGTGGGTCGCCATCCCGGTGCTCGCGCTGCTCGGCTTCTTCTCCGTCCTCATCATCACCGCCACCCCCGTGGCCGCCATCCCGCGCAAGCTCGCAGCGCTCGGCCACCGGGACGGTCACGGTCCCGACCCCGCCCCGGCCAAGGACGAGGTGGCCGCCGCCCGGCCTCCCAAGCCCCGCCGTCGGGCGAAGAAGCCCGCCGCCGAGGTCGTGCCGGGGGAGTACCAGGCCGACGAGGCCTTCGTCCGGGCCGCCGAGACCGACTCCGCGGCCGACGCCACGGTGCCGTCGGCCGGGAAGGGCAAGGGCCGCCGCAAGCCGGCCGCCGCGGAGCCCGAGCCCCAGCCCGAGCCGGAGGAGCTCTACGCCCCGCCGACCGAGCCGCTGCCTGCCCGGGCGGAGCAGCTCGAGCTCGCTCCCGACATCGTCTACGAGCTCCCGGCGGACGACGTCCTGGTCAAGGGCGCGCCGCACAAGGTGCGCTCCGCGGCGAACGACCGCGTCGTCGAGGCCCTGAGCAACGTCCTCGAGCAGTTCGACATCAACGCCAAGGTCACCGGCTTCTCCCGCGGGCCGACGGTCACCCGCTACGAGGTCGAGCTGGGAGCCGGCACGAAGGTCGAGCGCGTCACCGCGCTGAGCAAGAACATCGCCTACGCCGTCGCCAGCGCCGACGTGCGCATCCTCTCGCCGATCCCCGGCAAGTCCGCGATCGGCATCGAGATCCCCAACGCCGACCGCGAGACGGTCTCCCTGGGTGACGTGCTGCGCTCCTCCGCCGCACGTCGGGTCGAGCACCCCCTCGTCATCGGTGTCGGCAAGGACGTCGAGGGCGGCTACGTCGTCGCCAACCTCGCCAAGATGCCGCACCTGCTCGTCGCCGGTGCCACCGGCGCCGGTAAGTCGAGCTTCGTCAACTCGATGATCACCTCGATCATGATGCGCGCCACCCCTGAGGAGGTGCGCATGGTGCTCGTCGACCCCAAGCGGGTGGAGCTGACCATCTACGAGGGCATCCCGCACCTCATCACCCCGATCATCACCAACCCGAAGAAGGCCGCCGAGGCCCTGGACTGGGTGGTGCGCGAGATGGACGCGCGCTACGACGACCTCGCCGCCTTCGGGTACAAGCACATCGACGACTTCAACGCCGGGGTCCGCTCCGGCAAGGTCAAGCCGCTGCCGGGCAGCGAGCGCACGATCTCGACCTACCCCTACCTCCTCGTCGTCGTCGACGAGCTCGCCGACCTCATGATGGTGGCCCCGCGCGACGTCGAGGCCTCGGTGCAGCGCATCACCCAGCTCGCCCGCGCCGCCGGCATCCACCTCGTCCTGGCCACGCAGCGCCCCAGCGTCGACGTCGTCACCGGTCTCATCAAGGCCAACGTGCCCTCCCGGCTCGCGTTCGCGACGTCGTCCCTCGCCGACTCCCGCGTCGTCCTCGACCAGCCCGGCGCCGAGAAGCTCATCGGCCAGGGCGACGCGCTGTTCCTGCCCATGGGCGCGCCCAAGCCGATGCGCGTCCAGGGCGCGTGGGTCACCGAGTCGGAGATGCACGCCGTCGTCGAGCACGTCAAGGGCCAGCTGCAGCCGAGCTACCGCGAGGACGTCGTCGTCACGGCCGCCAAGAAGCAGGTCGACGAGGACATCGGCGACGACCTCGACCTCCTCCTCCAGGCGGCCGAGCTCGTCGTCACCTCCCAGTTCGGCTCGACGTCGATGCTCCAGCGCAAGCTGCGGGTCGGCTTCGCCAAGGCCGGACGGCTCATGGACCTGCTCGAGTCCCGCGAGATCGTGGGGCCCTCGGAGGGCTCCAAGGCCCGCGACGTCCTCGTCCAGCCCGACGACCTCCCCGGCACGCTCGCCATGCTGCGCGGCGAGGAGACGCCGGCCCCTGCGGGGGGTGACGTCCCCTACGACGCCGCCGCCGAGGTGGACGCCACGACGGTGCTGCCGACCGCCGAGCCCGCCGAGGAGTACTACGACGACGACGTCGCCTCCGACGAGGACGCCTGGAACCTCACCGGCCGCTGAGCGTGGCCGCGCCGCGGCTCGGGCCGGGGGACCGGGCGCGCAGCGCGGGGCCAGCGCTCCCGACGTGACGGGAGCGCCGGCTGCCGCCGCAGACCGCCCGTGCGCTCAGTCCGTGGGGCGGGGCACGACCCGCGGCGGGGGACCGGTCGGCTCGGGCGGCTCGGTGCGCTCGGCCGCGACGTCGCCGACGACGTCGAGCACCTGCTGGTAGCGGCTCGCGATCTGCGCCTCGCTGAGGGTGAGCCCCTCCGGGCGCTGCCCGGCGACCAGGTCGGAGAGCACGTGGAGGCGCTGGGCGCCGACCCGGTCGACCGTGACCGCCGTCCACTCCACCGTCTCGACGCGGGCGGGCTCACCGTCGGGCTTGACGACGTGCGCCAGGGCGAGCAGGCCCGTGGCGGTCTGCGCGACGCAGCACCGCTCGTCCTGGTTGGAGATGAAGTTGCCCAGGCCGTAGGCGACCCACATGCCCGTCCCGCCGGGCCCGCCCGGGAGCCGGTCGATCGGCTGGGGGACGTGCGCGTGGTGACCCAGCACGAGGTCCACCTGACCCGAGTCCGCCAGCGTCTCGGCGAGGGCGACCTGGTCGGGGTGCGGGGTGCCGCTGTACTCGCTGCAGCAGTGGATGCTCGCGACGACGAGGTCGGCGCCCGCCTCGCGCGCCGCGGTAGCCATCCGCACGAGGCGGTCGGCGTCGATGAGCTCGACGGCCCAGGGGCTGTCGCCGGGCACGGGGATGCCGTTCGTGCCGTACGTCGCCCCGATCTGCGCCACCCGCACGGTCTGGCCCGCGCGCTCCAGCTCGTACCACTGGGGGCTGTCCGCCTCGGCCGCGCTGCGGGCCGTGCCCACGTGCCCGAGACCGGCCTCGTCCATGACGTCGAGCGTGTGGACGAGCCCGTCCATCCCCCTGTCGAGGCTGTGGTTGGTCCCGGTGGAGCAGCCGTCCCAGCCGAGCTCCGCGAGGTCGGCCACCAGCTCCTCCGGCGCGCCGAACATCGGGTAGCCGCTCGGCGCGGTGCCCGGGGGCGCGAGCGGGACCTCGAAGTTGCACAGCGCGAGGTCGGCGCCGCGCGTGTAGTCGGCGGTGGCCGCGAGCATCGGTGCGAAGTCGTAGCCGCTGCCGGTCGCGGCCGTGTTGATGACCGTCGTGTGCGGCAGCACGTCCCCGCCACCGATGATCGTGAACCGGGCGTCGGGCCGGGCCTCGGCGGTCGGGGTGCTCGTCGGCTCCGCGGTCGACGGCGTCACCGCGGGGACGGTGGGCGCCTCGCTCGCGCCCGTCCCCGGCACGGTCTGCCACGGGCGCCACAGGGCGGCGACGACGAGGGCGGCGGTGAGCACGGCGAGGACGAGCAGCACCAGGGGCAGCGCACTGCGTCGTGCCGGCTGCGCGTGGCGTCTCATGGCGCCGAGGGTACTGGCAGCGAGTGGGCCCTCGGCACGGTGAGCCGTACGCTGGGCCCATGCCGACGCACAACGAGGGGGCGACACAGGTCCCGCTGTGGAACCTGGCGAACGTGCTGACCATGGTCCGGGTCGCACTCGTGCCGGTCTTCGCCGTCCTCATGCTCGGTGACTCGACGGCGGCTCGGGTGGGCGCCGTCGTCGTCTTCCTCGTCGCGGCCGCGACCGACAAGCTCGACGGACACATCGCCCGCAGCCGTGGGCTGGTGACGAACTTCGGCAAGATCGCCGACCCCATCGCCGACAAGGCGCTGGTCATCGCGGCCCTGCTCCTGCTGTGGGCGGAGGGCACCATCCCGTGGTGGGTGCCGGTGACCATCATCGTGCGGGAGCTCGGCATCACCCTGCTCCGCTTCATCATGGTGCGGCGGGCCGTCATGGCCGCCTCCAACGGCGGGAAGCTCAAGACGGTGCTGCAGATCGTCTTCATCACCGGCTACCTCGTCCCGTGGGGTGCGCTCCTCCCGCAGGCGGCCGCCGACGTCGTACTCCTGTGCACCTGGTGGGTGATGCTGCTCGCCGTGCTCGTCACCGTCGTCACCGGCGTGGACTACGTCGTGCGGGCCGTGCGGATCGCCCGGGCGCCGACGCGCGGCGCGGCGTGACACTCGCCCGGGAGGTCGTGGAACGCCTGCGGGCGACCGGCCTCACGGTGGCGACGGGCGAGTCGCTCACCGGCGGGCTCCTCAGTGCGGCGCTGGTCGACGTGCCCGGCTCGTCCCTGGCCGTGCGGGGTGGCGTCCTCGCCTACGCGACCGACGTCAAGGCGCGGGTGCTGGGGGTGGACGACGAGCTCCTCGACACCGGTGGACCGGTCCAGGCGGAGGTCGCCCGACAGCTCGCGCGTGGCGCGGCACGCCTCCTCGGCGCGGACTGCGGGGTCGGGACGACCGGCGTCGCGGGTCCGGGACCGGCTGACGGACACGGTGCGGGGACGGTGTACCTCGCGGTGACCCTCGCCGAGGAGGTGCGGACGCGCCGGCTGCTCCTGGCGGGCA
The DNA here is from genome assembly GCF_035607575.1 of Georgenia sp. H159. Lineage (NCBI taxonomy): Bacteria > Bacillati > Actinomycetota > Actinomycetes > Allobogoriellales > Allobogoriellaceae > Georgenia > Georgenia sp. H159. Next base: position 99,606 of record NZ_JAYDZY010000013.1, on the reverse strand, counting down.
CGCGGCCGGCCGTGCGGCGAGCGAGCGTCACCGCCGCGCTCGCGCTGCTGTCGGGGCTCCTCGCCGACCGGGAACAACTCGGCCGGCGCGTGCGTTCTCCTCAGTGATGACTACGACAGCTCCCCTCGGCCGCACGGCAGTGCGTCCGACGCGCCACCCAGTGGGACGGCGCCCCACCCGACCCGCGCCCTCGCCCGCGCCGGGGTACGGTATGGCAATGCACGGCGAGCGACAGGAGGTGGCCCCGGTGATCGTCCTACGACGCGAGATCGGCGATGTGCTCCGCACGGTGCGTCAGCACCAGGGCCGGACGCTGCGTGAGGTCTCCTCCGCAGCGCGTGTCTCCCTCGGCTACCTCAGTGAGGTCGAGCGGGGGCAGAAGGAAGCATCGTCCGAGCTGCTCGCCTCCATCTGCACCGCCCTCAACATCCCGATGTCCTTCGTACTGCGGAAGGTCTCCGACCGCATCGCCGTCGCCGAAGGCGTCCTCGTCCCCGACACCGTGCCCGAGGAGCTCGTCTCCTCCCTGCGCGAGGAGCTCGTCGGCGTCGCCTGACGAGCTCCACACGGCCCCCGGCAACCCGCCGGGGGCTGACGTGTCCCCGGGGCTAGGCGTGTCCCCGGCGCCGCCACGCGGCAGCTGCCACGAGCGCCAGGCCGGCGAGCACCAGCCCTCCGAGCGCGACCCACACGGCAGGCAGCCACCAACGCGAGCCGCCCTCGGGCTCGTCCGGGACCGACATCTCCGCAACCCGCTCGGTGAGCACCGGCTGGAAGTCGGCCAGCGGCAGCGGTCCGGTGGACGGGAACGTGCTCGACCGCAGCGTGCTCACCGTGCCGTCGTCGACGGCGAAGTGTGCGCCGATCACCGGCTCGTGCACGACCAGCGCCGCCCCCGGAAGCCCGGCGATCGCCGCGGCGAGCGCCGCGTCCTCCTCGGTGTACGCCAGGGCGATCTCGCCCTCGTGCCGCCACGCCACGACGACGCCCGCGGGCTCGCCGGCGCTGGTGACCGGCGCGATCCACTCCTCGACCGCCGTGACGGGTTCGTCGGTCGCGGCACCGCTGCGGAACTCCTCGCTCCACTGGTACAGCGGTCGCGGCTCGCCGGCGGAGACCCGAGAGCCGACGTCGTCGGGGCCCGGCCACACGGCGGTGGCCGTTGCTGCGGCGACCTCGGTGAACCACTCGGTGACGTCGTCGGGGACGGTGGCGGCGTGGGCCGTCGTCGGGGGCAGCCCGAGAAGGGCGGCGAGGAGGACCGCCACCAGCAGTGGCCGTCGTCCGCCCGGGCGGGAGGTTCGCGTCATGGTCGGCTCCGATCCACTGTCGCCACAGCATGCCAGGCCGAGCAGCCGGACGTCCCGCCTTTGCCGGCGGCGTGGATCCCTCGCCGCCGGTTCACGCGGGCTGACACCGTGGGCAGAAGAAGGCCGGCCGCAGCTTGTCCGGCGGTCCGACCTGGAGCTCGGCGATCGGCGTCCCGCAGCGCCGGCAGGGCAGCCGGCCGCGGCCGTGGACGTGGCTGGTGCGTCCGGGCGCGGTCTCGCCGGTGGCCGTCGGCAGCGGCGCGTCGGCGGAGCGGAGCATGAGCTCGCGGGCGGTCACGCAGACGGGCTCGCTGACCTCGTGAGCGGGTCGCAGCGGGTGGATCCGGTGCGCCCACAGGGACTCGGCGAGGTAGAGCGTGCCGATGCCGGCGACGACGGTCTGGTCCAGCAGGACCGCACCGATCGGGCGGTCGCCCTGTGCTCGGACCCTGCGGCCGCACTCCTCGAGGTCGACGCCGTCGGCGAGGAGGTCGGGGCCCAGGTGGCCCACGACGAGTCGCTCGTCGCGGGTGCGGACGAGATCCACCATGCCCAGGGAGCGGCCCATACAGGTCCATCGGTCCGTGCCCAGCACGGCACGCACGCGGTGCGAGCGGTCGGCGCCGCGCTCCTCACCCGCGCGGGTGATCCACCAGCTCCCGTCCATGCGCAGGTGGGTGTGCAGCGTCCGGCCGTCGTCGAGGCGGGTGAGCAGGTGCTTGCCGACCGGGAGGTTGGTGAGGACGGTGCTCCCCGCGAGGTCGACGTCGCCGAGGTCGCCCCACCGCAGCTCACCCCGTGCCAGTCGCTGCCCCGCGAGGGCGAGGTCCAGCCGGCGCGCCACCCGCAGGACGATGTCACCCTCGGGCACGCGCACCCCCCTCTGGCCGTGCGGCGCGGCCGGTCGGCTCGCCCGCCCGGCCGTTAGACCGGTTCTCCCGCAGCCGCAGGCCCCTCGGGGTGGCGAAGAAGCCTGCCTCCTCCAGGGCGTCGCGGGCTGGTCCGGCGGCTCCCAGGGCAGGCTCGCCGTCGATCCGGTGGAGGGTGACCCGGCCCAGCCGGCCCCGCGCCGCCGCCTCGGCAAGCTCCTGCGCAGCCGCCGCCAGCCGGGAGGGATCCTCGGTGAAGGACAGCAGGGTGCGTCCGCCACGCTCGACGTAGAGGCACAGCTCACCGCCGACGAGGACGACGACGGCGCCGGCCGCGCGTCGTGGACGCCCGGTGGTGGGGTCGGGCCAGGGCAGCGCGGCACCGTAGGGGTTCGCCGGGTCCGTCGCGGCCAGCAGGAGGGGCGCCTGCTCGGAGCGCCGGGCGGAGTCGCGCAGGAGGTCGACGCACTCCGGCAGCGCGAACTGGGCGGCACCCAGCCCCTCCACGAGGTAGCCCCGCCGCACCTTTCCCGCGTCCTCGAGGCGCGTGAGGACCGGGTAGACGGTGGCGAACCCGCCCGGCAGGTCCTCCAGGCCGGCCGCGCCGCGGGTGAGGACACCGTGCCGCTCGAGGAGCGCCGCGACCTGGGCGAGGACGGTCGTGGCAGTGTCGCCGCCGCGTGCGACGAGGGACCAGCGTCCCGCGGCGGCGGGTGGCAGCGTCCCACCGGGGCGTGACCCCGCCGCGGCCATGAGGGAGCGGCGGCGGGACAGTGCCCCGTGGGCGCGCGGTGGAGTACGGCGCGGGGAGTGGTGAGCCGGACGCCCGCCGGAGAGCCGGGCGCGGACAGGAGCCAGGGAGTCGTTGGTCACGTGCCCCGCCCACACGAGCTCCCACAGCGCCTCGAGGACGTCGTCCGCGCCGGCGGTCGCCCCCTGCGCACGGCACTCGACGAGGAGGTCGCGGAAGAACAGCCCTCCGCCCGCGAGCACGTCGAGCACCACCCGCGGCAGCTCGGAGTCGGGCACCTCGGCGGGCGCGGGGAGCAGCTCGGGCGAGTCGGCCGGGACCAGGACGAGGTGGCCGTCCACGCCGGGGAGCGACCCGGCCCCGCACCAGACGACCTCGCCCGCCGTCGTCAGCTCGTCGAGCAGTGCCGGGCGGTAGTCGGTCACCCGCGAGGGCAGGACGAGCCCCTCCAGTGCCGACGCCGGCACCCGGGAGCCCGCCAGCTGGTCGACCACCGAGGCGAGCGCGGCGGTCCCCGCCCCGGCGGTGCCCACCTGCTGCCAGCGCGGGAGGAAGGCACCGAGCGTGACCGCGGGGACGGCCTCCACCTCCGCGCGGAGCACCGCCAGCGTGCGGCGCCGGATGCGACGCAGCACCTCGGAGTCGCAGTACTGCTCCACCTGCTCCTCGCCGGGCCGCAGTCGCCCGGTGACGAGCGTGGCGGCCGCGGTGAGCCGGCGCAGCACGGGGGCGATCGCCGCCGTGCCCACGCCGAGATGGGCGGCCAGCTCCTGCGCGGTGAACGGGCCGTGCGTCCGCGCGTACCGGCGCACGAGGTCACCGAGCGGGTCGGCGACGGGCTCCAGCACGTCCTGCGGCAGCCCGACCGGCAGGGCCACCCCGAGCGCGTCCCGCAGCCGCCCGGCATCCTCGAGCACCGCCCAGCGCTGCGCGCCGCCCACGGTGACGCGGATGACGCGCCGAGCGGCCTCGAGCTCGGCCAGCCACGCCTCGGCGCTGGTGGGAGGGTCGCAGCGCACGGCGAGGTCCGCCGTCGTCGCCGGCCCCAGCCGCCGCACGAGGTCGACCAGCGCCTCGACGTCCGGTGCGGGGTGACGGCGCAGCGACACCTCGGCCTCGATCTCGGCGAGCGCGAGCGGGTCGAGGAGGTCGGCGAGCTCGCTCGCCCCGGGGCCGATGAGCTCGGCGAGCAGGCGCGGGTCGAGGGTGAGGGCGGCGGCCCGGCGCTCGGCGGCGGGGGCGTCGCCGTCGTAGAGGAACTGACCGACGTACCCCAGCAGGAGGCTGCGCGCGAAGGGCGACGGGGTGGGGGTGGCGACCTCGAGGACGCGGATCTCCCGCCGCCCGACCTGCCCCATGAGCCCGGCCAGGGCGGGGGTGTCGAAGTCGTCCTGCAGGCACTCGCGCACGGCCTCGAGCACGATCGGGAAGTCGGGGTGGTCCGCGGCGACACCAAGCAGCTGGGCGGACCGGTGGCGCTGCTGCCACAGCGGCTGGCGGCGGTCGGGGCGCCGGCGCGGGAGGAGCAGGGCGCGGGCGGCGGCCTCCCGGAAGCGGGCCGCGAAGTGCGCGGACCCGGCGAGTGCCTCGACCACCTGGCCGGTGACCTCGTCCGGCTCGAGGAGGAGGTCCTCGGCGGAGACCGGGAGCTCACCACCCTCGGGTCCCACGTCCGGCAGCCGCAGCACGATGCCGTCGTCGGCGGCCATCGCGGCGACGTCCATGCCGAGGCGCTCACGGAGGCGGGCGGCGAGGACGAGTGCCCACGGCGTGTGGACCCGGGAGCCGAACGGGGAGTGGATGACCAGCCGCCAGTCGCCGAGCTCGTCACGGAACCGCTCGAGCACGATCGTGCGGTCGTCGCTCAGCTGGGCGTGCTCGCGCTGCTCGGCGAGGTAGCCGAGGAGGTTGTCCCGGGCCCACTCGTCCAGCCCCTGGTCGGCGAGCCGGGCGTGGGCCTCCTCGGGCGGCAGGGCCGCGGTCGTGCGGACGAACGCGCCGAGCGCCCGTCCGAGCTCGACCGGGCGTCCGGGGGCATCACCCTTCCAGAACGGCAGGCGGCCCGGCTGACCGGGCGCGGGGGAGACGAGGACGCGGTCGGGGGTGATGTCCTCGATGCGCCACGTGCTCGACCCCAGGGTGAAGGTGTCACCGACCCGCGACTCGAAGACCATCTCCTCGTCGAGCTCGCCGACGCGGCGCCCACCCCGCCCGGCGGACGTCACCGACCCGGAGTCCTCCGCGCTGACGGTGGCGGCGAGGAAGACGCCGTACAGGCCGCGGTCGGGGATCGTGCCGCCGCTGGTCGTCGCCAGTCGCAGGGCCCCCGGCCGCGCGCTGAGGGTGCCCGCCGAGCGGTCCCACACCACCCGGGGCCGCAGCTCGGCGAAGTCCTCGCTCGGGTAGCGGCCGGAGAGCATGTCGAGGACGGCGTGCAGCGAGGCGTCACCGAGCGACTCGAAGGGGGCGCTGCGCCGCACGAGGGCGGCCAGGTCCTCGACCGACCAGTCCTCCACGGCGAGCATCGCCACCACCTGCTGGGCCAGCACGTCGAGCGGGTTGCTCACGACCTGGAGCGCCTCGATGGCGCCCTCCTGCGCGCGCACCGAGGTGACGGTCGCGGCCAAGAGGTCCCCACGGTGCGTCGGCAGCACCACTCCCCGGGACAGTGCGCCGACCTGGTGGCCCGCCCGGCCGATCCGCTGGAGCGCCGAGGCCACCGACGGTGGGGAGCCCACCTGGACGACGAGGTCGACGGCGCCCATGTCGATGCCGAGCTCGAGGGTGGAGGTGGCGATGACGGCGGGCAGCGCGCCCGACTTCAGCGCCGTCTCGATCCGGGTGCGCTCCTCCCTGCTCATCGAGCCGTGGTGGGCGCGGGCCAGCTCGCCGTCCCCCGCCGGTGTGGCGGTGCCCGACTGGCCGGGGACCAGGGCCGCCCACGCGGCCCCCGCGTCCCGCGGCGGCTCCACGCGTCCGGCGCCCTCGAGTGGGCCTCCCGGCTGGCCGGCGTCCCCGTCCGAGGGGGCCGTCCCGGAGGCTGCGCGGCGCTCGTCCCACACCTCGTTGACGCGTGCGGCGAGCCGCTCGGCCCCGCGGCGGGAGTTGGCGAAGACGATGGTCGAGCGGTGCGCGGTGATGAGGTCGACGAGCCGTTCCTCGACGTGCGGCCAGATCGAGGCGCGGCGCGGGCCGGGAAGCCTGCCGGCCGCGCTCCCGGACAGGTCGGGCTCCTGGGCCGCGCCGCCGGGCGTCGCGGCGGGGGCGTCGGGAAGGTCGGCGAGGTCGGGGACCGGGACGACGACGTCGACCTGGAGCTCCTTGGCGATGTCCGGGCGGACCACGCGCACGACGCGACCGCCGTCGGCCGGGCTGCGTGTGCCGGCGAGGAAGCGGGCGACCGTCTCCACCGGCCGGACGGTGGCCGAGAGCCCCACCCGCTGGGCGGGGCGCGGGAGGAGCGCGTCGAGCCGCTCGAGCGTGACGGCGAGGTGGGCGCCGCGCTTGGTCCCCGCGACGGCGTGGACCTCGTCGACGATGACGGTCTCCACGCCCCGCAGGCCCTCCCGGGCCGCGGACGTGAGGACGAGGTAGAGGGACTCCGGCGTGGTGATGAGGATGTCCGGCGGGCGGGTGGCGAGGGAACGGCGCTCCGCGGCGGGTGTGTCCCCGGTGCGCACCCCGACGGTGACCTCGCGCAGCGGCGTCGCGGAGGAGGCCGCGGCGCGGGTGATGCCGACGAGCGGGGAGCGCAGGTTGCGCTCGACGTCGGCCGCCAGCGCCTTGAGCGGGGAGACGTACACGACGCGGGCCCGCCGCTCGGGTGCCGGCTCGGGGCCGGTGAGCAGGTGGTCGACCGACCAGAGGAAGGCGGACAGCGTCTTCCCCGAGCCGGTGGGGGCGACGACGAGGGCGTGGTCACCGGCCCGGATCGCCTCCCAGGCCCCTGTCTGCGCCGGCGTGGGCTCCGCGAAGGCTCCGCCGAACCACGCGCGCGTGGGCGCCGAGAAGCCGGCCAGCGCGTCCTCCACCATGGGCACATTGTGCAAGGGGGCACCGACATCCACGCGGCGAGCGCGCGGGCCGGTGGCCGTGGCACCCTGGTGCGGTGAAGCACTCGGAGTTCCGGCAGGCGCTGGAGGAGACGTTCGGGCCGGCCTACGGGCGGACGCTGGTGGCCGAGCTCGTCCTCGTGCCGCTCGGCAACCGGACGCCGGAGCAGGCGCTCGCCGCGGGCGTGCCGCCGCAGGAGGTCTGGGACGCCGTGTGCGAGGAGATGGAGCTCGACGAGCGCGTGCGCTGGCGCCACCGCGGCACCCTGGACCGCAAGCGCGGCTGACGGCTCACCGCTCGGCGGGGACACGCCGCGTGTCGTCGGCGGTCGAACAGCCGTTCGGTTTACTGTGGTCCCCAGGGAAGGACGGACCCGGGGTCTCCACAGCCAGTGGTGGCCGCGACCCGGATGTCAGTGGTCGGACATAGCCTCCCCACAGGTAGCCGTCCGGAGAGGGCGGGCCCTGAGAAGACCAGCCCCGTCCCGCACGGCCGGCCGACACCGGCCACGACACAAGGAGAACCCGCATGGCCGCTCCCGTAGCAGATCGCAGCAAGGCCCTGGAGGCCGCGCTCAGCCAGATCGACCGCCAGTTCGGCAAGGGGTCGATCATGCGGCTGGGGGACGAGACCCGTCCCCCCGTCGCCGTCATCCCCACCGGGTCGGTGGCCCTGGACGTCGCCCTGGGCATCGGCGGCCTGCCCCGCGGCCGTGTCGTGGAGATTTACGGCCCGGAGTCCTCGGGTAAGACGACCGTGGCCCTGCACGCCGTGGCCAACGCCCAGCGTGCCGGTGGGATCGCCGCCTTCATCGACGCCGAGCACGCGCTCGACCCCGAGTACGCCAAGAAGCTCGGTGTGGACACCGACGCCCTGCTCGTCTCCCAGCCGGACACCGGTGAGCAGGCGCTGGAGATCATGGACATGCTCATCCGCTCCGGCGCGCTGGACATCGTCGTCATCGACTCCGTCGCGGCGCTGGTGCCCAAGGCGGAGATCGAGGGCGAGATGGGTGACTCCCACGTGGGTCTCCAGGCGCGTCTCATGTCCCAGGCGCTGCGCAAGATCACCGGTGCGCTGTCCGCCTCGGGCACCACGGCGATCTTCATCAACCAGCTGCGCGAGAAGATCGGTGTGTTCTTCGGCTCCCCGGAGACCACCACCGGTGGGAAGGCGCTGAAGTTCTACGCCTCGGTGCGCATCGACGTCCGGCGCATCGAGACCCTCAAGGAGGGCACGGTGCCCGTGGGCAACCGGACCCGGGCGAAGATCGTCAAGAACAAGATGGCGCCGCCCTTCAAGCAGGCCGAGTTCGACATCGTCTACGGGCAGGGCATCTCCCGCGAGGGGGGTCTCATCGACCTCGGCGTCGAGCACGGCATCGTGCGCAAGTCCGGCGCCTGGTTCACCTACGAGGGCGACCAGCTCGGCCAGGGCAAGGAGAACGCCCGCGGGTTCCTGCGGGACAACCCCGAGCTCGCCATCGAGATCGAGAAGAAGATCCTCGACAAGCTCGGCATCGGCGCGACCCCGGAGGCCGCACCCGAGGCGGAGGTCGAGTTCTGAGGTCCGGCCACAGCACCGGTGGTCGGAGGCCCGCGCCTGAGCCGCCGACCACCGGGGCGGCCGCCCAGGACGCCGAGCCACCCACCGAGGAGGTGGCGCGCGCGATCCTCCTTCGCCAGCTCGCGGCGGCCCCGCGCAGCCGCGCCCAGCTGGCGGAGAAGCTCGCCGCACGCGACGTGCCCGAGGAGCTCTCCGAGCGGCTGCTCGACCGCTTCGAGGAGGTCGGCCTCGTCGACGACGCCGCCTACGCCGAGATGCTCGTCCGCTCCCGGCACCAGGAACGTGGGCTCGCGCGACGTGCGCTGTCCCACGAGCTGCGGCTCAAGGGGATCGCCCCGGAGGTCGCCGAGCACGCCCTCGAGCAGATCGACGACGACGACGAGCACACCGCGGCCCTCGACCTCGCCGTCCGCAAGGCGCGCTCGAACCGGGGCCTGGACCCGGTCAAGCGCCGCCGTCGGCTCGCCGGGATGCTCGCCCGCAAGGGCTACTCACCCGGCGTGGCCATGCGTGCCGTCGACGAGGCGCTCGCCGCGGAGGGCCAGCCCGACGAGGACCGGGGCTGGGACGAGCCGGGCTGAGTCCGGTCACTCCGCCCGTGGCCGCTGGACGGTGACCTTCGCCGCGGTGCGCCCACCGATCCGGCGCGCCACCTTCCCGGCGGCCCAGGCCAGCACGATGTTGAGCACGATGTAGACCAGCGCGATCACGAAGAACGACTGCAGCACCGGGAACGGGGCGTCCGCACCGATCAGCCGGGCGGAGCGGAGCAGCTCGCTGTAGGTGATGATCGCGCCCAGCGCCGAGTCCTTCAGCACCACGACGAACTGGCTCACCAGTGAGGGCAGCATCGCCATGAGCGCCTGCGGCAGCTCGATGGAGCGGATCGACTGGCCGCGGGTCATCCCGATCGCCAGTGCCGCCTCGCGCTGTCCCGAGGGCAGGCCGTGCACACCGGAGCGCACCAGCTCGGCGATCACCGACCCGTTGTACAGGGTCAGGCCGATCACCACACCGAGGAGGGGGCTGAGGGAGGGAGCCACCTGGAGGAACTGCGCACTGAAGAACCAGCCGCCGATCATCAGGATGAGCACCGGGACGGCCCGGAAGAACTCCACCACCACACCGCAGAACCAGCGGATCGCGCGGACGCCCGACAGTCGCCCCACCCCGAACAGCAGCCCGAACACGAGTGCCAGCACGATCGAGTAGGCCGCGGCGACCAGGGTGTTCTGCAGGCCCGGCAGGAAGTAGTACAGCCAGGTGCGCGCCTCGAGCATCGGCGCCCACAGGTCGCCGTCCAGCTGGCCGTGCACGTGCAGCTGGTACAGCACGAGGACGAGCCCCCCGAGCACCACGACGGTGCCGATGACGTTCGCGACCAGCATGCGCCGCCGGGTGCGCGGTCCGGGGGCGTCGAAGAGGACCGACTGTGCGCTCATCGGGACACCGCCAGTCGCCGGGAGAGGTGGGTGACGGCCAGGCCCACGGGGATGACGATGACGACGAAGCCGGCCGCCACGGTGAGGAAGATGGGGATCACGTAGTTCGCGTCCCGGTCCAGCATGCCGGCCATCAGCAGGGAGATCTCGTTCACCGAGATCGCCGCGGCCACGGTGGTGTTCTTGATGAGCGCGATGAGGGTGTTGCCCAGGGGTGCGATCGCGCCGCGGAAGGCCTGCGGCATGATCACCAGCCGCGCGGCCGGCATGAACGACAGACCCACGGCGCGGGCCGCCTCGGCCTGACCGAGCGGGACGGTGTTCACCCCGGAGCGGATCGACTCGCAGACGAACGAGGCGGTGTACACCGACAGTGCCCACACCGCCAACCAGAAGAAGTTGGCGTCGAACCGTTCGGCGAACTGGACGCCGAGCTGTGGCCAGAGCACGAACGCGGCGAACATCATCACCACCGTCAGGGGGATGTTGCGCACCAGGTTGACGTAGGTGGCGCCCGCCCAGCGCAGCGAGGGGATCGGTGAGATCCGCATGAACGCCAGGATGGTGCCGAGCACGAGCGAGAAGATCGCCGAGAAGAAGGCCAGTCGGAGGTTCATCCAGTAGGCGCCAACGATGTCGTAGTTGGAGAGAACCTCGAGGAAGTCACTCACGGGCGTACCACCTTGGCGTGATCAAGCGGGGCGGACGGGCACGGCCGGCGGCTCGCGGGCCGCCGGCCGTGCCCGGGCGGAGGCAGGTGCTGCCTCGGGTTCGGCTCAGGCGCAGTCGGCGGGCGTGGGCGGGTTGAGCTCGGCGTTCGGGGTGAAGCCCGTGCCCTCGGTGGCGGCGTCGATGAACTCCTGCCAGCTGCCGTCCTCGATCATGGCGTTGATCGCGTCGGTCACCGGCTGGCACATGTCGGAGTCCGGGGGCAGGCCCACGCCGTAGTTCTCCTCGGAGAACGTGTTGCCCACGACCTGCAGCTCACCGCTGCCGTCGGAGGCGGCCAGGCCCGCGAGGATGATGTCGTCGGTGGTGACGGCGTCCACCTGCCCACCGACCAGGTACTGGATGCACTCCGAGTACCCGTTGAGCTCCACCAGCTGGGTGTCGGGGGAGAAGTCCTCCTTGACCCTCGCCGCCGAGGTGGACCCGGACACCGAGCACAGGTTCCTGCCGTCGAGCACGTCCGGGCCGGTGATGGTGTCGGCGTCCTCGGACCGGATCAGCAGGTCCTGACCGGCGACGAAGTACGGTCCGGCGAAGTCCACCACCTCGTCGCGCTCGTCGGTGATCGAGTAGGTGGCGACGATCATGTCCACCTGCTCGTTCTGCAGCATCGTCTCCCGCTGCGGGGACGGGGACTCCACCCACTCGATCTGGTCCGCCGAGTAGCCCAGCTCCTCGGCGATGTAGGTCGCGACGTCGACGTCGAACCCGGTGTAGCTGCTGCCGTCCTGGTAGCCCAGGCCCGGCTGGTCGAACTTGATCCCCACCCGGATCGAGCCCTCGGCCCCGCCGCCGGTGGCGCCGTCGTCGGCGTCGTCGGTCTCGGTCGTGACGTCGCCGCCGTCGGCCTCCGGGTCCCCGGCTCCGGGCTCTCCTGTGCAGGCGGCGAGCGTGAGGGCGCCGATGGCGGCCACGGCCGCCAGTGCTGCTCGTGTCGTCTTCATCGTGAACTCCTTCGTCGGTTACTGGGAACTGTGCCGATGCCGCCGTGTGGCCGTCAGTGACTGAGGATCTTGCCGAGGAAGTCCTTGGCGCGGTCGGACTCGGCGTTCGTGAAGAACTCCTCGGGGGTCTTCTCCTCGACGATCTCGCCCTCGTCCATGAACACGACGCGGTCACCGGCCTTGCGCGCGAAGCCCATCTCGTGGGTGACGACGACCATCGTCATGCCGTCCCGCGCGAGGGAGGTCATGACGTCGAGGACCTCGTTGATCATCTCGGGGTCGAGCGCTGAGGTCGGCTCGTCGAACAGCATGACCTTGGGCTGCATCGCCAGCGCGCGGGCGATCGCCACCCGCTGCTGCTGACCACCGGAGAGCTGTGCGGGAAGCTTGGCGGCCTGGTTGCCCACCCCGACGCGGTCGAGCAGCTCCATCGCACGCGCCTTGGCCTCCTTCGTCCGCAGCCCCTTGACCTTGACCGGGCCCAGGGTGACGTTCTCGAGCACCGTCTTGTGGGCGAAGAGGTTGAAGGACTGGAAGACCATCCCGACGTCGGCCCGGAGCTGCGCCAGCGCCTTCCCCTCCTCCGGCAGTGGGGTGCCGTCGATCCGGATCTCACCGGAGCTCACGGGCTCCAGCCGGTTGATCGTGCGGCACAGCGTGGACTTGCCCGAGCCCGACGGCCCGATGACGACGACGACCTCACCGCGGTGCACGGTGAGGTTGATGTTCTTGAGGACGTGGAGCTCGCCGAAGTACTTGTTGACGTCGTGCATCTCCACGAGCGGCTCGGTGGAGGGGGCAGGCATGGGGCCCGAGTCGGTCATAGTCGCCAACCTAACTACACAATGTGGCGCAGGTCATGAATTTCGGGTCACGGTCGGGACACGGCGTGCCGCACCTACACTTGGCTGACGATGACTGCCACCGCGAGCGCGCCCCGCACCTACGTCGTGCGCACCATGGGCTGCCAGATGAACGTCCACGACTCCGAGCGCCTGGCCGGCATGCTCGAGACAGCGGGTTACGTGCCGGCGGACGGGCACACCGATGCCCTGGAGCAGGGTGCGGACGTCGTCGTCATCAACACCTGCTCGGTCCGGGAGAACGCCGCCAGCCGGCTGTTCGGCAACCTGGGCCAGCTCGCCTCGGTCAAGCGGTCGCGGCCGGGCATGCAGATCGCCGTCGGCGGCTGCCTGGCGCAGCAGATGCGCGACGGCATCGTCGACAAGGCACCGTGGGTCGACGTCGTGTTCGGTACGCACAACCTCGACGTGCTCCCCACGCTCCTCGAGCGCGCACGCCACAACGCCGAGGCGCAGGTGGAGATCGAGGAGTCGCTCAAGGTCTTCCCCTCGACGCTGCCGACCAAGCGGGAGTCCGCCTACGCCGGCTGGGTGTCGATCTCGGTCGGCTGCAACAACACGTGCACCTTCTGCATCGTGCCGCACCTGCGCGGCAAGGAGCGCGACCGAAGGCCCGGGGACGTGCTCGCCGAGGTGGAGGCCGTCGTCGCGCAGGGGGCCGTCGAGGTGACGCTGCTGGGGCAGAACGTCAACTCCTACGGCGTCGGCTTCGGGGACCGCGGTGCGTTCGCCAAGCTGCTGCGCGCGTGCGGGCACGTCGAGGGCCTCGAGCGGGTGCGCTTCACCTCACCGCACCCGGCCGCCTTCACCGACGACGTCATCGAGGCGATGGCCCAGACGCCGAACGTCATGCCGCAGCTGCACATGCCTCTCCAGTCCGGCTCGGACCGGGTCCTGCGGGCCATGCGCCGGTCCTACCGCTCGGCGAAGTTCCTCGGCATCCTCGACCGGGTCCGTGCCGCCATTCCCGACGCCGCGATCAGCACCGACATCATCGTCGGGTTCCCGGGGGAGACCGAGGAGGACTTCGGGGCCACCCTCGACGTCGTCGAGGCGTCCCGCTTCGCCAGCGCCTTCACCTTCCAGTACTCACCGCGTCCCGGCACCCCGGCGGCGGACCTGCCGGACCAGGTCCCCGCCGACGTCGTCGCCGACCGCTACCAGCGGCTGCTCGCCCTGCAGGAGCGGATCAGCACCCAGGAGAACGAGCGTCAGGTCGGGCGCACCGTCGAGGTGCTCGTCGCGGACGGCGAGGGCCGCAAGGACGGCGCGACCTCCCGGATCAGCGGACGCGCCGCCGACAACCGTCTCGTCCACGTCGCCCTGCCGGAGGACCTCACCGAGGCCGAGCTGCCGCGCCCGGGTGACATGGTCACCGCGACCATCACCCACGGCGCCCCGCACCACCTCGTCGCGGACTCACCGGCGCTCGGCGGCACCTACGCGCTCCGCCGCACCCGCGCCGGCGACGCCGGGGAACGCGCCCGCCGCGGCGACCACGACCACGACGGCGCCGAGCCGGCGCCCGGGGGCGCGGTCACCCTCGGAATGCCGTCCCTCCGGCGGGCCTGAGCACGGACCACACTCCGCTGATCCGCCCCTTCCGATCGTCGGCCGCCCCTGTCGTCAGGGTGGAGTGAGTGGAAGGGGCGACCCAGCGGACGCCGGCGGTCGGTGCCCGAGGTCCCGCCGCCGGCCGACGCCGTAGCCTGGGGCGCGTGCCTGCCCCCGTCATCGCCGTCGTCGGCCCGACCGCGACGGGCAAGTCCGACCTCGGGCTCGACGTCGTCGAGCTGCTCGGGGGTCCGGACGCCGCGGAGGTGGTCAACGCCGACGCGATGCAGCTCTACCGGGGCATGGACGTCGGCACCGCGAAGCTGCCACCGGACCAGCGGCGGGGCGTCGCTCACCACCAGCTCGACGTCCTGGACGTCACCGAGGAGTCCAGTGTCGCGGCCTTCCAGCGGGAGGCCCGCGCCGACATCGCCGCCATCCACGGCCGCGGCCGCCGCGCCGTGCTCGTCGGCGGCTCGGGCCTCTACGTCCGGGCGGTGCTCGACGAGCTGGAGTTCCCCGGCACCGACCCGGAGGTGCGGCGCCGGCTCGAGGAACGCGCGGAGCAGGAGGGCAGCGGGGCCCTGCACGCGGAGCTCGCCGCGCGCGACCCGCTGGCGGCGGAGCGGATCCTGGCGACCAACACGCGACGCGTCGTCCGCGCGTTGGAGGTCATCGAGCTCACCGGCCGTCCCTTCTCCGCCTCGCTGCCCGAGCACCGCTACCACCTGCCGGCGGTCCAGGTCGCGATCGACGTCCCCCGCGAGGAGCTCGACCACCGGATCGGTGCCCGCGCGGCGGCCATGCTCGCCGGCGGCCTCCTCGCCGAGACCCACGAGCTCCTGGGGCAGGGCCTCGCGGAGGGACGCACCGCCTCCCGGGCCGTCGGGTACGCCCAGGCGGTCGCCGTCCTCGAGGGGCGGATGAGCGCCGAGGACGCCCACCAGGCCATCACCACGGCGACGCGCCAGCTCGCCCGCCGCCAGGAGAAGTGGTTCCGCCGCGACCCTCGGGTGCGGTGGCTGGAGCTGTCCGCGGCACTGCCGGCACGCGTCGTCGAGCTCGCGACGACATAGGGTGGAGGCCATGTCCGAGCCCACCGCGCTGCGCGGGGTGCCACTGACCAAGGGGCACGCCACCGAGAACGACTTCGTGCTGCTCGCCGACCCGGACGACGCGCTCGACCTGGACGCCGCCACCGTGGCCGCGCTGTGCGACAGGCGGTCGGGCATCGGTGCCGACGGACTCGTCCGGGCGGTCCGCTCCACGCGGACGACGACGGGCGAGGACGCCGCGGAGTGGTTCATGGACTACCGCAACGCCGACGGCTCACTCGCCGAGATGTGCGGCAACGCCCTGCGGCTGCTCGCCGCCTACCTCGAGGCCGAGGGCTTCCTCGACCTTTCGGACGGAGCACCCGTGCGGGTCGGCACCCGCGGCGGGGTGCGCACCGTGTGGCGCAGCGGCAGTGACTACACCGTCGACATGGGGCCCTGGCAGGTCCCCGGTGGCGAGGACGCCGTGCGACGGGGTTTCGACGTCGCCGTCCAGGTCGCCGGCCTCGAGGGCACCCGCGCGGGCCTGCAGGTCGCCATGCCCAACCCGCACACCGTCGTCGCCCTGCCGGACACGGCCGAGCTCGACGGCCTCGACCTCGGCCCGCAGGTCGCCGTCGACCCTCCTCCGGTCGAGGGCACGAACGTCGAGCTCGTCGTGCCGCTCGGGGAGACGACGACCGACGGCGAGGTCGTCGGCACCGTCCGGATGCGCGTGCAGGAGCGCGGAGTGGGGGAGACCCGCTCGTGCGGCACCGGCGCGTGCGCGGTCGCCGTGGCGCTCCACGCGTGGGGCGGCGCGCAGGCGCCGCGGCTGTGGCGCGTGCTCCTGCCCGGCGGTGAGCTCCTCGTGCGGCTCACCGACGACGGTCGCGCGCTCCTCACGGGGCCCGCGACCCTCGTGGCCCAGGTGGTCCTACGCTGACGGTCGCCTGACGTCGAGCACCCGGAAGCCCTTGGCGCTCGCCAGCCGGGAGGTCGGCAGCGCGAGCTCGGACTCGATCCACCGGTGCAGCGAGTCCCCGCCGAGGTTCTTGCTCACGACGAGCAGCGCCCGGCCACCGGGTGCCAGCCGGCCCAGCCACGTGCGCAGCAGCTCGTGCAGCGCCTGCTTCCCGATGCGGATCGGTGGGTTGGACCACAGCTCGTCGATCCCGTCGGCGACCAGGTCCGCGGCGTCCTCGGGGTCGGCGACGACGACGTTGCCGTACCCGAGGGCGGTGGCGTTGCGGGCGGTGAGGTCCCGGGCTCTCTCGTTGACGTCGACGGCGACGACCCGCGCGTCCGGCGCGGCGTCGGCCAGGGCGAGGGTGATCGGGCCCCAGCCGCAGCCGAGGTCCACCAGGGTGCCGGTCGGCACCGGCTCGGGCGCCGCGTCGAGCAGCACCCGCGTGCCCGGGTCGAGCCGGTCGCCGGAGAAGACCCCCGGTGCTGTCCGGACCCGTACCGGTCGGCCGCGCAGGACGACGTCGATGACGCGCGTCTCTGCCGGGGAGGCAGGGCGCGCGGAGAAGTAGTGCTCGTTCACCCCCGCAACCTACCTCCGCCCTGGGGATAACTGGTCGCCGGGTCGAAGTCGTCGTGGGACCCTGGACGTGGTGGACGACGACTGGGAGACCATGGCAGAGCACGACGACGACCCGACGACGCCGCGCGACCCCGCGCACGACGTCGTGGCGCGGGTCCTCGCCCGCGCGGGGACCGCGCTGCAGGCGGACGCGTCCGACGACCCGGACAGCGACGGCGAGCAGCTCGACCGCGAGGAGCGCTCGGCGCTGCGCCGGGTCGCCGGCCTGTCGACCGAGCTCGAGGACGTCACCGAGGTCGAGTACCGGCAGCTGCGCCTCGAGCGGGTCGTCCTCATCGGCGTGTGGTCCGGCCCCGACGCCGAGCTCGCCGAGGTGTCGCTGCGGGAGCTCGCCGCGCTCGCCGAGACCGCCGGCTCCGTCGTCCTCGACGCCGTGCTGCAGCGTCGAGCCGCCCCGGACCCCGCGACGTACTTCGGCAAGGGCAAGGCGGCCGAGCTCGCCGAGACGGTGGCCGAGCTCGGTGCCGACACCGTCGTCGTCGACTCCGAGCTCAGCCCCTCCCAACGCCGCGCCCTCGAGGACGTCGTCCAGGTCAAGGTCATCGACCGGACCGCGCTCATCCTCGACATCTTCGCCCAGCACGCGAAGTCGCGGGAGGGCAAGGCGCAGGTCGAGCTGGCCCAGCTGGAGTACCTCCTCCCGCGGCTGCGCGGCTGGGGCGAGTCGATGTCCCGCCAGGCCGGTGGCCGCGTCGCCGGTGGTGCCGGGATCGGCTCCCGTGGGCCCGGTGAGACGAAGATCGAGCTCGACCGCCGGCGCATCCGCACCCGCATGGCGCGCCTGCGGCGCCAGATCGCGGCCATGGCGCCGTCCCGGGAGACCAAGCGCTCCTCGCGGCACCGGTCCCAGATCCCGTCCGTCGCGATCGCCGGCTACACCAACGCCGGGAAGTCCTCCCTTCTCAACCGGCTCACCGGGGCCGGCGTACTCGTCGAGAACGCGCTGTTCGCCACCCTGGACCCCACCGTGCGCCGTGCCGAGACCCCGGACGGGCGGGCCTACACGCTCGCCGACACCGTCGGCTTCGTCCGCTCCCTGCCGCACGAGCTCGTCGAGGCGTTCCGCTCGACGCTCGAGGAGGTCGCCGAGGCCGACCTCGTCCTCCACGTCGTCGACGCCGCACACCCCGACCCGGAGGGACAGGTCAAGGCGGTGCGCGACGTCCTCGCCGACATCCCGGGCGCCGACGCCGTGCCCGAGCTCATCGTCCTCAACAAGGTCGACCTCGCCGAGCCCGGCTCGGTCGCCGCGCTGCGCACCCGCTACCCGGGCGCCATCGCGGTCTCCGCCAGGACCGGCCACGGGATCGAGGAGCTGCGCGAGCGCATCGCCGAGCTGCTCCCGCGCCCCTCGGTCCGGGTGGAGGTCCTCGTGCCGTACTCGCGCGGGGACCTCGTCTCCCGCGCGCACGCCACCGGGGAGGTCCTCGCCGAGCAGCACACCGGCACCGGCACGCAGCTCACGGCGCTGGTCGACGAGACCCTCGCGGCCGAGCTCGCCGCCGCCCAGTCGGCGTGAGCGGCACGGCCGAGCTCCTCGGTGCGGCGGTCCGTAAGCTCGGCGGCACTGAGCGGGACGGCCAGGGCGAGATGGCCGAGGAGGTGGCGCGGACCCTGCGCGAGCCCCGCGCGCTGCTCGTCCAGGCCGGCACCGGCACCGGCAAGTCGCTCGGGTACCTCGTCCCGGTCCTCGACCACGCGGTGCGCCACCACGAGCGAGCCGTCATCTCGACGGCGACCCTCGCCCTCCAGCGCCAGGTCCTGACCCACGACGTCCCGCTCGTCGCCGACGTCGTCGCCGCCTCGGGGGCGCCCCGCCCGCAGGTCGCGCTGCTCAAGGGCTGGCACAACTACGTGTGCAGACACAAGGTCGCCGGTGGCTACCCGGCGGAGGACGAGCCGGGTCTCTTCGCCGCCGACGCCGTGACTGCGGACGCGGCGACCGCCCCGGCGCGCGGGACGCTCGCCGAGCAGGTCGTCCGCCTGCGCGAGTGGGCCGAGGAGACCGACAGCGGCGACCGCGACGACCTCGACCCCGGCGTCAGCGACCGGGCGTGGCGCCAGGTCTCGGTCACCAAGCTCGAGTGCCTGGGCGCGAGCTGCCCGATGCTCGAGGAGTGCTTCCCCGAGGCGGCACGACGGGCGGCCCACGAGGCCGACGTCGTCGTCACCAACCACGCGATGCTCGGCATCGCGGCGGCCGGGTCGCCGCGGGTGCTGCCGGAGCACGAGGTGCTCGTCGTCGACGAGGCCCACGAGCTCGCCGACCGGGTGACCGCTCAGTCCACCCTCGAGCTCTCCGCCGCCGTCGTCGACCGGACCGTCCGGCTCGCCCGCAAGCACGCCGGCGTCAGCGTCGAGGCGCTCGAGTCCGCGGGGCGCGCCCTCGGTGGCTACCTGGAGACGGCTCCGAGCGGCCGGCTCCGCAGCGTGCCCGCCGACCTCCTCGACGCCGTCACCCTCCTCGAGGCCGGCACGCGGGAGGCGCTGAGCGCGATGCGTGGGGACGGCGATGCGGAGGCGGGCGGCAGGCTGATGGCCCGCTCGGCAGTGCTCGTGCTCCACGAGATCGCCGAGCGGCTGCTCGGTGACGGGGTCGCCCAACGGCGTGACGTCCTGTGGTGCGACAGGGGACGCACCGGCTTCGAGTCCGCCCGGCTCCACCTCGCGCCGCTCGACGTCGCCCGCCCGATCGCCACCGAGCTGCTCGCCGGTCGGGCGGCGGTGCTCACCTCAGCGACCCTCGCCCTCGGTGGCAGCTTCGACCCCGTCGCGCGCACCCTCGGTGTCAGCCTGCTCGAGCACCTGTCCTCGGACGGCGACGGCGCCCGCACGCCCGCGCCGCCGGACGGCGCCAGCACGCCCGTGCCGCCGGACGGCGCCGCCGCGGACCGGCGGGCAGGCCCGGGAGCCGCCCGCACGTGGCGCGGCGTCGACGTCGGCTCCCCCTTCGACTACGGCCGCCAGGGGATCCTCTACGTCGCGCGACACCTGCCCCCTCCCGGTCGGGAGGGCCCCAGCGAGGCCGCCAGCACGGAGCTCGTCGAGCTCGTCCGCGCCGCCGGAGGAGGCACCCTGGGTCTGTTCTCCTCGCGGCGCGCTGCCGAGGAGGCCGCCGAGCTCCTCCGGGAGGAGCTGGACACCCCGGTCCTGTGCCAGGGGGAGGACCAGCTGCCCTCGCTCGTGCGACGCTTCGCCGCGGACGATGCGGCCACCCTCGTCGGGACGCTGTCCCTGTGGCAGGGCGTGGACGTCCCCGGCCGGACCTGCCGGCTCGTCGTCATCGACCGGATCCCCTTCCCCCGGCCCGACGACCCCGTCCGCTCCGCGCGCTCGGAGGTCGTCGCCGCGTCGGGCGGGAACGGGTTCATGACGGTCGCCGCCACCCACGCCGCCCTCCTCCTCGCCCAGGGCGCAGGGCGCCTCATCCGGTCGGTGGACGACCGCGGCGTGGTCGCGGTCCTCGACTCGCGGCTCGCGTCCGCGCGCTACGGCACCTTCCTGCGCCGGTCCATGCCCCCGCTGTGGCCGACGACGGACGGCGAGGTCGCGCGCGGCGCACTGCGGCGGCTCGCTGCGACACCCGTCCCGGCGTCCTAGGCTCGGGCACGACGAGAGGATCGGCATGGCACAGGCACGGACGAGCACGGTGGCGGTCGTCGGAGCGGGCGCGGTGGGTGCGACGCTCGCCTACGCGCTCCTCATGCAGGGTGCGGCGCACCGGGTCGTGCTCTACGACGTCAACCGCGCCAAGGTCGAGGCGGAGGCACTCGACCTCGCCCACGGGATCCAGTTCATGCCGCCCGCCCAGATCGTCGGCTCCGACGACATCGAGGCGTGCCGGGACGCCGACGTCGTCGTCATCACCGCCGGCGCCAAGCAGAAGCCGGGACAGAGCCGCCTCGACCTCGCCGCGAGCACGGTCGGCCTGATGCGGACCCTCGTACCGCAGCTCACGGCGGTCGCGCCGGACGCCGTCTACCTCATGGTGACCAACCCGGTCGACATCGTCACCCACGCCGCGCTCACCATCTCGGGCCTCCCGCCCCAGCGCCTCTTCGGGTCCGGGACGGTGCTGGACACCTCGCGCCTGCGCTACCTCATCGCCCGCAAGACGGGCGTCGCCGCCTCGAACGTCCACGCCTACGTCGTCGGCGAGCACGGCGACTCCGAGCTCGTGCTGTGGAGCTCGGCGATGATCGGGGCGGTCCCGCTGCTCGACTGGAGCAGCACCCATGCACCGCTCCTGGACGAGACGGCACGGGAGGACATCGCCGCCGAGGTCGTCACGGCGGCTTACCGGATCATCGAGGGCAAGGGCGCGACGAACTACGCCATCGCGCTGGCCGCGGTGCGCATCATCCAGGCGGTACTGCGCGCGGAGAACCGCATCCTCAGCGTCTCGACGCTGCTCAGCGACTACGTCGGGATCTCCGACGTGTGCCTGTCCGTGCCGACCGTCGTCGGTGCCAACGGTGCGCAGGAGCAGCTCCTGCCACCGCTGACACGGGCCGAACAGGCCGGACTGCGCGACAGCGCGGAGAGCATCCGCGCCGTCGCGCGCCAGCTCGGTCTCTAGAGGCTCCGCAGCACCGAGACGACCCGTCCCAGGAGCTGCGCCTCGTCGCCGTCGATGGGGGAGTAGGCCTCGTTCGCCGGGAGCAGCCACACGTGGCCGTCCCTGCGCTGGAAGGTCTTGACCGTGGCCTCGTCGTCGAGCAGGGCGGCGACGATCTCACCGTTCTCCGCCACCGGCTGGCGGCGCACGACGACCCAGTCGCCGTCACAGATGGCCACGTCGACCATCGAGTCGCCGCTGACCCGCAGGAGGAAGAGCTCGCCGTCGCCGACGAGCTGTCGGGGCAGGGGGAAGACGTCCTCGACCGCCTGCTCGGCGAGGATCGGCCCGCCGGCCGCGATGCGGCCGACGACCGGGACGAAGGTCGGCGCGGGGGTGTCGCTGGCGTCCTCTGGGCTGCCGAGCTGGGGACCGCGCACCTCGGTGCCGACGATCTCGATCGCGCGGGGCCGCTTCGGGTCGCGGCGCAGGTAGCCCTTGCGCTCCAGGGCCATGAGCTGGTGCTTGACCGACGAGGGGCTCGTCAGTCCCACGAGCAGGCCGATCTCCCGCATCGTCGGTGGGTAGCCGCGCTCGTCGACGCTGCGCCTGATCGTCTCCAGGACCAGGCGCTGGCGCTCGGTGAGGGCCCCGTCGTGCGCCTCCTGCTCGGGGAGCTCGTGCACCGTGGCACCGCCCTGGTCGGGGTCGTCCTGGCCTGCGTTCACGGCTCGTGCTCCTCGGATGTCAGTGGTCGCTGATGTGCTCGTGCTCGACAGCGTAGAAGGCCCCGCGCCCGATATCAAACATCTGTTCGACGGCGTGTCGACAGCGGCGGGCGCGAGGAGTACGGTGTCGCACAGACGTTCGACGTACAGACGTTCGAGGGAGAGAGACAGATGAGTGCGCTGGCCATTCCGACCCCGGTCCACCCGGCACCCGCCCGAGACGGTGGCGCCCCGGCGCGCCGCGGCCACCTCCAGCTCGTGGGCCCCGACTTCGTCCCGGCGTCCCCCCGGCGCAGCGAGACCCGGGTGGCGCCGCGCCGCGGGCGGCGCCCGGCCGTGCGGCTCACCGCGCGCGGCCGTCTCGTGCGGTCCGTCCTCGCGCTGACCGCCGGGGTCGGGGTCGCGGTGGCCGGCGGCGCCTGGCTGGGCGGTGTCACGGCCGACGCGCAGTCCTACTCCGGCCCCACCGAGCGGGTGAGCGTCGGTGCCGGGGAGACCGTCTGGGCCATCGCCGCGGCGACCGCCGGGGACGGGCAGGACGTGCGCGACGTCGTCGAGGACATCCTCCGGATCAACGGCCTCGCCTCGGGTGAGGTCTCCGTCGGGCAGCAGCTGCTCGTCCCCGCGGGCTGAGCAGCGGGCAGCGCGCCTTGCACGCCGCGGTCGAGCGCCCGTACCGTGCACCGGAGCGGTGCCGACCTCCGGCCCGCCCGATCGACGAGGAGCGGGGCGTGCACTGTCCCTTCTGCCGGAACGCTGACTCCCGGGTCATCGACTCGCGCACGGCGGACGACGGCTCGGCGATCCGGCGTCGGCGCGAGTGCACCGCCTGCCACCGCCGGTTCACCACGATCGAGACCTCCAGCCTGTCCGTGGTCAAGCGCTCCGGCGTCGTCGAGCCGTTCAGCCGCGAGAAGGTCGTCGCCGGCGTCCGCAAGGCGTGCCAGGGCCGGCCCGTCTCCGACGACGACCTCGCCCTCCTCGCCCAGCAGGTCGAGGAGACGGTGCGGGCCGCCGGTGCCGCGCAGATCAACGCACATGACGTCGGTCTGGCCATCCTCGGTCCGCTGCGTGAGCTCGACGAGGTCGCCTACCTGCGCTTCGCGAGCGTGTACTCCGCCTTCACCTCGCTGGACGACTTCGAGACGGCGATCGCCGCACTGCGCTCGGAGCGTCCCCTCGATCCGCCGAGCGAGCCCCCGGGGACGGGGGCTAGGGTGGATCCCAGCGAGCCCGGCTCGCGCTGACCACCGGTGACGGTGGCGGAGGGGAAGCCGCCACCGTCACCGGTTCCTCATGTCGTGACGGCGCCGGCTGCTACCGCGTCCGGCCGGCCCAGATGTTCACCCCCGCGTCGACGGCGTGCTCCTCGATCCGCGCGAGCTCCTCGGTGCTGAGGTCGAGGTTGTCCAGGGCCCGCAGCGAGTCGTCGAGCTGACGGACGCTCGAGGCGCCGACGAGCGCGGTGGTGACGCGCGGGTCGCGCAGCACCCAGGCGATGGCCAGCTGGGCGAGCGTCTGGCCACGGTCGCGGGCGATGCCCGCGAGGGCACGCACGTGCCCGAGCGTCTCCTCGGTGAGGAACTCCTCGCGGAGGGACCCACTCCTCGCGGCGCGGGAGCCCTCCGGCACGCCGTCGAGGTACTTCTCGGTGAGCATCCCCTGGGCGAGCGGGGAGAAGACGACGTTGCCCATGCCGGCCCGCTCGGTGACGTCGAGCGCACTGGGCTCGCCGTGCTCGACCCAGCGGTTGAGCATGGAGTAGGAGGGCTGGTGGACGAGCAGCGTGAGGCCGATCTCCGCGGCCACGGTCACCGCCTCGGCGGCACGCTCGGCGGTGTAGGAGGAGATCCCCGCGTACAGGGCCCGCCCGGAGTCCACGGCCGTCTTCAGGGCCCCCATCGTCTCGTGGAGCGGGGTCGTCGAGTCGTCACGGTGGGAGTAGAAGATGTCGACGTAGTCGAGCCCGAGTCGGCGCAGGGACGCGTCGAGCGAGCTGAGGAGGTACTTGCGCGAGCCCCACTCCCCGTAGGGGCCGGGCCACATCCGGTAGCCGGCCTTGCTCGAGATGACGAGCTCGTCGCGGTAGGGAGCGAGGTCGGTGGCGAGCAGCCGACCGAAGAACGACTCGGCCGCACCGGGCGGTGGGCCGTAGTTGTTCGCCAGGTCGATGTGGGTGATGCCGCGGTCGACCGCGTGCAGGACGATCTCCCGCTGCGTCGCCTCGGGGTTCTCGTGGCCGAAGTTCTGCCACAGGCCCAGGGCGATCGCGGGCAGGTCGAGGCCGCTGCGGCCGCAGCGGCGGTAGGTCATCGAGTCGTAACGGTTCTCGGCAGGCGTGTAGGTCATGGGCCCACCGTAGATGGCTCAGCTCGCGTGGTGCTCGGCGAGCAGGACCCGTAGCCGGATGGCGTCCGGCACCTCGTCCAGCGCCTGACGGGCCTCGGTGGGCAGCTCCCCGCCGATGTCGGTGATGACGTAGCCCAGGTCGCCGGAGGTGCCGAGGATCTGACCCTCGATGTTCGCGCCGCTCTCCGCCAGTGCCTGGTTGACCAGCGCCAGCGCGCCCGGCGTGTTGCGGTGCAGGTAGGTGACCCGGTAGCGGGCGGCGGGTGCGGGGTCGAGCGCGAGCTGGGGGACGTTGACGCTCATCGTCGTCGTGCCCTCGCGGACGTACCGGGCGAGCTTGGTGGAGACGAACGCCCCGATGCCCTCCTGGGCCTCCTCGGTGGAGCCGCCGACGTGCGGGGTGAGGATGACGTTGGGCAGGCCGCGGAGCTCGGAGTCGAAGGGGTCACCGGTGCGCTTGGGCTCGACGGGGAAGACGTCG
Organism: Georgenia sp. H159; assembly: GCF_035607575.1. Classification (NCBI taxonomy): domain Bacteria; kingdom Bacillati; phylum Actinomycetota; class Actinomycetes; order Allobogoriellales; family Allobogoriellaceae; genus Georgenia; species Georgenia sp. H159. Next base: position 74,766 of record NZ_JAYDZY010000013.1, on the reverse strand, counting down.
ACGGCGGCGCCGACGATCCTGCCCGCCTCGATCTGCTCGCGCAGGGAGGTGTAGTCCACGACGAAGCCACGCGAGAGGTTGAGGAAGATCGAGCCCGGACGCATCCGCGCGAACTGCTCGGGACCGAACATGCCCGCGTTGCCGGCGCGGCCGTCGACGTGCAGCGTGACGACGTCGGCGACGTCGAGCAGCGCCTCCAGGCTCGCCATCCGGCGGGCGTTGCCGAGCGCCAGCTTCTCCGCGGTGTCGTAGAAGACGACGCGCATGCCCAGCGCCTCGGCGAGCACGGAGAGCTGGGTGCCGATGTTGCCGTAGCCGACGATCCCCAGGGTGCGGCCGCGGACCTCGTGCGACCCGGCCGCCGACTTCTCCCAGCGGCCGTCGTGCAGGGCGTCGTCGACGACGGTCAGCCGCCGGCTCAGCGCGATGATCTCGCCCAGGGCCAGCTCCACCACCGAGCGGGTGTTGGAGAAGGGGGCGTTGAAGACGGCCACGCCACGGTGGGCGGCGACGGACAGGTCGATCTGGTTGGTGCCGATGGCGAACGCGCCGACGGCGAGGAGGCTGGGTGCGGCGTCGAGCACCCGGCGGCTGACGGTGGTCTTGGACCGGATGCCCAGCACCTGGACGCCGTCGAGCGCGGCGATGAGCTCGTCCTCGTCCATCGCGCCCGGATGGCGCACCACCTCCATCCCGGCGTTCTCCAGGGCGGTGTCGGCGTTCTCGTGTGGGTTCTCCAGAAGCAGTGCGCGCACCCGCCTATCGTGTCGCACCGCCCCCCGAACCGGGAAACCGATCCGCCCACCGGACGCGCCACCCCTCGCCCCGGTGCCTGCTACCGCTCGACCAGGCCGTCCGGGAGCGGGCCGCGGTGCAGGACGTGGAGGCGGCGGGTGGGCCGGGTCATGGCGACGTAGAGGTCACCCGGGCCACCGGCGGTGATCTCGGCGGGCTCGAGGAGGACGACGACGTCGAACTCCAGGCCCTTGGCCGCGACGGCGTCGAGAACCGCGACCCGCGCGGCCAGGACGTCGCCGCCGGGCGTCTCGAGCTCTGCCGCGAGCCGCGTGGACAGCAGCTCACGGACGGCCCCGACGGTGCCCGGTGCCGTGATGACGGCGAGGCGGCCCTCACCCAGCGCGGCGTACTCGGTGGCGACGACGTCGACCACCTCGTGGCCGTCGGTGATGGCGCTCAGCCGGAGCGCCCCGGGGACGTCCCGTGCCGACCGGGCCGGCGCGGCGTGCGCACCGCCGGCCGCCCTCAGCACCCGGACCGCGGACTCCATGACCTCGGCGGGGGTGCGGTAGTTGATGGTGAGGGACGCGGTGCGCACGTGCTCGCTCGCCGCGGTGCCGAGCAGCTCCGCCCAGCTGCGGGCCGGCCGGTGACCCGAGCGCTGGTCCAGGTCCCCGACGAGGGTCATCGAGCGTGAGGGGTTGCGCCGCAGCAGCGCGCGCCACGCCATGGGCGAGAGCTCCTGCGCCTCGTCGACGACGATGTGGCCGTAGGTCCAGTCGCGGTCCGCCGCCGCGCGGTCGGCCACCGACAGCCGCGCCTCCGGGGCGTCGAACCGGGAGGCGAGGGTCTGCGCGTCGACGATCCCGCCGCCGAGGCCGTCCTCACGGATGGCGTGCTCGGCGTAGGCGACGGCGGACGCGCGTTCCGCCTCGCGGGCCAGCCGGGCGCGCTCGGCCTGCGGGTCCTCCAGCCGGCCGAGGAGCACGGCGAGCTCGTCGAGCAGCGGCAGGTCGGCCGCCGTCCACGGGGCGTCCACCGGCCGGTGCAGCAGCCGCCGCTCGTCCGCACCGAGGCCACGCCCGTGGCGGGCGAGGAGCTGGGGGTCGGCGTAGAGCCGCCGCAGCAGCTGCTCGGGCGTCGTCGGCATCCACCGCAGGTTGATCTCCCTGCGGGCGTCGCGGGACTCACGCAGGGACTGCAGGAGGTAGCCGTGCTCCGACTCGAGGTCCAGGCCCTTCTCCTCGGCCCAGCGCCGCACGACGGACTCGAGCACCGCCGTGGCGTAGGTCCGGCGCGCGACGTTGTGCGGGCGGGCGCTGCGCCGTGCCCGCTCCTGGGCCAGCCGCACGTCCTCCGGCTCCAGGCGCACCTGCTCGCCGTCGACGTCGAGCAGCGTCGTCTGCGCGAGCCGGCGCGGCAGCCCACGCACCGCGTGGCGCAGCACCTGGGCCATGACCGCCCGTCCCTTGACCGCCGCGACCTCCTCGGGCTCGGTGGCCGTCACCGGGACGTCGGCGAGGAGGTCACCGAGAGTCGTCGCGACGACTCCGCTCTCACCGAGCGACGGGAGGACCTGCTCGATGTAGCGGAGGAAGACCCGGCTCGGACCCACGACGAGGACGCCGGAACGCTCCAGGCGCTCGCGGTGGGTGTAGAGCAGGTACGCGGCTCGGTGCAGCGCCACCGCGGTCTTCCCCGTGCCGGGACCGCCCTCGACGACGAGGATCCCGTCGACGGCCGAGCGGATGATCTCGTCCTGCTCGGCCTGGATGGTCGCGACGATGTCGCCCATGCGGCCCTCGCGCGCCGCCGCCATCGCCGCGAACAGCGCCCCCTCCCCGGTGAGGCCGTCGAGGTCCGCGTCCGTGTCGAGCAGCTCGTCCTCGACCCCGGTGACGCGGCGGCCGCGGGTCACCAGGTGCCGGCGACGGACGACGTCGCCCCGCCGGGCCGCGGTGGCCTGGTAGAAGGGCCGGGCGGCCGGGGCGCGCCAGTCGATGAGCAGCGACTCCTGGTCCTCGTCGGAGATCCCGATCCGGCCGATGTAGCGGCTGGCGTCGTTCTCCAGGTCGAGCCGGCCGAAGACGAGACGGTTCTCCACCTGCTCCAGCCGCGCGAGGGTGTCCTCGTAGTGCGTGGCGAAGGCGTCCCGCTCCGACCTGTTCTGCGGCGTGCCCGAGGCGCCCTGGCGACGGATCGCCTCGAGGCGCTCGCGGTAGCGGTGCCGGAGGTCGTCCAGCCGCGCGTACACGTGGTCGACGAACTCCTGGTCCGCCTCCCACGGCACACCAGCTCGTGTCACGTTCGACTGCACCACACACAACCCCGCTTCCGTCCCTCGACCGGCAGACCATTATCTACGACGACGGCGCCCTGCACGTGCTCGTCCGTGGTGACCTCGCGCTCTGCGTACGATGTCCGCACCGACCGGAAGGACCGCCGTGACCGACAGCGAGGCCCGTGAGCCTGCCCTCCACCTTCTCCTGGTGGAGGACGACGACGGCGACGCCTTGCTCGTCGAGGAGCTGCTCAGCGACGCTGGGATCGACACCGACATGACCCGGGCGTGGAGCCTCGAGGCCGCGGTGGACGCCCTCGCGATGCCGGTCGACTGCGTCCTGCTCGACCTCGGGCTGCCCGACGCCTCCGGGCTCGACGCGCTCGTGAGGCTGCGGGACGCGTCGGACGCCGCGGTGGTCGTCCTCACGGGCCTGGACGACGCCGACCGTGGGCTCGCCGCCGTGGGCGCAGGCGCCCACGACTACCTCGTCAAGGGCACGGTCGACGGCGAGGCCCTGGGCAGGGCCGTGCGGTACGCCGTCGAACGCCGTCGCGGGGACCGTGAGCGCCGCACGCAGGAGCAGCTGCGGGCCCGCGCGCAGGAGGTCGCGCGGCTCGCCGAGGAGCTGCGCCCGGCCCCGCACACCCCGACCGCACCGGTCCGCCTCCTCGTGCGGAGCGAGGGCGGCGGCGCGCTGAGCTCCCAGCTGTGCGACGTCGTCGAGCGTCCGGACGGCAGCGTGCTCGCCGTCGTCGGCACGGCGGAGGGGACCGGACCGGCGGCCGCGGCCCTGGCAGCGACGGTCCGCGCGGCGTTCCGCGCGTTCGCGCTGAGCCGGCTGCCCGTGACCGACGTCGTCGACGCCCTGGACCGCCTCGTCATGGCGAGCGCCGAGCCCGTCTCGGTGCGTGCGGCCGTCGTCGAGCTGCTCGCGGCCAGCCGCGCGGCGGTGTGCCACCTGGCCGGCCACCACGCCCCGCTCCTGCTCTCCCGTGGCCACGTCAGCACCCTCACGGTGCCCGGGGAGGACGGGCAGGGCGCACCGCTGGGCACCGGACCGGGTGCCCGCCCGGCCGTCGCCGCGCGCCTGCGCGAGCAGGACCGGCTGCTCATGCTCCACCACGGGCTCATCGAGCAGGCGGGGGACCGCGGGGACTCGCCGCTCGCCGCCGTGCTCGACGCCGCCACGAGGGGCGCCGGCGACGAGGCAGCCCTGGCCGACACGATCGAGCGGGTCGTCCGGGCCTACGGGCCGGGTCACATCGAGGACCAGTTCATCCTGCTGGGGTGGGCGCCGGCGTGAGGCGCGGACCGCGGGCGTGGTCGCTGCGCAGCAGGCTGCGGACGGCGATCGTCTTCGCCGGGACGTCGCTCGGCCTCGTGCTGCTCGTCGCCGTCTTCGCCTTCAGCCAGCTGTGGCGCTACCAGCAGGAGGTGACCGGTGTCGTCTTCGACGCCATCATCGAGCTGGAGGAGCTGCAGGCCGACGTCGTCGACGCCGAGGCGGGCGTCCGTGCCTTCGCGCTGAGCGGGGACGAGGACCTCCTCGAGTCCTACACCCGCCTGGCCTACGGGAGGCCCGACGCCGTGCGGTCGAGCCTCGTCGAGGTCCTGCCGAACATCCCGGACCTGGATCGTCACTTCGACCTGCTCGCCGCGGCCACCGACGACTGGCGCGCGGGCTACGCGAAGCCCCTCATCCAGGACACCCGGGAGCACGGCGGCGGGGAGGCGTTCCTCGAGTGGCAGGAGGACGGCGTCGTCCTGTTCAACGAGATGCGCGACCACCAGCGGGCGGCCCTCAACGAGCTCATCGGCTACCGATCCGACGGCGCGAGGGCCATGGAGATGTGGCAGCAGGTCCTCCTCGGCGCCGTCGTGACACTCTCCGTCCTCGCGCTCGTCACGGGCATCCTCCTGTGGCGCTACCTGCGCCAGTGGATCACCGACCCGCTCGACCAGCTGGCAGTGGCCAGCCGTGCCGTCGCCGAGGGGGAGCTGGACCGGCCGGTGGCCGGGACGGGGCCCGACGAGATCCTCACGCTCGCCGACGACGTCGACCGGATGCGCCGGCACCTCGTCGCGCAGATCGCCACGACGGAGAGCGCGCGGGCCGAGCTCGAGGCCTCCAACCGAGACCTCGAGCAGTTCGCCTACGTCGCGTCCCACGACCTCCAGGAGCCCCTGCGCAAGGTCGCGTCCTTCACCCAGCTGCTCGAGCGTCGCTACGGCGACCAGCTCGACGAGCGGGGACACCAGTACATCGAGTTCGCGTCCGACGGCGCCCGGCGGATGCAGCGCCTCATCCAGGACCTCCTGGCCTTCTCCCGCCTCGGACGGACCCAGGAGGACCCGGCTCCGGTGTCGGTCGACCGGGCCCTGACCGAGGCCCTGGACAACCTCTCCGAGACGCTGGCGGAGACCGGCGCCGAGGTGACGAGGGACCCGCTGCCGGAGGTCGTCGGGCACGCCGGCCTGCTCGTCCAGCTGCTGCAGAACCTCGTCGCCAACGCGGTGAAGTTCCGGCGACCCGACACAGTCCCGCACGTCCACGTGGGTGCCGAGCGGGTGGGGTCGGAGTGGCTCTTCCGCTGCAGCGACAACGGCATCGGCATCGAGCCGCGGCACGCCGAGCGCGTCTTCGCGATCTTCCAGCGGCTGCACGCCAAGGACGCCTACAGTGGCACGGGAATCGGCCTGGCGATGTGCAAGCGCATCGTCGAGCACCACGGCGGCCGGATCTGGGTCGAGGAACAGGACCCGAGCGAGGGCACCACCGTGCGGTGGACCCTTCCCGCCACGGACGCGGAGCCGTTGCTGACCGTCGAGCAGGACACCGGGGCCGACCGTGGGATCATGGCCGGGGGGTCAACCGGCCCGGAGACGAAGAGGGTGGAGTCGTGAGCGACATGATCGAGGTGCTGCTGGTCGAGGACGACCCCGGGGACGTCCTCATGACGGAGGAGGCCTTCGCCGAGTACAAGGTCGCCAACCGGCTCACCGTCGTCTCCGACGGCGAGTCGGCGATGTCCTACCTGCACAAGCAGGGCCAGTACGCGGACGCGCCGACGCCCGACCTCGTCCTGCTCGACCTCAACCTGCCCCGGATGGACGGCCGCGAGGTGCTCGCCGAGCTCAAGGAGGACCCGGAGCTGCGGCGCATCCCCGTCGTCGTCCTCACGACGTCGGAGGCCGAGGAGGACATCCTGCGCAGCTACAACCTGCACGCCAACGCCTACGTCACCAAACCGGTGGACTTCGAGCGCTTCATCTCCGTGGTGCGCAAGATCGACGACTTCTTCGTCTCGGTCGTGCGCCTCCCCACCCGCTGACGGCGCCGGGAATGCCGGAGGACCCGGCATCGTTCCACCCACAGACCGACGAGTGGAGGAGGGAGACGGTGGTGGAGCTGTACGACGTACACCCCGACGCAGGCGACGTGCAGGCGCGCGTGCTCATCAACGCGCTCACCGGGGCGATGGACGCGGGGCACGCGGCGGCGCTCGCCGCCCGGCACCTCACCGCGACGCTCGACACCCAGCGCGTGCTCACCTTCGACGTCGACGAGCTCATCGACTACCGCGCCCACCGGCCGGCGATGACCTTCGAGAACTGGCGCTGGACGGACTACGAGGAGCCCTACGTCGTGCTCGACCTCGTGCGCGACGACGAGGGCACCGAGCTCCTGCTGCTCCACGGCAGCGAGCCGGACCTGCGGTGGACGGCCTTCGTCGACGCCGTCATCGACGCCGTCGAGCGCTTCGGGGTCCAGCGCACCATCAGCATCCACGGCGTGCCGATGGGTGTCCCGCACACCCGTCCGACGACCGTGACCGCGCACGCGAGCGAGCCCGGGCTGATCCCCTCACAGCCCGAGATCGTGGGGACCGTCCAGGTGCCCGGCAGCGTCACGGGGCTCCTCGAGTACCGGCTGGGTCAGGCGGGCCACCAGGCCGTCGGCTTCTCGGCGAACGTGCCGCACTACCTCGCGCAGAGCCACTTCCACCAGGCCGCCGCCGAGCTGGTCCGCCAGAGTGCCCGCAGCGGGGAGCTCGCGCTCCCGGTCGGTGACCTCGAGCAGGCGGCGAGCGAGGCGGCGCTCGAGATCGAGCGGCAGGTGTCGGCGTCCCCCGAGGTGACGGCGGTCGTGCAGGCGCTCGAGCAGCAGTACGACGCCTTCATGCGCGGCGCGAACCAGGAGACCAGGGCGACCCTGCTGGCCCAGCCGGTCGAGCTGCCCACCGCCGACGAGATCGGCGCGGCGGTCGAGGCGTTCCTCCAGGAGGCGGACGCGACGGGGGAGCCACCGACCGGTGGCCCCGCAGCCGGTGACGAGGACGACGACCCCCTCGGCACGGCACCCGGCGAGTAGCTCGGACGGCGGCGCCGGGCGGTGGAAACGCCAGCGACCGCGCGGGTGATGCCGAGGGCGTAAGCGCTAGTCACATCGGCGCCGACGTGCCACACTTGGAGCCGTTGCAGTTGCAGTTCGCTTACGTATGACCCTGGCCGCGGCCGGGCTGTGCACGACGTGGGACGAGGCATTGCGGCACGACGGAGACGGCACACGGTCGCCTCCACGACGTCCCCGGAAGGACACAGCACAATGGCACAGGGCACCGTCAAGTGGTTCAACTCGGAGAAGGGCTACGGCTTCATCGCCCAGGACGGCGGCGGCGCTGACGTCTTCGTCCACTACTCCGCGATCGAGTCCGATGGCTACCGCTCCCTCGAGGAGGCGCAGCGCGTCGAGTTCGAGATCACGCAGGGCCCGAAGGGCCCGCAGGCGGAGAGCGTTCGCGCGATCTGACCACCCTTCACAGCACAGGGGCCCCCACCGTCACGGTGGGGGCCCCTGTGCGTTGTCCTCAGGTCTCGTCGGCGACGACGGACCCCGCGGCTGGGGCGACGACGTCGGGCCGTGGCAGGTGCGAACCGGCGAAGGCCGCGAGCTCCTCGCCGCCGACGAGCCGCACGGGCAGCGGCAGCCCCCGGAGCGCCCGCTCGAGCCCCGTCGTGAGGACCGGCTGCTCGGACCCCACGAGGACGACGTTGCCGTACCGCCGGCCACGCAGGATCGCCGGGTCGGCGATGAGGGCGACGTGCGGGAACACCTCCCGGAGGGTGGCCACCTCGGTGCGAGCCGTGGTGAGCGGCGGCCGGTCGGTGAGGTTGACGAGGTACAGCCCGTCCGGAGCGAGCGCCCGGCGCGCCTCCTGTGCGGCGCCCACCGTCCGCACGTGCGGAGGCACCTCGATGCCCGCGAACACGTCGCGGACGACGACGTCCCAGGCGCCGGGCGTCAGGGTGGCCAGGGCGTCGCGAGCGTCGGCCACCCGCACACGCAGTCGCGGGGCACGGGGAAGGTCGAACCAGACGCGGGAGAGCCGCGCGAGCTCCGCGTCGATCTCCACGACGAGCTGGCTGGAGCCGGGTCGGGCGGCATCCAGTGCCCGCGGGAGGGCGCAGCCGGCGCCACCGAGATGAACGGCCCTCACCGGGGCCGGGGGAGGGGGACCGACCTCGTCGAGCACCGCCGTCATCTGCTGCATGTACTCGAACTCGAGGTGGTGCGGGTCGGCGAGGTCGACGTAGGAGCTCTCGGCGTCGTTGATGAACACGGTCACGGCCGACGGTCGGGCCGGGTCGCGCAGGAGCTCCACGACTCCGGTCGACGTCCGGACAGGACCGTCGGGCAGCTGGGGCAGGGGCAGCCGCCGACCGCGGCCGCGCCGACGGGTGGCTGGACGCTCGGGCATACCCTCCAGGCTAGCCTTTGACCAGGATGAGCAGAGGCGAGCGCAGTGCCGCAGCCCGGCGTGACTGGGGCGCGGACGACACCGACTGCCCGATCCTGCACGTGGACATGGACGCCTTCTTCGCCGCCGTCGAGCTGCTCGACCGGCCGGACCTCGTCGGGCGGCCCGTCATCGTGGGCGGCGAGTCACGTGGTGTCGTGCTCTCCGCCACGTACGAGGCTCGCCGTTTCGGCGTCCACTCGGCGATGCCCGTCGCCCGGGCACGGGCGCTGTGCCCGCAGGCCGTGGTGCTCCCGCCGCACCACGACACCTACGCCCGGGTCTCCCGGCAGGTCATGGCGATCCTCGCGGACGTCACACCCGTCATGGAGAAGGTGAGCATCGACGAGGCCTTCCTCGACGTCTCGGGGGCGCGGCGGCGGCTCGGGTCCCCCGTGGAGATCGCCCGGGCCGTCCGGCGGCGCATCCACTCCGAGCTCGGGGTGCCGGCGTCGGTGGGGGTGGCCGCGACCAAGTTCGTCGCCAAGCTCGCCTCCGGGCACGCCAAGCCGGACGGCCTGCTCCTCGTCCCTCGCGACGCGACCGTGCCCTTCCTCCACTCACTGCCCGTCGGCGCACTGTGGGGAGTCGGGGACAAGACCCGGGAGCGGCTGCACCGCCACGGCATCGACACGGTCGCGGCGCTCGCCGCCCAGCCGGTGCGGTCCCTCCACCGCGTCCTCGGCGTCGCGGCCGGTCAGCGGCTCCACGACCTGGCGAACGGACGCGACCCGCGCGCCGTCGAGCCGGAGCACGTGGAGAAGTCGGTGGGCACGGAGACGACGTTCGCGGCGGACGTCACCGACCGCGCGACCCTGGAGGCCGTGCTCCTCGACCAGGCGCACCGGACCGCGGCCCGGCTGCGAGCCGCCGGCCTGGTCGCGAGGACCGTGGCGATCAAGGTGCGCTTCTCCGACTTCCGCACCATCACCCGCTCGCGCGCCACCGAGGCCACCGACGTCGCACACGACGTCCTCACCGTCGCCCGCACCCTGCTCGACGACGTGCCGCTGCCCCCCGGCGGGGTGCGGCTGCTGGGGGTGCGGGTCGAACAGCTCCAGGACGCCGGCGAGGGTGTCCAGCTGCGGCTGGGTGAGGAGGACAACCGTCGCGAGGCCGAGACGGCGATGGACACGATCCGGCAGCGGTTCGGGCCCGGCGCGCTTCGCCCGGCCGCCCTGCTCGACCCGTCCCGCGACGCGCGCGGCGGGCCCCGCGCGGGCCGTGGGCCCGGCCAGCGGAGCGGTTCGACCACACGGTGACCGGTCTTCACCCCCAGTCGGCTTTCCCCGGACGCGTCGGAGACCTAAACTTGTCGTAGTCGCCCTCGAGGTAGGGCACCGTGACCGGATCGGAGGACCGATGCCTCTTTCTGAGTATGAGCAACGGGTGCTCAGCCAGATGGAGCAGCAGCTCCGCTCCGACCCGCGGCTGGTGAGCACCTTCACCTCCGAGCAGCGCTACTCCGGGCGGCGCCTGGCGCTCGGAGCTCTTCTTGTCCTCGCCGGTCTCGGCATGCTCGTCGGAGGCGTCGCCGCCTCCCTCGTGTGGCTGGGCGTCCTGGGCTTCATCGCGATGCTCGGCGGGGTCATGCTGGCGATCTCCAAGCCGCGCGGTGCCGTCGCCCGGCCCGCCGCCCCGGGGAAGAAGGCCCGCCCGGCAGGCCGCCGGGACGCCGGGTTCATGCAGCGCCTCGAGAACCGCTGGGACCGCCGCCGCGACGACCGCGGCCGCTGACACCGACCATCGTGAGGGGTTCGGGTCCTGACAGGACCCGAACCCCTCACGTCGTTCCCGGAAGCGTCGGGGCCGCGACGTAGCGCCCCTCGCCCCACCGGTCTGCGCCTCCACATCGCTCCACCGGGCGCCTCCACATCGCTCCACCCCGCGGCTCCGTGCTCGCCTCCGGCCGTGCGGCGCGGGGAACGCCGGCGTGACGACGCGCCGGTGCGCCCGGTCGCGGAAAATCCCTCCACTTCTCCCCACCGCTGCTGACCTGCAGTGATAGCCACATCACAGCGCTGACGGGCCTCTTCTGTCGTTGACGGGGGAGGGAAGTGGAGTAATGTGGGGCGCAATGGCGGTCTGTGGTTCGGCGAAGGGTGGTGGGCTGCGTGTTCCTCGGCACCTACCACCCGCGTCTGGACGACAAGGGCCGCCTCATCCTCCCGGCGAAGTTCCGTGACCAGCTCGCCGGGGGCCTCGTCCTCACCAAGGGGCAGGAGCGCTGCCTGGCGGCCTACCCGATGCGTGAGTTCGAGGAGATCCACGAGCAGCTGCGCAAGGCGCCCATCACCGACCGCCGCGTGCGCGACTACTCTCGCGTCCTCCTCGCCGGCGCCACCGACGAGCAGCCGGACAAGCAGGGCCGCATCACCATCCCCCCTCACCTGCGGACGTACGCCGGGCTCGAGCGGGACCTCGCCGTCATCGGCACCGGGTCCCGGGTCGAGATCTGGTCGGCCGCTGCGTGGGAGGACTACCTCACCGCCTCCGAGGACGCCTTCGCCGACACGGCCGAGGAGGTGGTCCCCGGACTCTTCTGACGACGGCCCGACCCCGCACGGCGAGGTCTCTCACCGCGACTCTGGCGCACTTCCCCGGCGCCAGAGCCCGGCGGCGAGAGTCCTGGTCGGGTGGTGGAGGGCCCCCCGACCGCCCCAGTGGCAGCAAGCCCGACGACAGCACCGACGGACGAGGAGGTGAGGACATGAGCGACGACCGCAGCACGGCCGAGCGCCACGTTCCCGTGCTCGCCGAGCGGTGCCTCGACCTCCTCGCCCCCGCCGTCGAACGGCCCGGTGCGGTGCTCGTCGACGCAACGCTCGGGATGGGCGGGCACAGCGAGCTCGTCCTGCGCCGCTTCCCGGAGCTGCGGGTCATCGGCATCGACCGGGACCCGCAGGCCATCGAGCTCGCCGGAGCACGCCTCGCCGCCTTCGGTGACCGCTTCACCGCCGTCCACTCCGTGTACGACGACGTCGACCACGTCGTCGCCACGCACGCTCCCGGGGGAGTGGAGGGGATCCTCATGGACCTCGGCGTCTCCTCCCTCCAGCTCGACGAGGCGGAGCGGGGGTTCGCCTACGCGCAGGACGCCCCCCTCGACATGCGGATGGACCCCTCCACCGGGACCAGCGCCGCCGAGCTCCTCGCCACCGCCCCCGTCGAGGAGCTGCGCCGCATCCTGCGCGACTACGGCGAGGAGCGGTTCGCCGGCCGCGTCGCCACCGCCATCGTGCGCCGTCGGGAACGGCAGCCGTTCACGCGCACGTCGGACCTCGTCGAGGTCGTCCGCGCCGCCATTCCCGCGGCGACCCGCCGGACCGGGGGGAACCCCGCGAAGCGGACCTTCCAGGCACTGCGCATCGCGGTCAACGACGAGCTCGCGGTCCTCGAACGGGCACTGCCCAGGGCGCTGGAGTCACTCGTCGTCCACGGCCGGATCGTCGTCCTGGCCTACCACTCGCTCGAGGACCGCGCGGTCAAGCGGGCACTGGCCCGGGGCGCGACCTCCTCGGCACCGCCGGACTTCCCGGTCGAGCCGGAGACCCACCGGCCCTACCTGCGCCTCCTCACCCGCGGGTCCGAGGAGGCCGACGACGAGGAGCGCGCCACCAACCCGCGCGCCACCTCCGTGCGGCTGCGCGCCGCCGAACGCACGAGACCGACCCCCGACCACATGCGACCAGGAGCAAGGAGCGCCGCATGAGCGCGATGCCCGCCCGCACCGCCGCCGCCGAACCGCGCCGGTCCTGGCGCCCGAGACTCCAGGTGGTGCGCAGTCCGGCCCCGGCCCGGTCCCTCGTCCCCTACCTGCTGCTGTGCGCGACGATCCTCCTCGGCTCGCTCGTCGCGGCCCTGGTCATCAACACCCAGATGGCCGTGGACGCCTACGCGATCCAGGACAGCCAGCGCACGCTCAACCGGCTGCTCGAGACCGAGACCTCCCTGGTGCAGGACGTCGAGCAGGCCGGCTCGCCCGCCGTCCTCCAGCGCCGCGCCGAGGAGCTGGGGATGGAACGCGCCGAGCGGGTCGACTTCGTCTCGCTGCGGGAGGGCAGGATCCTGGGCGGGAGTGAGGAGGAGTGAGCTCCCGCACCCTCGTCCGGCGCCACAACGCCGTCCTCGTCATCATCCTGGCGATCGCCATCGTCTTCGCCGGTCGCCTCGTCTACGTCCAGGCCCTCGAGGGCCCGCGGCTCGCCGAGGACGCCCTCAACGGCCGCCTGTGGCACTCCACCCTCCAGGCCTCCCGCGGGGACATCCTCGACGCCAACGGCGAGGTGCTGGCCACCTCCGTCCAGCGCTACAACGTCGGCGTCAACCAGGTGAAGGTGCGCGACTTCGTCGCGGAGGTCGACGGCGAGGAGAAGCAGGGGGCCGTGGCGGCCGCTGCGCTGCTCGCCCCGCTGCTGGGTCGCGACGCGGCCGAGCTCGGTGCCGAGATGGTCGGCGACTCGACGTTCGTCTACATCGCCCGTGGCCTCACCCCCGAGGAGTGGCGGGAGGTCGCCGCGCTGCGCATCCCCGGCGTCGAACCGGAGCCGACCACCGAGCGCATCTACCCGAACGGCAACACGGCCGGCAACATCCTCGGTTACGTCGGCCGCGACGGCGAGGGTCTCGCCGGGCTGGAGCTCACCCTGGAGGACCAGCTGCGCGGGGTCCCGGGCAGCAGCGTCGTCGAGGTCGGCCTGCACGGCCAGTCCATCCCCACCGGGCTCCGGGAGATGACGCCGGCCGAGCCGGGGGACACCATCCACACGACGATCGACCGCGACATCCAGTTCCGTGCGCAGGAGGTCATCGACGAGACGGTCGACACGTTCGACGCCGCCTGGGGCGCGATGGTGGTCCAGGAGATCAGCACCGGGCGTCTCCTCGCCATCGCCGACTCCGACGCCGTCGACCCGAACAACTACCAGGCCACCCCGCCCGAGAACCGCGGCTCCCGGGCCGTCCAGGCGGCCTACGAGAACGGCTCCACCGGCAAGCTGCCGACCTTCGCCGCCGCGATCGACCTCGGCGCGGTGACGCCGACGACGACCTTCACCACGCCCGACCGCATCACGACACCGTCCGGGCAGACCTTCTCCGACGCCGACCCCCACGCCACCGAGCAGATGACGGTCGCCGGGATCCTCGCCACCTCCTCCAACACCGGCACCGTCCTCATCGGTGACCGGATCAGCGACGAGCAGCGGTACGAGTACTTCCGGGCCTTCGGGATGGGCGAGCGGACCGGCATCGAGCTGCCCGGCGAGAGCCCCGGCATGCTCGAGGCCCCCGAGGCGTGGGACGGACGACAGCGGTACACCACGATGTTCGGCCAGGGGCTGGCCGTCAACCTCCTCCAGAACACCTCGATCGCCGCCACGCTCGGCAACGGCGGTGTCCACCTGCCACCGCGGCTGATCGACGGGACGACCGACGCCGCGGGGCGCTACCACGCCGTGGAGAGCCCGGAGGGCTCGCGCGTCGTCAGCGAGGACACCGCCGACCAGATGGTCACGATGATGGAGGGGGTCGTCACCCAGGAGGGCACCGGCGTGCTCGGCCAGCTCGACGGCTACCGGCTCGCGGGCAAGACCGGCACCGCGCAGGTCCCCGACGCCAACGGCAACCTCACCCGGACGGTGGCCAACTTCGTCGGCGTCGCGCCGGCCGAGGACCCCCAGTTCGCCGTGGGCATCGTCGTCTACCACCCGGGTCACCAGGCGCCGTCGTCGATCATCGCTGCCCCGGCCTTCAAGAAGATCGCCGGGTTCACGCTCCAGCACATGGGCATCGCGCCGTCGATGACGCCAGCGTCACTCTTCCCGATGCGGGCAGAGTGAGCGCGCTGCGGATAGATTGTCCCGACGTGACTTCCGACGACCAGCGCCCCCGGTGGGGGCAGCCGTGATCCAGCTGACCGTTGCCCAGCTCGCCCGGGCAGTGGGTGGCCGCCCGGTGAACGTGGACCCCCAGCTCCTCATCACCGGCGGGGTCGTCACCGACTCCAGGCTCGCCGGCCCCGGCGCCGTGTTCGTCGCGGTCCGGGGGGAGCGGACCGACGGTCACGAGCACGCCGAGGCGGCGGCCGCCGCCGGCGCGGCCCTCGTCGTCGCCGAGCGGCCCGTCGAGGCGCCCCACGTCCTCGTCGAGGACTCCGTCGTCGCGCTGGGGGAGCTGGCCCGGGAGGTGCTCGCCCGGCTGCGCGCGGAGGGCTCGCTGCGTGTCGTCGGGCTCACCGGCTCGGTCGGCAAGACGACGACGAAGGACGTCCTCGCCCAGGTGCTCGCCCAGGCGGGGCCCACGGTCGCCCCCCGTGAGTCCTTCAACAACGAGATCGGCCTGCCGCTCACCGTGCTGTCGGCCACTCGGGAGACCCGGTACCTCGTCCTGGAGATGGGGGCGAGCGGCCCCGGACACATCGACTACCTCACCCGCATCGCACCGCTCGACGTCGCCGTCGTCCTCGTCGTCGGGCACGCCCACATGGGCGGGTTCGGCACCATCGACGCCGTCGCGCGGGCCAAGGCCGAGATCGTCGCCGGCCTGCGAGCGGGTGGCACGGCCGTGCTCAACGCCGACGACGCCCGGGTGGCCGCGATGGCACCGGCCGCGCCCGGGACGGTCACCTACTTCGGCCGCGGCGAGGACGCCGACGTCCGGGCCACCGACGTCACCCTCGACGAGGAGGCGCGGCCCTCGTTCATGCTGCACACCGACGCCTCGGGCGTGCGCGCGCGTCACGACGTCCACCTCGCCCTGCACGGCGAGCACCAGGTGTCCAACGCGCTGGCCGTCGCCGGGGCCGCCCTCGCGCTCGGGCTCGACGCCGGCGCCGTGGCCGAGGCCCTGGGGAGCGCGCAGCGGGTCAGCGCCCACCGCATGGCCGTGACCCACCGGCCCGACGGCGTCGTCGTCGTCGACGACGCGTACAACGCCAACCCCGACTCGATGGGCGCCGCGCTCCGCGCCGTCGCCGCGATGCCCGCGCGGCGGCGGATCGCCGTCGTCGGGGAGATGCTCGAGCTCGGGGAGGAGGCGGAGCGCGCCCACGAGGACGTCGGACGCCTCGCCGCGGAGCTCGGGATCGACGTGCTCGTCGCCCCGGGCCCGACCGGGGAGCAGGTGCGACGCGGAGCGGCGGGAGGCCCGCACACGCACTGCCCCGCCGACGTCGACGCCGCCGCGGCCCTCCTCGGTGAGCTCCTCCAGGAGGGTGACCTCGTGCTGCTCAAGGGCTCCAACGGCTCGGGCGTGTGGCGCCTGGCCGAGCGCCTCACCGAGAGTGGTGGCGCCGCGTGGTGACCGTCCTTGTCGCGGGGGCGACCGCCCTCGTCGTCGCCCTGTTCGGCACCCCGCTGTTCATCCGCTTCCTCACCAGACGCAACTACGGCCAGTTCATCCGCCAGGACGGACCCACCGCGCACTACACCAAGCGCGGGACACCGACCATGGGCGGGGTCGTCATCATCCTTGCGACCCTCATCGGGTACGCCGTCTCCAACCTCACCGCGGGACGGACGCCGAACGCCTCCGGGCTGCTCCTCCTCTTCCTCATCGTGGGGCTGGGCGTCATCGGGTTCGCCGACGACTACATCAAGATCAGCCGGCAACGGTCGCTGGGCCTGCGGGCCCGCTGGAAGATCATCGGCCAGGCGTTCGTCGGCATCACCTTCGCGGTCCTCGCGCTGCAGTTCCCCAACGAGAACTTCCGCACGCCCGGCTCGACCCACGTCTCCGTCGTGCGCGACACCTCGATCGACCTCGCCTTCGCCGGCACGTTCCTCGGCCTCGTGCTGTTCATCCTGTGGGCCAACTTCCTCATCACGGCGTGGTCCAACGCGGTCAACCTCACCGACGGCCTCGACGGACTGGCCACCGGCGCCTCCGCCATGGTGTTCGCCGCCTACACCGTCATCGCCATGTGGCAGTCCAACCAGAACTGCCAGTTCCTCTCCGACCCGAGCGCCGCGTGGTCCGCCTGCTACGAGGTCCGCGACCCGCGCGACCTCTCGCTCATCGGTGCCGCGCTCATCGGCGCCTGCCTCGGCTTCCTGTGGTGGAACGCCTCCCCGGCGCAGATCTTCATGGGCGACACCGGCTCCCTCGCCCTGGGCGGCGCGATCGCCGGCTTCTCGATCCTCACCCACACCCAGTTCCTCGCCATCGTCATCGGTGGCCTGTTCGTCATCATCGTCATGAGCGACGTCATCCAGATCGGCTTCTTCAAGGCGACCGGCAAACGCGTCTTCCGGATGGCCCCGCTCCACCACCACTTCGAGCTCGGTGGCTGGGGAGAGGTGACGATCGTCATCCGCTTCTGGCTCATCGCCGCGCTGTGCGTGGCCCTGGGACTGGGCCTGTTCTACGCGGAGTGGGTGACGGCGGCGTGAGCGCGCTGGCGGACGCCCGCGTCGTCGTCGTCGGCCTCGGCACGTCCGGGCGCGCCGCCGCGGAGGTCCTGCGCACCCTCGGGTCGCGGGTGCTGGGCGTCGACCGCAGCGAGGCCGCCGTCGACGCGGCGCGCGCCGAGCTGGGCACCGGCGTCGAGCTGGTGTCGGCGCCGGACGAGGAGGCCCTCGCGGAGGCGGTCCTGTCCGCCGGCGCCGACCTCGCCGTCGTGTCCCCGGGCGTCCCGGCGGGCTCCCCGCTCCTCACCCGGGCGGCCGCCGTCGGTCTGCCGTGCTGGAGCGAGGTCGAGCTCGCCTGGCAGGTGCAGCGCACGGCGACGACGGCGCCGGTTCCCTGGCTCACGATCACCGGCACCAACGGCAAGACGACGACGGTGGGCATGCTCAGCTCCATCCTCACCGCCGCCGGGCTCCGGGCCCCGGCCGTCGGCAACGTCGGCACCCCGGTCGTCAGCGTCGTCGCCGACGGCGGGGTCGACGCGCTCGCCGTCGAGCTGTCCAGCTTCCAGCTCCACCTCACCCACAGCGTCGCGCCCGAGGCCTCCGTGTGCCTCAACCTGGCACCGGACCACCTCGACTGGCACGGCTCGTTCGCCGCCTACCGTGCCGCCAAGGCCACCGTCTACGCACGCACCCGCCGCGCCTGCGTGTACACCGATGCCGTGACCCGGGCGATGGTCGAGGAGGCCGACGTCGCGGACGGGGCCCGCGCCGTCGGCACCGTGCTCGGCACGCCGGCGGTGGGTGAGCTCGGCATCGTCGAGGACGTCCTGTGCGACCGCGCCTTCGAGCCGAGCCGGCAGACCGCCGCGGCGGAGCTCGCCACACTCGGTGACCTCGCCCACCTCGCACCCGGGGGTCAGGTCCCCGCGCACGTCGTCGCCGACGCCCTCGCCGCCGCCGCCCTCGCCCGCGCGCACGGCGTCCCCGCAGCCGCTGTCCAGGCCGGCTTGCGGGCCTACGACGGCGGGCGGCACCGGATCGAGGCCGTCGCCACCCGCGGGGGAGTGACGTGGGTGGACGACTCCAAGGCCACCAACGCCCACGCCGCCCGCGCGAGCCTCGGTGCGCTGCCCACCGGGCGGGGCGTGTGGATCGCCGGTGGACTGGCCAAGGGCGCCCGCTTCGAGGACCTCGTCCGGGACGTGGCCGACCGGCTGCACGCCGTCGTCCTCATCGGGGTGGACCGTGCCCCCCTGCGCGAGGCACTTGCACGACACGCACCCGATGTTCCCCTCACCGAGGTCGACACTGGTGACACTGGGGACGTGATGACCCACGCCGTCGCCGCGGCCGCCCGGCTCGCCCGTCCGGGCGACACGGTGCTGCTCGCGCCCGCGTGCGCGTCGATGGACCAGTTCGCGAGCTACGCGGCCCGCGGTGACGCGTTCGCGGCCGCGGTCCGCGAGCTGCCCGGGGACCCGGCGTGACCGCCGTGCAGCCGGGACGCCGGGCGCGTGCCGCCGCGCCTGCACTCCCGCGCGGCGGCAGTGGCACCATGCGGACCGGCGCCCGGGACGCCGCCGTCCCCCGCGGGCCCGCGGTGCTCAGCTACTACCTGGTCGGAGGGGCGGCACTCCTGCTGCTCGCCATCGGCGTCGTCATGGTGCTCTCCGCCTCCTCGATCACCTCGATCCGGGAGACCGGGAGCCCGTGGGGCTACTTCCTGGACCAGGCGAAGTTCGCCCTCGTCGGCATCCCCGCGATGGTCGTCGCCAGCCGGGTGCCCGTCGTGTGGTACCGGCGGCTCGCGTGGCCCGCCCTCGGCCTCGGGCTGATCCTCCAGGCACTGATCTTCACGCCGCTGGCGCGCGGCGAGAAGGGCAACACCAACTGGATCTACATCCCGGGACTGGGGCAGACGATCCAGCCCTCGGAGTTCCTCAAGCTCGCCCTGGCGGTGTGGCTCGGGCTCGTCCTCGCCCGCAAGGCGCACCTGCTCGGCCAGTGGCAGCACGTCCTCGTGCCCGGGCTCGTCGTGGCCGCCGTCGCCATCGGCCTCGTCCTCGGCGGCCGGGACCTGGGGACGGCGCTGGTCGTCGCGGCGGTCGTCGCCGGCGCGATGTTCGTCGCGGGGGTGCCGCTGCGCTGGTTCGGCGCCGCCCTCGTCGGGGGCGCCGCCGCCGTCTCCTTCCTCGTCATCAGCTCACCCAACCGGCTCCAGCGGGTCACCGCCGTCTTCGGCGGGGACTGCGACGAGACCGCCGCGTGCTACCAGACCCTCCACGGGCTCTACGGGCTGGGCACCGGAGGGATCTCGGGTGTCGGCCTGGGGGCCTCGCGCGAGAAGTGGGCCTACCTGCCCGAGGCCCACAACGACTACATCTTCGCGATCCTCGGTGAGGAGCTCGGCCTGCTCGGGACGTTGCTCGTGCTGGGCCTCTTCGCGGTCCTGGCCACCGGCATGTTCCGCATCGTGCGGCGCCACCCCGACCCCTTCGTCAAGATCGCGACCGGCGCCATCGGCGCGTGGATCCTGGGCCAGGCGCTCATCAACATCGGCGTCGTCATCGGCTTCCTCCCGGTCATCGGTGTCCCGCTGCCGCTCGTCTCCGCCGGTGGGTCCGCGCTCATCGCCACCCTGCTCGCGATGGGCGTCGTGCTCGCGTTCGCCCGCGACGAGCCCGGCGCGGCCGCCGGGCTGCGCGCGCGGAGGGGCGCGGTGCGCCGCTCGCTGGCGGTGGTGGGCGGACGCGGCCGTGGCTGAGCTGCGCGCCCTGCTCGCCGGTGGCGGCACCGCCGGCCACGTCAACCCGCTCCTCGCCACCGCCACCGAGCTCGCGGCCCTGCCCGGCGGCGCGGAGCTCACCGTGCTCGGGACCGCCGAGGGCCTGGAGGCCCGTCTCGTCCCCGAGGCCGGGCTGCCCCTGCGCATCGTGCCGCGCGTGCCGCTGCCGCGACGTCCCACACCGGAGCTGCTGCGGCTGCCCGGACGGCTCCGCTCGGCCGTGCGCGCCGCGAGCCGGGCGATCACCGACTCCCGGGCGCAGGTCGTCGTCGGGTTCGGCGGCTACGTCGCCACCCCCGCCTACCTCGCGGCCCGGCGCCTCGGCGTGCCCGTCGTCATCCACGAGCAGAACGCCCGCCCGGGGATCGCCAACCGGCTGGGTGCCCGCTGGGCGCGGTCCGTCGCCGTCACCTTCCCGGGGACCCCGCTGCCCGGCGCCACGCTCACCGGGCTGCCGCTGCGGGCCGCCATCGCCGAGCTCGTGGCCGAACGGGCCGCGGACGCCGCGGGCCGGCGCCGGGCCGGCGCCGCCGCGCTCGGTCTGGACCCGCAGCGCACCACGCTGCTCGTCACCGGGGGGTCCCTCGGCGCGCAGCGCATCAACGCCGCGGTGTCCGCCGGTGCCGCCGCGCTCGACGCCGCGGGCATCCAGGTCCTCCACCTCACCGGTCAGGGCAAGGACGAGCCGGTCCGCGCGGCAGCCGCCGGCCTCGACGGCTACCACGTGCGCCCCTACCTCGACGACATGGCCAGTGCCTACGCCGCGGCGGACCTCGTCCTCGCCCGCTCGGGGGCGGGCACGGTGAGCGAGCTCGCGGCGCTCGGCCTGGGCGCCGTGTACGTCCCGCTGCCCATCGGCAACGGCGAGCAGCGCCGCAACGCCGCGGACGTCGTCGCGGCCGGCGGCGGGCTCCTCGTCGACGACGCCGACCTCACACCGGACTACGTCACCGGCCCCCTCCTCGACCTCCTCGGCGACGGCGCCCGCCTCACCGCCATGTCGCGCTCCGCGGCGGCTGCCGGCATCCGGGACGGCGCCGCGCGGCTCGCCGAGCTCGTCGTCCGCGCCGCGGGGGAGCGACCATGAGCCGCTACCACCTCATCGGCATCGGGGGAGCCGGCATGGCGCCGGTCGCCGAGCTGCTCGCCGCGCGCGGCCTGACGGTCTCCGGGTCCGACGCCCGGGCGAGCGCGGCGCTCGAGCGCCTCCGGTCCCTGGGCGTCCCCGCGCACGTCGGGCACGACGCGGACCACGTGCCGGCGGACGCGACCGTCGTCGTCTCGACCGCGGTGCGGGAGGACAACCCCGAGCTGCGACGTGCCCGCGAGCTCGGCCTGCCGGTGATCCACCGCTCCGAGGCGCTCGTCGTCGCCGCCGGTGAGCAGGACTTCGTCGCCGTCGCCGGCGCGCACGGCAAGACGACGACGTCGGCGATGCTCGCCGTCGCGCTCACCGAGGCGGGTGCCGACCCGAGCTACGCCATCGGCGGCTCGGTGGCGGGCCTGGGCACCGGTGCGCACCTCGGCACCGGGCGCGCGTTCGTCGCGGAGGCGGACGAGTCCGACGGCTCCTTCCTCAACTACCGGCCCGCCGTCGCCGTCGTGACGAACGTCGAGCCGGACCACCTCGACCACTACGGCTCGCGCGCGGCCTTCGAGCAGGCCTTCGTCGACTTCGCCGCGCGCGTCACCGGTCTGCTCGTCGTCTGCGCCGACGACGACGGCGCCCTGCGCCTGGCGCGGCAGGTGGCACCCGAGGTGCGGGTCCTCACCTACGGCACGGGCTCCGCGCCCGGACTCGGCGAGGGTCACGTGCGTGTCACCGGGCTCACCGTCGGTGCGCGGGGCGCTTCGGCGCTCCTCGAGCACCCCGGACTCGCCGCGCCGGTGCGCCTGGAGCTCGCGGTCACCGGCGCCCACAACGTCCGCAACGCCACCGCGGCGTGGTGCGCCGGGGTGGCGCTCGGGACCGACCCGCACGTGCTGGCGTCCGCCCTGGGCGCCTTCCGCGGGACCGGCCGCCGCTTCGAGTCGCACGGGGAGGCCGCGGGCGTCCGCGTCGTCGACGACTACGCCCACCACCCGACGGAGGTTGCCGCCACGCTCGCCGCGGCCCGTCTGGCGGCCGGTGACGGGCGCGTCGTCGTCCTCTTCCAGCCCCACCTGTACTCCCGGACGCAGACCTTCGCCGCCGAGTTCGCCGCGGCGCTCGGTGCCGCGGACGAGGTCGTCGTCACCGACGTGTACGCCGCACGGGAGGACCCGGTCGACGGCGTCGACGGCTCGCTCATCACCGAGCGGATGTCCGGGGCGCGGTACGTCGCCGACAGGCAGGCCGCGGCGGCCGAGGTCGCGGCGATCGCCCGTCCCGGCGACCTCGTCCTCACCATGGGCGCCGGGGACGTCACCGAGCTCGCGCCCCGCATCCTGGAGCTGCTGGCGGGGTCGGCGTGAGGCCCCCGACGGCGCCGCGCGGGCCACGGCGCACCCCGGGGCCGCTTCCGGAGGAACGGCGCGACGAGCCGGACCGCACCCCCGCCGAGCAGACCACGCCCGGCCAGCTCGCCGCCCCGGTCGAGCCGGCCGCGACACCGCCGTCCGCCGGCCGTGGCCGGTGGCTGCCCGTCGGTCCGTCCCGGGCGCAGACCGCGGCGGACCCCGGCTTCGTCGAGCGGCTGGCGGAGCGCACCAGGGCACGGCGCCGCCTCGCCTGGCGCAAGGTGCTCGTCGTCGTCGCCGCGCTCGCCGTGCTCGGCGGTGCGGCGTGGGCCGTGCTCGTCTCCCCGCTGTTCGCCCTCGACATGGAGGACGTCACCGTCTCCGGGGTGGGGGAGGGCACGACCGTCCCGCGTGACGAGGTCGTGGCGCTCGTCGAGGAGCGGGTCGGCACGCCGCTTCCCCGTCTCGACACCGGCGCGCTCACCGAGCAGCTGACGGCGATCACGACCGTCCGCTCGGCACAGGTGTCCCGCTCGTGGCCGAACGGGCTCGCCGTCGACGTGGTCGCCCGCGTCCCGGTGGCGGCCGCGACCTCGGAGGACGGCCTCGTGCTGCTCGACGTCGACGGCGTCGTCGTCGGCTCGGTCCCCGAGGCCCCGGAGGGCCTGCCGCGCGTCACGGTGCCGCTGTCGGGGGAGCGCGCCGGGGAGACGCTCGCGGCGGTGCTCACGGTCCTGGCCGAGCTGCCCGCCGACCTGCGCGCCCAGGTCGCGACCGCGGGCGCGAGCAACCCCGCCTCGATCACCCTCGAGCTCACCGACGGTGCCGAGGTGCGCTGGGGTGCGGTGGAGGAGTCGGCGCTCAAGGCGTCGGTCCTCGCGGTGCTCAGGGAGCGCGAGGCGCGCGTCTACGACCTCACCGTCCCCCGAGCGCCGACGATCTCCCACTGACCCGCGCGCCACCCGTGCACCGTGGAGCACACGCGGCGCCCCCCGGCCGGGAACGGACGCGCGACACACCCGTGTCGGTCGTTGCCGGGCGGCCCGCCGGGACCTAGCGTTCCGGGTGCCAGAACGTGACATAAGTCTAACCCTCAAGTAGAGGTTGAGGGTAGGCCGAGGACCAGCAGCAGCAGACAAGTGAGGGGGCCGATAGTGGCGGCACCGCAGAACTACCTAGCAGTGATCAAGGTGGTGGGCATCGGGGGCGGCGGTGTCAACGCCGTCAACCGGATGATCGACGTCGGGTTGAAGGGCGTGGAGTTCATCGCCGTCAACACCGACGCGCAGGCGCTCCTCATGAGCGACGCCGACGTCAAGCTCGACGTCGGACGTGAGCTCACCCGTGGGCTCGGGGCCGGCGCGGACCCGGAGGTGGGCAAGAAGGCCGCCGAGGACCACGCTGAGGAGATCGAGGAGGTGCTCCGCGGCGCGGACATGGTCTTCGTCACCGCCGGCGAGGGCGGTGGGACCGGGACCGGTGGAGCCCCCGTCGTCGCACGGATCGCCCGGTCGCTGGGCGCCCTGACGATCGGTGTCGTCACCCGGCCCTTCACCTTCGAGGGCCGGCGCCGCTCCACCCAGGCGGAGTCGGGCATCGAGGCGCTCCGGGACGAGGTCGACACGCTCATCGTCATCCCCAACGACCGCCTGCTGTCGATCTCCGACCGCAACGTGTCGGTCCTCGACGCCTTCAAGAGCGCCGACCAGGTGCTCCTGTCCGGTGTCCAGGGCATCACCGACCTCATCACCACGCCGGGTCTGATCAACCTCGACTTCGCCGACGTCAAGTCGGTCATGCAGGGCGCGGGCAGTGCCCTCATGGGTATCGGCTCGGCACGCGGCGAGGACCGCGCGGTCCAGGCGGCCGAGCTGGCGATCTCCTCGCCGCTGCTCGAGGCGAGCATCGACGGCGCCTACGGCGTCCTGCTGTCCATCCAGGGCGGCAGCGACCTCGGGCTCTTCGAGATCCACGAGGCGGCACGCCTGGTCCAGGAGGCGGCGCACCCCGAGGCGAACATCATCTTCGGTAACGTCATCGACGACGCGCTCGGCGACGAGGTCCGCGTCACGGTCATCGCGGCCGGCTTCGACGACCCCGCCCCGAGGTCGGCGGCCCCCGCCCTCCCGCGGCGCGTGGCCGCACCGCCGGAGGTGGCACCCGTGCCCGTGGCCAGTGCGCCCAGCGCCCCGGAGCCGCCCGTCGTGCCCAGCCCCGAGCCGGCGCCCGCACCGGAGCAGCGACAGCCGGAGCCGGCCTACGCCGGCGGCGAGCGCCGACCGCTCGAGGTCCCGCGCGTCTTCGACGAGGAGCCGGCGCGGACGCGCCGCGAGGAGGACCTCGACATCCCCGACTTCCTGCGCTGAGCCGACCGAGCGACATGCTCGAGCCGGCTGACCTCGGCCCCGGCGCGCGTGGTGTCTTCACCACGCGCGCCGGAGGCGTCTCCTGGGGTCCCTACGCGGCCGGGGACGGTTCGGGCGGGCTCAACCTCGGCTTCCACGTCGGCGACGACGAGGACCGCGTCATCGCCAACCGGGACCTCGTGGACCGCCACGCGGGTCAGCACGTCGCCTGGATGAGCCAGCGACACTCCGCCCGCGTGCGACTCGTCACCCGGCCACCGGGACGTGGCAGGACGACCCTCGGGGAGTACGACGCCCTCGTCGGGCGGCGCACCGGCCCCGGGGCGCCCGCCGTGGGCGTCATGGTCGCGGACTGCGTGCCCCTGCTGCTCGCCACGGGGAGCGGCGACCTCGTCGCGGCCGTGCACGTGGGACGGCAGGGCCTGGCCGACGGCGTCGTCGCCGCGACGCTCGAGATGCTCGCCGACCACGGCGCGGCACTGCCCGAGCTGCACGCCGCCCTGGGGCCGAGCATCTGCGGCCGGTGCTACGAGGTGCCCGCCGCCCTGCGCGAGGAGGTTGCCGGCGTCGTGCCCGCCGCCCGCAGCACCACCTCGTGGTCCACGCCGGCGCTGGACATCCCGGCGGGCGTGGAGGCCCAGCTCGCCGGCGCCGGGGTCCGGTGGGTGCGCCGGGCAGCCGCGTGCACCTACGAGGACGAGCGTTTCTACTCCTACCGGCGCGACGGACGCACGGGGCGGTTCGCCGGCGTCGTCCGGCCGGCCTGACACGGCGCCGCGACACGCCGCGAGTCGTGCGGCGAAGCGCGGCGGTGCTGGTCTAGCGTCCACCACAGGAGCGGCACGAGGTGTGATCGCAGAACTGAGACGGGAGCAGTCATGGCCGGAGCACTGCGGAAGACGATGGCGTACCTCGGACTGTCCGAGGACGAGGGCGAGTACGGCGACGAGCTCGACGTGCCCCGCCACGAGGAGCCCGTGGCGGCGACCCGGGACGAGCGCGAGGAGCGGCAGGCACAGGTGACACCGATGCGAGTGGTTCCCGCCCCCGAGCCCGTCGAGCAGGACCTGCGCAGGATCAGCACCGTCCACCCGACGACCTACAACGAGGCCCGGGTCATCGGGGAGTCCTTCCGGGACGGGACCCCGGTCATCATGAACCTCACGGGGATGAGCGAGTCCGAGGCCAAGCGCATGGTGGACTTCGCCGCCGGGCTGGTGTTCGGCCTGCACGGCGCGATCGAGCGGGTGACCAACCGGGTGTTCCTGCTCTCCCCGGCGAGCGTGGAGGTCGCCTCCGACTCCGGCGAGCCCGCGGGTACGCGGGGCCGCCTGTTCAACCAGAGCTGAGACGTGGGACTCCTCTTCTCGATCCTCTACTTCCTGCTCCTGCTCTACCTGCTCGTGCTCATCGGGCGCCTCGTGCTCGACTGGGTGCAGGTGTTCTCCCGGGACTGGAAGCCGCGGGGCGTGCTCCTCGTCCTCGCGGAGCTCATCTACACCCTCACCGACCCGCCCCTGAGGTGGCTGCGTCGTTACATCCCGCCGCTCCGGCTGGGTGGGATCGCGCTCGACCTGGGCTTCATCATCCTGTTCCTCGGCGTGAGCATCGCGATGCGCGTTGCCCAGGCGCTGGCGATCAGCTGATGGGCCCGACTCTGCGTCGCGCGCTCCCTCTAGTAACGTTCCGCTAACGTGGACCTGTGAGTCGCGCGCGCGCTCACGACCGAATGACTGGACAACCGAGGTGACGACTATGGCGCTGCTCACTGCAGACGACGTGCTGAACAAGAAGTTTCAGCCGACGAAGTTCCGGGAGGGCTACGACCAGGACGAGGTCGACGACTTCCTGGACGAGGTCGTCAACACGCTGAGCGCTCTGACCAACGAGAACGAGGAGCTCAAGGCCAAGCTCGCGGCCGCCGAGCGCCGGATCGCCGAGCTCAGCAGCGGTGAGCAGCCGACGGCCGTCGCGGCCGCCCCGGAGCCCGCCCCCGAGCCGGAGCCCGAGCCGGAGCCCGAGCCGGAGCCGGAGCAGACCGTCGCCCCGGCGCCCGCCGTGGTCGCACCCTCCGAGCAGGCCGGTGACGAGCCGACGTCGGCCAGCGGCATGCTCGCGCTGGCGCAGCGTGTGCACGACGAGTACGTGAACAACGGCAAGCAGGAGGGTGAGCGCATCCTCCACGAGGCGCGCACCGAGGCCGAGCGCATCGTGCGCGAGGCGGAGGACACCCACAACCGCACCCTTGCCCAGCTCGAGCAGGAGCGCTCGCTCCTCGAGCGCAAGATCGACGAGCTGCGCGTCTTCGAGCGCGACTACCGCACCCGGCTGAAGAGCTACCTCGAGTCGCTCCTCTCCGACGTCGAGGGGCGTGGCAACGTCTCCGGGCGCGGCGACGCCGGCCCGGCGCAGTTCGGTCGCTGAGCATGCCACGACGGCGGCGGCCCACCGGGCCGCCGCCGTCGCGACGCGTGCGTGGAAGGACGGCATGACTCAGCAGCGGAGCCGGCGCGGGCGCGTCATCCTCCTGGTCGCCCTGGCGGCGGTGGTCGGGGTCGGGGACCAGGTGACGAAGTACCTCGCCGAGGACCGCCTGACGCCCGGCGTCATCGTCCCCGTGCTCGGCGACGTCCTCGGCTGGCAGCTCATCTACAACCCCGGCGCGGCCTTCTCCTTCGCCACCGGGATGACGTGGGTCTTCACGGTCATCTCGCTCGCCGTGGTCGTCGTCGTGCTCCGCGTGTCGCGGCGGCTGCGGTCGACCGGGTGGGCCGTGGCGCTGGGACTGCTCCTCGGGGGTGCGCTGGGGAACCTGTACGACCGGCTGCTGCGCGAGCCCGGGTTCGCCCGCGGCCACGTCGTCGACTTCATCAACTACAACGGCTGGTTCGTCGGCAACGTCGCCGACATCGCCATCGTCGTGGCGGCCGTGCTCATCGCGCTGCTCGCGCTGCTCGGGATCGAGGTCGACGGCACGCGCCTGGCGAAGGGCGGGGACGCCGAGCCGGTGCCCGCGGAGAGCGACGAGGACGTGAGCGAGGAGCCACTCGTCGACGACGAGGACTTCACCCCCGAGGTGCCGCGGGCGGCCGACGAGGACGTCGACATCGCGTCCTGGGCCGCCGGTGCGCCGTCGGTGAGCGAGGGTCGGGCCCGCCGGCCCGGCCGGACGGGGACCGAGGGAGAGAGCGACGCCCAGGGCTTCACGGCCGGCGCGGCGACGTGGCGGCCGGTGAGGCCCGCCGAGACCGAGGCGCCGTCGGCGACCCCCGAGCCGGGGACCGGCGCCGCCGGCGAGCCCGCCGAGGAGCCGGGCCCGACCGGCTCGCCCCGCCGGCCGCGCAGCCGGCGCGAGACCCGACTCTCCGCCCACGACGATGGCTGAGACCCGCTCGCTGCCCGTGCCCGACGGCCTGGCCGGGGAGCGGGTCGACGCCGCGCTCGCGCGCCTGCTCGGCCTGTCCCGCACCCGCGCCGCCGAGCTCGCCGAGACCGGCGGCGTGCTGCTCGACGGGCGCCCCCTCGGCAAGTCCGACCGGCTGGTCGCGGGCGGCTGGCTCGAGGTGACCCTGCCGGACGCGCCGGCGCCCGCCGCTCCCGAGCCGGTCACGGGCATGGCGATCGCCTACGAGGACGAGGACGTCGTCGTCGTCGACAAGCCGGTCGGCGTGGCGGCCCACCCGAGCCCGGGATGGACGGGCCCGACCGTCGTCGGCGGGCTGCACGCCGCCGGGTACCGGGTCTCCACCTCCGGGGTGGCCGAGCGCCAGGGCATCGTCCACCGGCTCGACGTCGGGACCTCCGGCCTCATGGTCGTGGCCAAGTCCGAGCTCGCCTACACGGTGCTCAAGCGTGCCTTCAAGGAGCGCACCGTCGAGAAGGTCTACCACGCGCTGGTCCAGGGACACATGGACCCCTTGGCCGGCACGATCGACGCGCCCGTGGGACGGGACCCGCGCCACGACTACCGCTTCGCCGTCGTCGCCGACGGCAAGCCGGCCGTCACGCACTACGAGACCCTCGAGGCCATGCCGGGCTCCTCGCTGCTCGAGATCCACCTCGAGACCGGCCGCACCCACCAGATCCGGGTGCACGCCTCGGCCATGCGGCACCCCTGCGTGGGCGACACGACCTACGGCGCCGACCCGGTCCTCGCGGGCCGGCTGGGGCTGACCCGGCAGTGGCTGCACGCCGTGCGGCTCGGCTTCGCCCACCCCCGTGACGGCCGCGAGCTCGTCGTCACCAGCGACTACCCCGAGGACCTCGCCACCGCGCTGGAGGCGATGCGGGAGGGCCGGCGATGACCGTGCGGACCACCGTGGTGTCCACCCGCGAGCAGCTCGAGGCCGCCTGGCGGGTGCGCTTCGCGGTCTTCGTCGACGAGCAGGGCGTGCCCGCCGACATCGAGGTCGACGACCTCGACACCGACCCGACGACGACGCACGTGCTGGCCCTCGACGACGCATCCGGTGCCGTGCTCGGCACGGGACGGCTCCTGCTGGACGCGCCCGGGCACGTGCACCTCGGGCGGCTGGCCGTGCTGAGCGCCGCACGCGGCCGGGGCGTCGGCGCGCTGCTCGTCGACGCCCTGGGCGAGGTCGCGCTGGACCGGCACGCCGCGGGGGAGCCACCGGCCGTCGAGGTCGTGCTCAGCGCGCAGGAGAGCGCCATGGGCTTCTACCGGCGGCTCGGCTTCGCGACCGTGTCCGGCGAGCGGTACCTCGATGCCGGCATCTGGCACCAGGACATGGCCCGCACCCTCACCCGCTGAGGGTCCGGCGTCGACACGCCGAGCGACCAGGGTCTCGCCGGGAGGTGCCCGGAGGTGTGGGTCGGGCGACCTAGACTGGCGGGCATGGCTGCTGGAGGATCTGACAACTTCGCCCACCTCCACGTGCACACCGAGTACTCGATGCTCGACGGTGCCTCCAAGGTCGACGAGCTGCTCGCCGAGGCGGCACGCATCGGGCAGCCGGCGCTGGCGATCACCGACCACGGCTACCTCTTCGGGGCCTTCGACTTCTGGTCCAGCGCCCAGAAGCACGGCGTCAAGCCCATCATCGGGCTCGAGGCCTACGTGACGCCGGGGACGTCGCGCTTCGACAAGTCCCGGGTGCGCTGGGGCGAGGAGCACCAGGCGAAGGACGACGTGTCGGCGCGCGGCTCCTACACGCACATGACGCTGCTGGCCCGCGACAACCAGGGCATGAACAACCTGTTCCGGCTCGGCTCGCGCGCGTCCATCGAGGGGCAGATGGGCAAGTGGCCGCGGATGGACCGCGAGCTCATCAGCACCCACGCCGACGGCCTCATCGCCACCACCGGCTGCCCGTCCGGCGAGGTCCAGACCCGCATCCGGCTCGGCCAGTACGACGAGGCGCTGCGGGCGGCGGGCGAGCTGCAGGAGATCTTCGGCCGGGAGAACTACTACGTCGAGCTCATGGACCACGGCCTCGACATCGAGCGCCGCGTCACCAGTGACCTCCTGCGCCTGGCGAAGGACATCGGTGCACCGCTGCTGGCCACCAACGACTCCCACTACACCCGCCCGGAGGACTCCCGGACCCACGAGGTCATGCTGGCCCTCCAGTCGGGGAGCAAGCTCACCGAGCCCTCCTACGACCAGGGCGGCAGCCGCTTCGCCTTCACCGGGGACACCTACTACCTGCGGCCCGCCGCCGAGATGCGCGAGCTCTTCGGCGAGCTCCCCGAGGCGTGCGACAACACCCTGCTGGTCGCCGAGCAGTGCGACGTCACCTTCCGCACCGCCGCCGACGGCGCGAACTACATGCCCCGCTTCCCGGTGCCCGCGGGTGAGGACGAGCACTCCTGGTTCGTCAAGGAGGTCGAGAAGGGCCTGAGGTACCGCTACCCCGACGGCGTGCCGGACCACGTCGAGAAGCAGGCGCGGTACGAGGTCGAGGTCATCACCCAGATGGGTTTCCCCGGCTACTTCCTCGTCGTCGCCGACTTCATCAACTGGGCGAAGTCCCAGGGGATCCGGGTGGGCCCCGGCCGTGGCTCGGGAGCGGGGTCGATGGTCGCCTACGCCCTGCGCATCACCGACCTCGACCCCCTCCAGCACGGCCTCATCTTCGAGCGCTTCCTCAACCCGGACCGCGTGTCCATGCCCGACTTCGACGTCGACTTCGACGAGCGCCGGCGCGGCGAGGTCATCCGGTACGTCACCGAGAAGTACGGCGACGACCGCGTCGCGCAGGTCGTCACCTACGGCACCATCAAGGCCAAGCAGGCCCTCAAGGACTCCGCGCGGGTGCTGGACTTCCCGTTCCAGATGGGGGAGAAGCTCACCAAGGCGATGCCGCCGACGGTCATGGGCAAGGACATCACCCTCGCCGGCATCTTCGACCCCCGCGACAAGCGGTACGCCGAGGCGGAGGAGTTCCGCCAGGTGCACGCCGCGGACCCCGACGCCCAGGCGGTCGTCGAGACCGCGCAGGGCCTGGAGGGCATCAAGCGGCAGTGGGGCGTGCACGCCTGCGCCGTCATCATGTCCAGCGAGCCGCTGCAGGACGTCATCCCCGTCATGCTGCGCCCGCAGGACGGCGCGATCATCACCCAGTTCGACTACCCGCAGTGCGAGAACCTCGGGCTGCTCAAGATGGACTTCCTCGGGCTGCGCAACCTCACGGTCATCGACGACGCCCTGGAGAACATCGAGCGCAACGGCAAGGAGGTCCCGGACCTCGAGCGCCTGCCGCTGGACGACCCCCTGACCTACGCCATGCTCGGCCGCGGGGACACGCTGGGCGTCTTCCAGCTCGACGGCGCCGGCATGCGCACGCTGCTGCGGCTCATGCGCCCCGACAACTTCGAGGACATCTCCGCCGTCGGCGCCCTGTACCGGCCGGGACCGATGGGCGCGAACTCGCACACGAACTACGCGCTGCGCAAGAACGGCCAGCAGAAGATCGACCCGATCCACCCGGAGCTGGAGGAGCCGCTCGCCGAGATCCTCGGCACCACCTACGGCCTCATCGTCTACCAGGAGCAGGTGATGGCGATCGCGCAGAAGGTCGCCGGGTACACGCTCGGACAGGCCGACCTGCTGCGCCGGGCCATGGGCAAGAAGAAGAAGGCCGAGCTGGACAAGCAGTTCGCGAGCTTCGAGGCCGGCATGCTCGAGCGCGGCTACTCGCCCGCGGCGGTCAAGACGCTGTGGGACATCCTGCTGCCCTTCTCGGACTACGCCTTCAACAAGGCGCACTCGGCGGCCTACGGGATCATCTCCTACTGGACCGCCTACCTGAAGGCGAACTTCCCCACCGAGTACATGGCGGCCCTGCTCACCTCGACGCAGGTCAACAAGGACCGCCTGGGCCTGTACCTCGGTGAGGCCCGGCACATGGGCATCACCGTGCTCCCCCCGGACGTCAACACCTCGGTGGGCTCCTTCGCCGCCGTCGGGGAGGAGGTCCGCTTCGGGCTGGCCGCCGTGCGCAACGTCGGTGCCAACGTCGTCGAGGCGATCATCTCCACCCGCGCGGAGAAGGGGGAGTACACCTCCTTCCAGGACTTCCTCGACAAGGTCCCCGCGATCGTGTGCAACAAGCGCACCATCGAGTCGCTCATCAAGGCCGGTGCCTTCGACTCCCTCGGGCACACCCGCCGCGCGCTCCTCGCCCGCCACGAGGAGGCCATCGACATGGTCATCGACGTCAAGCGCAACGAGGCCGTGGGCCAGTTCGACCTCTTCGCCGGCCTCGGCGGGGACGACGGCGGGGGGACGGGTTTCACCATCGAGATCCCGGACCTCCCGGAGTGGGACAAGCCGGAGAAGCTCACCTTCGAGCGCCAGATGCTCGGGCTCTACGTCTCCGACCACCCGCTGTTCGGGCTCGAGCACGTCCTGCAGCGTGCCGCGGACGTGTCGATCGCGACGCTGCTCACCGACGAGACCCGCTCCGACGGCTCCACCGTCACCATCGCCGGCCTCATCACCTCGCTGCAGCGCAAGATGACGAAGAACGGCAACCCGTGGGCGATCGCCACGGTCGAGGACCTCGAGGGCGCGATCGAGGTGCTCTTCTTCCCGCAGACCTACTCCACGGTCTCCACGATGCTCTCCGAGGACTCGATCATCACGGTCCGGGGCCGGCTCAACCGCCGGGACGACATCCCGACGATCTACGCCGCGGAGATCACCCTCCCGGACGTCTCCCAGGCCACCGACGGGCCGGTCCAGCTGACCCTGGCCGCCAACCGGTGCACCGCGCCGCTCGTCGAGCGCCTCAAGGGGATCCTCACCGACCACCCGGGCAGCTCGGAGGTGCGGCTCCGGCTCACCAGCCCCGGCCGCTCGACGACGATGCGCCTGGAGGACTCCTTCCGCGTCGAGCCGTCCACGTCGCTGTTCGGGGACCTCAAGGCCCTGCTCGGGCCCAGCTGCCTCGTCTGACGCCGCGGCCGGCCGCCGCGGTGGCGGCACCACCGCGGACGGCGTGCGGCGCCCGGCGGGAGCGCTCGCAGGCCGGCGCCGTCGTGCGCCGTCAGTACAGTTCGTGGCGTGGCCATGGCAGGAGGACCGACGTCGCCGGGTCGCACGCGCCTGACGACGTGGAACGTCTTCCACGGGCGCAGCCTCGACGACGGGCGGGTGGACGCCGGCCGGCTCGCCGCGGCGGTCGCCTCGCTGGGGACCGACGTGCTCGCCCTCCAGGAGGTGGACCGCGGGCAGGACCGCTCCGCGGGCCTGGACGTCACGGCGGTCGCGGCCGAGGCGATGGGGGCGACCCACTGGCGGTTCGTCCCGACGGTGATCGGCAGCCCGGGGTTCAGCTGGCGTGCCGCGACGGCGGAGGACGCCGACGCGCGGTCCGACGCCTACGGCGTCGCCCTGCTCTCCCGGTTCCCGGTGGACTCCTGGCACGTGCTGCGTCTCCCGCCGGCACCGTTCGTGCGGCTCCCGGTCCCCGTGCCGGGTGCGGGCGTCGCGCTGTGGCTGCGTGACGAGCCACGCGTGGTGCTGGCGGGGCGGGTGCGCACGCCGGCGGGCCCGCTGACCGTGGCCTCGACCCACCTGTCCTTCGTCCCCGGGATGAACGTCGTCCAGCTCCGCCGGGCCGTGGCCTGGCTGCGCACGCTGCCCGGACCGACCGTGCTCCTCGGTGACCTCAACCTGCCGCCCGCCGTCGCCGGGCGGGCCTCGGGCCTCGACGTCCTCGCCCGGGCCGTGAGCTACCCGGCGCAGCGACCCCGGCTGCAGCTCGACCACGCCCTCGGCGACGGCCGGCTGCCGCGGGTGCGCCGCTCCTGGGTGTGCCGGGCGGCGGTGTCGGACCACCTCGCGCTCGGCGTCGACCTGGACAACCGCGAGTAGGCGAGGGGCCGCGCCCGTCCCGCCGGCTGCCGGCCGGGCCTACTGTGGTCCGATGTCCCAGATCCTCGCCGGCCCGCGGGGCCGGCGGCTGTGCCTCGAGCTCGCCCTCGCCATGGCCGACGACGACGGCGGGGGCTCGGCGCTGCGCAGTGCGGTCTTTGACGCGAGCCACCACCTCGACCCGGGCGGCTCGCGCGCCCTGTTCGGCTGGAGCGTCCCCGACCCGCTGCCGCAGCCGGCGCCCGCGGACGTCGCCCGCCTCGTCGACGCGCTGCCGCTGGGGGAGCCGGACGAGCGTGCGGTGCTCCACGCGCTGGCCGCCGCCGTCGACAGCGCGCGCTACTGGCAGGAGCCGGACGGCGAGGACGTCCTCGCCGGGACGCCGGAGGTGAGCGCCGCACTGGAGCGCGTCGCCGCGCACGTGCTCGCCTCCGCCGCGGCGAGCTGGTGGGCGGCGTCCCTGCGCCACGACGACCAGTGGGTGGTCACCTTCGACACGGGGGCACAGCGGTCCGGCGGGACGGCGGCCGAGGTGCTCGGCCGATGGGTCGAGCGCACCCGCGAGGACGAGGCAGCAGCCCGGCGGGACACCCCTCGCGACCCCCGGGCGCCCTACAGCGGCACCTGGTGGTCGCGGCCACTGGGGCTGGCACAGACGACGGGCAGCGTCGGGACGGCCGGCCCGGCGGGGCTGTGGCTGGTCGAGGACGCGTTCGGCTGGGAGCGGGCGGTGGTCCGGCGGGTCGCGGTCCCGACCGACGCGCGAGTGCACGAGATCGACGGGCTCGACGCCTGGATCGAGCTGTGCCGGCGCCACCCGCTCGACGTCACCGCCTCCCGCCGGCACGACTGGTTCCGCACCACGGGGCAGGACCACGAGTGGGTCGTGCCCGACTGGTCGCGGGTCGCCGAGGACGTCGACGCCGTCCATCTCACCCTCGCCGGCTACCTCGCCGCCGCGGGCCGCGCCGGGCACCTCGGGGACGGCCGGTGGACCGTTCTCGCGGGGTGGGACCCGGACGCGACCGTGTGGCTCACGGACCTGCCGGGCAGCGGGGGTCGCGAGGAGACGTGGCTCCGGGACCACGACGGTGACTGGTCGGCTGCCTCATGAGGGCCGACGACCCGAGCGGCTCGTGACACCACCGCAGGACCGTGTCACGACGAGCCAGGAGTGGGGCGACCCGTGTCACGCGGCGAGCGTGCCCCGGCCCGGACGTCCGGCCGGGCGACGGCGGACGCCGGGCTGCCGGCGGGACAGGTCGGGCGTCAGGACCTCGGCGTGCGGCCCATGAGACGCCAGGCGGCGGGGAGCAGCCCGGAGGCCGCGGCTGCCTTGAGGGCGTCACCGAGGAGGAAGGGCAGCACACCGAGGACGAGCGCCTCACCGAGACCGACACCGAGGCTCACCATGAGCCACGGGACACCGCCGACGTACACGGCCGTGGTCGCCAGGAGCGCGGCACCGAGCATGGACAGCGGCCGGCGGTCGGCGCGGCGGCGCGCCAGCGCGCCGACGAGGCCGGCGGCCAGCACGTACCCGAGGATGTAGCCGAAGGACGCCGCGTGCCAGCCCGAGGTCTGCTCGGCGAACCACGGCACCCCGGCGACGCCGGCGGCGAGGTAGAGGAGCATGCTCAGCGTGCCGCGCAGCGGGCCGAGGGAGGCCCCCACGAGCAGTACCGCGAAGGTGCCGAGGGACAGCGGCACCGGGGTGAACGGCAGCGGCACGACCACCTGGGAGAGCACGCCGGTGAGGACGGCGCCGCCGGCGACGAGCGAGGCGTCCCGCACGAGTCCGGCGGGCAGGGAGTCGGCGAGCACGGGGGTCGTCACGGTCATGACTGCACCTTTCATCGGGAACAGGGACACGCTAGCGAGCGGCGGTGAGGGGCCGTGGTGCTGCCCTCGACAGATTCGGCCCCGCCCGTCTGTCGTGGTCGTCAGCCGACGACGGCGGTGAGCGGGCCGGTCGGCAGGCTCACCTCGACCCGGGCGCCGCGCGCGAGCTGGCGACCGCGGCGGGTCTCGACGACGCCGTCGACCGTCACCTCGCCGTCGGCGATGAGCTCACGTGCCTGCGCGCCGGACTCCGCGAGCGACGCCAGCTTGAGGAACTGTCCCAGCCGGATCTCGCCGTCGACCGGGACGACGTTGTCGGTACCCATGGCACCGATCATGCCTCCTCCTGGGCCGGACGTCGCACACACCTCTCTGCCGGCCCGCCGTACGATCGGGGGCATGCTCAGGCGAATCGACCTCCGTGGTACCGACCTGTCCGCACGCGAGCTCGCGCAGGTGCTGCCGCGGGCCACGCTCGACGTCGAGGCCGCGACGGCCCGGGTGCTGCCGATCATCCAGGACGTCCGCGACCGTGGTGCCGCCGCGCTGCGTGACCTCGCCGAGCGTTTCGACGGCGTCCGCCCGGAGCACCTGCTGGTGCCGGCACCTGCGCTGCGGGACGCACTGGACCGTCTCGACCCGCAGGTGCGCGAGGCCCTGGAGCTGTCGATCGCGCACAACCGCGCCGGTCACGAGGCGCAGCTCCCCACCGAGCGCGACACCGAGGTCCTGCCCGGTGGTCACGTGCGTCAGCGCTGGGTCCCCGTGGCCCGCGTCGGCCTGTACGTGCCGGGCGGCCTGGCGGTCTACCCCTCGAGCGTCGTGATGAACGTCGTGGCGGCCCAGGTGGCCGGCGTCGGGTCGCTCGCCGTCGCCAGCCCGCCGCAGCAGGCCTTCGGCGGGCTGCCCCACCCGACCATCCTCGCGGCCTGTGCGCTCCTCGGGGTGGAGGAGGTCTACGCCGTCGGCGGGGCGCAGGCGGTCGCCATGTTCGCCTACGGCGCCGTCGGCGAGGACGGGACCCCGGACGGTGAGCGGCTCTGCGAGCCCGTCGACGTCGTCACGGGCCCGGGCAACATCTACGTCGCCGCCGCCAAGCGCGCCGTCATGGGGCGCGTCGGCATCGACGCGGAGGCCGGCACGACGGAGATCGCCGTGCTCGCCGACGCCGGCGCGGACCCGCGCTACGTCGCGGCCGACCTCATCTCCCAGGCCGAGCACGATCCCGCGGCGGCCTCGGTGCTCGTCACGGACAGCCCCGGGCTGGCCGACGCCGTCGACGCCGAGATCGAGCGCCAGGCCGCGACGACGACGCACGCCGAGCGCGTCCGCACCGCCCTCGGCGGCGCCCAGTCCGGCACCGTGCTCGTCACCGACCTCGACCAGGGGGTCGCGGTGTGCGACGCGTACGGTGCGGAGCACCTGGAGGTCCAGACCGCCGACGCGGCCGCCGTCGCCGGGCGGATCCGCAACGCCGGGGCCATCTTCGTCGGGCCCTACAGCCCGGTGCCGCTCGGGGACTACCTCGCCGGCTCGAACCACGTCCTGCCGACGGGCGGGACGGCACGCTTCGCCTCCGGGCTCAGCGTCATGGCCTTCCTCAAGCCCGTCCAGGTCATCGAGTACGACGACGCGGCCCTGCGCAAGGTCGCCGACCCGCTCCGCGCCCTCGCGCTGTCCGAGGACCTGCCCGCACACGCCGACGCCGTCGACCTGCGTCTGACCTGAGGACTTGCGCGGCCTGCTGTGCGGCGCGCACGCTGGGGTCTCGTCTTTCGGAAGAGGAACCCCTATGCGAACCAAGGTTGCCGTGGCGACCGCTGCCGTCCTGCTCGCCCTCGTGGGCTGCAGCACGGGCGACGACGACGCCGCCGACCCGACCGGGGAGAGCTCCTCACCGGCCACCGAGGAGACCGCGCCGGCAGACGCGGCCCCCACCCCGCCGGAGCCGGACCTCGAGGGCGTCCCCGACGTCGTCGCGGAGGTCAACGGCGTGGAGATCACCCGTGAGGAGTTCGTCCGCGTCTACGAGAGCCAGCTCCAGCAGGCCGCCATGCAGGCGCAGATGACGGGGGAGGAGCCGGACCAGGCGACGCTCAAGCAGCAGACCGCCGAGGGCCTCGTCGACACCGAGCTGCTGCTCGCCGAGGCCGAGGCGAGGTCGATCGCACCGACCCAGGAGGAGCTCGACGCCGCCGCCGAGGACATTGCCGCGTCCTCCGGTCTCGGCTCCGCGGACGAGCTGTTCGCGGCGCTCGAGGAGCAGGGGCTGGGCCGTGAGGAGGCCGAGGTGGAGCTGCGGCAGCAGACGGCCCTGGAGCAGCTCTTCGCCGCCGAGGCGGGGGAGTTCAGCGCCTCGGAGGAGGAGCTGCGCGCGCTCTACGACTCAGCCGTCGCCCAGGGCGGCGGGGGCGAGGACGCCGAGGTGCCCGCGTTCGAGGAGGTCCGCCCCCAGCTGGAGCAGCAGCTCCAGCAGCAGCACCGCAACGAGGCCGCGATGGGGCTGCTCGAGCAGCTGCGCGCGGACGCGGAGATCTCCTACCACCTCGAGTAGGCGTCCTCAGGAGACGGTCGCCCGGTAGAGCCGGGTGAAGCGCTCGGTCCGCTCGGCGTAGTAGTCGGCCCGGGCGGGCACCGGCTCCACGGTCGGCGCGGTCGTCGGTGCCGCGCGCTCGACCCCTGGCGCCACCGTGTCCAGGGCGAGCAGCGCGGTGCCGTGGAGCGTCGAGCGCCTGATCGTCACGGGCGTCACCGGCACGCCCGTGACGTCGGCGAGGAGCTGGAGCAGCTGGGGAAGGGCCTGGCTCATCCGGCCGCTCGCCAGGATCGCCGTCGGGCGCGGGGCGACCCGCGTCAGCTCCTCGACCACCCGTCCGTAGCTCAGGGCCACGCCCTCGAGCATCCCGCGCGCGAGGCTCTCCGGGGTGCTGGCGGCCGAGACACCGTCGAGGACGGCCCGGGCGCCGGCGGCCCAGCCCGTGCTGCGCTCGCCGCTGAGGAAGGGCAGCACCATGGGGGTCGCGGGGTCGGGGTCGGCGGCGAGGACGCCGTCGAGGTCGACCCCGTCGAGCCGCAGCGTGGACTCGAGCCAGCCGACCGCCCGCCCGACGTCGTTGAGCGCGCCACCGAGCAGCGCGTTCGCCCCGTCCACGCGGTAGCACCACAGGCCCGGCGGCATCGTCGGCATGTCCGCCGGCACGCGCACGCGGACCGCACCGCTCGTGGCGAAGCTCGCGACGACGGTGTCGGGGGTGCTCGCCCCGGTCCCGATGTTCGCGGCGTAGCCGTCGGCGACGACGGCGAACCAGGCCGCCCCCTCCAGTGCCGGCCACCGCGAGGTGGTGCCGCCGATCGGCTGGTCGGGGTGGTGGACGGGGGACAGCGAGTCGGCGCCGATGCCCGCCACACCCAGCATGTGGTCGTCCCAGGTGCCGGTCCGGCGGTCGAGCAGACCGGTCCACGCGGCGGCCGCCGTGCCGACGGCGGTCCGGCCGGTCAGCCGCAGCGCGAGGAACTCCCCGAGGGAGAGCCACCGCGTGACCTCGGCGACCACGTCGGGCTGCGTCTCGCGCAGCCACCGCAGCCGGGCCGGCAGGTAGCTGGAGTGGAGCCGGCACCCGGTGCGCTGCTGAACGTCCGTCTCGTCGAGCTCCCGGCGCAGTGCGGCGACCTGCGGCGCGCACCGCGAGTCGGCGTAGGTGAAGCACGGCGTGCGGGGCACCGCAGCGTCGTCGACACCGACGAGCGAGGACGCGAAGGTGTCGAGCGCGACCCCGGCGATCCGTCCCACGAGCGTGCGCCGGGCGACGGCGTCGATGATCTGCTCGACCTCGGTGAGCACCTGCTCGGGGTCGATGACCGAGGTGCCGTCGACCGCCGTCGTGAAGGCGTGGGGCACCTTGTGCTTGTGGCCCCTGACCGGCAGGCCACGCGCGTCGTACAGGCCGCCGCGGCTGGCGGTGGACCCCACGTCGACGCCGAGCACGAGCGGGTCGAGGGCGTCGGCGAGGTCGACGGTGAACTCGGGCATGGGAACCTCCCGGTCGGCGGCTCGTCGATCGTAGTGCGGGCGCCTCAGCGCTGCGCGAGCACGAAGGGGTGGACCGCCGCCGCCCCCGCCTGGCGGAGCAGCCGCGCCGCGACGGTGAGCGTCCACCCGGAGTCGGTGACGTCGTCGACGAGCAGCACCGACCGGCCCGCCAGTCCCGCACGGGCCGCCTCGTCGAGCTCCAGGCGCAGGCGCTGGTGGACGCCGGCGAGTCGGGTGGCGGAGTTGACGTCGTGCCGTCCCGGGGGACGGGCGGGGTCCGGGGAGACGGCGCCGACCAGCGGGACCTGCGCGAGGTGGGAGACACCGCGTGCGAGGTGGGTGAGCAGCTGCGGCCGGGTGGCCGAGGCGATGACGACGACGCCGTCGACGCCTCCGGCAGCGAGGGCCGTGAGCTGGTCGGACAGCACCCGCTCGACCGCGCCACGCAGGGCCACCGGGAGCTCGCCGTCGTGGCCACCGCGGGCCTCCCGCGCCGGCTCCCGGCCGGGGGCGGGCTCGAGCATCTCGCGCAGCGCGGCGGACCAGCCGAGCCCGTCGAGGCGCGCGACCGCGCGCCCCACCGCGGCCTGCTCCTCGGCCGGGATGCGTCCCGTGAGCGGGACACCGACGGTCGACATGCCCGTGGGCCACTGCCGGCGCGCGGTGACGTCGACGCCGGGGCGGTCGAGGGCCGCGCGGGTCTGCTGCAGCCGAGACTCGTCCACGCTCGGGTCGAGCTCGAGCCCGCCGCACAGGTCGCAGCGGCCGCAGCGCCAGCCGGGCTGCAGGTCCGGGTCGGACAGCTGCGCGCGCAGGAACGCCATCCGGCACTCGCCCGCACCCAGGCCGACGTACTCCACCATCGCCTGCTGCTCGCGCTCGCGGGCGGCGTCGACGCGGGCGTAGCGCGCGGCGTCGTACTCCCACGGCCGCCCCGTGGCCCGCCAGCCGCCCGCGACGCGCTCCACGGCGCCGTCGACGTCGAGAACCTTGAGCATCGTCTCCAGCCGGGTGCGTCGCAGGTCGACGAGCGGCTCGAGGCGGGCGGTGGACAGCGGTGCGTCGCCGAGCGTCGCGAGGACCTCGCGCACC
Organism: Georgenia sp. H159; assembly: GCF_035607575.1. Lineage (NCBI taxonomy): Bacteria > Bacillati > Actinomycetota > Actinomycetes > Allobogoriellales > Allobogoriellaceae > Georgenia > Georgenia sp. H159. The sequence continues at coordinate 33,701 of NZ_JAYDZY010000013.1, read as the reverse complement.
GCGGGCTCCGGCGGGAAGGCGAGCGAGCCGAAGTACGCCCAGATGTCGCGGTCCTCCGGGCCGGGCAGGAGGACGACGTCGGCCCGGTCGACCCCGCGGCCGGCGCGCCCGACCTGCTGGTAGTAGGCGATGGGGGAGGACGGCGCGCCGAGGTGGACGACGAAGGCGAGGTCGGGCTTGTCGAAGCCCATGCCGAGCGCCGAGGTGGCGACCAGCGCCCGCAGGCGGTTGGCGCGGAGGTCCTCCTCGAGCTGCTCGCGCCGTGCCGGCTCGGTGCGCCCGGTGTAGGACTGCACCTCCAGCCCCGCACCCCGCAGCTGCTCGGCGACCTGCTCGGCCTGGGCGACGGTGAGCGTGTAGACGATGCCGGAGCCGTTCCAGGCCGCCACCCGCTCGGCGAGCCAGGCCACCCGCTGCGCCTGGTCGCGCAGCTGCACGACCCCGAGGTGGAGGGAGTCCCTGTCGAGCGACCCGCGCAGGACGAGGACGTCGGCGTGCTCACCGGTGCCGAGCTGCTCGGCGACGTCGGCGCTGACCCTGTCGTTGGCGGTGGCCGTCGTCGCCAGGACGGGAACGCCGGGCGGCAGGTCCTCGAGCAGCGTCCGGATCCGGCGGTAGTCCGGACGGAAGTCGTGGCCCCAGTCGGAGATGCAGTGCGCCTCGTCGACGACGACGAGCCCCGCCGTCCCCGCGAGGGCGGGGAGGACCTCGGTCCGGAAGGCGGGGTTGTTCAGCCGCTCCGGGGAGCAGAGGACGACGTCCACCTCGCCGGCGGCGATCGCGGCGTGCACTGCGTCCCACTCGGTGACGTTCGCGGAGTTGATCGTCACCGCCCGGATCCCCGCCCGCGCCGCGGCGGCGATCTGGTCACGCATGAGGGCGAGCAGCGGCGAGACGATGACGGTGGGGCCTGCGGGCGGGCGTCCGTCGACCCCGGCCCGCAGCAGGGCGGTGGCCACGAAGTAGACCGCCGACTTCCCCCAGCCCGTGCGCTGCACGACGAGGGCGCGGCGCCGGTGGACCACGAGCGTCTCGATCGCCCGCCACTGGTCCTCCCGCAGCCGCGCGTCCGCGCGGCCCACGAGTGCCTGGAGCGCTGCCTGTGCGCGGTCCTGCGTCGTCCTGCCCTGCGGTGTCTCCACATCGCCTCCCGGCACCCACGGTCCCATGTCGCACCGACACCCGCGGCACCGGTCGGCCCGCGGGACGGAGGTGACGGACGTCCGTCTGCACCTCCCTCGTCCGCGGCCCACCGAGGGGCCACCGATGGTCGAGGTGGCGACCACGGCCGCCCGCCCGCCCGGCGCAGGCAGTGAACTACGTCACACGCGCAGGATTTCCGCAACGTCGGCGGCGCGCGGCGGAACCGCGCAACGCCGCGCCTCACCCGGGTGTGGGCGCATTTAATTACGCAACACCGGTTGCACCTAATTGGTCCGAGGGGCTTGTAGGTAAGGCTCACCTAAGCCTTAGATTGACCCCATCAGGTCCGAAGGCGCCTCGGCCTGTTCCCGCCTCATCGACTGAAGGACGCACATGAGCATCGCTTCCCCCCTCCGCCGCCCGGTGCGGCTGGCCGGCGCCGCGGCAGTCGCCCTGCTGGCCCTCTCCGCGTGCGGCGAGACCGGCGGAGCAGCAGACGCCGACGCAGCTCCCGCCTCCGGCGCCGAGGTCACCATCGAGACGAACAACGGTGAGATGACCGTTCCGCAGGACCCCGAGCGCGTCGTCGTGCTCGACAACACCGCGATGGAGACGGTCCGCGACCTCGGTGTCGCGCCGGTCGCCGTGCCCAAGCAGCTCCTCCCCTCGGTCGGCTTCGCGGAGTGGCTCGAGGACGACGCGATCCTGGACGTCGGCACCCACCGTGAGCCGAACCTGGAGATCATCAACGAGGCCGAGCCGGACCTCATCATCGGCGGCTACCGCTTCGAGGAGTACACCGAGGACCTCTCCGACATCGCCCCCGTCGTCGACGTCGCCCCCGACGACGAGCGGTACGTCGAGTCCCTCAAGGAGCAGACGACGACGCTCGGTGAGATCTTCGCCGCGGAGGACGTGGCGGCCCAGCTCGTCGCCGACCTCGAGTCCGCGGTCGAGGAGGCCGCCGCCGCCACGGACGGGCAGAGCGTCTTTCTCGCGGTGAGCTCCGGCGGCAAGATCGACAACGGCGCGGGCCGGATCGGGCGCCTGCTCGAGCCGCTCGACCTTGTCGACGTGTTCGCCGGCGAGGACCTCGACGACGAGTCGGTGCACCAGGACTCCGGCCTCGCTCCCGAGACCGTCGCCCAGGCGGACCCGGACTGGCTCATCGTGCTCGACCGCGACGCCGCGACCGCCACCGGCGAGGAGACCACCCCCGCGCGCCAGATCATCGAGGCGCAGGAGGCGTGGGCCGACCTCGACTTCATGACCGAGGACCGGATCATCGTCCTGGACAAGGACTTCTACAAGCGAGAGGGCATCGCGGCCTACACCGAGGCCTTCACCCAGATCGCCGAGGCGTTCGACGCCCGATGAGCACCCACGTCGTCCGCGAGGTGCCCGGCCGTGCCGGGCGCCTCGCGGCGGCGTCCTTCCCAGGAGACGTCATGAGCTCAGCAACCCAGGAGCGCCGCCTCACCCTCGGCGCACCGGTGACGGTGCCGTGGACCTCGGGCGGGTTCGTCACGGCGGCGCAGCGGCGCGAGCGCGCGGCGAGCGTCGTCGTGGACGAGCCCGCGCAGGAGGCGCTGCCCCGCCGGGCCGTGCCCACGTGGGCACGGCGTCTGCTGCTCGGGCTCGCGGCGACCGCGACGGTCGCCCTCGTCGGTGCCTCGCTCATGGTCGGCGGCTACGACATCTCCCTCCAGGGGCTGCTCACCGACCCCGCCCAGCGGGAGATGTTCCTCATCTCGCGCGTCCCGCGGACCCTGGCCCTCATCTTCGCCGCCGTGGCGATGAGCTTCTCCGGGGTCATCATGCAGATGATCACGCAGAACAAGTTCGTCGAGCCCTCCACGGCCGGGACGAGCCAGTGGGCTGGCCTCGGCGTGCTCGCCACCCTCATCGTCGTGCCCGGCGCCCCGCCGATGCTCAAGATGCTCATCGCCACCGCCTTCGCCTTCGTCGGCACGATGGTCTTCCTCGGGGTGCTGCGGCGCGTGGCGGTGCGGTCCTCGATCATCGTGCCCCTCGTCGGCATCATGCTCGGCGCCGTCGTCGGCGCGATCACCACCTTCCTCGCGGGGAACTTCGACCTCCTGCAGTCGATGTCCTCCTGGCGCTCGGGCGGCTTCTCCAGCGTCGTGCGCGGGTTCTACGAGCCGCTGTGGGCCGTGGTCGTCATCGCCCTGCTCACCTGGCTGCTCGCCAGCCGTTTCACCATCGCCGGCCTCGGCAAGGACGTGGCCACCAGCGTCGGGATGCGCTACGAGCACGTCGTGATCCTCGGTACCGCGATGGTCGCGCTGTCGACCGGCGTGACGAGCGTCGTCGTCGGCTTCATCCCGTTCCTCGGTCTCGTCGTGCCGAACATCGTGTCCATGGTCATGGGCGACGACATGCACAAGAACCTGCCGTGGGTCGCCGTGCTCGGTGTCGGGCTGCTCATGGCCTGCGACCTGGTCGGCCGCGTCGTCGTGGCCCCGATGGAGCTCCCGGCCTCGGTCATCCTCGGTGCCGTCGGTGCCGTCGTGTTCATCACGCTCGTCGTGCGCCAGCGGCGTCATGTCAGTGCGTGACCTGCACGCCGGGCCGAGCCCGGCGGCCACCCGCGGCGAGGGCTCGCCCCGCACCCGCCTGGTCGTCCTCGGCGTCGTGCTCGCCGTGGCGATCGCGTGCTTCCTCACCCTGTTCGTCCGCGGGTCCTTTGACTTCGCGCTGCCCCGGCGGGCCACCATGCTCGGCGCGATGGCCGTCGCCGCCTTCGCCCAGGGTGTGGGCACCGTCGTCTTCCACACGGTGACGCAGAACCGCATCCTCACGCCGTCGATCATGGGCTTCGACTCGCTGTACACGCTTATGCAGACGCTGCTCGTGTGGTTCTTCGGCGGCGCCGTCATCGCCGAGACCGACGGCCTGCCCAAGCTGCTCGCCCAGACGGCCCTCATGGTCGCCTTCGCCACCATCCTCTACCGGTGGCTCTTCTCCGGGCGCTTCGGGAGCCTGTACCTCCTCCTGCTCGTCGGCGTCGTCCTGGGGATGGCCTTCGACTCGCTGTCGACGTTCCTCCAGCGGCTGCTCAACCCGACCGACTACGACATGCTCTCCGTCCAGCTCTTCGGCCGGCTCAGCGGGGTGGACGACACCTACCTCCCGCTCGCCTTCGTCGTGTGCGGCGCGGTCGGCGTGATCTTCTGGCGACGGCGCCACACCCTGGACGCCCTGCTGCTGGGACGCGAGACGGCGCTGAGCATCGGGGTCGACCACAAGCGCGAGCTCACGGTCATGCTCGTCCTCATCGCGGTGCTCGTCGCGTTCTCGACGGCGCTCGTCGGACCGATGACCTTCTTCGGCTTCCTCGTCGCGACCCTGGCCTACCAGGTGACCGGCAGCTACCGGCACGAGCTTGTCATGCCGATGGCCTTCCTGCTGGGCATGCTCACCCTCGTCGGCGGGCAGTTCGTCATGCAGCACATCTTCTACGCCGGCGGCTTCCTCACGGTCGTCATCGAGTTCGTCGGCGGCATCACGTTCCTGTACTTCCTGCTGCGAAAGGGCTCGCTGTGATCGAGCTGGACGAGGTCACCAAGTCCTACGAGCGCACCCGGGTGCTCGGGCCGGTGACCGGCACCATCGACAAGGGCGGCATCACCGCCCTCGTCGGCGCGAACGGGGCGGGGAAGTCGACCCTGCTGACGATCATCGGACGGCTGCTCGACCCCACGAGCGGCGGGGTGCAGGTGGCGGGCATGGATGTGCAGCGCACGAGGTCGGGGGACCTCGCCACCCAGCTGTCGATCCTGCGGCAGGAGAACCACGTGACCGCCCGGCTGCGGGTCCGCGAGCTCGTCGCCTTCGGCCGGTTCCCGCACAGCAAGGGCCGCCCCACCCCCGAGTGCCGCGCCGCCGTCGACGACGCGATCAGCTTCCTCGGTCTGGACGACCTCGCCGACCGCTTCCTCGACCAGCTCTCCGGCGGCCAGCGGCAGCGCGCCTACGTCGCGATGGTGCTCGCGCAGGACACCGAGTACATCCTGCTCGACGAGCCGCTCAACAACCTCGACATGAAGCACGCCGTGCTCATGATGAAGCAGCTGCGCCGCGCCGCCGACGAGCTCGGCAAGACGATCGTCGTCGTCCTCCACGACCTCAACTTCGCTGCGGCCTACGCCGACCGCATCATCGCGCTGCGCGACGGTGAGGTGCTCCACGCCGGCTCCGTCGAGGAGATCATGCAGGACGACATCCTCACCGAGGTCTTCGACACCGCCGTCCGGGTCTACGACATCGAGGGCCGGCGCACCGCCGTCTACGCGATGTAGCCACCTCCGGGCCCCGTGCCTCGGGTGTGGACCTGTGGACCGCTGCGGTCCCGAGGCCCACACGCAGGACCTGCCGGGCCGGTTCGGGCCGGGGCAGCACCGGACATAGACTGCCGCCGTGTCCCTCCCCGTCCGGCCGGACCTCGCCGGCCTTGAGCCCTACGGCGCACCCCAGCTCGACGTGCCCGTCCTCCTCAACGTCAACGAGAACCCGCACCCGCCGTCGGAGCAGGTCGTCGCCGACCTCGCCGCTGCCGTCGCGGACGCCGCGCACGGGCTCAACCGCTACCCGGACCGCGAGTTCCTCGACCTGCGCGCGGACCTCGCGGACTACCTGCGGGTCGAGTCCGGCGCCCTCCTGCGCCCGGAGCAGGTCTGGGCGGCGAACGGCTCCAACGAGGTCATGCTCCACCTCCTCCAGGCCTTCGGCGGCCCCGGCCGCACGGCGCTGTCCTTCGCGCCCACCTACTCGATGTACCCGGAGTACGCCCGCGACACGATGACCGGCTGGGTCGTCGGACGGCGCGAGGAGGACTTCACCCTCGACCCGGACCACGCCGTCGCCCAGCTGGCGGAGCACCGTCCCGCGGTCGTCCTGCTCGCCAGCCCGAACAACCCGACGGGCACCGCGCTGCCCCTGGACACCATCGCGGCGATCGCCGACGCCGCCGCCACGAGCGGTCCGCCGGACGACGACGGCGCCCCCACGGCGAGCGTCGTCGTCGTCGACGAGGCCTACGCCGAGTTCCGCCGCGAGGGGACACCCAGCGCGCTGAGCCTCCTCGACCGCTACCCGCACCTCGCGGTGAGCCGCACGATGTCCAAGGCCTTCGGGATGGCCGGCGCCCGGGTGGGCTACCTCGCCGCCGCCCCCGGGCTCGTCGACGTGCTCCGCGTCGTCCGCCTGCCCTACCACCTCTCGGCGGTCACCCAGGCGGTGGCCCGCGCCGCGCTGCGGCACCGGGGCGAGCTCATGGCGCAGGTCGCCGAGCTGCGCGCGGAGCGGGACCGCTGCGTGACCTGGCTGCGGGAGCTGGGCCTGACCGTCGCGGAGTCCGACGCGAACTTCGTCCTCTTCGGGCCCATCGAGGACCGTGAGAGGGTGTGGCAGGGACTGCTCGACCGCGGAGTTCTCATCCGGGTCGTCGGTCCGCCAGGATGGCTGCGGGTATCGATCGGTACCGCTGCGGAGATGGCCGCCTTCCGGGCGGCGTTGAAGGAGGTGCTCGGGCTGTGACTGCACGCGGGGCGCGCACGGCGCGACTGGACCGGACGACGTCGGAGTCGAGCGTCGTCGTCGAGCTCGACCTGGACGGCACCGGCAAGACCGACATCTCCACGACGGTCCCCTTCTACGACCACATGCTCACCGCGCTGGGCAAGCACTCGCTCATCGACCTCACCGTCCAGGCGACCGGCGACACCCACATCGACGCCCACCACACCGTGGAGGACGTCGCGATCACCCTGGGCGAGGCACTGCGGGTCGCCCTGGGGGACAAGCGCGGCATCTCCCGCTTCGGGGACGCGCTCGTCCCGCTCGACGAGGCGCTCGCCCAGGCGGTCGTCGACGTGTCCGGGCGGCCCTACCTCGTCCACAGCGGCGAGCCGGCCGGCCAGGAGTACCACCTCATCGGCGGGCACTTCACCGGGTCGCTGACCCGCCACGTCTTCGAGTCGATCGCCCACCACGCCGCGATCGCCATGCACGTGCGCGTCCTCGCCGGTCGCGACCCGCACCACATCGTCGAGGCGCAGTTCAAGGCGGTGGCCCGCGCGCTGCGCCTCGCCGTCGCACCCGACGCCCGGGTCGAGGGAATCCCGTCGACCAAGGGGGCCCTGTGAGCGAGATCCCCGCGGTCGCCGTCGTCCTCACGCCGGTCGCGTCCGCGCAGGCGCTCGCGGGCCTGTGCGCGATGTCCGACGTCGACGTCCACGTCGTGCCCTCCCGGTCCGGCGCGGTCGCGGTCGTCGAGCTCGAGCCCGCGACGCCGCCCGCGGAGTCCGACGACTGGGACATCGGCGAGCTCCTCGGCGGGCAGCCCGACGCGGTCCCCGCCCAGGCCGACGAGGTGGCCAAGACGCTGTCCCGGCTCACCAAGGCCGGCGTCGTCCTCATCACCTCCGCGCTCACCCAGGAGTCCGGCTTCGAGCACGGCCTGTCGGGCCAGCTCACCGCCCGCCGGTACGCGGGCGGCGAACAGGGGGAGGAGGTCGCCGTCGGGCTCGTGCTCGCCGGCGCCGACGACGTCGTCGAGGACGTCGTGCTCGGCCGCGTCCGCGTGGCCGACGTCCCCGGCCACCAGCGCTCCGGCGACCTGCCGCGGTGGAAGGCGGCCCGCATGTTCGCGAAGGGCCTGCGCAAACCGCGCCCCTGAACGGTCGGCTGCAGCGGGCTCTCACGTGTGCGCCGCCGAGCGCGTACACTTCTGCGGTGACCAGCCAGCCGAACGTCGTCGTCCTCGACCACGGCTCGGGCAACGTCCGCTCCGCCGTCCGCGCCCTCGAGCGCGCCGGAGCCCGGGTCGAGCTCACGTCCGACCCGGAGGTCGTCGCCGAGGCCGACGGTCTCGTCGTCCCCGGGGTCGGGGCCTTCGCCGCCGTCATGCGCCAGCTGCGCGAGGTCGGCGGCCCCCGCATGATCGAGCGCCGGCTCGCCGGTGGGCGTCCCGTCCTGGGCATCTGCGTCGGCATGCAGGTGATGTTCGCCAGCGGCAACGAGCACGGCGAGCACGCCTCCGGCCTGGACCAGTGGCCCGGCACCGTGGACCGCCTCGCCGCCCCGATCGTCCCCCACATGGGGTGGTCGCCGGTGCGCGCCCCGCAGGGCAGCACCCTGTTCGCGGGCCTGGAGGACGAGCGGTTCTACTTCGTCCACTCCTACGCCGTGCAGCAGGACCCGACGGCGGACTTCGAGGCGGGCTCCCCGCTCCAGCGGCCGCTGGTGACCTGGGCCGAGCACGGCGCGCCGTTCGTCGCGGCCGTGGAGAACGGCTCGCTCGCGGCCACCCAGTTCCACCCTGAGAAGTCCGGCGACGCCGGCATCGAGCTGCTCCGCAACTGGCTGAGCACCCTGCGCTGACGCGCGAGCCCGCGCGCACCGACCAAGGAGAATGAGCATGTCCCGCCGCCTTGAGCTGCTTCCCGCTGTCGACGTCGTCGAGGGGCAGGCCGTGCGCCTCGTCCAGGGGGAGGCCGGCTCGGAGACCTCCTACGGGGACCCGGGCGAGGCGGCCCGCACGTGGGCGGAGCAGGGCGCCGAGTGGATCCACCTCGTCGACCTCGACGCCGCCTTCGGCCGCGGCTCCAACGCCGAGCTGCTCTCCCGGATCGTCGGAGAGCTCGACGTCGCCGTCGAGCTCTCCGGGGGCATCCGTGACGACGAGAGCCTCGCCCGGGCGCTGGACACCGGCGCCAGGCGGGTCAACCTCGGCACCGCCGCGCTGGAGAACCCCGAGTGGACGGCCCGGGCCATCGCCCGCCACGGGGACCGCATCGCCGTCGGCCTCGACGTGCGCGGCACCACCCTCGCCGCGCGCGGGTGGACGCGTGAGGGCGGGGACCTGTGGGAGGTGCTCGCCCGGCTCGACGCCGACGGCTGCTCGCGTTACGTCCTCACCGACGTCACCAAGGACGGCACGCTGCGCGGTCCCAACCTCGACCTGCTCCGCGAGGTGTGCGAGCGGACCGAGGCGCCCGTCGTGGCCTCCGGTGGCGTGTCCTCGCTGGAGGACGTCGCCGCCCTGCGCACCCTCGTCGACGCCGGGGTGGAGGGGGCCATCGTCGGCAAGGCACTGTACGCGGGTGCCTTCACCCTGCCCGAGGCGCTCGACGTCGCGGGGCGCCCGTGACGCCGCTGCCCCCCGAGATGATGCCCGGCGGGGCCGGCCCTGCCCGTCCCGTGGACGCCGCCCCGGGCGCCCGGCTCGGCGGCCGTCAGCCGGGCGGTGCCACCGACTCCGCGGGGCAGCCCTGGACCGGTCGCACACTGAAGGCCAACCCGTTCTCCGGCGACGACGGGACCGCGCCCCCGGAGCTCGTCGCGGCACTGGCCCTCGAGGACGAGAGCGAGCGCCTCGTCGCGGTCGCCGACGCGCTGCGGGAGGCGCGGGTCATCGTCCCCGTCGTCGCCCACGCCCACCCGGGACGGGCCGAGGACGGCTCGGTCGCCGGGCACACCAAGCACGGCTCCGGTGACCCGCAGGCCGACGCGTGCGCGTCGGCCGCCATGGTCTCCGTGCGCACGCCCGACGGCCGGGCGGCGCTGCCCGTCTTCAGCTCGGTGGAGGCCATGCAGGCGTGGGACGCCACGGCCCGGCCCGTGCCGGTCGAGGGCGTGCGCGCCGCGCTCTCCTCCGTCGCGGACGCCGACTCGATGCTCGTGCTCGACGCCGCCGGCCCGGTGACCGCGCTGCTCGGCCGGCCGGCCGTGTGGGCCATCGTCAACAACGAGCGGTGGCTGCCGTCGTGGCAGGACCCCGAGCTCATGCCGGTGGCCGCCAACGCGCTGCGCGGGATCACCGAGCTCACCGCCGTGCGCCTCGAACGCGGTGGCCGGAGCGAGCTGCGGGCCCTGCTCGCGCTCAGGCCCGGCCTCACCCGTGAGCAGATGATGGACGTCGTCACCCGCGCCCAGGAGGCACTGAGCGCCGACCCCGTCCTCACCGACCGGGTCGACTCCCTCGAGCTCTACCCGATGACCGTCGAGGGCTGAGACGCGCTCAGCCCTCGGCGTCCCGGCAGGACGTGATGGGCTCGAAGGCCTCCTCGGCCAGCAGGTCGTGCAGGGTGCTCACCGGCACCATGTAGCTGTTGCCCCACACGTCCATGGCGTAGACGACGCCGACGACCTGCCCGTCGCTGCCGAGGACCGCGCTGCCCGACGAGCCGTGGTCGACCTCGGCGTTCGTGCGTCCGACCGTGCCGAGGTCGGAGCCGAGGTCGTCGAGCTCGTAGCCGAGGACCGAGCCGGAGGCGGTGGTGAGCTTGCCCCCGCGGGGGTAGCCGACGACGGTGATCTGCTCACCGACCTCGGCGTCGACCTCCGCCAGCCCCGGCACGTCGGTCAGCGGCTCGGCGGTCCGCAGCAGCGCGAGGTCGGCGAGGTCGGCCGCGCCGGCGGAGACGGCGTCGATCTCCGTGCCGTCGTAGGTGGTGATCTGGATCCGGTCCGCCTCGTCGACGACGTGCCGGTTGGTGATGACCGTGCGCTCGTCGAGCGCGAACCCCGATCCGGTGGCCAGCGAGCCGCACCCGACGTTGCGGATCCGCACCGCCATCCGCTCCGCCGCGTCCACCCCGTCCGGGGAGAGCGCACCGGGGTCGGCGAGCTGTGGGGCAGCGACCTCGGGGACGTAGTCGTCGGGCAGCTCCGACGGCATCGGCGGGACCGTGCCGCAGCCGACGAGCGCCGTGGCGACGGCCGTCAGGAGGAGCGCGGAGCGCACCCGCCTCATTCGTCGCCCAACCGCTGCTGGAGACTCTCGTGGGCGTCGGCGGCGGCCTGGCAGGAGCTCACGACCCCCTCCCGCATGGCGCCGAGGTCCGGGCCGGGCTCGGTCGTCGGCGTCGGCGTCTCGGTCGGCTGCTCACCGGCGGCGCGTAGCAGCCCCTGGATCCTGCCCAGCTCGGCCTCCAGGGCGAGGACGTACTCGCTCTGGGAGGTGATGCACTGGCTCATCGTGCCCGTCACGCCGGTGGCGGCAGCGAACAGCTCGGCCTGGTACTCGGCGACCTGCCGCTGGATCTCCCGGTCGTCACCCGTCTGGGCCACGGTGTCGGCGAGCTCGTGGATCTGCTCCTGCGCGCCGTCGAGCTGGCTGTCGACGAGGGCGAGGGTGCTCTGGGTCTCCTCGAGCTCGGCGCGGGTGTCGGCCAGCTCGGTGCCCAGCTCCCGCGCGACGCCGTCGAGCTCGGTGGCCCGGTCGGACCACGCCTGGGAGAGGAGTGCGAGGTAGACCACGCCGGTGAGGGCGAGGACGAGGGCCACGGCGAGGACCACGACCGGCCACCGGCGGTGGTGATCTCGGCCACGGTCGCGACCCCCGGACGGGGCGGTGGCCCGCCCGGACCCGGTGGAAGCGGCCGGTAGGCTCGCGTCAGGGGTCCGGGCAGACTCCTGCTCGCTCTGTGTCCGGCTGCTCATGTCTGATATTCTCTCAGACTGACCGGCCGGGACGAACGTTCCGGCGTGCAAGCGGAGTTTCTCCCACCTCGTCTCGACCGTCCCGCAAGGGCGACAGAGGCCTGGTCCAGGTCGTTGAGGGGCAACCCTCGGCACGGCGCCAGCCGTGCAGCGACCCTGTGAGGCCTCCGTTCGCACCTGGGACGGAGGCCTTCTTCGTCGCAGCTATCGACGAGCAGGAGGAGCAGCACATCAGCGAGCCCCGTATCAACGACCGCATCCGCGTGCCCGAGGTCCGTCTCGTGGGACCGGGTGGCGAGCAGGTGGGTGTCGTCCGTGTCGAGGACGCACTGCGTCTGGCCCAGGAGGCCGACCTCGACCTCGTGGAGGTCGCCCCTGACGCGCGCCCGCCCGTGGCCAAGCTCATGGACTACGGCAAGTTCAAGTACGAGTCGGCCCAGAAGGCGCGCGACGCCCGTCGCAACCAGGCCAACACCTCGCTCAAGGAGATCCGGTTCCGCCTGAAGATCGACCCGCACGACTACGCGACCAAGAAGGGTCACGTCGTGCGGTTCCTGTCGGCAGGCGACAAGGTCAAGGTCATGATCATGTTCCGCGGCCGCGAGCAGTCGCGTCCGGAGATGGGCATGCGCCTGCTCCAGCGGCTCGCCGAGGACGTCAGCGACCTCGGGTTCGTCGAGAGCACCCCGCGCCTGGACGGGCGGAACATGACCATGGTCATCGGACCGCACAAGAAGAAGCAGGGTGGCGCCAAGAGCGACCAGCGTCGCACCCGCGAGAAGAAGGCCGAGGAGGCCGCGCAGGCGGCACAGGCCGCACAGCCCGCCGACGAGGCCGCACAGCCGGCCGCGGAGGCACAGCAGGAGGCGTAGCTGCCCGCTACGTGTTTGTCAGGACCGGCGCCAGCCGGCAGACCCGGTCGCGCCCAGGCGCGGCCTGAACAGGGAAGACGATGCCGAAGAACAAGACGCACTCCGGTGCCAAGAAGCGTTTCCGCACCACCGGGAGCGGCAAGCTCATGCGCGAGCAGGCGAACCGCCGGCACCTCTTCGAGGGCAAGAACAGCAAGCGGACCCGCCGCCTGGCCCTGGACAAGGCGGTCTCGGCGGCTGACGCCCCCGGGATCAAGAAGCTGCTCGGCAAGTAAGCCGCTTTCTACCTAAAGGAGATACGACGTGGCACGCGTCAAGCGGGCGGTCAACGCCCATAAGAAGCGCCGGACGACACTCGAGCGCGCCAGCGGCTACCGCGGGCAGCGCTCGCGGCTCTACCGCAAGGCCAAGGAGCAGGTCACCCACTCGCTGGTCTACAACTACCGCGACCGCAAGGCCCGCAAGGGTGACTTCCGGCGGCTGTGGATCCAGCGCATCAACGCTGCGGTCCGCGCCGAGGGCATGACCTACAACCGCTTCATCCAGGGCCTCAAGGCCGCTGGTGTCGAGGTCGACCGTCGCATGCTCGCCGAGCTGGCCGTCAACGACGCGGCGGCCTTCGCCACGCTCGTCTCGGTCGCCAAGGCGAACCTGCCCGAGGACGTCAACGCGCCCGCCGCCTGACGTCTCGATGACCGAACGCCCGGACCTGCTGACCAACCCCCGATCCGATCGGGTGCGGATGGTCAAGCGGCTGTCCGGGCGTTCGGTGCGTCTGCGGCACTCCCAGTTCCTCGTCGAGGGTCCCCAGGGGGTGCGGGAGGCGGTGCGTCACGCGCCCGAGCGGGTGCGTGACCTCTACCTGTCGGCCGAGGCGGCCGGACGGCACCCCGAGATCCTCCGCGAGGCACGGGACGCCGTCCGGCACGTCCACCTCACGACCACCGAGGTGCTCGCCGCGATGAGCGGGGACGCCCAGGGCGTGCTCGCCGTCGTCCACGCCGAGCCCGTGGCCGAGCTGCCCGCAGGAGGTCTCCGGCTGGTCGCCGTGCTCCCGTGGGCGGCGGACCCGGGCAACCTCGGCACCGTCATCCGGGCCGCCGACGCCGCCGGTGCCGACGCCGTCGTCGTCGGGCCCGGCAGCGTGGAGCCGACCAACCCCAAGGTGGTGCGCGCGACCGCCGGCTCCCTGTTCCACCTGCCGGTGGTCCCGGTCGCGGACGTCGGGGAGCTGGTCGCACGGGTGCGCGCGGACGGTGCCCAGGTCCTTGCCGCCGCGGCCGACGGCGCGTGGGACCTCGACGACCTGGCGGACCGGGCCCTGCTCCCCGGTCCCGCCGCGACGACGGACCCGGACCTGCGCCGCCCCACCGCGTGGCTCTTCGGGAACGAGGCCCACGGGCTGCGGGAGGACGAGCGTGCCCTGGCCGACGCCGTCGTCGGCGTGCCGATCCACGGCCTCGCCGAGTCCCTCAACGTGGCCACGGCGGCCACGCTGTGCCTGTACGCGTCGGCCCGCGCCCAGCGCCGCTGACGCGACGTCGTAGGCGGGTGGGTCAGCCGCCCTGCTGGACGTAGCCCACGAGCTGGTCGCGCTCGTCCTGCAGCTGGTCCAGGCGCTGCTTGACGACGTCGCCGATGCTGACGACGCCGGCGAGCCTGCCCTCGACGAGGACGGGCAGGTGGCGGATGCGGCGCTCGGTCATCGTGCGGGCGAGCGCCTCGAGGTCGTCGTCGGGGGAGCAGGTGACCGGGGGCGCGGTCATGAGGTCCCGGACCCGGACGCCCCCGAGGGACGTGCCCTCGGCCTGCAGGTGGACGATGACGTCGCGCTCGCTGACGACTCCGGTCGCCTCACCCTCGGCGTCGGAGACCACGACGGCGCCGATCCGGTGCTCGGTGAGGAGGTCGAGGAGCTCGCTCAGGGTGGCGTCGCTGCGGATGGTGACCACCGAGTCACCCTTGCGGCGGAGGATGTCGTGGATGCGCATACCCCAGCCTATCGCGGACGTGACGTGGATCACAGGGACTCGGTGGCACGATGGCGGGATGCGACTCTTCGCGTCCCTCCGGCCGCCGGCAGCCGCGCTCGACCATCTCCACCAGGCGCTCGTGGGCGTCGAGCCGGTCCCGCTCGACGACGGCCCACCACCCCTGCGGTGGGTGGCGCCCGAGCAACGGCACGTGACGCTCGCCTTCTACGGGGAGGTGCCCGACGGCGCGCTCGACGACCTCACCGACGCGCTCGCCGCCGTCGCCGCCGGCACGACGCCGATGCGTGTCCAGGTCACCGGGGCGGGCGTGTTCTCCGGCGCGACCCTGTGGATGGGGGTGCGTGCGGTCGACGACGAGCGTGCCCTGGTGCGGCTGATGGCCGACGCGGAGGCGGCGGGGGAGGGGATCTCCCGGCTGGAGCCGCGCGACCGGCACCGGGCACACCTCACGGTGGCGCGACTGAGCGCCCGCGAGCAGCGCGAGACCGCCCAGCGGCGCCGCCGCAGCCGCTCGCGGCGCGCGACGCGCCCGGCGGCGGTCGACCTGCCCGCCATCGCCCACGCCCTGTCGGTCTACCGCGGTCCGGTATGGGAGGCGCGGGGCCTCGAGCTGGTCCAGTCGCGTCTCGGCGCCGGACGGGGCGGCGGCCCCCAGCACGAGGTGGTGGCGAGCTTTCCGCTGGGCCACTGAGGCCGGGTGTGGCAGCATGGTCGCCATGTGCATGCGTCGATTTAGCGGGCCCGTTCGGGTCACGCGCTGACGCGCACCGACGTCCCCGCGGTCGCGGACGTCGACCAGCCCGAGCGGGCAGCACGACTACAGTCCTGTGCTGGATGCCGTCAGGCACGACGACGCTCGGAAGGTACGCATGACACCCCCACCCCTGTCCCCGCTGGACGCCGACGGCGTCGCAGCAGCCGTCGAGGAGGCGCTCGCGGCCGTCGCCGCGGCGACCACCCTCGAGGAGCTCAAGGCCGCACGCCTCGCCCACACCGGTGACCACGCCCCGCTCACCCTCGCCAACCGCGAGATCGGCCGGCTGGAGGCCAAGGACAAGGCGACCGCCGGCAAGCTCCTCGGCCAGGCCCGTGGCCGCCTGCAGAAGGCGATCGCCGCCCGGCAGGCCGAGCTCGAGGTCGAGGAGGAGGAGCGCCGGCTGCGCGAGGAGCGCGTCGACGTCACCCTTCCGGTCGAGCGGCGCCCCCGCGGCGCCCGCCACCCCCTGGAGACCCTCCACGAGGAGATCGGCGACTTCTTCACCGCCATGGGCTGGGACATCGCCGAAGGGCCCGAGGTCGAGCACGAGTGGCTGAACTTCGACGCCCTGAACCACGGCCCGGACCACCCGGCCCGGCAGATGGCCGACACCTTCTACGTCCAGGGCACCGCCGAGCAGGACACCCCCGGCCTCGTGCTGCGCACCCACACCTCCCCGGTCCAGGCGCGCACGATGCTCAGCCGGGAGCTGCCCATCTACATCGCCTGCCCCGGGAAGACCTTCCGCAACGACGCCCTCGACGCCACCCACACCCCGGTCTTCCACCAGGTCGAGGGGCTGGCCGTGGACAGGGGCCTGACGATGGCCCACCTCAAGGGCACCCTCGACCACTTCGCCCGCGCGATGTTCGGCCCCGAGGCCCGCACCCGCCTGCGCCCGAGCTTCTTCCCCTTCACCGAGCCCAGCGCCGAGATGGACCTGTGGTTCCCGCAGAAGAAGGGCGGCCCGGGCTGGATCGAGTGGGGTGGCTGCGGGATGGTCAACCCCCAGGTGCTCGTCGCCGCGGGCATCGACCCGGACGTCTACACCGGCTTCGCCTTCGGCCTGGGGACCGAGCGCACGCTCATGCTGCGCCACGGCATCGCCGACATGCACGACATCGTCGAGGGCGACGTCCGCTTCTCCCTCCAGTTCGGCACCACCGGAAAGGGGCACTGACATGCCGTACGTCCCGCTGACCTGGCTCGCCGACCACGTCGCCGTGCCCGAGGGCACCACCGCCGCCGACCTCGCCGCGGACCTCGTGCGCGTGGGGCTGGAGGAGGAGGACATCATCCCGCCCGCCGTCACCGGCCCGCTCGTCGTCGGCCGCGTGCTCTCGGTCGTCACCGAGGAGCACAAGAACGGCAAGGCGATCAACTACTGTCGCGTCGACGTCGGACCCGAGCACAACGACGCCCCCGGCGAGGGCAAGGAGCCCGCCGATGTGCCCTCCCGGGGGATCGTCTGCGGCGCCCACAACTTCACCGTCGGTGACGACGTCGTCGTCGCCCTGCCCGGCACGACGCTGCCCGGCGACTTCCACATCGCCGCCCGCAAGACCTACGGGCACACGTCCGACGGCATGATCTGCTCCGCGCGCGAGCTCGGCCTGGGCGAGGACCACGAGGGCATCATCGTGCTGGGCGAGTTCCTCCCCGACGTCCCGACGCCGTCCCCGGGCGCGGACGCGGTCGCGCTGCTCGGCCTGGGAGCGGAGGTCCTCGAGATCAACGTGACCCCCGACCGCGGCTACTGCTTCGCCATGCGCGGCGTCGCCCGCGAGTACTCCCACGCGACCGGGGCGGCCTTCACCGACCCCGGCCTGCCGGAGAACCTCCCCGCCGGGCCGCCGCCGGCCGCCACCGAGGACGGCTTCGCCGTCGAGGTCGACGACGCCGCGCCCGTGAACGGGAACGTCGGCTGCGACCGCTTCGTCACGCGCGTCGTGCGTGGCATCGACCCGGCCGCGCCGTCGCCGTCGTGGCTCACCGAGCGGCTCGTCCAGGCGGGCATGCGCCCGATCTCCCTGGCCGTCGATGTGACCAACTACGTCATGCTCGACCTCGGCCAGCCGCTGCACGCCTACGATCTCGCCGCCGTGAGCGCGCCGGTCGTCGTGCGCCGTGCCGCGCCGGGGGAGGAGCTGACCACCCTCGACGACGTGCGCCGCACCCTGCACCCCGAGGACCTCCTCATCACCGACTCCCCGGGTGGCGCCCGCGGCAGCCACGTCCTCGGCCTCGCCGGCGTCATGGGCGGGGCGGAGACCGAGGTCGGTCCCGGTACCACCGACGTCCTCGTCGAGGCCGCGCACTTCGACCCCGTCTCGGTCGCCCGCACCGCGCGCCGGCACAAGCTGCCGAGCGAGGCCGCCAAGCGGTTCGAGCGCGGGGTGGACCCCGAGCTGCAGGCGGTGGCCGCCCAGCGCGTCGTCGACCTCCTCGTCGAGCACGGCGGCGGCACGGCCGACCCGGCCGTCAGCGACCTCGACGCCACCTCCCGTCCCTCGCCCGTGCGGCTGCGCCTGGACGAGCCCCGCCGGCTCACCGGCGTCGACTACCCGGCCGCCCAGGTGGTCGAGCTGCTCACCCGCATCGGCGCGACCGTCACCGAGGCCGACGCCGAGGGCGTCGTCACCGTGACCCCGCCGAGCTGGCGTCCCGACCTCGTGGGCCCGGCCCACCTCGTCGAGGAGGTCGCGCGCCTGGCCGGCTACGACACGATCCCCTCGATCCTGCCGGCCGCCCCGGCGGGCCGCGGGCTCACGCCCGGGCAGCGTCACCGCCGCGACGTCGCCCGCGCCCTGGCCGACGTCGGCCTCGTCGAGGTGCTGTCCTACCCGTTCGTCGGCGACACCCACGACCGCCAGCAGCTGCCTGCCGACGACGAGCGGCGCCTGACCCTGCGCCTGGCGAACCCGATGGCCGAGGACGCGCCCGCCATGCGCACCTCGCTGCTCGACTCGCTGCTCGACACCGCGCGCCGCAACGTCAGCCGCGGCCTGGAGGACACCCGCGTCTTCGAGCTGGGCCTGGTCACCCGTCCCGCAGGGGTGGGCACCGCGTCCTCACCGGGCGTGGACCGCCGCCCGTCGCCGGCGGAGATCGCCGCCCTGCACGCCGCCGTCCCGCGCCAGCCGCGACACGTCGCCGGCGTCCTCACCGGCGCGATCGTCCCCGACGGCGTGCGTGGCCCCGGCCGCCGGGCCGACTGGGCCGACGCCGTCGACGCCGTCCACGCCGTGGCCGGCGCGGTCGGTGTGAGCGTCGAGCTCGCCGCCGCCGAGCACGCCCCCTGGCACCCCGGCCAGTGCGCCGCGGTGTCGGCTGGTGGTCGGGTGGTCGGACACGCCGGGCAGCTGCACCCGCGTGTCGTCGCCGCCTTCGACCTGCCTCCCGACGCCGTCGCCTTCGAGCTCGACCTCGACGCGCTGACCGCCGCCGGGCACGACCAGCCGGTCCAGCCCACGCCGGTGTCCACCTACCCGCCGGGCAAGGAGGACATCGCGCTCGTCGTCGACGAGGCCGTGCCCGCCGCCGAGGTCCTCGCCGTCGTCCGCGAGGGTGCCGGGGAGCTCGGCGAGGAGGTGCGCCTCTTCGACGTCTACACCGGCGAGCAGCTCGGCGAGGGGAAGAAGTCGCTGGCCTTCGCGCTGCGGCTGCGCGCCGCGGACCGCACGCTGACGGCGGAGGAGACCGCCGCGGTGCGCGACCGGATCGTCACGCTCGCCACCGAGCGGGTCGGGGCGGTGCTCCGTGGCTGAGGTTCCCGCCGCCCAGACGGCGCTGGTCACCGGTGCGTCCCGGGGGATCGGCCGCGAGCTGGCCATCGGCCTGGCGCGGGCCGGGCTGGACGTCGCGCTGCTCGCCCGGGACGAGCGGCTGCTCGTGTCGACCGCGGAGGAGGTCGAGGCGGCCGGACGGCGGGCCGTCGTCCTCACCGCGGACGTCACCGACGCGGACGCCGTGGGCCGCGCCGTCGCCACGGCCGAGACCGGGTTGGGCTCCATCGACCTGCTCGTCAACAACGCCGGCGTCATCGACCCCGAGGTCCCGCTGTGGGAGGCCGACCCGGAGCGGTGGTGGGCGGTCGTCGAGACCAACGTCCGCGGTCCGTTCCTGCTCGCTCACGCCGTCGCGCCCGGGATGCTGGCGCGCGGCGGCGGCCGCGTCGTCAACCTGAACTCGGGCGCCGGTACCCGTGACGCGCCCGAGGCATCGGCGTACTACGTGTCCAAGACGGCGCTGTTCCGCATCGGCGGTGCGCTGCACGAGGCCGGGTTCGGCAGCGGCCTGCGCGCCTTCGAGCTCGCGCCGGGGGTCGTGCGTACCGACATGACCGCGTCCATGCGGGCCCACGAGGACCGCACCGAGTGGACCGAACCCGCGGAGGTCGTCGCCCTCGCCGTCTCGGTCGCCCGCGGGGAGCTGGACGCGCTGTCCGGCTGCTACCTCCGTGCCGGGGCGGACACCCCGGAGTCGCTGCGCGCGCTCGCCGCCCGGGGCCTGGGGCCGGACGAGCGCCGCCTGCGGGTCGTCGCACCACCCGCCTGACGTGCTCGGTCCCCGCGAGCAGAGGTGCTCGCGGGGACCGTGCGGGACTCGACCGGTGCCCCCCGACCGGGCGCGGTCAGCGAGTCGCGGACGAGCCGCCCTCGCGGGTCACGTCGCCGTCCGCGGCGTGCCGGCCGTGGGTCGGGCCCTCTGCGGGGTGGCGCTCGTCCAGCGAGTCACCGGTCAGGTCGGGGTCCAGCGCGTCCGCGTCGGCGCGCTCACGCTCGACCTGGGCCCGCACCTCGTCGGCCGACTCGGTGCGCTGACGCGCCTCCTGCTCCTTGCGCTCGGCCTCCACCTTGGCCCGCTGCGCGTCGGCCTGTGCCTGGAGGGCGGCCGCCTCCCGCTCCCGCGCGGAGATGTCCTGGTCCTCGGCGTGCCTGCGCAGGTCGCGGGCGTGCTCGCGGTTCTCGCGCTCGCGGAGGGCACGCTCCTCCTGCTCACGCTGCTTGCGCTTCTTGGTGGCCGTCAGCACGAGGGCGATGACGATCGCCAGCACGACGACGCCGATGACGATCCAGATCCACGGTTCCATGACTAGCTCCTCTTCGTCGGGAACCCCCATGCAACTGGAGACCGTGCGTCCCCGCGACCCGAGGGGGTGCCCACCTCCCTCCCGGTAGGGCGTGCCCCCGGGCGAGGACGCCGGGAGGCACCAGTGATCCGGGCCCGGCGGAGGCGAAGGCTGGGAGCATGCTCCCCTCGACGCACCTCCCGGCGCCCGGACCCGCCCGCCGGCCCGCCGTGGTGGTCTACACCCGCCGCTCGGCGCGCGCGGCCGCTGGACCGCCTCACGCCGCGGGAGCGGGAGGTGCTCGCGCTCATGGCCGAGGGACGGACCAACGGCGCCATCGCCCGGGCGCTGGTCGTCACCGCCAACGCGGTGGAGAAGCACGTCGCCGCCATCCTGGACAAGCTCGACCTGCCGCCCTCCGGTGACGACCACCGCCGGGTGCTCGCGGTGCTCCAGTGGCTCCGGTCGAATGAGGACGCCCGCTGACCGCATCCGGTCCTAGGGTTCCTTCCATGCTGAGCGACCACGACATCGCACGGTGGCGGCTGCGCAGCCAGCGCCTCGTCGAGCCGCACGCCCCGACGGCCCTGGACGCGGTCGGCGGTCTGCTCGCCGTCCAGGCCGAGAACCGCAGCCAGGCGGCGTGGGCCGTCGCCTGCCGGACCGCCCGGCCCGACGCCGGCGAGCTCGACTCGCTGCTCGACGCCGGCGAGGTCATCCGCACCCACGTGCTCCGCCCGACCTGGCACGTCGTGGCCGCCGCCGACGCGAGCTGGCTCATCGAGCTGACGGCGCCGCGGGTCCGGCCCGTCGTCCTGCGGCAGCTCACCGACCTCCACGGGTGGACCACCGAGCAGCTCGACCGGGCGGTCACGGTGGTGACGGAGAGCCTCGGCGCCCGCACCGACCAGGACCGCGCCGAGCTCACCGAGGCGCTGAGCGCCGACGGGCTCGAGATCAGCGGTCACGAGCTCATGCTGCTGCTCGCCCTCACCGAGCTCGACCGGCTCGTCTGCTCCGGGCGCGAGCGGGGCAGCACGCACACGTACGCGCTGTTCGCCGACCGGGTGACGGCGCCCGTGCACCTGGACCGCGAGGAGGCGCTGGCCGAGCTCACGCGCCGCTACGTCTCGGGGCACGGCCCCGCCACCGAGCGCGACCTCGCCTACTGGGCGACGCTCACGCTCACCGACGTGCGGCTTGGGCTGGAGCTCAACCGGGACCGGCTCGCGTCCTTCACCCACGACGGGCGGACCTTCTGGCACGCCCCGGACGCGGAGCCACCCCGCGACGCCGGCCGGCCCGTGGGTCACCTGCTGCAGATCCTCGACGAGACCTACCGCGGCTACCAGGACAGCCGCATGGTCCTCGACGCGGAGGGGATCGCCCCGCGCGGCCGGGAGACGGCGATCGGGATGGCGCTCGTCGACGCGCAGCTGGTCGGGGGCATGAAGCGGACCGTCGGGTCCCGGGTGCGGTTCGAGGTGATGCCCTACCGTCCCCTGCGGCCGCCGGAGCTCGCCGCCCTCGAGGAGGCCGCCGCGCGGTACGGCGCGTTCCTGGGCCTCGAGCACGACCTCGACGTGTGGCTCCCGGACCGGGCAGAACGGACGAAAGTCCCTCGCGCGTAGCTGTGCCGCCCGGCACAGTGGAGGCATGGACATCCTCGTCGTCGCCGCCTCGAAGCACTCCTCGACCGCCGAGATCGCGGACACGATCGCGGGCGAGCTCGAGTCCCTCGGGCACGTCGTGCGACGGGAGCCGATCGACGCGGCCGGCATCGGCGGTGCGGACGCCGTCGTGCTCGGCTCCGCCGTGTACATGTCGCGCTGGATGGCACCGGCGCGCGACTTCGCCGAGCGTCACCGCGCCGCCCTCGCCACCCTGCCGACCTGGGTGTTCTCCGTCGGCCTCGCCGGCGCCGAGGCCGACGAGCCCGAGAAGGTCGAGGCCCGGAT
The DNA here is from genome assembly GCF_035607575.1 of Georgenia sp. H159. Classification (NCBI taxonomy): domain Bacteria; kingdom Bacillati; phylum Actinomycetota; class Actinomycetes; order Allobogoriellales; family Allobogoriellaceae; genus Georgenia; species Georgenia sp. H159. Next base: position 11,439 of record NZ_JAYDZY010000013.1, on the reverse strand, counting down.
CGTCGAGGCGATCGACCCGGTGGGGACCGCGACCTTCCCCGGCCGCCTGGACCCCACGCTCCTCAACCTCCGGGAGCGTTCGGTCACCCGCCTCACCCGCGCCGCGGAGGGGGACCAGCGCGACTGGGACGCGGTCAAGACCTGGGCCCGCCTCATCGACACCGAGCTCAGCGAGCACCTCGCCACCTCCGGGTGACGCCGGGCGCCGACACGGGCGGCCACTGACTGGCGAGCCATTCACCACTGTGTATAGTTATGCGGGTGACTGTGTCAGTAGCCGTAGCCGGGGCCAGCGGGTACGCCGGGGGTGAGGTCCTGCGCCTCCTCCTCGCGCACCCCGACGTCGAGATCGGTGCCCTCACCGCCAACGCCAGCGCCGGCGACAGCCTGGGCCGGCACCAGCCGCACCTGCTGCCCCTCGCCGACCGCGTCCTGGAGCCGACCGAGCCCGCCCGGCTCGCCCAGCACGACGTCGTCGTCCTCGCGCTGCCGCACGGCGCGTCCGGTGAGCTCACCGACGCGCTGAGCGCCCTCGGGGGGCCGGCACCGCTGCTCGTCGACTGCGGCGCCGACCACCGCCTCGAGCACGCCGAGTCGTGGGACCAGTTCTACGGCGGCACCTTCGCCGGGGCGTGGCCGTACGGGCTCGCCGAGCTCCGTCACGCGGGGGAGTCGGGGACCGCCGCCGCGCAGCGGCAGATCCTTCGCGACGCGCGGACGATCGCGGTGCCCGGCTGCAACGTCACCGCGGTCACCCTCGCCCTCCAGCCCGGCGTGAGCGCGGGTGTCGTCGACCCGAGCGACGTCGTCGCGGTCCTTGCCAACGGGTACTCCGGCGCCGGGAAGTCGCTCAAGCCGCACCTCCTCGCGAGCGAGGGCCTGGGCACCGCCACGCCGTACGGCGTCGGCGGGAGCCACCGGCACGTCCCCGAGATCGAGCAGAACCTGCGCCGCGCAGGCGCCGCCGACGTCCGCCTGTCCTTCACCCCGACGCTCGTGCCGATGGCCCGGGGAATCCTCGCCACCGTCTCGGCCCCGCTCGCGGCGGGGGCGACGCCCGACCACGTCCGGGAGGCCTGGTCCGGCGCCTACGCCGCGGAGAGGTTCGTCCGCCTGCTGCCCGAGGGGCAGTGGCCGACGACGGCCGCGACGCTGGCCACGAACACCGCCCACGTCCAGGTGACCGTCGACGAACGGGCCGGACGCGTCGTCGTCGTCTGCGCCATCGACAACCTCGGCAAGGGCACCGCCGGCGCGGCCGTCCAGTCGATGAACCTCGCGCTCGGGCTGCCCGAGGACGCGGGCCTCACCACCGTGGGGGTGGCGCCGTGAGCGAGGGCGTAGTCTCGGCGGGAGTCACGGCGGCGGCCGGGTTCCGGGCGTCGGGCACCACGGCAGGTCTCAAGGCGTCGGGCAGGCCCGACCTGGCCGTCGTCGTCAACGACGGACCGCTCCGCACCGGCGCCGCGGTCTTCACCTCCAACCGGGTCGTCGGCGCCCCCGTGCTCTGGTCGCGTCAGGTCGCGTCCGACGGCGTCATCGGCGCCGTCGTGCTCAACTCCGGCGGGGCCAACGTCTTCACCGGGCCCGAGGGCTTCCAGGACGCCCACGGGACCGCCGAGAGGGTCGCCGAGGGGCTCGGGATCGGCGCGGGTGACGTCGTCGTCTGCTCCACCGGCCTCATCGGCGTCCGGCTCGCCCACGAGAAGCTCTTCGCCGGCATCGGCCCCGCGATCGCGGCCCTGTCCGCCGACGGTGGGCACGACGCCGCGACCGCGATCATGACCACGGACACGGTGCCCAAGACGGCGCACGTCACCGTGGAGGACGAGACCGGAACGTGGACGGTCGGCGGGATGGCCAAGGGGGCCGGGATGCTCGCTCCTTCGCTCGCCACCATGCTCGTCGTCGTCACGACCGACGCCGTGGTCGACGCGGAGCAGGCAGACGCAGCCCTCCGGGCCGCGACCCGCACGACCTTCGACCGCATCGACTCCGACGGTGCGATGTCCACGTCGGACACCGTCACCCTCCTCGCGTCCGGTGCCAGCGGAGCAGCCCCCGACCCCGCGGCCTTCGCCGCCGCCGTCCGCGAGGTTTGCGCGCGGCTCGCCCGCGCGCTCATCGCCGACGCGGAGGGAGCGAGCCACGACGTCGCGGTGCGCGTCGTCGGTGCGAGCAGCGAGGACGCCGCCGTGGCCGTGGCCCGCGCCGTCACCCGCTCCAACCTCGTCAAGGCCGCGATCTTCGGCAACGACCCGAACTGGGGCCGCATCATCGCGCAGGTCGGCACCGTCCCGGAGGACGTCGCACCCTTCGACCCCACCCGGCTCGACGTGACGATCAACGGCGTCCAGGTGTGCCGGGCGAGCGGGCCCGCCGCGGACCCCTCCACCGTCGACCTCGCCGCCCACCGGGAGGTGCACATCGACATCGACCTGCACGCGGGTGACGCGGAGGCGACGGTGTGGACCAACGACCTCACGCACGACTACGTCCACGAGAACAGCGCGTACTCCACATGAGCGAGCTCCCCGACAGTCTGCGCCCCGACCAGAAGGCCGAGGTGCTCATCCAGGCGCTGCCCTGGCTCGAGCGCTTCTCCGGCACCCGCGTCGTCATCAAGTACGGCGGCAACGCGATGGTCGACGAGCGCCTCCAGCGCGCCTTCGCCGCCGACGTCCACTTCCTCCACCAGGTCGGCATGCAGCCCGTGGTCGTCCACGGCGGCGGCCCGCAGATCTCCTCCATGCTCGACCGCCTGCAGATCGCCTCGGAGTTCCGCGGCGGGCTGCGGGTCACCACCCCCGAGGCCATGGCCGTCGTCCGGATGGTGCTCACCGGCCAGGTGCAGCGCGACCTCGTCTCGCTGCTCAACGAGAAGACCGCCCACGCGGTGGGCATATCCGGGGAGGACGGCGGCCTGCTGCGCGCCGAGCGCCGCACCGCCGTCGTCGACGGCGAGCCGGTCGACGTGGGCCTGGTGGGCGACGTCGTCGAGGTCCACCCGGCCGCCGTCGACGACCTCCTCGCCGCCGGCCGCATCCCGGTGATCTCCACCATCGCGCCCGACGTCCGCGACCGGACCCAGGTGCTCAACGTCAACGCCGACACCGCGGCCGCCGCCCTCGCCGTCGCCCTCGGAGCGCGCAAGCTCGTCGTCCTCACCGACGTCGAGGGCCTCTACCGCGACTGGCCCGACCGCTCCTCGATCGTGCGCCGCATCACCGCCGCCGACCTCAGCCTCATGCTGCCCGACCTCGAGTCCGGGATGGTCCCCAAGATGGAGGCCTGCCTGCGTGCCGTGCGCGGCGGGGTGCCGCAGGCGCACATCATCGACGGCCGCCAGCCGCACTCGGTGCTGCTGGAGATCTTCACCGACGAGGGCGTGGGCACCCTCGTCCTGCCCGACTGGGCCAGCACGTCCACCCACCCGGAGGTCCCGTGACCGACATCGTCCTCGAGACGCACCAGTCCGCCACCGTGTGGGCCGAGCGCTACGGCAACGCCCTGATGAACACCTTCGGCCCGCCGCAGCGCGTCCTCGTGCGCGGCGAGGGCGCCTGGGTGTGGGACGCCGACGGCGGGCGCTACCTCGACCTGCTCGCCGGCATCGCCGTCAACTCCCTCGGCCACGCGCACCCCACGCTCGTCTCGGCCGTGTCCGCGCAGCTCGGGACCCTCGGCCACGTCTCCAACTTCTTCGCCACCCCCACCCAGGTGCACCTCGCGGAGCGGCTGCTGGAGATCGTCGAGCCGGGCGGCGCTCCCGCCGGGTCCCGGGTCTTCCTCGCCAACTCCGGCACCGAGGCGATGGAGGCGGCCTTCAAGCTCGCCCGGCGCCACGGGGAGGGCACCCGCCCGCGGATCCTCGCGCTCGAGGGAGCCTTCCACGGCCGCACCATGGGCGCCCTGGCCCTCACCCACAAGGCTGCCTACCGCGACCCGTTCGCCCCCCTGCCCGGCGGCGTGGAGCACCTGCCCTTCGGCGACGTCGACGCGCTCGCCGCCGCCATGGACGACGACGTCGCCGCCCTCGTCCTCGAGCCGCTCCAGGGCGAGGCCGGGGTGCGTCCGCTGCCGCCCGGCTACCTCGCCGCCGCCCGCGAGCTCACGTCGCGCCACGGGGCGCTGCTCGTCCTCGACGAGGTGCAGACGGGCATGGGCCGCACCGGCCGCTGGATGGCCCACCACCACGACCACGTCGGTGGCGGCGTCGTGCCCGACGTCGTCGTCCTCGCCAAGGGCCTGGCGGGCGGGCTGCCCATCGGCGCCGTCGTCGCCCTGGGGGAGCGGGCCGCGACGCTGCTCGGGCCCGGCCAGCACGGGAGCACCTTCGGCGGGAACCCGGTCGCCTCGGCCGCGGCCCTGGCCACCATCCACGTCATCGAGCGCGACGGCCTCCTCTCCGCCGTGACCCAGCGTGGCCGGCAGCTGGCCGACGGCATCGCCGCGCTCGGGCACCCGCTCGTCGCGGGCGTCCGCGGGGAAGGCCTGCTCCTGGCGGTCATGCTCGACCGGCCGGTCGCCGCGCAGGTCGCCCAGGCGGCGCTCGCGGCCGGCTACATCGTCAACCCCGTCGCCCCCGACGCCGTCCGGCTCGCCCCGCCGTTCATCCTCGGCCAGGACCAGGCCGCCCAGTTCCTCACCGACCTGCCCACCGTGCTCCACACCGGAGGTGCCGAGTGACCACCCACTTCCTGCGCGACGACGACCTCACCCCCGACGCCCAGCGCGCCGTCCTCGAGCTCGCCCAGCAGCTCAAGTCCGGGGCCGTCGCGCCCCGCCCCCTCGAGGGCCGGGCGGTCGCCGTCATCTTCGACAAGGCCTCCACGCGCACCCGGGTCTCCTTCTCCGTCGGCGTCCACGAGCTCGGCGGCTACCCCCTCGTGCTCGACTCCGCCACGACCCAGTCCGGGCGCGGCGAGTCCGTCGAGGACACGGTGCGCGTCCTCGACAGGCACGTGGCCGCCATCGTGTGGCGGACCTACGCCCAGGCCGGGCTCGAGCGCGCGGCCGCGGTCAGCGCCGTCCCGGTCGTCAACGCGCTGACCGACGAGTTCCACCCGTGCCAGGTGCTGGCCGACCTGCAGACCGTCGCCGAGCACTGCGGCGGCCTGGCCGCCGAGGGCCCCGCGCTGGCCGGGCGCTCCCTCGCCTACCTGGGTGACGGCGCGAACAACATGGCCCACTCCTACCTGCTCGGCGGGGTGACGGCAGGCCTGGACGTGCGGATCGGCGCCCCCGCGGACTACGCGCCCGACCCCGCCGTCGTCGACCGCGCCCACGCGATCGCCTCCCGGACCGGCGGCAGCGTCCTTGTCACGACCGACGCCCGGGAGGCCGTCGACGGGGTCACGGCGGTCGCCACCGACACGTGGGTGTCGATGGGGCAGGAGCAGGAGGCGGGCGACCGCGAGTCGCCCTTCGTGCCCTACCGCGTCGACGAGGACCTCATGGCCCGTGGCAACGACGCGGTCTTCCTCCACTGCCTGCCCGTCTACCGGGGGCTGGAGGCGACCGCGGAGGTCGTCGACGGCGACCGGTCGGTCATCTGGGACGAGGCGGAGAACCGTCGTCACGCCCAGAAGGCCGTCCTGCTCCACCTGCTGGGCGGGCTGACATGAGCATCCCGGTCACCCGGCCGGCGCGTCACGCGCTCATCGCGCGCCTGCTCAGCCAGCAGCGGATCTCCTCCCAGAGCGAGCTCAGCGCCCAGCTGGCCGACCACGGCGTCCAGGTCACCCAGGCCACCCTGTCCCGGGACCTCGTCGAGCTGCGCGCCGGCAAGGTCCCGACGCCGGACGGCCGGCAGGTCTACGCCCTGCCCCAGGAGGGAGCCGCCGGGGCGATGGCCCCGCCGGTGGCCCCCGAGGAGGGGCACGGTGCCGCCCGCCTGGCGCGCTGGTGCGGCGAGCTGCTCGTCTCTGCCGACCACGCCGGCGCGCTCGTCGTGCTCCGCACCCCCGCCGGCGCCGCCCAGCTGCTCGCCTCCGCCGTCGACACCGCGGTCCTGCCCGGTGTCCTCGGCACCATCGCCGGGGACGACACCGTCCTCGTCATCGCCCGCGACCCGGAGGCCGGCGCCGATCTCACCGACCGGCTCCTGTCCCTGGCCGCCCCCAGCAACCCCGTTGCGGCCCGTGCCGCGAACGGGCGTCCCACCGCACCATCCATCGAAAGAGACCACGCATGACTGAGAGCACCGCCCCCGCCACCGCCTCCGCCTCCGGCAAGGAGCGGATCGTCCTCGCATACTCCGGCGGGCTGGACACCTCGGTGGCCATCGGCTGGATCGGGGAGCAGACCGGCGCCGAGGTCATCGCCGTGGCCGTCGACGTCGGCCAGGGAGGCGAGGACCTCGACGTCATCCGCCAGCGCGCGCTCGACTGCGGCGCGGTGGAGGCCTACGTCGCCGACGCACGTGAGGAGTTCGCCACCGAGTACTGCATGCCGGCGCTCAAGGCCAACGCCCTCTACCAGGACCGCTACCCGGTGGTCTCGGCGCTCTCCCGCCCCGTCATCGTCAAGCACCTCGTGCGCGCCGCCCGCCAGTTCGGTGCCACGACGGTCGCGCACGGCTGCACCGGCAAGGGCAACGACCAGGTGCGCTTCGAGGTCGGCATCACCTCCCTCGCCCCGGACCTCAAGTGCCTGGCCCCGGTCCGTGACCTCGCGCTCACCCGCGACGTCGCCATCGACTACGCCCAGCGCCACCAGCTGCCCATCGAGACGACGAAGAACAACCCCTTCTCCATCGACCAGAACGTCTGGGGCCGGGCCATCGAGACCGGCTTCCTCGAGGACATCTGGAACGCCCCCACCAAGGACGTCTACAGCTACACCGACGACCCGGCCTTCCCTCCGGTCCCCGACGAGGTTGTCATCACCTTCGAGGAGGGCGTCCCGGTCGCTCTCGACGGCGTGCCGGTGACTCCGCTCCAGGCCATCCAGGAGCTCAACCGTCGCGCCGGCGCCCAGGGCGTGGGCCGCATCGACATCGTCGAGGACCGCCTCGTCGGCATCAAGTCCCGCGAGGTCTACGAGGCCCCCGGCGCCATCGCGCTCATCACCGCCCACCAGGAGCTGGAGAACGTCACCGTCGAGCGCGAGCAGGCCCGCTTCAAGAAGGGTGTCGACCAGCGCTGGACCGAGCTCGTCTACGACGGCCAGTGGTTCTCCCCGCTCAAGCGGTCCCTGGACGTGTTCATCGACGACACCCAGCGCTACGTCTCCGGCGACATCCGCCTCCTCCTGCACGGGGGCCGTGCCGTCGTCACCGGCCGCCGCAGCGACTCCAGCCTCTACGACTTCAACCTCGCCACGTACGACTCCGGAGACACCTTCGACCAGTCCAACGCCAAGGGCTTCATCGAGATCTACGGCATGACGTCCAAGCTCTCCGCCGCCCGGGACGCGACCTTCGGCAACGCGGTCGACCTCGGCCAGGGCACCGAGCTGGAGGCCGCCGACCATGGCTGAGGCGCCGCTGAGCCTGTGGGGAGGGCGCTTCTCCGGCGGGCCGGCCGACGCCCTCACCGAGCTGTCCCGCTCCACGCAGTTCGACTGGCGGCTGGCCCGCCACGACATCGCCGGGTCCCGGGCCCACGCCCGGGCGCTGGCGACCGCCGGCCTGCTCGACGACGCCGAGCTCACCGGCATGCTGGCCGCGCTGGACCGGCTGGAGGCCGACGTCGTCTCCGGCTCCTTCGCCCCGCAGCCCGACGACGAGGACGTCCACACCGCGCTCGAGCGCGGCCTCATCGAGCGGGCTGGGCCCGAGCTGGGCGGCAAGCTGCGCGCCGGGCGGTCGCGCAACGACCAGATCGCCACGCTCGTGCGCTCCTACCTGCGGGAGCAGGCCCGCCTCCTCGCCGACGGGGTGCTCGACGTCGTCGCCGCTCTCGTCGACCAGGCGGACACACACCCGGGTGCCGTCATGCCGGGACGCACCCACCTCCAGCACGCCCAGCCGGTGCTGCTGGCCCACCACCTCCTCGCGCACGCGTGGCCGTTGCTGCGCGACGTCGAGCGCTGGGCGGACTGGGACCGGCGGGCCGCCATCTCGCCCTACGGCTCCGGCGCGCTCGCCGGCTCGTCGCTCGGTCTCGACCCGCGCGCGGTGGCCGCGGACCTCGGCTTCGCCGACTCGGTGGAGAACTCGATCGACGGCACCGCCGCGCGGGACGTCGTCGCCGAGTTCGCCTTCGTCGTCGCCATGGTCGGCGTGAACCTGTCGCGGATCAGCGAGGACGTCGTCGTCTGGGCCACCCGTGAGTTCGGCTTCGTCCGTCTCGACGACGCCTTCTCCACCGGCTCCTCGATCATGCCGCAGAAGAAGAACCCCGACGTCGCCGAGCTCGCCCGCGGCAAGGCGGGCCGGCTCATCGGTGACCTCACCGGGCTGCTCGCCACGCTCAAGGGCCTGCCGCTCGCGTACAACCGTGACCTGCAGGAGGACAAGGAGCCGGTGTTCGACGGCGTCGACACCCTGTCCGTGCTGCTGCCCGCGGTCTCCGGCATGGTTGCCACCCTCACGTTCGAGACGGAGCGGATGGCCGAGCTCGCGCCGCAGGGCTTCTCCCTGGCCACCGACATCGCCGAGTGGCTCGTGCGCGAGGGCGTGGCGTTTCGGGACGCCCACGAGATCGCCGGGGCCTGTGTGCGGGTGTGCGAGGAGGCGGACAAGGAGCTCGCCGACCTCACCGACGCCGAGCTCGCGCGGATCTCCCCGCACCTCTCGGCGGAGGTCCGCTCGGTGCTCACCGTCGAGGGCTCCGTCGCGTCGCGCAACGGGCGCGGCGGGACCGCGCCGGACCGGGTGGCCGAGCAGCTTCGGGGCGCCCGGGCCCAGCTCGGCCGGCTGCGGGAGTGGGCCGGCACGCAGAGCGGAGCACCGGCCGCGTCGTGACCGCGCTCGACCTCACCCGCACCTCGCTCGACGTGGCACCGCGCCTGCTCGGCGCGCACCTCACCGTGCGCGACGACCGGGGCGCGGTGACGGTCCGCCTCACCGAGGTCGAGGCCTACGACGGCGGCAACGACCCGGGCTCGCACGCCTACCGCGGGCTCACCCCGCGCACCGAGGTGATGTTCGGGCCGCCCGGCCGGCTCTACGTCTACTTCACCTACGGCATGCACTGGTGCGCGAACGTCGTGTGTGGCGAGGAGGGCCGCGCCAGCGCGGTGCTGCTGCGCGGCGGCGAGGTCGTCGACGGGCTCGAGCTCGCCCGGTCCCGCCGGGCGGCTGCCCGCCGCGACATCGACCTCGCGCGCGGGCCGGCCAGGATGGCCCAGGCGCTGGGCCTGACGGGCGAGGACAACGGCGTGACGCTCAGCGCCGGAGGACGCGCCGAGCTGTCCGGGCCGGACCGGCCCGCGGCGCGGGTGCAGACCGGACCACGGGTCGGCGTCGCAGGCCCCGGCGGCGACGCCGAGGCGTTCCCGTGGCGCTTCTGGCTCACCGACGACCCCACCGTCTCGACCTACCGGCCCGGCGTGCGTCGTCGTCGTCGATAGCACCGGACCCGTCGCGTCGGCTGGAACGGGAACGATCCACCGGAGCGGACGAGGCACACTAGACCCCGGGCCGGTCCCCGGTCCTCACCGATCAGGAGGCAAGCAACGTGAGTGACATCCTCGACGAGCTCGAGTGGCGCGGGCTCATCGCCCAGACCACGGACCGCGACGCCATCGGCGCCGCACTCGCCGAGGGGCCCGTCACCTACTACTGCGGCTTCGACCCGAGCGCCCCGAGCCTCCACCACGGCCACCTCGTCCAGCTCATCACGCTGCGCCACCTGCAGCTCGCCGGGCACCGCCCCCTCGCGCTGGTCGGCGGTGCCACCGGGCTCATCGGGGACCCCCGGATGTCGGGGGAGCGAACGCTCAACGACCGCGCCGTGGTCGCCGAGTGGACCGAGCGTCTCCGGTCGCAGATCGAGCCCTTCCTCGACTTCGGGGGCGAGCACGCCGCCCGCATGGTCAACAACCTCGACTGGACCGACGGGCTGACCGCCATCGACTTCCTGCGCGAGATCGGCAAGCACTACCGGCTCGGCACCATGCTGGCCAAGGACACGGTCGCGCGCCGGCTGGCCAGTGACGAGGGCATCTCGTTCACCGAGTTCAGCTACCAGATCCTCCAGGGCATGGACTTCCTCGAGCTCAACCGCCGGTACGGCTGCACCCTGCAGACGGGCGGGAACGACCAGTGGGGCAACCTGCTCTCCGGGGTGGAGCTCGCACGAAAGGCCGACGGGACCACGGTCCACGCGCTCACGACGCCGCTCATCACCAAGGCCGACGGGACGAAGTTCGGGAAGACCGAGGGCGGGGCCGTGTGGCTGGCACCGGACATGATGAGCCCGTACGCCTTCTACCAGTTCTGGCTCAACACCGAGGACGCCGACGTCGAGCGCTTCCTCAAGATCTTCACCTTCCGCAGCCGGGAGGAGATCGCCGAGCTCGCGGCCGCGGTGGCCGAGCGACCCCAGGCCAGGGAGGGCCAGCGTGTCCTGGCGCAGGACGTCACGAGCCTCGTCCACGGCCCGGAGGCCACCGATCGCGTGGAGCGTGCCTCGCGGGCGCTCTTCGGCCGCGGGGACCTGCACGACCTGGACGAGGAGACCCTCGGACACGCCGTCGCCGAGCTCCCACGCGGTGACGCGGTGGTGGGGGAGTCGAACGTCGTCGACCTCCTCGTCGCCACGGGTCTAGCCCCGGGGAGGTCCGCCGCCCGGCGCACCGTCGCCGAGGGCGGTGCCTACGTCAACAACGCCAAGGTCACCGACGAGGACCACGTCCTCGCACCGCGGGACCTGCTCGCCGGGCGCTGGGTCCTGCTGCGCCGCGGCCGCCGCAACCTGGCCGTGGCCGAGGTGGCGCGCGCCTGACACGCACCCCCAGCTCACCCCGTCCACCCGAACGCCCCGCCGGCACCACCGGCGGGGCGTTCGCCGTGCCGGCCGGTGGCAACGGGCACCACCGCCTAGCAGACGTCCTCCGGAGGCCCGCGCACCACGCCGTGTGAACGACCTCTCAGGACCCGAGCTGGGCGGCGTGCGGGCTCGGAAGGCCCACCGACACGACAAAAGCCCAGGTCAGACGGGGGTTCCGAGCGGCAAGCCAGCCTTCGGCCGCACGTTTGACGCGACCCCCCGGCCCGCGTAATGTTTCACCTCGTTGCCCCCCAGGGAGGCACGGACACCAGGGCCTGAGGCCCGGTGGCCGGTCCCGGGGAGGCGAGTCCGACACCGAGGGAGTGAGACACAGTCTCGCCCGACGGGTGTGGACACCGAGAGGTGCAGGTCACGTCGACCGAGGTTGGCGAGACGGGCCCGCTCGGGTAGCATGGAGAGTCGCCCCGGTCCGGGGCTGGTCCTGGTGGGCTGGTTCTGGCGGTGTGTGTCTGTTTCTTGAGAACTCAACAGTGTGCCA
>NZ_JAYDZY010000012.1:0-132271 GCF_035607575.1 Georgenia sp. H159 | reverse complement strand
AGGGGCCTGCGGTGCGGGCGGCGCGGGCGGCGCCGGCGCTGCGGGTGCCGGCTCTGCGGGTGCCGGCGCTGCGGGGGCCGGCTCGGCCTTGGCGGCCGGTGCGGCGGGTGCCGGTGCTGCCGGGGCCGGCGCGGGTGCCGACTCGGCCGTGGCGGCAGGTGCCTTCGGCTTGGTCTTCCTCGGTGCCGGCTTGTCGTCGGCCGCCGTCGGCGCGGGAATTGCCTCCCGCAGACGGCGCACGACCGGAGCCTCGACGGTCGAGGAGGCCGACTTGACGAACTCTCCGAGCTCGCTCAGTTTGGCCAGGACCGTCTTGCTGTCGACGCCGAGCTCCTTGGCGAGCTCGTGGACGCGAAGCTTTGCCACATTTCTCCTGTCTCGGCCCATCCCGAGACAGGGAGAGGCCGTTCTAGTGCTGGGTGCTCATCGCTGGGTACTCATCGGGTGCCCATCGGCTTCCAACCCGCTTTCTTCGTCGATGACGTGTGCCGAGTCAGGTCTGACCCGGTCATGGTGCTGAACCACTCCGTGACGGCGGCGGTGTCCACCGGTCCTGCGCAACGCAGGGCCCGGGGGAACGCCCGCCGGCGTTCGGCGAGGTCCAGGCAGGTCTGGTCGGCGTGCAACCAGGCCCCCCGCCCAGGAGCGTCCGTCCGTTCGTCCACCACCGCACGCAGCGTGTGGGGGACGAGGACGACCCGCACGAGGACGGACCGTGGGCCCGTGGCTCGACACCCTACGCACGTGCGCACCTGTCCCTCGCCTGGAGGTGGGGGAAGAGGTGGCGTCGTCATAGCATGTCGGGCTGCGGCCCGTCGGGAAGTCTACCCCCACAGCCCGGCGGAGGACAGCGCGAGCCCCCTGCGCACGCGCCGGTGTGTTTCCTCACACGCCGCCGTCGCCGGGCTCAGTCCTGCGGCTGGTCGTCCTCCGTGTCGGAGTGGATGTCGATCCGCCAGCCCGTGAGCCGGGCGGCGAGCCGGGCGTTCTGGCCCTCCTTGCCGATGGCCAGCGACAGCTGGAAGTCGGGGACGACGACGCGCGCCGACCGCTCCTCGAGGTCGACGACCTCGACGCTCGACACCCGCGCCGGGGAGAGCGCGCTGGCGACGAACCGGGCCGGGTCCTCGCTGTAGTCGACGATGTCGATCTTCTCCCCGCCGAGCTCGCTCATCACCGCCCGCACCCGCTGGCCCATCGGGCCGATGCAGGCGCCCTTGGCGTTGAGCCCGGGGACGGAGGTGGCGACCGCGATCTTCGTGCGGTGCCCGGCCTCCCGAGCCAGCGCCATGATCTCGACGGTGCCGTCGGCCACCTCCGGCACCTCGAGCGCGAAGAGCTCGCGCACGAGGTTGGGGTGGGTGCGCGAGAGCGTGACGGACGGGCCCTTGGCGCCCCGCGTCACCTCGAGCACGTAGGCGCGCAGCCGGTCACCGTGGCGGTAGGTCTCGGTGGGCACCTGCTCGTGCGCGGGCAGGACGGCCTCGAGGTCACCGATGTCGACGAACACCGTCCGCGGGTCACGGCCCTGCTGGACGACGCCGGCGATCAGGGTGCCCGCGCGGTTCCGCAGCGTGCCCATGACCTGCTCGTCCTCGGCGTCCCGCAGGCGCTGGACGATGACGCTGCGGGCGGTCGCGGTGGCGATCCGGCCGAAGCCGCTGGGGGTGTCGTCGAACTCCCCGACGGCGTTGCCCTCCTCGTCGACCTCGGTCGCGAGCACGGTCACGCGCCCGGTCCGCCGGTCGACCTCGACTCGGGCGCGCTCCGCGGCCCCGGGCGTGCGCTGGTAGGCGAGCAGGAGCGCCTCCTCGATCGCGCCGACCAGCACGTCCAGGCTGATCTCGCGCTCGCTCTCGATCAACCGCAGGGCGGTCATGTCGATGTCCATGTGTCCTCCTCAGCCCTCTCCGGCGTCCTGCGCCGGACGCGCCAGCTCGGGCTCGACGGTGCCCGAGGTGATGTCCGCGAGCGCCACCACCTGTCGCGTCCCAGTGTCGACGACGACGTCCTCGCCTGCGACCTCGACGACCCGACCGCGGACCTCGCCGGAGCTCGTGCGCAGGCGCACGAGGCGGCCCTGGGCGCGGCTGAAGTGACGGGCGGTGGTCAGCGGCCGGCTCACACCGGGCGTGGAGACCTCCAGGGTGTAGGCGCCCCGGACGACGTCGACGTCGTCGAGGGCCGCGGACACCGCGCGGGAGACGTCGGTGAGGGCGTCGGAGTCGACGCCACCCGGCCCGTCGGGGAGGTCGACGACGACCCGGACGACGCTGCGCCGGCCCGCAGCGCTGGTGCTCACGTCCTCGAGGTACAGGCCGGCGTCGGTGACGACGGGCTCGAGGACGGCACGCAGCGTGGCTGCGACGTCCGACGGGCGGCTCATGGTGATCTCCTCGACTGGTGGCTCCGGAACTCCCACACTTTACCCGGGGTGCGGGTCCCGCCCGTCAGGAGAGGCCGGGCAGCGGCGGGAGTGTGCCATCCCACGTCCGGGCCTGCCCCGCGGCGTGGGTGGCGGCGGCGAGGACCGCCTCCCGGTCCGCGTCCTCCTCGGCGAGGGCGGCGACGTAGGCGCGCACGACGTCGAGCTCCGCCGCGGCCGCCAGCGACCGTCCCTCGGCGCCGGTGATGTCGTAGGCGACGTCGCGGCGGTCCGCCTCGGGGTCGACGCCGCCGGCCACCTCGGAGAGGTGCTCGGCACGCGCGACGGCGGCCGCCCGCTGCCCTCCGCTGCTGCGGGCCGCCACGACCTCGAGGGCGTACCGGGCGGCGTCGAGCGCCCGGGAGGTGTCCGCCGGGACCGTGCCCGGCTCCGGTGCGGGCAGGGGCGCGGCGGGGAGCGTCTCGGCGGGGACGGACAGTGCCCGCGCGAGGTCGGCCGCCTGGTACGTCCGGGAGATCGCGACCGCGGCGAGGAGCCGGCCGAGGTCCCCGCCGTGAGCGAGCGCCCCCTCACGGGCCGCGGCCGCCGACTCCTCCAGGAGGGCGAGGACGGCGGCAGGGCTCGCGTCGACCGCCTCCGCGGTCGGTGCCGGGGCGGTCTGCGGTGCGGGGTGGGTGGCCTCGGGGCCGGAGCCGGGCCAGGGCTCCCACACCCCGCCCAGCGCGGCGTGGTGCTCGGTGGACGTCGTCTCGACTGCGGTGAGCACCGCGCTCAGCGCCTCGTCACCGGTGAGCGTGGCCCGGGCCGCCTGCGCGGCGCCGTGGAGGTCCGCCGCCGCCCGGGCGGCGTCCTGACGGGCTTGCTCGGTGGCGTCCGCCACCGGGACCTCCGGCGGCGGCGTGTCGAGCCGGACACCGCAGCCGGTGAGGGCCACGGCGGCGAGCAGGGCCGCGGCGAGCGCGCGCACCACTCCCCCGCGAGGCACCGCTCAGCCGGCGAGCGCGGTACGGACGGCCTCGCCCACCGCGGCGACGGCGTCACCGACGGGCAGCTCCCGCCGCTCACCGGTCGCGCGGTCCCGCAGCTCGACCTTCCCCTCGGTCAGGCCGCGGCCGACGACGAGGACGAGCGGCATGCCGAGCAGCTCGGAGTCGGCGAACTTCACGCCCGCGGACATCCGCGGCCGGTCGTCGAGGAGCACCTCGACACCCTGTGCGGTCAGCTCGGTACCGATCCGCTCCGCCTCGGCGAAGACCTGTGGGTCCTTGCCGGTGGCCAGCACGTGGACGTGGAAGGGAGCCAGGCCCATCGGCCACGCGAGGCCGAGGTCGTCGCAGGTCGCCTCGGCCACCGCCGCCAGCGCGCGGCTCACCCCGACGCCGTAGGAGCCCATCGTCACCGTGACGGCCTTGCCGTTCTCGTCGAGGACCTTCAGACCCAGCGCGTCGGCGTACTTGCGGCCGAGGGCGAAGACGTGGCCGATCTCGATCCCGCGGGCCAGCTCCAGCGGTCCCGAGCCGTCCGGCGCCGGGTCGCCGGGACGGACCTCGGCGGCCTCGATGGTGCCGTCGGCGGTGAAGTCGCGACCGGCGACGAGCCCGAAGACGTGCGTGCCCTCGGCGTCCGCGCCGGTGATCCAGCTCGTGCCCGGCACGACGCGGGGGTCGAGCAGGTAGCGCAGGGAGGTGCGGTCCTCGCCGTCGCCGGCGTTCGGCCCCAGCACGGCGGGGCCGATGTAGCCCTTGACGAGCTCGGGCCGCCGGGCGATCTGCTCGTCGGTCGCGGGGGCGACGACGATCGGCTCGAGGGCACCCTCGAGCCGCTTGAGGTCGACCTCCCGGTCCCCCGGCAGGCCGACGACGACGAGCTCCTCGGTGCCGTCCGGGTGGGCGAGGGACAGCACGACGTTCTTCAGGGTGTCCGCGGCCGTCCAGGGCCGGTCGGGCCGCGGGTAGAGCGCGTTCGCCTGCGCGACGAGCGTCTCGATCGTCGTCGAGTCGGGGGTGTCACGGACCTCGGCGGGCGGGAGCCCGGTGGCGTCGACGGGCTCGGGCACCGCCGTCCGCACGGCCTCGACGTTGGCGGCGTACCCGCCCGGCGAGCGGACGAAGGTGTCCTCGCCCGACGGCGTCGGGAAGAGGAACTCCTCCGAGCGGGAGCCGCCCATCGCGCCGCTGGTGGCGGCGACGATGACGTACTCCAGGCCCAGCCGGGTGAAGATGCGCTCGTAGGCGTCGCGCTGGGTGCGGTAGGACCGCTCGAGCCCGGCGTCGTCGACGTCGAAGGAGTAGGCGTCCTTCATGATGAACTCGCGCCCGCGGAGCAGGCCGGCGCGTGGGCGGGCCTCGTCGCGGTACTTGGTCTGGATCTGGAAGAGGGTGAGCGGCAGGTCCTTGTAGGAGGAGTACAGGTCCTTGACGAGGAGGGTGAACATCTCCTCGTGGGTGGGCGCGAGCAGGTAGTCGTTCTCGCGGCGGTCCTTGAGCGTGAAGAGGTTGGGGCCGTAGTCGGTCCACCGGCCGGTGGCCTCGTACGGCTCACGCGGCAGCAGCGCCGGGAAGTGGACCTCCTGGGCACCGGCCGCGACCATCTCCTCACGGACGACGGCCTCGATCTTGCCCAGCACGCGCAGCCCGAGGGGCAGCCAGGTGTAGATCCCGGGGGCCGCCCGACGGATGTAGCCGGCCCGCACGAGCAGCCGGTGGCTCGGCAGCTCGGCGTCCACCGGGTCGTCACGAAGGGTCCGCAGGAACAGGGTCGACATCCGCATCAGCACGCGAGCCAGCGTAGCGTGCGGTCGGCCCGCCCCCACGGCTCGCCCCTCCCTCCCTCGCCGAGAGCGGAGTTGTTGCGTGCAACAACTCCGCTCTCGGCGAAGGAGGGGGGCTTCGGCGGGTCAGAAGAGGACGGTGGCGTAGGTTCCTACCTGCTCGAAGCCCGTGCGGCGGTAGGTCGCCAGGGCAGCGGCGTTGTAGCCGTTGACGTAGAGGGAGACGGTCGGGGCGGTGCGCCGGCGCACGTCCTCGACGACGGCCGCCATCGCCGGCGCCGCGATGCCCTCCCCGCGGTGCTCGGGGTGCACCCACACGCCCTGGATCTGCGCGACGCCGAGTGCGCAGGCACCCACCTCGGCCTTGAACACCACCCGTCGGCCCTCGGGCGCGTCCTCGATCCGCACGTAGGAGCGCTCGGTGGTGACGAGCTCGTGGACACGGGCGGCATAGGCGCCGCCCGAGGCCACCGGCGAGTAGCCGACCTCCTCGGTGAACATGGCCACGCAGGCCGGGACCACGACGTCGAGCTCGTCCACCCGGCTCAGCCTCACCCGCGGGTCCGGGTCGAGGGCCGGGGGCCCGGAGATCGCCATCGAGGGCTGGTCGGCGCGGACCTCGCGCGCCGGCAGCCACGACGGGCCGAGGAGGTCCCACAGCGGCAGCACCTGCTCGGCGGGCCCGACGATCGAGGACGCCCGCCGTCCGCGGCCGCGCACGTGCTCCGCCACGGCGTCGACCAGCTCGGGCTCGTCGACGGCGACGGGCACGAGGTTGGCACCGGACCAGCACAGGGCACGCAGCCGGCCCTCCTGCCACAGGCCGAGCAGCTCGGCCCCCGGCATCCGGCGTCTGCCGAGCTGCTCCACCTGGACGGCCGCCAGGACGCTGGCGACGGGGTCGACGGCGCACAGCTCGAGCGCCGCCGAGCGGTCCTCCTCACGGAGCGGCCGCACCCGCACGCTCGCCGGCTGCAGCCACCGACCGAGCATCGCCGCTCAGCTCACCGAGACGACCGGGCCGCCCGACTCGGGCTCAAGGCCCATCTCGGCAGCGATCCGGTTCGCCTCGGCGATGAGCGTCTCGACGATCTCGTCCTCCGGGACGGTCTTGATGACCTCACCCTTGACGAAGATCTGACCCTTGCCGTTGCCCGACGCCACCCCGAGGTCCGCCTCGCGGGCCTCCCCGGGCCCGTTGACGACGCAGCCCATGACCGCGACGCGCAGCGGCACCGTCATGCCCTCGAGGCCCGCGGTGACGTCGTCCGCCAGCTTGTAGACGTCCACCTGGGCGCGACCGCACGAGGGGCAGGAGACGATCTCGAGCTTGCGAGGACGCAGGTTGAGCGACTCGAGGATCTGGTTGCCGACCTTGATCTCCTCGACCGGCGGCGCGGAGAGGGAGACGCGGATGGTGTCCCCGATGCCCTTGGACAGGAGCGCACCGAAGGCCGTGGCGGACTTGATGGTGCCCTGGAAGGCGGGGCCGGCCTCGGTGACGCCGAGGTGCAGCGGCCAGTCGCCGCGCTCGGAGAGCATCTCGTAGGCACGCACCATGACGACGGGGTCGTTGTGCTTGACGGAGATCTTGAAGTCGTGGAAGCCGTGCTCCTCGAAGAGCGAGGCCTCCCACACGGCGGACTCCACGAGCGCCTCGGGCGTGGCCTTGCCGTACTTCTTGAGCAGGCGGGGGTCGAGCGAGCCGGCGTTGACGCCGATCCGCAGCGAGACACCGGCGTCGGAGGCGGCCTGGGCGATCTCCTTGACCTTGTCGTCGAACTTGCGGATGTTGCCCGGGTTGACCCGCACCGCGCCACAGCCTGCCTCGATCGCCGCGAACACGTACTTGGGCTGGAAGTGGATGTCGGCGATGACGGGGATCTGGGACTTCTTGGCGATGATCGGCAGCGCCTCGGCGTCCTTGTCCGTGGGGCAGGCCACGCGCACGATGTCGCAGCCGGAGGCGGTGAGCTCGGCGATCTGCTGCAGGGTGGCGTTGATGTCGTGCGTCTTGGTCGTCGTCATCGACTGGACGCTGACGGGAGCGTCGCCGCCCACCTCGACGTCGCCGACCCGGATCTTGCGGGTCGGCCTGCGCGGAGCCAGCACGGGTGGCTCCTCCTTGACGGTCGGGATGCCCAGGGAGATCGGAGTACTCACCCGAGCAGTATCCCCCACGCTCCCCGGTACGCGCACGGCTCAGCCGGTGAGGGTGACGGGTCGCACGATGTCGGCGTAGGCGAGCAGGAGGCTCATCCCGACCATGACCGCGACGACGACGTAGGTCAGCGGCAGCAGCCGGGCCACGTCGGTCGGGCCGGGGTCGGGCCGGTTGCGCCACGCCGCCACCCGCCGGCGCAGCCCCTCCCACAGCGCTCCCGCGATGTGTCCCCCGTCGAGCGGGAGCAGCGGGACGAGGTTGAACACGAACAGGGCGAGGTTGAGCGAGGCGAGCAGGCCGAGCATGTCGGCGGTGCGCTCGACGACGCCGTAGCTCTCGCTGTCGATGGATGCGATCTCCCCGGCGAAGCGGCCCACGCCGACGAGCCCGACCACGCCCGGGTCCCGTTCCTCGGTGCCGAAGGCGGCCTGCGCGACGTCGACGATCCGCTGCGGCAGGGTGAGCACGACCTCGACGGTCGCGCCGACGGCCCCCGCGACCCTCCCGGGCACGGCGGTCACGGGCTGGCGGACCAGGGCGGCCGTGGGACCGATGCCGACGAAGGGCTGCGGCTCGGTCACCGGCTCGCCGTCGTCGTCGGTGCGGACCTCCCCGTCGACGACGACGGGCCGCTCGGTCAGCGCGGCAGTCACCGTGACGGTCCGCTCCTGCCCGTCGCGCTCGACGACGACGCTCGCCGGGCGAGCACCGGCGTCGGCGATGGACTCCCGCACGTCGTCCCACGTCTCCACGGGTCGGCCGGCCCAGGACAGCACGGTGTCGCCGGGCTGGAGGCCGGCGACGGCGCCGGGCGCGGCGGGGTCGGTGGGCGCGCACTCGGTGGCGGCCGGGTCCGCGGGCAGGCACTCCTGGACGTTGCCGAGCGTGGCGGTGTAGGCCGGCACGCCGAAGCCGACGAGGACGACGGTGAGGAGCACGACGGCGATGAGCAGGTTCATCACCGGCCCACCCAGCATGACGACGAGCTTCTTGGGCACGCTGAGGGAGTAGAAGGCGCGGTGCTCCTCACCGGGCCCGACCTCCGCCAGGGAGTACTCCCGGGCCTCCTCGACGAGGGTGACCCGCCCGTCGCGCCGGCGCCGGACCGGGCGGTCGGCGCGGCCGGGCGGGTACATGCCGACCATCCGGACGTAGCCCCCGAGCGGGACGGCCTTGAGGCCGTACTCGGTCTCACCGCGGCGTCGTGACCACAGCGTGGGGCCGAAGCCGACGAAGTACTCGCTCACCTTGACGCCGAAGCGCTTGGCGGGGACGAGGTGGCCCACCTCGTGGAGCGCGATCGAGACGACGAGCCCGACGACGAGGACGAGGACACCGACGAGGAAGCTCATGGTGCCAGCTCGCGCGCGCGGCCCCGGGCCCAGGTCTCGGCGGCGTGGACGGTGGTGAGGTCGAGGCCGTCGGCGGGCGCGCCGTCGTGCTCGGCGAGGACCTGCTCGAGGATGTCGGTGACGGCCAGGAAGCCGAGACGTCCGGCGAGGAAGGCCGCGACGCACTCCTCGTTGGCGGCGTTGAGCACGGCGGGGTGGGTGGCCGAGGCGGCAGCCGCCTGGCGGGCGAGCCGCACGCCGCGGAAGGTCTCCTCGTCGAGGGGCTCGAAGGTCCAGCTCGTCGCCTCGTCCCAGCGGCACGGGGCGATCGCGCGCTCGGGGCGGTGCGGCCAGGACAGCGCCAGCGCGATCGGCAGGCGCATGTCCGGCGGGGAGGCCTGCGCGATGGTGGAGCCGTCGACGAACTCGACCATCGAGTGGACGACGGACTGCGGGTGGACGACGACGGTGATGTCCTCGACGGGGACGTCGAAGAGCAGGTGGGCCTCGATGAGCTCCAGCCCCTTGTTCACCAGCGTCGCGGAGTTGACCGTGACGACCGGCCCCATCGCCCATGTCGGGTGGTCCAGCGCCTGGGCCGCGGTGACGCCGGTGAGCTCCTCGCGCCGGCGCCCGCGGAACGGTCCACCGGAGGCCGTGAGGACGAGCCGGGAGACCTCCCGGGGCTCACCGGAGCGCAGCGCCTGCGCCATCGCCGAGTGCTCGGAGTCGACCGGCACGATCTGGTCGGGCCGCTGCCGGGCGGCCCGCACGAGCGCTCCGCCGACGACGAGGGACTCCTTGTTCGCCAGGGCGAGGCGTGAGCCGGCCCGCAGCGCCGCCAGCGTCGGCTCCAGGCCGACCGAGCCGGTGATGCCGTTGAGGACGACGTCGCTGCCACCGGCGGCGAGCTCGGTGGCGGCCTGCTGCCCGACGAGCACCTCGACCGTCGGCACGGGCCGGCGCCGCTGGGTCGCGACGGCCGACACGGCGGCCCGCACGTCCTCGGCGCTCCCCCGGGAGACCGCGACGACCGGGACCTCGTGGTCGACCACCTGCTCGGCGAGGAGCCGCAGGTTCCCTCCCCCGGCCGCCAGCGCCCGCACCTCGTACCCGCCGCGGGCGACGACCTCCAGCGCCTGGGTGCCGATCGACCCGGTCGAGCCGAGCAGCGTGAGGGTGGTCATTCGACGGCCAGGAGGACCTCGACGGCGCGGTCGAGGTAGGCGTCGACGACGCCCTCGGCGTAGGCCCTGTCGCGGCGCGCGGAGGGGAAGGTGACGGCGCGGATCTCGGTGGCCGTGAGGTCGCCGTCCGCGTCGAAGTAGGCGACGAGCCGGTCCATGAGGGCGTCGACGGCCGCGCGGTCGTAGCCGCGGCCCTGCTCTGGGGCGGCGAAGCGCTCGCCCGCGGGCCGGACGAGCCGCGGGTAGAGCGTCGTCGCGAGCTCGGCGGTCCGGTCCATCCAGGCCTGCTGGCCGTGCTCGGCGATGAAGGTGTCCCGCCGGCGCTGGACGAGCGCGGCCTCGAGCCGGTCGAGGGCGGAGTCGACGGGTCCGGTGGCGTAGCCGGCACGGACGAGGTCGAAGGCCGCGGACCGGACGTCGGCCTCGGTGAGCTCCCCGTCGGTGCTGCTCGCCCTGCCCGCCTCGTAGGCGTGCCGGGCGCGGGCGAAGAACTCCTCGACCTGCTCACGGTGGTAGCCGGTGCTCGTGCGTCCGACGACGGGGAACGGGGTGCTCATCGCGTGGGCTCCTTCACCTCGGGGGCACCGACCTTGGGAGCCGACGTGGCCAGCGCCTCGGCCGCGAGCTGCCCGCACGCGCCGTCGATGTCGCTGCCGCGGGTGTCGCGCACCGTCGTCGGGATGCCGGCGCTGCGCAGGGTCCGCACGAAGGTGTCCTCCACGTGCGGGTCGGAGGCCGTCCACTTCGACCCGGGCGTCGGGTTGAGCGGGATCGGGTTGACGTGGATCCAGCCCTTGCCGCGGGCGAGGAGCTCGTCCGCCAGCAGCTGGGCGCGCCACTGGTGGTCGTTGATGTCGCGGATGAGGGCGTACTCGATGCTCACGCGCCGCCCGGTGGCGTCGAAGTAGCGGCGGGCGGCGTCGAGCAGCTCACCGACCTTCCAGCGGGAGTTGATCGGGATGAGCTCGTCGCGCAGGCCGTCGTCCGGGGCGTGGAGGGACACGGCCAGCGTCACGGGCAGGCCCTCCTTCGCGAGCTTGTCGATCGCCGGGACGAGCCCGACGGTGGAGACGGTGACGTTGCGGGCGGACAGCCCGAAGCCGGCGGGGCTCGGCTCGACCATCCGGCGCACCGCGTCGACGACCGCCCGGTAGTTGGCCAGCGGCTCCCCCATGCCCATGAACACGACGTTGGTCAGCCGGGTGGGGCCACCGCTGAGGAGCCCGTCGCGGCAGTCCGCGGCGGCCACCCGGACCTGCTCGACGATCTCGGCCGTCGACAGGTTGCGGGTGAGCCCCTGCTGGCCGGTCGCGCAGAACGGGCACGCCATGCCGCAGCCGGCCTGCGAGGAGACGCACAGCGTGGCGCGCTCCGCGTAGCGCATGAGCACGGACTCGACCTTGGCGCCGTCGAACAGGCTCCACAGCGCCTTGCGGGTGGCCCCGCCGTCGGCCTTGAGGGTGTGGACCTCGGTGAGCAGCTCGGGCAGCAGCTCCTCGACGAGCTCACCTCGGCCCACGGCCGGGAGGTCGCTCATCTCGGCGTCGTCACGGGTGAGGTGGCTGAAGTAGTGGCGGGAGAGCTGGTCCGCGCGGTAGCCGGGCAGCGACTTCTCGCGCAGGACCTGCGCCCGGTCCTCGCGGGTGAGGTCGGCGAGGTGCCGCGGCGGCTTGCCGCGGCGGCGCGCGGTGAAGGTCAGCTGGGGACGCTCACCGGCAGCGCCGGGCGTCGGGGGCAGGGAGGTGGTCGACATGGCGGGGCCGATTCTTCCAGATGTTCCTGGATGTCAGCCGACGAACGTCGTCAGCAGGAGGTAGCTCGCGGGCGCGGTCATGAGCAGGGAGTCGATCCTGTCGAGGATCCCGCCGTGTCCGGGCAGCAACGTGCCCATGTCCTTGAGCCCAAGATCACGCTTGAGGAGCGACTCGGCGAGGTCGCCGACGGTGGCCGTCACGACGGCGGCGGCGCCCAGCACCAGGCCCAGCCACCACGGCGCGTCCAGCGCCAGCGTCGCCAGCGCGACGCCGACGCCCGCCGCGAGGAGGAAGGACCCGGCGGCGCCCTCCCACGACTTCTTCGGGCTGATCGAGGGAGCCATCGGGTGGCGGCCGAGGAGCACGCCGGCGATGTAGCCCCCGGTGTCGTTGGCGACCGCGCACAGCACCAGGGTGAGCACCAGCCACGGCCCGTTGTCGTGGGTGAGGAGCAGGACGGCGAAGCCGGCGAGGAAGGAGACGTACGCGGACCCGAGCAGACCGGTGCCGGCGTCGCGGACGGCGTCCAGCCCCCCGCCGTCGAGCACCCGCCACACCAGGACCCCGCCGGCGGTGAGGAAGAAGGCGACGAGCATCGCGGCGGGCCCGGCGCTGTAGGCCGAGACGAGGATGCCGGCGTTGCCGACCCACAGCGGCAGGAGCGGCACGGAGATGCCGCGGGTGCCGACGGCACGCGCGAACTCCCACAGCGCCCCCGAGGTGGCCGCCAGCGCGAGCACGACGAAGGCCTCCTCGCGCACGAAGAGGCTGGCGAGCAGGACGGCGAGCAGGCCGAGGCCGACCGCGATCGCGGCCGGGAGGTTGCGCCCGGCCCGGCCGGTCGGTTTCGGGGGCGGCGGGGTGACCATGGACCGCTGGGCACCCTCCTGGATCAGGCGTATCTGCCGGCGCGTGAGCGGAGGGTCGCCGCCGGTGGTGCTCATGCTCAGACCTCGAGCAGCTCTCGCTCCTTGCCGGCGAGGAGCTCGTCGACGGCCTCGACGCGCTTCCTCGTCAGGCCCTCGAGCTCCTTCTCGGCGCGGTCGACCTCGTCCTCGCCGACGTCGCCGTCCTTCTTCATCCGGTCGAGCTCGTCCTTGGCCTTGCGGCGGTGGTTGCGGATGGAGATCCGGGCGTCCTCGGCCTTGGTCTTGGCGAGCTTGACGTAGTCGCGGCGGCGCTCCTCGGTGAGGGCCGGGAGGGCGATCCGGATGACGTTGCCGTCGTCGGTCGGGTTGACCCCGAGGTCCGACTCGCGCAGCGCCTTGATGATCGCCTGGGTGGCGCCACGGTCGTAGGGCTGGATGAGCACGGTGCGGGCCTCGGGGATGGTGAGTGACCCGAGCTGCTGCAGCGGGGTGGGCGCGCCGTAGTAGTCCACGAGGATCTTGTTGAACATCGCCGCGTTCGCCCTGCCGGTGCGGATCGCGGCGAAGTCCTCGCCGGCCGCCTCGACAGCCCTGTCCATCTTGTCCTCGGTCTCGAGGAGGATCTCGTCGATCACCGTAGCTCCTTCGTCTCGTCGCCGGCGGCCGCGCGCGCGCCGTCGTTGCCGGCCGTCGGGGCGTCGCCGCCGCCGTCGACCGTCACCAGTGTGCCGATCTTCTCACCCAGCAGGGCCCGCGTGACGTTGCCCGGCTCGTTCATGCCGAACACCCGCATCGTCAGCCCGTTGTCCATGCACAGCGAGAAGGACGCGGCGTCCACGACCCGCAGCCCCTGACGCAGGGCGTCGGCGTAGGTCACGTGGTCGAGCCTCGTCGCGTGCGGGTCCACGGCGGGGTCCGCGGTGTAGACGCCGTCGACTCCGTTCTTCCCGACGAGGACCTCGTCGCAGTGGGTCTCCAGGGCGCGCTGGGCGGCCACGGTGTCGGTGGAGAAGAACGGCATCCCCGCACCGGCGCCGAAGACGACGACGCGGCCCTTCTCCAGGTGGCGGACGGCGCGCAGCGGGATGTACGGCTCGGCGACCTGCCCCATCGTGATGGCGGTCTGCACGCGGGTGCGCACCCCGGCCTGCTCGAGGAAGTCCTGGAGGGCGAGGGCGTTCATCACCGTGCCGAGCATGCCCATGTAGTCGGCCCGGGACCGGTCCAGTCCCCGCTTGGAGAGCTCGGCGCCGCGGAAGAAGTTGCCTCCCCCGACGACGATGGCGATCTCGACGCCCGCCCGGTTCGCGTCGGCGATCTGCCGGGCGACCCCGGACACGACGTCCGCGTCGAGCCCGATCGACCCTCCTCCGAAGACCTCGCCGGAGAGCTTGAGGAGCACGCGGCGTGCCGGCGTGCGGGACGCCGGGTGCGTGTCGGGCGGGACGTTCATGCAGACCTCCGGGGTGATGGTACGCGGGTGGCCCCGGCCCCACGTGGGACCGGGGCCACCGGACAGCTGGTCAGGCGCCGACGCGGAATCGGGCGAACGCCGTGATCGTCCCGCCCGCACCCTCGACGACCTTACCGACCGAGGTCTTCGGGTCGCGTGCGTAGGGCTGGTCGAGGAGGACGGCCTCCTTGTAGAAGCCGTTCATCCGGCCCTCGATGATCTTCGGCAACGCGGCCTCCGGCTTGCCCTCGTTGCGCGAGGTCTCCTCGACGATGCGGCGCTCGTTGGCGACGACGTCCTCGGGGACGTCCTCACGGGTGAGGTAGGTGGGGCTGTAGGCCGCGATGTGCATCGCGACGTCCCGCCCGACCTCCGCGCCCGCGGCGTCGGTGGCCACGAGCACGCCGACCTGCGGGGGCAGGTCCTTGGCGGTGCGGTGCAGGTAGCTGGCCACCTTCTCGCCCGAGACGCGGGCCACGCGGCGCACGACGAGCTTCTCGCCGAGGGTGGCGGCGTGCTCGTCGACGAGGGCGCCGACGGTCGTGTCGCCGGTGGGGGCGGCGAGCAGCGCGTCGACGTCGGTGGCGCCGGAGGCCACCGCGGCCGCCAGCACCTTCTCCGAGAGGGTGATGAAGACCTGGTTCTTCGCGACGAAGTCGGTCTCCGAGTTCAGCTCGACCATGACGCCGGTCTCGCCGTCGCCGTCGGGCACGACCTCGATGGCGACCAGGCCGTCGGAGGCGGCGCGGTCCTCGCGCTTGGCCAGGCCCTTGAGCCCCTTGACGCGGATGATCTCGATGGCCTTCTGGGCGTCGCCGTCGGCCTCGTCCAGGGCCTTCTTGACGTCCATCATGCCCGCGCCGGTCCTGTCGCGCAGTGCCTTGATGTCAGCGGCGGTGTAGTTCGCCATGTGTGTTCTCCAGTCGGGGTCGGGGCTCAGGCCTGGCTGGCGGGGGGCTCGTCGGCCGCGGGGGCGTCCGTCGCCGGGGCGTTGTCGGGCACCTGCGTGGCGTCGGGGCTCTCGCCGTCGACGACGGGAGCGGACTCCTCGCCGGCCTCGGCCGCGGCTGCGACCTCCTCGGCGTCGTTCGTCGCACCGGCGGCGTGCTGGGCGGCCTCGACGGCACCATCGGTCTGCTCGGCGCCGACGGGGGTGGAGTGGTCGCTCTGCTCGCCCTCGTTGGCGGCGAGCAGCTCACGCTCCCACTCGGCGAGCGGCTCGGCCTCGGTCGCGGCGGCACCGGAGCCGCCACCGTGGCGGGTGACCAGTCCGTCGGCCGCGGCGTCGGCGATGACCCGGGTGAGGAGACCGACGGCGCGGATGGCGTCGTCGTTGCCGGGGATCCCGTAGTCGACCTCGTCCGGGTCGCAGTTGGTGTCGAGGATCGCGACGACGGGGATGTTGAGCTTGCGCGCCTCGGCGACGGCGAGGTGCTCCTTCTTCGTGTCGACGATCCACACGGCGGAGGGGACCTTGACCATGTCGCGGATGCCGCCGAGGGTGCGCTCGAGCTTCTCCTTCTCGCGGCGCATCATGAGCAGCTCCTTCTTCGTGTGGCTGGAACCCGCCACGTCGTCGAAGTCGATCTGCTCGAGCTCCTTCATGCGCTGGAGCCGCTTGTGCACGGTGGTGAAGTTGGTGAGCATGCCGCCCAGCCAGCGCTGGTTGACGTAGGGCATGCCGACGCGTGCGGCCTGCTCGGCCACCGCCTCCTGCGCCTGCTTCTTGGTGCCGACGAACAGGATGCTGCCGCCGTGCGAGACCGTCTCCTTGACGAACTCGTACGCGCGGTCGATGTCGGTCAGCGACTTCTGCAGGTCGATGATGTAGATGCCGTTGCGCTCGGTGAAGATGAAGCGCTTCATCTTGGGGTTCCAGCGTCGGGTCTGGTGCCCGAAGTGGACGCCGCTCTCGAGGAGCTGTCGCATGGTGACGACGGCCATGGCTCGTCCTTTCCGGTGCGGGTGTCCGCACGTCGGGCGGGCAGCCACGGCCGTGCCGTTGCGCTGCCCGCATTGTGGTTGTCTGCTGGCGGCCGGGTGGCCGCCACTCCTGGTGCTCACGACTGCCGGCACCCGCTGGGCGGGACCGCGCCGGCCGCCTCGCGTCACTGGGTCGAAAGACTGCGACTGCGATGTGTGGGCACGCGATGTCAACCAGATCGCTCCGGTTGCGGTGATCATGCTACCGCACCGCCGCTCGCCGCCGGCCGCCGGCCCGGTGTCGCCGACAGCACAGTCCGCGCGCGGTCCGGGACGGCTCCGGCCGGGATGCTCCCCGTGCCGCCGGGCCGTCCCGCGGTCCACAGCGCTGCGTGGACCGGCCGCGGCGGGCGGTGCCGGTGGCTCATCCTCGGCGCATGGGCACGGGAGGTGGTGCGGCGGTAACGGTGGCGACCCTCGCCGTCGTCGGCGGGGCCGTGCTGCTGGTGCAGCAGCCGGCACCCGCCCCGGGCGGGACACCGCATGCCACGGCCCAGGTGGTGGGTGCGGCGCGCGTGGACTACGGGTGGCCGACGGGCGAGGAGGGGGAGGTGGTCCGGGCGTTCGCGGCACCGCCCGAGCGCTGGGCGGCCGGGCACCGCGGCGTCGATCTCGCGCTGGCAGACGGGGCCGCCGTCCGCTCGGCGGCCGAGGGCGTCGTCGCCTTCGCCGGCACGGTCGCCGGCCGGGGGGTCGTGTCGGTCGACCACGCCGACGGCGTGCGCACCACCTACGAGCCGCTCCTGGCCACCGTCCGGCGGGGACAGCGGGTGGGCGCCGGCGAGGTCCTCGGTCACCTCACGGGCGTCGGCCACTGCGCTCCCGAGCACTGCCTGCACTGGGGCGCGCGGCGTGGGCGGGACGGCTACCTCGACCCGCTGAGCCTGCTGGAGGGGGACGTCGTGATCCGGTTGCTGCCGTTCCACGGGGGCACCTGACGGCGGCGGGGGAGGGTACCGGCGGCTGACCGCGCCGGACGGGTACCGGACCGCCGGCGGCACCGGTGGCGGTCGCGGGTCCGGTCCGGGGCGTCCGGTCCGCGGCGCCGCGGTCAGCCGGTGCCACCCGCCCGGCGTGCGGACCAGGTGGCGAGGTCCTGCCGTCCCCGCACGCCGAGCTTGCGGTAGATGCGCGTGAGGTGGGCCTCGACCGTGGAGTCGCTGACGAACAGCTCGGCGGCGATCTCCCGGTTGCGCAGGCCCGCGTGCACCCGCTCGGCGATGCGCTGCTCGGTGGGGGTGAGCTCGGACCCGCGGCGTGCGGTGAGCCGCCGGAGGGACTCGTCGGTGAGCCGGGCCCAGCCGAGGACCCCGGCGGCGGTGAACGCGTCCCGGCAGTGCTCCAGGTCGTCGCGCGCCGCCGTCCGGTGGCCGGACCGGAGCCGTGCCATGGCCGAGAAGTACAGCGACCGTCGGGCGTCGAGGACGTACCCGAGCACGGAGAACCGGGCCCGGGCGTCGAGGAGCACGTCGGCGGCCTCGCCCGGCTCACCGGCGACCAGGAGGGCCTGCCCCCGTGCCAGCTGTAGCGTGGCGTCCACCCACGGGGCTCGGACCTGCTCCGCACGTGCCCGGAGGGCGCCAGCGAGCAGCCCGGTCTGCTCGGCGTCCCCCACCATGCAGGCCGCCTCGACGGCCCTGGGCAGCACGGGCAGGAAGCCCGGGTGCACGATCCCGAGCTCGTCGAGCCGGGACACGCCGCGACGGTGGTGCTCCAGCGCGGCGGCCCAGTCGCCCTCGGTGGCGGCGAGCAGGCCGCGTACCTCGGCGGCCGTGGCGAGCCGCAACGGCTCGTCCACCCGGGCCGCCCACCACTCCAGCCGCTCCGCCGCCCACAGCGCGTCGCTGCGCTCGCCACGCAGGGCGGCGAGCATCCCGGCCGGGTGGCTCAGCCACACCGTCGCCTGGTCGTTGCCGGCGTCGGCGGCCGCCTCGAGCCCGTCGCGCACGAGCAGCCGGGCCCGGTCGAGCCTTCCGGCGGCCAGCTCGAGCATGGCGAGGTCCCGCAACCGGTAGGGCCGCTGGAACTCGCTGCCGAGGGTCTGCGCCACCTGGCTCGCGTGCTCGAGGCCGGCGCGCGCCACGGGCAGGTCGCCGTCCCACAGCGCCTGGCGTGCCCGGAAGACACCCGGCCACACCCGCAGCAGGGTTCCCAGCGGCTGGCTGGACCCGCTCCGCGAGAGCAGCTCGGCCTCCGCCATCAGCTCCCGCCGCGGCACGCCGGCCAGCAGGGAGACGGTGGACAGGGTGGCCGCGGCGCGCGCTACCGCCTCGTCGTCCCGACGGGCCCGGGCGATCGCCAGTGCCTCCTCGCAGTGCGTGATGGCGGGGTGGACCCGCCCCTTGAACAGCCCGAGCTGCCAACCGAGGAGGTCCAGCAGTACTCCTCGGAGCCCGTCGTCGTCCCCGACGTCGGCCAGCGCTCGACGCAGGTAGTCCTCGGCACCCCCGAAGTCGAGCAGCACGCGCTGGGCGAGCACCCGGGCGTGCTCCGGCCCTGGTGGCAGGTCGGCGAGCAGGTCGTCGGCGAGCGCGACCGCGAGCGCCATCTGTCCCGCGGCGGCCCGGAACGTCACCTCGGCCAGCCGGCGCGGCACGGCCCGGTGGTGCGCCCGCGAGGGGGTCAGCCGGATGCTGTGGGCGGCGAGCTCGGCGGCGGTGGCGGCCGAGCCCCGCCGGGCGGCGAGCCGGGCGGCGACCTCGAGCGTCGCAGCGGCCTCCTCCGAGGTCCGGGTGAGGCCGCGCGCCAGGTGCCGTGCGCGCTCGACCGGGTCCTCGACGAGGTCGGCGAGACGGGCGTGGAGCAGGCGGCGGGTCGCGGGCGCGATGGCGGCGCGGGTGGCGCTGGCGACGAGCGGGTGGGCACACCTCAGCACATAGCTGTCGCTGACCTCGACCAGCGCGGCGACCGGTCCGGTGAGGTGGTCCAGCAGGTCGTCCACTCCCAGCACGGCGCTGACCAGGGAGAGCGGCGACGGCCCGGCCAGCGCGACGGTCTCCACCACGGCGCGCCCCGCCGCGGGCAGCGACTCCACCTGCTCGGTGAGCAGGGCCAGTGGGGTGCGGCGCACGGCCTGCTGCTCGCCGTGCTGCCAGTACCGGCCGAGCTCGATCGCGAACATCGGGTTGCCCCCGGCGACCTCGTGGATCCGGCACACGTCGGGCCGGGTGAGCCGGGCGCCGTCGGCATGGAGCACGTCGCGCAGCTCGGGGACGGTGAGGGGGCCGAGCTGCAGCACCTCGGCGTCGGTCAGCGCGTGCCGGGGCGGCAGCTGGGCACCGGCCTGGCCCCACGTCCGCGCCGTGGCGAGCAGCGCGACCGGGTGCCCACCGAGACGGCGCAGCACGTGCCGGACCAGCCGCAGGGTGAGGTCGTCCAGCCACTGGATGTCGTCCACGGCCAGCACCACCGGCCGGACGGCCGACAGCGTCCGCACGTGCTCGAGGAACAGCCGCGCGGCATCGGCGGGCTGCTCGGGCGGCAGCCCGTCCCACGGCACGGTCGAGATCGTGGCGCCCACCAGGTCACCGAGCCCCAGGCCGGGCGTCGGCCAGTCGTCCTCGGCCGGACGGGCCGTGAGCACCTGGTGGCCCGCCGCACGCGCCAGGTCGGCGCCGTAGGACCACAGCGTCGTCTTGCCGATCCCCGCGTCCCCCACGACCACCAGCGACCGTGGCTCGACCGGGAGACGGGTGACGAACTCCTCGACCCGCCCCCGTTCCGCGGCCCGGCCCACCACCCGGGCGCCGGGGCTGCCCGTGGAGTGCTCCACGGGTCCAGGCTAGTGCGCCGACGACAGGTGTCCCAGGGGTTATCGGGGCGCAGATGTGGGGGTGGGACGAGGGCTTTCCCCCTCGGCCCGGCCGGTCCCGCGCTCCTAGCGTCGTCGGTGTCCGGTCACCAGGACCGGGCCACTCACAGGACAGGAACCACCACCATGACTGCCACCACGTCACGGCCGTCCGGGCAGGAGCTCGGCGCGAACGCGCCCGGCATCGCCGCCCCCGGCACCCCCAACACGGTGCTGGCCGACCTCCGGGAGGCGGCCGAGACCTACGCGGACCGCTACCTCGTCGTCGAGATGTACGCCGTGAACCCCGACGGCGGGGTGCTCAACCCCGGCGACTCCGCATCGTTCAAGGTGCGGGTGCACAACAACGGGCCGCTCGACGTCCGGGACCTCACCGTGGTGCTGACCGGGCGGAACGGCACCCGGGTCGGCCGGCACGGCTGGACGAACGGCCAGTCCTCCTACGGGTCGGCGGTGCTCGACAAGGTGCCCGCCCACATGTTCGACGGCGACTGGGTCGACGTCGTGGACGACGACCACGACCACTTCCACTTCTGGGTCCACTCGACGATGCCCGAGAGCGACCTGGTCACCGTGACGGTCCAGGACTGGAACCTCGACCTGCTGCACCTGCTCAACGCGCACACCGACCCCGGGACGACGCCGCACTTCGTCTACCGCGACGAGGTGCACCCGGCGTAGGGCTCGCCGCACCGGGCCGGGACCGGCCTCCACGGCCGGCCCGGCCCCCGGTCCCGACAGGGACGGGGGCCGGGTGTCAGGCGCGCGGGTGGGCCTGGGTGTAGGCGGCGCGCAGCCGCTCGGGGGTCACGTGGGTGTAGCGCTGCGTGGTGGCGAGCGAGGCGTGCCCGAGGACCTCCTGGACGGTGCGCAGGTCCGACCCCCCGGCGAGCAGGTGCGTCGCGGCACTGTGCCGCAGGCCGTGGGGTGCGAGGTCCCGGACGCCGGCGAGCGCCGTGAGGTGGTGCACGCGTCCCCTCACCGACCGGACCCCGAGACGACCGCCCCGGGCACCGAGGAAGAGCGCCGGCGGGGAGGTGTCGGTGGCGAGCTCGGGGCGGCCCCGGTCGAGCCACGCCCCGAGGGCGCGGTCGGCGGGGGTGCCGAAGGGGACCACCCGCTCGGCGCCACCCTTGCCGAGCACCCGCACCGTCCGCTCGCGGCGGTCGACGGCGCCGACGTCGATCCCGACGAGCTCGGCGACACGCACCCCCGTGGCGTAGAGCAGCTCGAGGGTGGCCCAGTCGCGCAGGTGGACGGGGTCGCCGTCGCGGGCGAGCTCGGCGGTGAGGTCGAGGAGCCGGGCGGCCTCGTCGACGGCGAGGACCTGCGGCACGCGCTTGTCGGCGCGGGGGCTCTGCAGGCGCAGCCCGACGTCCGTGGCGAGGTGTCCCTGACGGTGCGCCCACGCGCAGAACGTCCGGGCGGCCGCCGCATGTCGCGCGACCGTCGCGCGCGAGCGCCCGCCACGGGCCTGCCGGGCCAGCCAGGCGCGCAGGGCGGTGAGGTCGAGGCCGGTGAGGTCGACGACGTCGGACTCCTCGCCGTCGTCGGGAGCGAGGGTCGCGAGCAGCGACCGCACGTCGGAGCGGTAGGCACGCACGGTGTGCTCCGAGAGTCCCCGCTGCAGGTCGAGGTGGCGCCCGAAGGCGTCGAGGAGCTCGTCGATGTCGTGCACGCGCTCACCGTGACGCGTCCCGGCGGTGAGGGCAACCCTCACCGCCGGGCGCGTCGCGCTCAGCGGACCGAGCCGTGGGCGTCGATGACGTACTTCTTGGCCGCGCCCTTGTCGAACTCCGCGTAACCGCGCGGCGCGTCCTCCAGGCCGATGACCTCGGCGTTGACGGCCTTGGCGATGTGGATCCGGTCGTTGAGGATCGCCTGCATGAGGCCGCGGTGGTACTTCATCACGGGGCACTGGCCGGTGACGAAGGTCAGCGCCTTCGCCCACCCGGTGCCGAAGTCCATGGACAGCGCACCACGCTGGGCGGCCTCGTCGATGCCGCCCGGGTCGCCCGTGACGTACAGGCCCGGGATGCCGACCGACGCGCCGGCGGAGACGATGCCCATGACGCTGTTGAGCACGGTCGCCGGCGCCTCCTTGCCGCCGTGACCCATGGCCTCGAAACCGACGGCGTCGATGGCGGCGTCGACCTCCGGGACCTTGAGCAGGTCCTCGATCTGCTCCTGCGGCTCCCCCTTGTTGAGGTCGATCGTCTCGCAGCCGAAGCTGCGCGCCTGGGCCAGCCGCTCGGTGTTGAAGTCACCGACGACGACGACGGCGGCACCGAGCAGCTGGGCGGAGGCGGCCGCGGCGAGGCCGACCGGCCCGGCGCCGGCCACGTAGACCGTCGACCCGGTCCCCACCTTCGCGCTCACCGCGCCGTGGTAGCCGGTGGGCAGGATGTCCGACAGCATCGCCAGGTCCAGGATCTTCTCCATCGCCTGGTCCTTGTCGGGGAAGACGAGGGGGTTCCAGTCCGCGTACGGCACGAGGACGTACTCGGCCTGGCCACCGACCCAGCCACCCATGTCGACGTAGCCGTAGGCGCTGCCCGGGCGGTCGGGGTTGACGTTGAGACAGATCTCGGTGCGCCGCTTCTTGCAGTTGACGCAGCGGCCGCAGGAGATGTTGAAGGGCACCGAGACGAGGTCGCCCTTCTTGACGAACTCCACGTCCCGCCCGACCTCGACGACCTCACCGGTGATCTCGTGGCCGAGCACGAGGTCGGGTGGGGCCGTCGTGCGTCCGCGGACCATGTGCTGGTCCGAGCCGCAGATGTTGGTGGCGACGGTCTTGAGGATGACGCCGTGGTGCACCTGGCGTCCGACGTTGGCCGGGTTGACGCCCGGCCCGTCCTTGAGCTCGAAGGTGGGGTAGTCGATGTCGATGACCTCGACCTTCCCGGCTTCCTTGTAGGCGACTGCCTTGTTCCCTGCCATGTTCGTGCCTCCATTGGCTCGGCCGGCGCGCAGGCGTCCGTCGTCGTGCGAGCTGCCGGCACCTGAACGTCGTTGTCCTCAGCACGCTACCTGTGTGACGCAGATCACGGAAGGCCCCTGCCGGGGTGATGGGAGCGGCGCCATCCGGCGCCGGTGCGCTCGACGTGCCCACTGAGCTCCAGGCGCCCGACCCCGGCCCGCACCTCCCGATCGCTCAGCCCGGCGGCCCGGGCCAGGCTCGGGAGGTTCGCGGCGGCCTTCAGCGGGAGGGCGTCGAGCACCCGGGCACCGAGCGGGTCGAGCCCGTCGAGGAGGCCGGGCTGGACGGGTCGGTCGGCAGCGAGGTCCTGCCCGCTGGGCGCGAGCAGCTCGAGGACGTCGGCCGCGTCGGTCACGCACACCGCGTCGGTCTCCCGCAGCAGGCGGTGGCACCCGGCCGACGTCATCGACGTCACCGGCCCGGGCACGGCGGCGACGGGACGCAGCAGGGCCGCGGCGTGGCGGGCGGTGCTCAGCGCGCCGGAGCGCCACGCGGCCTCGACGACGACGCAGACCTGCCCGAGCGCCGCGATGAGGCGGTTGCGCTCGAGGAAGCGGTGACGGCGCGGCACCGAGCCGGGCGCGGCCTCGGCGACCACCACCCCGTCGGTGAGGACGGCCTCGAACAACGTCGCGTTGCCGGCCGGGTACAGGCGGTCCACTCCCCCGGCGAGCACGGCCCAGGTGGTGCCCCCGACGCTGAGCGTGCCGCGGTGGGCGGCCGCGTCGATCCCGTAGGCGCCACCGGAGACGACGACGACGCCCCGCTCGGCGAGGTCGATCGCCAGCTGTGCCGCCACGTGCTCCCCGTACCCCGTGCTCGCGCGCACACCGACCACGGCGACGGTCGGCCGGCCCGCGTCGAGCCGCCCCGCGCCCCGCACCCACAGCGCGGCCGGCGCCCGCTCGGCGAGGTCGTCCAGGGCGGCCGGCCACTCGTCGTCGCCGGGGACCACCAGCCGTCCCCGGAGGGCGTGGAGGACTGACAGCTCACGCCGGATGTCGAGGTTCTCCAGCCGTGGCAGCCACCGGTCGGCGCACTCCTCCCACGCCGGGACGGCGGTGGCCCCCGTGCCGCCACCCGGGGGGACGAGCCTGCCCGACCACCCTCGGCGGGAGAGGTGGACGAGCCACTCGAGGGCGCCGTCGGGCCCGAGGTGGGCCCGCAGGATCCCGGCCGCGGCGTCCCCCGGCTCGGCGATGCGGGTCCAGGCGGCCGCAGCGAGCCGCGGGTCGGTGATGTCGAACCCGGGTTCAGGCATGGGTCCCGCCCCGGATCCGCAGGCTCATCGCGGCACCGATCTCGTCGAGGTCGGGCCGCTCCCTGCCGGTGAGGTCCGCGATCGTCCAGCCGATCTTGAGCACCCGGTCCATGCCGCGCAGGCTCAGCGTCCCGGAGTCCAGGGCGCGTTCCAGCACGGCGCGCGGCGCGGGCCCGGGGCCGTGCTCCGAGGAGCGCAGCCACGATCCGGGCACCTCGGCGTTCGTCCGCCACGGGGTTCCGGCCAGCCGTTCCCGCTGCGCCGCGCGAGCCGCGGCGACCCGCGCCGCGACCGCCTCACTGCCCTCTCCCAGCGAGCCGAGCGCCGCCGAGGCGCGCGTGACGGCGGGGACGTCGATCTGGAGGTCGACACGGTCGAGCAGCGGGCCGGAGAGCCGGGCCAGGTACCGGCGCCGCTCGAGCGGCGTGCACGTGCAGTCCAGGCCCTTGCCCGACGCCTTGCCGCACGGGCACGGGTTGGCGGCGAGCACGAGCTGGAAGCGTGCCGGGTAGCGCGCGGCGCCGCGGGCGCGGTGGACGACGATCTCGCCGTGCTCGAGCGGCTGGCGCAGGGAGTCGAGCACCCGGCGGGCGAACTCCGGGGCCTCGTCGAGCAGGAGCACCCCGCGGTGGGCCCGTGACGCGGCCCCGGGCCGCGGGACACCCGACCCGCCGCCGACGATGGCCTGCGCCGTGGCGGTGTGGTGGGGGTCCTCGAAGGGCGGCCGACGCAGCAGACCGCCGCCGGGGTCGAAGGTGCCCGCCACGGAGTGGATGGCGGTGACCTCCAGCGCGTCGGCGTCGTCGAGGTCCGGCAGCACCCCGGGCAGGCGGGCGGCGAGCATCGACTTGCCCGCTCCCGGCGGGCCGACCATGAGGAGGTGGTGGCCACCCGCCGCAGCCACCTCGAGCGCGAACCGGGCGTCACCCTGCCCGATGACGTCGGCGAGGTCGGGCGGGGCGGGACGCGCCTGGACACCGCGCGGCACACCGGCCACGGCGACCGGCGGGGTGACGTCGGCACCGTAGTCACGCGCCAGCTCGGCGAGGTGGTGCACCGCGCGGACGCGCGCACCCGGGACGAGCCGTGCCTCGGCGAGGTTGGCGGCGGGCACGACGACGTCGGGCCTGCCCGCGGCGACCGCGGCGGCGACGGCCGGCAGCACCCCGCGGACCGGGTGCACCCGCCCGTCGAGCCCGAGCTCCCCCAGGTGGACCACCCGGCCGGCGTGCTCGGCGGCGGGCAGGCCGTCCGCGCCCATGCAGGCGACCGCGATCGCCAGGTCGAAGGCCGAGCCGGCCTTGGGCAGGGACGCCGGGGACAGGTTGACGGTGCGGCGGCGAGCGTTCCACGGCACCGCACTGGACGTGACGGCCGCGCGGACCCGCTCCCTGGCCTCGGACAGCGAGGTGTCCGGCAGGCCGACGAGGATGAACGCCGGCAGACCGCTGGCCGCGTGCGCCTCGACCTGCACGAGGTGGCCCTCGACGCCGACGAGCGCCACCGACCACGTGCGCGCCAGGCCCACTCAGCCCACCGCCCGCAGGTGCTCGACGAGCGCGGACGCGCCGCGCCTCCGCAGGACGGCGACGACGTCGATCCGGACCTCGGCGGCACTGACGTCGTGCTCGCTCAACCAGCGCGCGGCCAGGTGACGCAGCCGCCGGAGCTTGACCGGCCCCACTGCCTCGGCGGGGTGCCCGAACCCGGTGCCGCTGCGCGTCTTGACCTCGACGAACGCGATCGCGTCGGCCCCCGGGTCGCGGGCGACGATGTCGATCTCGCCGTCGCGGCACCGCCAGTTGCGCCCGAGGATCTGGTAGCCGTCCGCCCGGAGCATCGACACGGCGATCTGCTCACCGACGGCACCGAGCTCGTCCTTCGCGGCCACGGGCCACCACCTCCGCGACCAGCGTCACGGACGGGCCCGAAGACCCGGCGTCCGCGGGGCACCGGCTGGGGACGACGCCACCTCCGGGCGGTGCTGTGCGGCACGGCCGCGCCACCCCGCCCTAGGACGGCAGGTTGAGCTCCGCCTTGGGCAGCTCCTCGACGTTGACGTCCTTGAACGTCACGACCCGCACCGAGCGGACGAACCGGGCCGAGCGGTAGACGTCCCACACCCACGCGTCGCCGAGCGTGAGCTCGAAGAAGACCTCACCGCCGGCGGAGCGCACCTGCAGGTCCACCTCGTTGGCCAGGTAGAAGCGCCGCTCGGTCTCCACGACGTAGGAGAAGAGCCCCACGACGTCCCGGTACTCGCGGTACAGGCCGAGCTCGAGGTCGGCCTCGTAGTTCTCCAGATCCTCAGCACTCACTGGTCCATCATGCCCCGGGTCCGACCGGCACCGCCGCACCAGCCGGTGCGGGGACGGGGATGGTCTGCACCACACCCACCCCGACGGGCTGCTCCAGGGCGGCGTCCTCCAGGTCCTCGACCGTGGGCAGCCGCCACGAGCGCCGGTGCAGCTCGCTCGGTCCGAGCTCCCGCAGCGCCGCCAGGTGGCCGGGCGCCGAGTAGCCCTTGTTCGCCTCCCACCCGTACTCCGGGTGCCGGGCCGAGAGACCGACCATCAGGGCGTCGCGCTCGCACTTGGCCAGCACGCTGGCGCCCGCGACGACGGCGCAGCGGAGGTCGCCCTTGACCTGCGTGCGCACGGGCGGCGGGACGGCGAAGCCGCCGAGGTCGGCGAAGAGGTCGTCGGGCGGGGTGAGCCAGTCGTGGATCCCGTCGAGGATGACGACGTCCGGCACGACCCCGGCCCCGGCCAGGGTGGCCAGCGCGCGGTTCCCCGCGAGGCGCAGGGCGGCGATGATGCCGACGGTGTCGATCTCCTCCGGGGAGGCGTGCCCGACGGCGCTGCCCACGGACCAGCGACGCACCGGCTCGCACAGGGCCTCGCGGGTGGCCGGCGCGAGCAGCTTGGAGTCCCGCAGCCCGCGCGGCAGCCGACCCGTCGTCTCGTCGACGACGCACACGCCCACGCTCACCGGCCCGGCGAGCGCGCCCCGGCCGACCTCGTCCATCCCGGCGACGAGCCGGTGGGAGGCGAGCAGCTCACGTTCGAGCTGGCGGGTGGGGGCACGGCTGGCGGGTGGCACGCAGCCATCGTAGGCACGGACCGGGCCGGGCTCAGCCGTCCGCGGCCTCCGGGCGCGGCGTCGTCGCCGCCCGGTTGTGCTCCAGGGCGATCCCGAGCCACCAGGACAGGTCCTCGCCGCCGAGCGAGGCGGCGTCCACGGTGACCCAGCCGGGCCCCATGTCCCGGTCGGTGCCCATGACGGCCTGCCTCGCCCCCGGGCGGGCCGTCAGCTCGTGGTGCCGGTCCGCCGGGACCCGGACGAGGAGCTCCCCGCTCCGCTGGGCGCTGACCACGATCCGGTCGTCGACCATGAACGCCCGGCCCCCGAACATCGACACCTCACGGGTCGAGGGCTCGTCGGCGAGCAGGTCGCGGACACGCTGGGCGAGGTCGGCGTGCGGTGTCATCGGTCGGCCTCCGCGGTCAGGGCTCGGGGACCTCGGCGAAGGTGTCGCCGGGGTTGCGCAGCACCGTCCAGCTGTCCATCGGCCACAGGATGAGCATGGCGGTCCCGACGACGTTGCGCATCGGTACCGCGCCGCCGCCCGGGTCACCCTGGTGGGCGCGCGAGTCCTGGGAGTTGGAGCGGTTGTCCCCGAGCAGCCACAGGTGGTCCTCCGGGACGGTCACGGAGAACTCGCTCTCGCTCGGGTCGACGCCCGGCTTGAGGTAGGGCTCGTCGATGCCGACGCCGTTGACCGTGATCCGGCCGTCGGCGTCGCAGCACTCGACGGTGTCCCCGCCGAGGCCGACGACCCTCTTGATGAGGTGCTCCCCGGCGTCCTGCGGAAGCAGCCCGACGAACGTGAGCACCTCCTCGAAGCCCCGCTGCAGCGCGTTGCGCGTGTCCGGTGCCGGGTCCAGCCAGCCCCCCGGGTCGACGAAGACGACGATGTCCCCGCGGCTCACGTCCAGCGGGCCCGGGGCCAGCTTGCTCACGAGCACCCGGTCCCCGACGGCGAGGGTGTCCTCCATCGAGCCGGACGGGATGAAGAACGCCTGGACGAGGAAGGTCTTGATGATGACCGACAGCACGAGCGCGCTGACGACGACGATCGCCGTCTCCCGCAACCACCCGCCCCTGCGGCGGGCCGGCCTGCTGGTGGCGTCGTCGGGAGCAGCGTCCGACCGCAGCCGGCTGCGGTCCGCGTCGTCCGGGGTGGCGCCGGCCCGCGCGGCATCGTCGTCGGTCGTCACGGACTGCGCTCCTGTCGGAAAAGCGTCTGCCCGGCTCGACCGAGCCGGGCAGAAGCGATGGTACGTGGTTCGGTGGCGCGATCAGCGCTTCTCGCGGATCTTGGCCTTCTTCCCCTGCAGCCCGCGCATGTAGTACAGCTTGGCGCGACGCACGGCACCGCGCGAGACGAGCTCGATCTTCTCGATCGACGGGGAGTGGACCGGGAAGGTGCGCTCGACGCCGACGCCGAAGCTCACCTTGCGGACGATGAAGGTCTCCCGCACACCGGCACCGGACCGGGCCATGACGTACCCCTGGAAGACCTGGATACGGGTACGGCTGCCCTCGACGACCTTGACGTGGACCTTGAGGGTGTCGCCCGCCCGGAAGTCGGGGATGTCGTCGCGCAGCGAGGCTGCGTCGACGAAGTCGAGGGTCTGCATGTTGGTGCCTTCCCGCTGGTGCCACAGGTCACCGGCGCTGCTCGTGGCAGCAGTCGCTGCCGACGTTGTCGGATGGTGGTCCCGCGTCCTCGCTGCGGCGATCCCCCGTGGCAGACCGCGCGCCATGGACGCATGACCGGACCATCTTGCCACACGGCGTCAGGGTGCGGTGACCGGTGTGCTCAGCACCACGTCGTCCTGGGGGTCTCCCCCGACGACGAACGTCCGTCTCCCGACGACGACGAACCCGCACCGCTCGTAGAAGCGCCGGGCCCGGCGGTTGCCGACGTTCGTGCCCAGCCACATGGTGCTCGTCCCACGCGCCGCCGCCGCGCTCGTGGCCGCGGCGACGAGCCGCCCGGCGAGGCCGCCACCGTGGACGTCGGCGCGGACGTAGCACTTGCTCAGCTCGGCGACACCGTCCACCTCCTCGCTGCCCGGCACCGCGGAGCCCAGGACGACCATCGTGTAGCCGAGCAGCGCGCCGTCCTGCTCGTCCACGGCGACGTGGAGGAGGCGCCGCGGCTCGGTGAGGTAGCGGGCGAAGCTCGCCTCGTCGAGCTGCGTCGCGACGAACTCCGCGACGGACTCGGCGGCGAGGGTCGGGGGGCAGGCGAGCGGGAAGGTCGCGGCGGCGAGCGCGGCGAGCGCCGCGGCGTCGTCCGCGCGGGCCGGCCGCACCTCTGCCCGCCGGGGGCCCGTCGGCCCGACGTACCAGCCGAGCCGCGCGAGGGCGCGGCGGTCGTCACGGTCAAGGGCGTCCGGCGCGAGCCGGGCGAGGAGGTCCGGGCGGCGCGTCGCGGTCCGCTCGAGGGCCCGGTCCCGGCGCCAGCGGGTGACCTTCGCGTGGTGACCGGAGGTCAGGACGTCCGGCACCTCCAGGCCACGCCACGTCGGGGGCTTGGTGTAGACCGGGTACTCCAGCAGGCCCGCGGCGCCGTGCGACTCCTCGACGAGCGACTCGGGGTTCCCCACGACGCCCGGCAGCAGCCGGGCCACGGCCTCGATGAGGACGAGCGCGGCGACCTCCCCGCCGTTGAGCACGTAGTCGCCGATGGAGATCTCCCGCACGGTCGTGGCGGGCCGCTCGGCGTAGTGCTCGGCGACCCGCGCGTCGATGCCCTCGTAGCGGCCGCAGGCGACGACGAGCCGGTCGGCGCGGGCCAGCTCCTCGGCGGTGCGCTGGGTGAGCACCTCCCCCGCCGGGCTGGGCACGATGAGCACCGTGCCGGCGCCGTCGTCGACCACGTCCGCGGGGGCGGCGCCGTCGCCGGCACTCCCCCCGGCGAGGACGGCGTCCAGCGCCGTGCCCCACACGTCGGGCCGCATGACCATGCCGGCACCGCCGCCGAAGGGCGTGTCGTCCACGGTCCGGTGCCGGTCGGTGGTCCAGTCGCGCAGGTCGTGGACGGTGAGGTCGAGGAGACCGGCGCGCCGGGCCTTGCCGACGAGCGAGAGCTCCAGCGGGGCGAGGTAGTCCGGGAAGATCGTCAGGACGTCGATGCGCATGTCACTCCTCGTCGGGGTCCGAGGCGAGCAGCCCCCGGGGCGGGTCGATGACGACGCGCCCTCCGGGAACGTCGACGACCGGGACGAGCTCCTCGACGAACGGCACGAGGGTCCGCTGCCCGGCGTCCTCCGTGACCACCAGGACGTCCTGCGCCGGCAGGTGCTCGATCCCGGCCACGGTGCCCACGCGGCGGCCGGTCGGGTCCTCGACGACCAGACCGACGAGCTGGTGCGGGTACCAGGCGTCCTCCTCGTCGTCGTCGTCGACGGTGACGAGCAGGACGGTGCCCCTCAGTGCCTCGGCGGCGGTGCGGTCCGGCGTCTGGGTGAACCGGACGTACCACGACCCCTGCCGCTGGGTGCTGCTCTCCACGGTGAGCGGGCCGCGGTCCGCCGGCTCCGTCGTCAGGACCCGGCCGGGCGCGAACCGTCCGGCGGGGTCGTCGGTGCGGACCTCGAGCCGCACCATGCCGTGCAGCCCGTGCGGGGCCCCGATGCGGGCGACCACCAGCTCCATGTCACGTCTCCTTGGGTCGGAACGAGAACGAGCCCTGGCTCACCGGTGGTGAACCAGGGCTCGTGCTCGTGGTCAGCGCTGGTCGGTGTCGACGACGTCGACGCGGACCGGGCCGCGCGTGGACAGCGCGGAGATGACCGTGCGCAGCGCCCGGGCCGTGCGGCCCTGGCGCCCGATGACCCGGCCGAGGTCCTCGGGGTTGACGCGGACCTCGAGCAGCTCGCCGCGGCGCAGCGAGCGGGAGGTGACGGTGACGTCGTCGGGGTTGTCGACGACGCCGCGCACCAGGTGCTCGAGAGCGTCAGCCAGCATTGGTCTCGTCGGTGCTCTCCTCGGCCGGAGCGTCCTCCGAGGCGGTCTCCTCGGCGGGCGCGGCGGCGGCGGCCTCGCTGGCCTTGGCCTTGCGCTTCTCGGCGTCCTCCTCGGCGGCCTTGATCGCGGCGGCCCTGGCTTCGGCGGCGGCCTCGGCGGAGCCGTCCTTAGAGCGCAGCGTGCCCTCGGCACCCGGCAGGCCCTTGAACTTCTGCCAGTCGCCGGTGACCTTGAGGAGCGCGGTGACCTGCTCGGTGGGCTGGGCGCCCACCGAGAGCCAGTACTGCGCCCGCTCGGAGTCGATGTCGATGAGCGAGGGCTCCTCGGTCGGGTGGTACTTGCCGATCTCCTCGATCGCGCGGCCGTCGCGCTTCTTGCGGCCGTCCATGACGACGACGCGGTAGAACGGTGCGCGCATCTTGCCCATGCGCTTGAGACGGATCTTCACTGCCACTGTGGTGGTCGCTCCTGGTTCATGTGGGGTGGTCCGCGCTCGGTCCCGGTGGGATTCGGGCACGAGGTTGGGCCTGGACACGGTTCCGGCGGGTGAGAGGGGCCCGGCGGTCCGAGTACAGCGGGTCATTCTGCCAGACCGAGGGGCCCGCACCCAAGTAGCGCCGTCGATCGCGGCCTGGGGCGTTGGTCACCGACGCCGGCACGTGCCCGCGAGACGCCAGGGACCGCCCCTCCGCCCTCCACGGAAGGACGATCCCTGACGCCTCGCGTGGCGCGTCACGACCAGCGGAAGACCTTGGCGGCCACCGGGTAGCCCACGACGGTCCAGCCGGCGAGCACCGCCAGCTCACGCCACGGCACGTCCCCGCCGAACCAGCCGGAGGTCATCGCCTCGCTGGCGGCGCCGAGCGGCGTGAAGGAGGCGATGGTGGCCAGCGTGTCGGGCATCTGCGAGATCGGCAGCCACAGGCCCGCGAAGAACAGCATCGGGAAGTAGAGGAGCATCCCGATCCCGGACGCGGTGGACGCCTTCGGGGCGACCCCGCCGATGACGAGCCCGACCGCGAACAGGGCCAGGGTGGCGAGCACGAGGGCGCCGAGGACCACCAGCGGGCTCTCGGGCAGGGGCAGGTTCAGCGTGAGGACCCCACCGGCGACGGCGAGCGCGACGGCCAGCGCCAGCGCGCCCCCGCTCACGGCGACGTGAGCCGCGAGCACGCCCCTGGGTCGCATGGGCGTCGTGGACAGCCGGCGGAAGACCCCGTTCTCCCGGTAGCTCGACACGTACGCGGGCAGTGTCGTCAGCGAGACGGTCGCGATCGCGGTGGCGACGATGACCGGCCCCCACAGGTGGATGAGCGCCAGGCCCGCCAGCTCCGGCACGCCGGTGACCGGTTCCCGCATCCCCGGGATGAGGTGCCCCATGCCGAGGAGCAGGACCGTCGGGAAGGCCAGCGCGAAGAACACCCCACCGGGGTCGCGGAGGAACAGGCGGGCCTCGGTCCTCATCAGCGTGCCGAGGCCCCGCCGCCCCGAGGGTGCGCGCGTCGTCGTCGTGGTGCTCATGCTGGGACTCCTTGCGTGCTCGTCGCTCCGGTGAGCTCGAGGAAGGCGTCCTCGAGGCTGCGGCGGTTGGTGGTGATGTCGTCGGGGACGACGTCGTGGCGGGCGAGCTCGAGGACGACGGCGGGCAGCACGGTGCGGGTGCCCACCACCTCGACCTCGCGGTCGCGCTGGACGACGTCGACCACCTCGGGCAGTGCGCGCAGCAGACCGAGGTCGACCGGCTGCGGCGTGGTCATCCGGAAGCTGCGCCGGTCCGCCCCCGTCTG
The DNA here is from genome assembly GCF_035607575.1 of Georgenia sp. H159. Lineage (NCBI taxonomy): Bacteria > Bacillati > Actinomycetota > Actinomycetes > Allobogoriellales > Allobogoriellaceae > Georgenia > Georgenia sp. H159. The sequence continues at coordinate 99,491 of NZ_JAYDZY010000012.1, read as the reverse complement.
CGCGAGCTCCGCGGGCGAGCCCTCGGCCACGACCCGGCCGCCGTCGATGACGACGACCCGGTCGCTGAGGTGCTCGGCCTCGTCCATGAAGTGGGTGACGAGCAGGATGGTGACGCCGCGCCGCCGCACCTCCTCGATGAGCGCCCACGTCTCTCGCCGCGCCTGCGGGTCGAGCCCGGTGGTGAGCTCGTCGAGGATCGCGATGCGGGGCTTGCCGACGAGCGCCAGGGCGATCGACAGCCGCTGCTGCAGTCCGCCGGAGAGCTTCTCGAAGCGCTTGCCGCGGTGCTCCGTGAGGCCGAGCATGGCGAGCAGCTCCTCGCCGTCCGCCGGGTCGGGGTAGAACGCGGCGTACAGGTCGATGGCCTCGGCCACGGTGATCTTCGGCGGCAGCTTGGCCTGCTGGAGCTGGATGCCCACGTGCTCGCGGATGCGTTCGGGGTGGCGCTGGGGGTCCTCCCCCAGCACGCGGACCGTTCCGCCGTCGACGGTGCGCAGGCCGGCCAGCGCCTCCACCGTCGTCGTCTTCCCGGCACCGTTGCGGCCGAGGACGGCGACGATCTCGCCGGGGTGGACGACGAAGGAGACGTCGTCGACGGCGACGGTCGTGCCGTAGGTCTTGCGGAGGTTGCGGACCTCGATGATGGGTTCCACGTCAGGACTCCGTTCGGGCGATGGGGACGCGGCGGACGAGCAGGACGAACGCTGCCGCCGCGGTGAGCGTGATGAGGGCACTGACCGCGTAGGCCGCCGAGCCGGCGATGTTCCACGGCATGAACGGGGCCTCGCGCCAGGCGGTGGTGAACATGAGGAAGAGGACCGGCAGGACGGTCAGCGGCAGCGCGAGCGTGCCCCACCACCCGCCGAGCCGGTAGTAGGTGACGGCCACGAGCAGTCCGGAGACGCTCCCTGCCAGCGCCGTGAGCGTGTGGTCGAGCACCACCACGCCCGCACCCTGCTCCCAGATGCCCGGCTCCGAGGAGTCGCCCGGCGTGCCGTGCGTCCAGCCCATCCGGTCGTAGAGCACTCCCTCGAGCAGGACGACGGCCGCCGCCGTCACCCCGTTGAGGACCCCGTTGACGGTTCCGGCCAGCAGGGCGCCCCTGCCGAAGGACCGACGGGTCATCCCGTTGGCGACGTGCGGGGTCAGGTAGGCGCTGACGACCACGACGCCGATCGCGAAGAGGAACCACACGAGCGGCCCGTCGCGGACGAACTGCGCGACGGAGACGGTGACGGCGCCCACGCGGTCGACGATCACGAGCGCGAGCGCGATCCCGACGACGACGACCACCCACGCACAGACCCACAGGAAGAGGTAGACCTGGAGGTGGGTGGCGGCCGCGCGCACCCACTGCGGGCGGGCGGAGCCGATCGCTCCGCGCAGGCGAGGGGTGGCCGTGGGGCTCATGCCGTGGACTCCTTCTCGGTGAGGGCGATGAACAGCTCCTGGATGGGCACGGCCCCGACCTCGAGGCCGGCCTGCCGGATACGGCGGTGGGTGTCCGCGTCGAGCTCGCCGAGCACGGTCACCTGCTTGGTCGGGCCGAGCGACTGCTGCCCGAGGACGTGCAGCCCCGCCGTCGCGGCGTCGACGCGGTCGGCCGGCCCGGTGATGGTGGCGCCGTGCCCTCGCACCGTCTCGGCGTCCTCGTCCAGCACGACGCGGCCGTCGTCGAGGACGACGACGCCCTCGAAGAGCTGCTCGACCTCGCTGATGAGGTGGCTGGACAGGATGATCGTGCGCGGGTGCTCGACGTAGTCGGCGATGAGCAGGTCGTAGAAGCGGCGCCGCGAGGGCGCGTCCATGCCGAGGTAGACCTCGTCGAACATGGTCACCGGCGCGCGCGAGGCCAGCCCGATGACGGCACCCAGGGCGGAACGCTGACCGCGGGACATCTTCCCGGCCTTCTTGCGCGGGTCGATACCGAAGAGGTCGAGGAGCTCCTCGGCGTAGTCCTGGTCCCAGGCCGGCCGGGCGGTCGCGACGAATGCGAGCGAGGTCCTGACCTTCTCCTCGGCGAAGACGTCCCCGCTCTCCCGGATGAGGCAGACCTGCTCCATGAGCTGCTCGTCCTCGTAGGGGTCCCGGCCGTCGACGAGCACCCGACCGCTGGTGGGCCGACGTAGCGAGGCGATGGCCGAGAGCATCGTCGTCTTGCCCGAGCCGTTGCGACCGAGCAGCCCGGTGATGGTGTTGGCCGCGAAGCGCACCGTGGCACCGTCGAGCGCCCTGGTGTCGCCGAAGTGCACGCTGAGGTCGCGCAGCTCGATGTCGAGTCCGCTCATGCCCCGGCCCCCCTCTGCTCGATGTAGCGGATGAGCTCCGACGGGCTGACGCCGAGCCTGCGGGCCTCGTCGAGCACCGCGTCGACGTGGTCGGTGAAGAACGTGCCCCGGCGCCGCTCCCGCAGCCGGTCCCGGGCGCCGTCGGCGACGAACATGCCCACTCCTCGTTGCTTGTAGATGACGCCCTCGTCGACGAGCAGCGCGAACGCCTTGGCCGCGGTGGCGGGGTTGATGCGGTACGTGGTGGCGAACTGGGTCGTGCTCATGACCTGGTCGCCCTCGGTGAGCGCGCCGGTGAGGACCTGACCGCGCAGGTGCTCGGCGATCTGGAGGTAGATCGGCTCCGGACCGTCGAACATCTCCCACCTCCTCGGCTCACTGGTTCATTACTCAACTAATGAACCATAGAGGCGGGCGGCCGTCAACCCCCGTCGACCACATCGGGTGCGGTCCGTGGGCCCGGGTCCGAGCGGAGCCACCCGGACCGCGACGAGGTCGCGTCCACCGGCCGGGCGCGCCACCGCGTCGCCCCGGCGGACGTCCGGCCTAGTACAGCTCGCCGCGCAGGACGACGGCGCGCGGCCGGGCGAGGACGGCGACGTCCTCGCGGGGGTCCTCGGCGTAGACGACGACGTCGGCGGGCGCGCCCTCCCCGACGCCCCGGACCCCGAGGATCTCGCGGGCGCGCCAGCTCGCGGCCGCGACGACGTCCGCGGCCGGGACGCCCGCGCGCGCCACCTCGGCGAGCTCGGCGGGCAGCGAGCCGTGGGAGATCGTGCCCCCGGCGTCGGAGCCCATGAGCAGCGGCACGCCGGCCTCGTGGAACGCCCGCACCTGCTCGTGGCGACGCGCGTGCATGGCGCGCATCCGCTCGGCGTAGCGGGGGTACTTGGCGCCGGCCTGCTCGGCGAAATCGGCGAAGAACCCGACCTGCAGCAGCGTGGGCGTCACCGGGACGCGGCGGCGGGCCGCCTCGGCGATGTGGTCGGCCGTCATCCCGGTGCCGTGCTCGATGCCGTCGATCCCGGCGTCGAGGAGGTCGTCGACCACCTCCCGGGAGAACGCGTGTGCGGTCACCCGGGCGCCCGCCTCGTGGGCCGCCGCGACGCCCTCGGCGAGCACGTCGGCCGGCCACAGCGGGCGCAGGTCGGAGTCGGCGCCCTCCGAGCGGTCGATCCAGTCGGCGACGATCTTGACCCACCCGTCGCCGTAGGCGGCCTCCTCGGCCATGGCCTGCGGCAGCTCGGCGACGTCGTCGAGCTCGCGCCCGTAGTAGCGCAGGTAGCGCTTGGGCCGCGCGAGGTGGTGCCCGGCACGGATGAGCCGGGGCAGGTCGGACCGCTGCTGGACCCACCGGTTGTCCTGAGGGGAGCCGGCGTCGCGGATGAGCAGCACGCCGGTGTCCCGGTCCGCCTTGGCCTGGACCTCGGCCTCCTCGACACTCACCGCGCCCTCGGCCCCCAGGCCGACGTGGCAGTGCACGTCGACCAGCCCGGGCAGCACCCAGCCCTGGACCTCCCGGGCCTCCCCGGGAGGCGGGTCGAGCGTGAGGCGGCCCTCGACCACCCAGCACTCGTCGAGCTCGGCGCCGTCGCCGACGACGATCGTCCCGGTCAGGTGCAGCGGCTGGCCCATCCCACTCCCGTCAGCGAAGGTACTTCTGCAGGTCCTCGAGGTCCGGCACGGCGTCCGGCTGAGCGGGCTCCGACTGGCCGCCGAGGCCGAAGGCTGAGCCGCTCGGCGCGGCGGGGGCCTCGGCCGCCCGGCGCGCGGCCTCGGCCTCCTCCCTGGCCCGCTTGGCAGGGTTCCCGGACTTGGCCTTCTTGCCCTTCTTCGGCGGCGGTGCCATCCGGCCCTTGGACTTCTTCCCACCGCCGGGCAGCCCACCGGGCCCGAGGCCGCCGGGGGGCAGCTTGCCACCGGACCGCGCCATCTGGCGCATCATCGTGCGCGCCTGGTCGAAGCGCTGCATGAGCTGGTTGATCTCGGTCACCGTGGTGCCCGAGCCGCGCGCGATGCGGGAGCGGCGTGAGCCGTTGATGATCTTCGGGTTGGTGCGCTCCTCCGGGGTCATCGAGCGCACCATCGCCTCGATGCGGTCGACCTCCCGCTCGTCGAAGTTCTCCAGCGCCTCGCGCATCTGGCCCGCGCCCGGGAGCATCCCGAGCATCTTCTTCATCGAGCCCATCTTCTTCAGCTGCTGCATCTGGTCCAGGAAGTCCTGCAGCGTGAAGTCCTCGCCGCCGGCCACCTTGGCGGCCATGCGCTCGGCCTCGTCCTGGTCGAACGTGCGCTCGGCCTGCTCGATGAGCGTGAGGATGTCGCCCATGTCGAGGATGCGCGAGGCCATCCGGTCGGCGTGGAAGCGCTCGAAGTCGGTGAGCTTCTCACCGGTGGAGGCGAACAGCACGGGGCGACCGGTCACCTTGGCGACCGACAGCGCGGCACCACCGCGGGCGTCGCCGTCGAGCTTGGTGAGGACGACACCGGTGAAGTCGACACCCTCGAGGAACGCCTGGGCCGTCGCGACGGCGTCCTGCCCGATCATCGCGTCGAGGACGAAGAGCGTCTCGTCCGGCTGGACGGCCGCCTTGATGTCGGCCGCCTGGGCCATGAGCTCGGCGTCCACGCCCAGTCGCCCGGCGGTGTCGACGATGACGACGGAGTAGAGCTTGTCGTGCGCGTGGGCCAGGCCCGAGCGCGCCACCTCGATGGGGTCCCCCACGCCGTTGCCCGGCTCGGGCGCCCACACCGGCACCCCGGCGCGCTCCCCGACGACCTGCAGCTGGGTGACGGCGTTGGGGCGCTGGAGGTCGGAGGCGACGAGCAACGGGGTCTGGCCCTGGTCCTTGAGCCACCTCGCGAGCTTCCCGGCGAGCGTCGTCTTACCGGCGCCCTGGAGCCCGGCCAGCATGATGACCGTCGGGGGGCGCTTGGCGAAGTGGAGGTCCCGCGCCCTGCCGCCGAGGATCTCGACGAGCTCGGCGTTGACGATCTTGACGATCTGCTGGCCCGGGTTGAGCGCCGCCGAGACCTCGGCCCCCAGGGCCCGCTCGCGGACCGCGGCGGTGAACTCGCGGACCACCGGGAGCGCGACGTCGGCCTCGAGGAGGGCGCGCCGGATCTCGGAGACGGTGGTGGTGATGTCCTGCTCCGACAGCCGTCCCTTGCCGCGGAGGTTGCGGAAGGTGGCTGTCAGGCGGTCGGAGAGGCTGGAGAACAAGGACGTTCCTCATGCTTGATGGGTCCGGTCAGGCTCCCAGGGTATCCGGCGAGGCCGCCCGGTCGTGCCCGAGCCGGTCCTGCGCCCGGGTGACGAGCTCCTCGACCAGCCGTGCGCGCCAGGGCGTCCAGGCCGTCGGGCCCGCCGCGCTCGCGTCCGCGGCGGTGAGCAGGGCGAGCAGCTCCAGCGTCCGGGCGTCGTGCCCGACGGCGCCCAGCAGCTCCTCGACGACCGTCGGGTCCGCGGGGTCGCGCGTCGTCGCGAGCGACGCGAGGGTGAGGTGCTCGCGCACGAGCAGGGTGACCGCGGCCGCCGTGTCCGCGGGCACGCCGAGCCGCGCCAGCACGCCCGGGGCCCTCCGTGCGCCCTCGCGCGAGTGGTCCCGCGCGCCGTCGACCTTGCCGATGTCGTGCAGGAGCGCCGCGAGGAGCACGGTCTCGCGCGCCCGGGCACCGGCCCCGGGGCGTGCCCTGAGGAGGTCGGCCGCGTTGGCGGCCGCCTGGACGAGGTGCCGGTCCACGGTGTGCCGGTGGACCGGGGACCGCTGCGGCCGGTTGCGGACCTCCGCCCACTCGGGGACCCACCGCGTGACGACGCCGGCGAGGTCGAGCGCCTCCCAGACCGGGACCTGCGCCTGCCCGGCGCCCAGCAGCTCGAGCAGGTCGGCCCGTGCCTCCCGCGGCCACGGGACCGGCGGCACCGGCGCCCGCCGCAGGCTGAGCAGGGTGACCGGGGACAGCGGCAGGCCGGTGCGGGCCGAGCCGGCGGCAGCACGGAGGGTGAGACCCGCGTCGTGCTCCGGGTCGGCGTCCCCCGCCAGGACGAGCTCGCCGTCGTGCTCCACCAGTCCGGGCGCGACGGGGCGCAGGCGTGGCGCGACCCGGCGGCCCCGCACGACCGACGGCCCCCGCCACGGGGGTGCCGCGCGGCGCAGCGCCTGCCGCGCCCCGCGGACCGTGACGTCCAGCGCAGCGCTGACCACGCGGGCGGCCTGGGCGAGCTCGGCGAGCAGCGCGTCGGCGTCGGGCAGCGCGAGGCGGTCGGCGACGTCGGCGGCGTCGGCGCGCAGCAGCCGGTTGGTGCGGCGTCCGGAGACGACGGCGACGGCGTCGCGCGCGTCGAGGAGGAACCGGGCGGCGTCGTCGAGCTCGCCGTGCGGGCGGTCGGTGAGCCACGTCGCCGCGAGCGCCCGGACCACGACGACGTCACGGAGCCCGCCGCGGGCCTCCTTGAGGTCGGGCTCGATGAGGTAGGCCAGCTCGCCGTGCCGCTCGCCCCGCTCCCGCACCGAGGTGAGCAGCTCCGGCAGCCGGCGGCGCGCGGCACCGCGCCAGTCGGCGAGGAGCGCGCTGCGGGCCCGGGCGACGACGCCCGCGTCCCCCGCGACGTGGCGGACGTCGAGCAGCCCGACGGCCGAGACGAGGTCCGCCGAGGCGATCTGGCGGCACCCCGCGAGGCTGCGGACCGAGTGGTCGACGTCGAGCCCGGCGTCCCACAGGGGGTACCAGAGGGTCTGGGCCAGGGGCGCCACCGCGCCGGCGTCGTGGCGGCGGCCGTCGTAGAGGAGCACGACGTCGAGGTCGCTCGTCGGCCCGGCGTCGCGGCGGCCCTGGGAGCCGACGACGGCGAGCGCGATCCCGTCGTCGGCGCCCGGGACGGCGGCCCGCCACAGGTCGGCGAGGGCCGCGTCGACGAGCCCGGACAGGCCGGCACGGTAGGCGGAGCCCTCCGGCCTGCCGCCCGACGCCCCGCCGACCCCCGGCCCGGGGGGCAGCGGCAGAGCGAGCCGGGCCCGGCGCAGGTCGCCGACCTGGGCGACGTGCACCGGGCCCGGTCCCATCTCAGAGGGCGACGGCGCCGCGGTCGCCGGTGCGCACCCGCACGACCTCCTCGACGGGCACCACCCACACCTTGCCGTCCCCGATCCGGCCCGTCTGGGCCGCCTGGACGAGCGCCCCGGTGACCAAAGCGACGTCGGCGTCCTCGACGAGGATCTCGATGCGGACCTTGGGCACGAGGTCGACGGCGTACTCCGCGCCGCGGTAGACCTCGGTGTGCCCGTGCTGGCGGCCGTAGCCGCTGGCCTCGGAGACCGTCATCCCCCGGACCCCGACGCTGGTGAGCGCCTGCTTGACGTCGCCGAGCCGGTGCGGCTGGACGACTGCGGTGATGAGCTTCATGACCCGACCTTCTCTTCGGTGCTGACGATGGTGGCGGCGGACTCGCGCCGCGGGAGGGTGGCGGCCAGGCCGCCCCCGAGGCCCTCGTACGCGGACTCGCCGTGGACGGTGGAGTCGATGCCGTTCACCTCGACGTCCTCCGGTACCCGCCAGCCGAGGGTCGCCTTGAGGGCGAGCCCGATGACGAGCGTGACGACCGCGGAGAACACGACGGCGACGACCGCGATGATGACCTGGACCGCGAGCAGGTTGAGCCCGCCGCCGTAGACGAGACCGCCGTCGGTGGCGAGGAGGCCGATCATCACCGTGCCGACGAGACCGCCGACGAGGTGGACGCCGACGACGTCGAGGGAGTCGTCGTAGCCGAGGCGGTACTTCAGCGACACGGCCAGGGCGCACAGCCCACCGGCCACGAGGCCGAGGACGATCGAGCCGACCGGGCTGAGCGAGCCGGCTGCCGGGGTGATGGCCACGAGACCCGCCACGATGCCGGAGGCCGCACCGAGGGAGGTGGCGTGGCCGTCACGCAGCTTCTCGATGACGAGCCAGCCGATGATCGCGGCCGCGGCGCACGTCGTCGTGTTGACCCAGGCGAGGCCCGCCATGCCGTCGGCCGCGTACGCGGAGCCGGCGTTGAAGCCGAACCAGCCGAACCACAGGAGGGCGGCGCCGAGCATGACGAAGGGCAGGTTGTGCGGACGGCTCGGCTCGCGGCCGAAGCCGCGGCGCTTGCCGATGAGCAGCGCGAGCACGAGGGCCGCGACACCGGCGTTGATGTGGACGACGGTGCCGCCCGCGAAGTCGACCGGCGCGGCGATCGAGGCGAACGGGCCGTCGCCGCTGAGCAGCCCGCCTCCCCAGACCATGTGCGCCATCGGGAAGTACGCCAGCGTGACCCACAGGCCGGTGAAGACCAGCCAGGTGCCGAACTTCACCCGCTCGGCGAGGGCGCCGCTGATGAGCGCGGTGGTGATGATCGCGAACGTCACCTGGAAGCCGACGTCCACGACGACGGGCAGCCCGCCGTCGAGGACGAAGTTCCCGGCGTCGTCGTAGATGGCGCCCTGGAGGCCGAAGAACTCCAGGGGGTTGGCGACGATGCCGCCGATGCTCTCGCTGCCGTAGGACATCGACCAGCCCCACAGCACGTAGACGACTCCGATGACGCCCATCGCCCCGAAGGACATCATCATCATGTTCAGCACGGACTTCGACCGGGTCATCCCGCCGTAGAACAACGCCAGGCCCGGTGTCATGAGCAGCACCAGGGATGCTGAGACCAGCATCCACGCGGTGATTCCGCTGTCGAGCTCCATGGTGGTCCTCTCGCTCCCGGCTCTGAGCCGGCTGGGGACCACTGTGCTCGTGCCACGTTTCAGTCACGGCGCCGCAGTGTTTCGGTCAAGTTTCGCTTGAGGTCGCGACGTGACGGCAGTGTTTCGCACCCGGGCAGCGCGAGGTGCGCGACCCGGAGGAGCTCAGCTGAGCAGCGCCTCGACGAACTCCTCGGGCTCGAACGGGGCGAGGTCGTCCGCGCCCTCGCCGAGGCCGACGAGCTTGACCGGGACGCCGAGCTCGCGCTGGACGGCGACGACGATCCCGCCCTTGGCGGTGCCGTCGAGCTTGGTGAGGACGATGCCGGTGACGTCGACGACGTCGGCGAAGACCTGCGCCTGCCGCAGCCCGTTCTGGCCGGTCGTGGCGTCCAGGACGAGCAGGACCTCGCTCACCGGCGCCTCGCGGGAGATGACACGCTTGATCTTGCCGAGCTCGCCCATGAGGTCGGCCTTGTTCTGCAGGCGGCCCGCGGTGTCCACGAGCACGACGTCCGCGCCGGTCTCCCGGCCCGTCCGGACGGCGTCGAAGGCGACGGCTGCGGGGTCGGCGCCCTCGCGGTCGGAGCGCACGGTGCTCACGCCCACGCGCTCGCCCCAGGTCTGCAGCTGGTCGGCGGCGGCGGCGCGGAACGTGTCCGCCGCCCCGAGCACGACCTCGAGGTCCTCCGCGACGAGCACCCGGGCGAGCTTCCCGACCGTCGTCGTCTTACCCGTGCCGTTGACCCCGACGACGAGGATCGTGGCGGGGTGCGGCTGTCCGTCGTCGCCCACCCCCTTGGCGGTCCGCAGCGTGCGGTCCATCGCGGGGTCGACGAGCTCGAGCAGCTCCGTGCGCAGGATCTCGCGCACGGAGACTGCGTCCTTGGTGCCGAGCACCTGGACGCGGGTGCGGAGGCGGTCCATGAGCTCGGTCGTCGGGCCGATGCCGACGTCGGCGAGCAGGAGGGTCTCCTCGATCTCCTCCCAGTCCTCCTCCGTGAGGGTGTCGCGGGAGAGGATCGAGAGCAGGGAGCGGCCGATCGTGCCGGACCGGGCGAGCCGGTCGCGCAGCCGCACCATCCGGCCGGCCACCGGGGCCGGCCGCTCGGTCTCGACGGCCGGCGGCTCCTCGACGGTGAGCGTGTCGGTCGCGGCCGGCGCACCCTGCGTGGTGTCAGGGGCGAGGGTGGGCGCCTGCTCCTCCGGAGGAAGCTCCGGCGGGCGGCGCCGGCGCAGGCCCGAGGTGAGGGCCGCGGCCCCGGCGATGAGGAGGACGACGAGGACGGCGAGGATCGCCAGCAGCTGATCGGTCACAACACACCAGTCTGGACCACAACGCGGTGGCGGGGCCAGCGGGGCGGGTGGAGACGGGACTCACCCCACGGGAGGGTCAGGCGTGCGCCTCCGAGGGGCGTCCCTCGCCACGGTCACGCAGCTCCGACGCGCCGGCATGCAGCTCGCGCAGGCGGGTGGCCAGCGGCCCCCCGAGCTCCTCCGGGGTGGTGTAGGCGTTGCCCGGCTCGCTCATGAGGTAGAGGGTCCCCAAGCCCCCGGCGTCGTCCGGGTCCACCGCGTCGGTCCAGGTCAGCTCGTCGCTGCGCCACGCGCGGTACGACTCCCGCACCCACGCCACCCAACCCTCGTCGGGTCGGTGTGCCACGAGCACGGCAGCAAAGGTCCCCGCGGCGCACAGCACCGCCAGCATGGTCACCAGGATCGCCCCCGTCATGCTGGCCATTATCACCCATGGACGACCGAATCGTGCTATTCGATATCTCACCACGCGGGTGTGTCCGGCTCAGGCGCGTGCGCGCTCCTCCTCAGCCAGCCGCTGGCTGATGACGGTCGTCACCCCGTCGCCGCGCATGGTCACGCCGTACAGGGCGTCGGCGACCTCCATCGTGCGCTTCTGGTGGGTGATGACGATGAGCTGGGAGTCCTCACGCAGCTCGGTGAAGATCTCGAGCAGCCGGCCCAGGTTCGTGTCGTCCAGCGCGGCCTCGACCTCGTCCATGACGTAGAACGGGCTGGGCCGGGCCTTGAAGATCGCCACGAGCAGCGCGACGGCCGTCAGGGAGCGCTCGCCGCCGGAGAGCAGGGACAGCCGCTTGACCTTCTTGCCGGCGGGGCGCGCCTCGATCTCGATGCCCGTGGTGAGCATGTCCTCGGGCTCGGTGAGCACAAGACGTCCCTCACCGCCCGGGAAGAGCCGGGAGAAGACGTCCTCGAAGGCGGCGGCGGTGTCGGTGTAGGCCTCGGTGAACACCCGCTCGACCCGCTCGTCGATCTCGCGGACGATCTCCATGAGGTCGGCCCGGGACTTCTTGAGGTCCGCCAGCTGCTCGGTGAGGAAGCGGTGGCGCTCCGCCAGCGCGGCGTGCTCCTCCAGGGCGAGGGGGTTGACCTTGCCCAGCCGGGCGAGGTCGCGCTCCGCGCGCCTGCGCCGCTTCTCCTGCTCCTCCCGCACGTAGGGGACCGGCTCCCGCGGCTCCTCCCCCTCCGGGACGACGACGGGGACGGGGACGTGGGGCCCGTACTCCTCGACGAGCACCTCGGGGTCGATGCCCAGCTCGCTGACGGCCCGCTCCTCGAGCTGGGTGATCCGCAGCCGCTGCTCGGCCCGGGCGACCTCGTCGCGGTGGACGGCGTCGGTGAGCCGGGTGAGCTCCTGGGTGGCCTCCTCGAGCGCGGCACGCACCTCGGTGATCTCCGTCTCCCGTGCGGCCCGCGCCTCCTCCGCCTCCTCGCGGGCGGTGGCCGCGGCCTGGAGGGAGCGGTCGACGACGGCGAGGGCCTGCTCGGCGCCGGCCCGCACGAGCGCCGCGGTCTCGGCCTGTCGCGCGCGGCGCCGCTCCCGCTCGGCGGCCTTGTGGCGGGCGACGCGCTCGGCCTCCGCTGCGCGCTCCAGGGAGGCGGCGCGCCCGGACAGCGCCCCGGCCCGCTCCTCGACCGTCCGCAGGGCGAGCCGTGCCTCGGTCTCCCGGGACCGGGCCGTCCGCGCCGCCTGCGCCGCGCTGTCACGGTCCGCGGTGGCGGCGGTGAGGTCCTCCTCGGTGCGCTCGGGCTCCTGCTGGGCGACCTCGAGCCGACCGAGCAGGTCGGCCAGCTGGCGCTCGTGCTCCTCGCCCGTGGCGACGAGGTCGGCGATCGCGGGGCGGATCCGCTCGGCCTCGGCCTCGGCGGAGCGGGCGGCGGACCCGAGGTGCCCCAGCTGCTCGGCGACGCCGGCGAGCCGGGCGTCGGAGGCGTGGAGGGCGGCGAGGGTCGCGTCGACGGTCTCCCGCGCGCGGGTCACCCGGTCCCGGGCGGCGACGAGCGCGAACCGGGCCTGCTCCGCGCGCGCCGTCGTGGCCGCGAGCTCGGCGACCGCCTCGTCGTGGGCGGCGTGCAGCTCCAGGACGCTGGGTCCGGCGCTGCTGCCGCCGCTGGCGCTCGCGCGGGAGAGCACGTCGCCGTCGCGGGTGACGGCGAGGACGTCGGCGGCGGCGACCGCGGCGCGTGCCGCGGCGAGGTCGTCGACGACGACGGCGCGGGCCAGCAGGGTGCGGACGACACCCCCCAGCTCCTCGCCGACGGTGACGACCTCCCGGAGCCAGCGCCCGTCCGCGGGGGCGGCGCCGTCGTCGTCGGCCGCTGCAGCTGCCCCGGCGACGACGAGGAGGACCTGCCCGAGGTCCTCGTCCCGGGCCCGGCGGATCGCGTCGACGGCGACGTCGGTGGACTCGACGACGGCGGCGTCGGTGTGGGCTCCGAGCACGGCCGCGACGGCGGTCTCGTAGCCGTGCTCGACGCTCAGCGCGTCGGGCAGGGAGCCGCGCAGCCCGGCGAGCCGGTCGGCGGCCTCGAGGAGGGCCCCGGTGCCGTCCTTGCGGGCGAGGGAGAGCTCGAGCGTGTCGCGCCGGGTCTGCCAGGTGCGACGCTCGCCGTCGGCGGCTCGCTCCTCCTCGAGGAGCGCGGCGACGGCGGCCTCCGCGGCGTCCAGCTCCTCCACGGCCTCCTCGTGGGCCTCGTCCAGGCCCTCCTCGCCCTCCTCGGCGCCGGCGACCTGCTGCTCCAGCGCGGTGAAGTCCGCCTGCGCCGTGCGGCTCCGCTCCTCCGCCGCGGCGAGGTTCGCGCGCAGCCGGCCGAGCTCGGCCTGGGCGGCCTCGGCGGCGCTGCGGCGGGCGGCCACCTGCCCGGTGAGCCGGGCGAGACCCTCCCGGCGGTCGGCGACACCCCGGTGGACGGTCGCCAGGGCGCGCTCCGCGTCCCGCTCCACCTCCTCGGCCCGGGTCCGTTCGGCGACGACGGCCGCGAGCGCTGCCCGGGCGTCCTCGACCTCGGTGGCCAGCGCCTGCTCCTCCTCGCGGGCACGGGCGGCGCGAGCCGCGAGCTCCTCGGGGTCGGTGCCGCGGTGCTCCTGCGCCGGGGTGCCGAGCAGGCGGGTGCGCTCCGCGGCCAGGGAGTGCAGGCCGCGGAGCCGCTCGCGCAGCCCGGAGAGGGAGTGCCAGGTGTCGGTGGCCTCACGCAGCCGGGGCGCCGCAGCCGCCGCCTCGCCCTCGAGTGCGGCCAGGCGGGTGCGCGCGGCGTCGGCGGCCGCCTCGACCGCGGCACGGCGCTCGCGCAGTGCCGTCTCGTCGGCGACCTCGCGCTGGAGGGTCGCGGTGAGCTGGACGAGGTCGTCGGCGAGCAGCCGGGCGCGGGAGTCACGCAGGTCGGCCTGGATGACCTGGGCGCGGCGGGCGACGTCGGCCTGCCTGGCCAGCGGGCCGAGCTGGCGCCGGATCTCGGTGGTGAGGTCGGTGACGCGGTCGACGTTGGTGCGCATCGCCTCAAGCTTGCGCAGTGCCTTCTCCTTGCGGCGCCGGTGCTTGAGGACGCCGGCGGCCTCCTCGATGAAGCCGCGGCGCTCCTCGGGGCCGGCGGACAGCACGGCGTCGAGCTGTCCCTGCCCGACGATGACGTGCATCTCGCGGCCCATGCCGGTGTCGGACAGCAGCTCCTGGATGTCGAGCAGCCGGCAGGACTCGCCGTTGATCGCGTACTCCGAGCCGCCGCCCCGGAACAGCGTCCGGGAGATCGTCACCTCGGTGTAGTCGATGGGCAGCAGCCCGTCGGAGTTGTCGATCGTCAGGGAGACCTCGGCGCGGCCCAGCGGGGCGCGCGAGGACGTGCCGGCGAAGATGACGTCGGACATCGACCCGCCGCGCAGCGACTTCGCGCCCTGCTCCCCCATGACCCACGACAGGGCGTCCACGACGTTGGACTTGCCCGACCCGTTGGGCCCGACGACACAAGTGATGCCCGGCTCGAGGTGCAGGGTCGTCGCCGAGGCGAAGGACTTGAACCCTCGCAGCGTCAGCGTCTTCAGGTGCACGGGGGCAGCCTAACGGCGCCGGCGACCGGGACGTGGCACCCCCGCCGGGGGGCTACCGCCTCTCCCCCACCGCCGAGAGCGGAGTTGTGACGGGGCACCGCCGAAACAACTCCGCTGTCGGCGAGGAGAGGGGCGCGTCAGCTGGCGTTCGGGAACCAGAGGCCGATCTCGCGCTCGGCGGATTCCGGGGAGTCGGAGCCGTGGACGAGGTTCTGGATGACCTGCGTCTCCCAGGCGCGGGCGAGGTCCCCGCGGATGGTGCCGGGGGCCGCCGTCGTCGGCTCGGTCGTGCCGGCGAGCGAGCGGAAGCCCTCGATGACACGGACGCCCTCGACGACGGCCGCGACGAGCGGGCCCGAGCCCATGAACTCGACGAGCGGCTCGAAGTGGGGCTTGCCGCGGTGCTCGGCGTAGTGCTCGCCGAGCAGGTCGTCGTCGGCGGTGCGCATCTCGAGCGCGGCGATGCGGTAGCCCTTGGCCTCGATGCGGCGCAGGATCTCCCCGACGAGGGAGCGCTGGACGCCGTCGGGCTTGATGAGGACGAGGGTGCGTTCGGTGGAAGTCACGGGGCCGACCCTACCGGGCCGGCGACGTGCCCTCGGCAACCGCGGGGCCCTCCCCGGCGGCGGCCTCCCGCTCCTCGCGCTCCCGCACGACCCGCTCCGCGTCGATCTGGCCACCGATGCGCAGGGACACGATCCACAGCACGGCGAAGACGCCGCCGACCCCGAACATCGTCGGCAGGAGGATCCCGGTGGCGACGAGCACGAGCTGGAGCATCGAGCCGAGCACGTACCCGACGGCGCCGCGGCGTACCAGCGCACCCGCCACGACCGCCCACAGCATGAGTGCCGCACAGCCCCACAGGAGCGCGGGCACCGGGACGAGCTCGAGGCCGTAGGCGACGAGGCCCGCGAACAGCACGAGAAGGGCCTCGCTGAACAGCAGCGTGGCGGCGAACAGCGCGCGGGCACTGCGGGAGGGACGGCTCATCGCGGTCGATCCTACTCGGCCGGCCACCGGCTACCCGGCCGAGAGCGGGGCGTACTCGGTGACGAGCGGGATGACGTCGGCGATCGAGTCGACCACGCGGGTGGGCACGTACGGGAAGCGGTCCACCTGCTCGGGGCGCGTGGACCCCGACAGCACGAGGATCGTGCGCATGCCGGCCTCGAGGCCGGAGACGACGTCGGTGTCCATCCGGTCCCCGATCATCACCGTGGACTCGGAGTGCGCGTCGATCCGGTTGAGGGCGCTGCGCATCATCAGCGGGTTGGGCTTGCCGACGAAGTACGGCTCGACGCCGGTGGCCCGGGTGATGAGCGCAGCGACGGCACCCGTGGCGGGCAGCTTGCCCTCGTGCGAGGGGCCCGAGGGGTCGGGGTTGGTGGCGATGAACCGCGCGCCGCGGTCGATGAGGCGGATCGCGCGCGTGATGGCCTCGAAGGAGTACGTGCGCGTCTCCCCCAGGACGACGTAGTCCGGGGCGACGTCGGTCATCGTGTAGCCGATGTCGTGCAGTGCCGTCGTCAGGCCCGCCTCGCCGACGACGTACGCGCTGCCGCCGCGACGCTGCCCGTCGAGGAACTGGGCCGCCGCCATCGCCGAGGTCCAGATGGCATCCTCGGGGATGTCGATCCCGCCGGCGAGGAGGCGTGCGCGCAGGTCGCGCGGCGTGAAGATCGAGTTGTTCGTCAGGACGAGGAAGCGCCGGCCGGAGTCGATGAGGGCCGCGATGAACTCGGCGGCACCGGGGATGGCCTGCTGCTCGTGGACGAGCACGCCGTCCATGTCGGTGAGCCAGCTCTCGACGGGTTTGGGGTCGCTCATGCCCCTATGGTGCCCTAGCACCGGGCCACCCGGCGGGCGCGTTCCGCGACCCGCACGCGTGGGTCGCCCCTTTCGTTCGTCGACCGCCCCCTTGAACAGCCCGGCGTGAGCCAAAGGGGCGACACACCCACCGGCGGCTACCCGCGGGCCGATGTCACGGGAGGCACCGGGCAGGCCGGGGGACGTGCGCCGTCGGCGCCGGTGCTGGCCGGTCAGCTCCCGCGGGCGATCCACTCGTCCAGGTGCGGCTTCTCGGCGCCGACGGACGTCGCGTCGCCGTGCCCGGTCAGCACCTCGGTGGACTCCGGCAGGCTGAGCACCCGCTCCCGGATGGACTCGATGATGGTCGGGAAGTCGGAGTACGAGCGCCCGGTGGCACCGGGGCCCCCGTTGAACAGCGTGTCCCCGGAGAACAGCACCCCGCCCTCGCCCAGCTCGGGCGCGTGGAAGCACGTCGACCCCGGCGAGTGGCCGGGCGTGTGCACCGCGGTGAGCGTGACGCCCGCGACGGTGAACTGCTGCCCGTCGGCGATCTCGGCGTCCGCCGTCGAGCCGGGGTAGACCTGCTCCCACAGCATCGTGTCGGCCGGGTTGAGGTGGACCGGGGCGCCCACCTGGCGCGCGACGTCGCGAACGGCGCGGATGTGGTCGTCGTGCCCGTGGGTGAGCAGGACGGCCACGACGCGGCGACCACCGACCGCCTCGACGACGGCCGTCGTGTCGTGTGCGGGGTCGATGACGAGGCACTCGGCGTCGTCGCCGACGATCCACACGTTGTTCTCCACGTCCCAGGTGCCGCCGTCGAGGGAGAACGTCCCGCTGGTGACGAGGTGCTCGACGCGGACGCGGCCGCTGCTGTCGGTGCGGGTCATCGGGCGGCTCCGGTCTGCTCGGGGGCGGTGATCTCGACGACGGAGCGCAGCACCCTGCCGGCCGTCATCTTGGCGAAGGCGGGCTCGACGTCGTCGATGCCGATGCGCTCGGTGACGAAGCCGTCGAGGTCCAGGCGACCGAGCCGGTACTGCTCGACGAGCATCGGGAAGTCGCGCGACGGGAGGGTGTCGCCGTACCAGGCGGACGTGATCGCGCCGCCGCGGCCGAACACCTGGTCCAGCGGGATCTCCCACGTGGTGCCGGGGTCGGGCACCCCGACCAGGACGAGCCGGCCGGCGAGGTCGCGGGCCTCGAACGCCTGGGCGAAGGTGGCGGCGACCCCGACCGCGTCGATGACGACGTCGGCGCCGAACCCTCCGGTGTGCTCGCGGATGGCCGCGACCGGGTCCTGCTCCCGGGAGTTGACCGTGTGGGTGGCGCCGAAGCGCCGGGCGGTGGCGAGCTTGTCGTCGTCGAGGTCGACGGCGACGATCGTCGTGGCACCGGCGAGCGCGGCCCCGGCGACCGCCGCGGTGCCGACCCCGCCGCAGCCGATGACGGCGACCGACTCACCGCGCTGCACCTTGCCGGTGTTGACGGCGGCCCCGATGCCGGCCATGACCCCGCAGCCGAGCAGGCCGAGGGCGGCGTACTGCTCGGGGGCGATATCGCCCTCGATCTTCGTGCACTGGCCCGCGGCGACGAGCGTCTTCTCGGCGAACGCGCCGATGCCCAGTGCCGGTGACAGCTCGGTGCCGTCCTGCAGGGTCATCTTCTGCGTGGCGTTGTGGGTGGCGAAGCAGTACCAGGGTCGGCCCCTGCGGCAGGCGCGGCACTGCCCGCACACCGCGCGCCAGTTGAGGATGACGCGGTCACCGACGGCGACCTCGCTGACCCCCTCGCCGACGGCGGACACGACGCCGGAGGCCTCGTGGCCGAGGAGGAAGGGGAAGTCGTCGCTGACCCCGCCGACCTTGTAGTGCAGGTCCGTCTGGCACACCCCGCACGTGATGACGTCGACCAGTGCCTCACCGGGTCCGGGGTCGGGGACGAGGATGGTCTCGACGGTGGCGGGGGCGTCCTTCGCCCGGACGACGACGGCCCTGACCTCATGCATGGAGATGTTCCCTCTCGGCGACGGCGCGCTCGGGGACGAGCGTCACCGCCACCATAACCAGAGGTTGCTGCGGGCCGCCCGGGCAGCGCTACTCCTCGCCGAAGCGGTCGTCCACGACCTGGGCGACCGCGTCGAGGGCGTGCTCGGCCTGGGGACCGCTGGCACGCACGGTCATCAGCGCCCCACCCGGCAGCCCGAGCCCGATGAGGGCGAGCACGCTGGCCCCGTCCACGCCGTTGACCTCGACGTGGGCGTCGAAGCCGGCAACCAGGCGCGCGAGCATCGCGGCGGGGCGGGCGTGGAGCCCCAGCTCGTTGCGCAGCTCGAGCTCGCGCTCGAGGACCTCCCCACCTGCGGCCCCAGCCGGGGCGTCCTGCTGCGTGGGGGCGAAGGAGCGGGCCGCCCCCTCCGCGGCCCGGCGCACCCCCTCGGCGTCCGCGCCGCCCTGGGCCGCGACGGCGGCGGCGACCGCGCCCTCGACGAGCGGTGCGTCGGCCAGCAGCACCTCGCCGTCGACCATCTCGAGCACGGACTCGGCGGTCATCGTCGCCGAGCCGAGGTCGGTGAGCACGACGACGCCGCTGCCGGGCTCGGCGGTGAGCTCACCGATCGCGGTGAGCACCTTGTCGAAGCTCGTGCCGATCCGGCCGTCGTCGGTCCCCCCGGCCGCGCGGAGCGCGACGTCGGGCGCCATCTGCTCGGCGACCTCGCAGACGCCCCGCGCGAGCTGGTCCGAGTGGGAGACGACGACGATCGCCGTCGTCACGGCCGCGACTCCCCCGCGGCGGCGTCCGCGGCCGCCCGCAGGATGAGTGCGGTGGAGCGGGCGCCGGGGTCGACGTGCCCGGCGGACCGCTCCCCGAGGTAGCTGGCCCGGCCCTTCTTGGCGACCATCGGCTCGGTGGCCTGCGCTCCCGCCTCGGCGGCGTCGGCGGCGGCCTCCAGGGCCGACCGGGCGCTGTCCCCGACCTCGGCCACCCGTCGTGCGGCCGCAGCCGCCGGCGCGAGGGCGTCGACCATGGTCTTGTCGCCGGTGGCGGCCTTGCCGCGCGCGACGACCCCCTCGGCGGCCGCAGCGAGCAGGCCCGCCACCCCGCCCGCGTCCAGCGGCCCCTCGCCCGCGGCGGTCGCCGCGCGCAGGAAGGCTGTGCCGTAGAGCGGGCCGGCGGCTCCGCCCACCGTCGACATGAGCGTCGTGGCGATGAGCTTGAGCACCGCGGCCGGGGTGTCGGGCGCGGCGTCGGCGAGCTTGGCCGTCACCGCGGTGAACCCGCGGTCGAGGTTGTCGCCGTGGTCGCCGTCACCGATGGCCCGGTCGAGCTCCATGAGCTCGATGCGGTTCTCGGCGACGACGCGCTGCGCGAGCTCGGCCCAGCGCAGCACCCAGGTGGTGTCGAGCGTGTCGTCCATGTGTCCTCACATTCCCTGACGGAGTGCCACCGTATGTGCCGGGGCGTCCCACAGCGCGGTGAGCTCCTCGTCCAGCGGCATGACGCTGATGCTCGCCCCGGCCATGTCGAGGGAGGTGACGTAGCTTCCGACGAGGGAGCGGGTGACCGTGACGCCGCGCTCCTCGAGGAGCCGCCGCGCCGCGCCGTAGAGCACGTAGAGTTCGAGCGAGGGCGTCGCCCCCATCCCGTTGACGAAGAGCAGCACGTCCTGGCCCGCGACGTCGCCGAGGTCGGCGAGGACGGGCTCGAGGAGGAGAGCGGCCGTCTCGTCCGCGGGGACCGCGGTCACCCGGCGGCGTCCCGGCTCGCCGTGGATCCCGATCCCGACCTCGACCTCGTCGTCCTCGAGGTCGAATGAGGGCCGCCCGGCGGCCGGCACGGTGGGCGCGGTGAGCGCGATCCCCATGGTCCGCACAGCCGCGGCGGTGCGCTCGGCGACCGCGACGACGGCGTCGAGGTCGTCACCGCGCTCGGCCGCGGCACCGGCGACCTTCTCCACGACGAGGGTCCCGGCCACGCCGCGTCGACCCGCCGTGTAGGTGGAGTCCTCGACCGCGACGTCGTCGGCGACGAGGACGCTGCGGACGGTGAGCCCCTCCGCCTCGGCGAGCTCGGCGGCGACCTCGAAGTTCAGCACGTCCCCGGTGTAGTTCTTGACGATCTGGATGACCCCGGCCCCGCCGTCGGCGGCCTGGACGGCGGCGAGGATCGGCTCGGGACTGGGCGAGGTGAAGACCGCACCGGGGACGGCGGCGTCGAGCATGCCGACGCCGACGAAGCCGGCGTGCAGCGGCTCGTGGCCGCTGCCACCGCCCGAGACGAGCCCGACCTTCCCGCTGACGGCTCCGCCCGCACGTGAGACGAAGAGCGGGTCGGTGCTGGCGGTGAGGATGTCACCGTGCGCGGCGACGAGGCCGGCGACGGACTGGGTGACGACATCCTTGGGGTCGTTGATGAGCTTCTTCACTGCAGCCTCCCTTGGCGTTGTGAGGACGGCGCGGCTCAGCCGCGTCGCAGCAGCAGCCGCGCCTCCCCCACGAGCACCACCGAACCGGTGACGAGGACGGCCCCACCTGGTTCCCCACCGTACTCGGCGCGGGCCGCGGCGAGGTCGATTGCGTCGTCGATTCGTTCGGTGACGTGCACCCGGTCCTCGTCGAAGATGTCCCGGGCGATGACCGCGAGGTCCTCGACGTCGTGCGCGCGGCTCGTCGTGGCGCGGGTGAGCACGATCTCGGTGAGCAGCGGCTCGAGGCCGGCGAGGATCGCCTCGGCGTCCTTGTCCCCCATGACGCCGACGACCCCGACGATGCGCGTGAGGTCGAAGGACTCCTCGAGCGCCTCGCGCAGCGCCTCGACGCCGGCGGGGTTGTGCGCGGCGTCGACCAGCACGGTCGGGCTGGTCCGGACGAGCTCCAGGCGCCCGGGTGAGTCGACGGCCGCGAGCGCGTGCTCGACGACCTCCCCGCTCAGCGCCCCGCCGCCGAAGAAGGCCTCGACGGCGACGACCGCGAGCAGGGCGTTGTGCGCCTGGTGTGCGCCGTGGAGCGGCAGGAAGACGTCGGTGTAGGTCGCCGCCGGCGTCTGCAGGACGAGCATCTGCCCGCCGACCGCCAGCTGGCGGTCGACGACCGACAGGTCCTGCCCGTCGACGAGGAGCCGGGCCTCCAACGCGTGGGCGGCGTCGCGGACCAGGGCCGCGACGTCGTCGTCCTGGACGGCGCTGACGACGGTCGACGCGGGCGTGATGATGCCGACCTTCTCCGCGGCGATCTCGGTGAGGGTGTGCCCGAGCCAGCGCTCGTGGTCGCGGGAGATCGAGGTGAGGACCTCCACCGTCCCGTCCGCGACGTTCGTCGCGTCCCAGCGCCCGCCCATGCCCGTCTCGACGACGGCGACGTCGACCGGCGCGTCGGCGAAGGCCGCGAAGGCCATGACCGTGAAGACCTCGAAGAAGCTCAGCCGCGGACCACCCACCGCGCGGGAACGCTCGTCGACCATCTCGACGTACGGCGCGACGTCCCGCCAGACCCCGACGAAGGCCTCGGGCGCGATCGGCTCGCCGTCGATCGCGATCCGCTCGCGCACACTGCTCAGGTGCGGGGAGGTGAACCTGCCGGTACGCAGCCCGCGCTCGCGCAGCAGGCGCTCGGCGACCCGCGCGGTGGAGGTCTTGCCGTTGGTCCCCGCGATGTGGATGACCGGGTAGGCGCGCTGCGGCTCCCCGAGCAGCTCGAGGACGTCGCGGACCCGGTCGAGGCTGGGCTGGACGTCGTGCTCGGGGGCACGGGTGAGGATCTCGGTGTAGATCCGGTGCACCTCGGTGTCCGCCTGGGCGCGTGCGACCGGGTCGACGGCGACGGTGACGTCCGGTGAGGCGAGGACGTCGTCGACGACGGTCGGGTCCGGACCGCTGAACAGCCCGGAGGTGACGAGCTCCTGGGCGGCACGGTCGTGCTCGGCCTGGACCTCCCGGGCGGCGAGCTCCGCGCTGTCGGGGGTCTGCGCGCTCTCGGCGCGCCCGGCGTCCGCGGTGCCGGGGCCGACGGCCCCGTGCGTCCGGCGGGAGAGCATCTCCCGCCTCGCGTCGTCGGTGCTGTCGTCCGGGGCGTCGCCCCGGTGGTCGCGGTCTACGGGCTCGGTCACGGCTGCACGACCTCCAGGTGGACGGCGGTCTCGTCGGTCGGGCTGACGTCGACCGTGAGGGAGACGGCCAGGGTCTCGTCGGTGACGAGCCCGGCGTGGTTCTCGATCCAGCGGGCGTACCGCCCGGGGACGTCGACCGCCAGGGTGATGCGGTCGGTGACGTGCAGGCCGGCGGCCTTGCGCTCGTCCTGGACCCGGCGCACGAGGTCGCGGGCGAAGCCCTCGGCGAGCAGCTCGTCGTCCAGCGCGGTGTCCAGGACGACGAACCCGCCGGCGTCGAGCACACCCGCGGCCCGCTCGTCGCCGGGCCGGTCCTCGACCTCGGTGGTGAGCGTGTACTCCTGCTCCTCCAGGGGGATGCCGTCGACGACGACGCCGCCGTCGGTCTGCTCCCACGCACCGGAGCGCGCGGCCCTGATGACCCGCTGGACGTCCTTGCCGAGCCGCGGGCCGGCCGCGCGGGCGTTGACGGTGAGCCTGGTGTAGACCCCGTACTCCTCGGCGGCGCCGTCGGCCAGTGACCGCAGCTCGACGCGCTTGACGTTGACCTCGTCGGCGACGAGGTCAACGAAGGGCTTCAAGGCGTCGGCGTCGTCGGTGACGACACGCAGCGCGTGGAGCGGCTGACGCACCCGCAGTCCCCCGGCCTTGCGCAGCCCCAGGGTGGTGGACACGACGTCCCGGACGCGGTCCATCGTGGCGACGAGCTCGTCGGCCGCGAAGGCGTCGTCGAGCACCGGCCAGTCGGTCAGGTGGACGCTGCGGCCTCCGGTGAGGCCGCGCCACACCTCCTCGCTGATGAGCGGGGCGAGCGGGGCCATCACCCGCATGAGCACCTCGAGCGCGGTGTGCAGGGTGTTGACGGCGGCGGCGTCCTCGTCCCAGAAGCGGTCGCGGGACGTGCGCACGTACCAGTTGGTCAGCACGTCGAGGTGCTCACGCACGGCCTGGCAGGCACCGGGGACGTCGTAGGCCTCCATGAGCCGGCGCACCTCGGCGGCCAGCGTCCGGGTGCGGGCCAGCAGGTACCGGTCCATGACCGGGAGCCCGGCGGCCTCCTCGGCGGTGACGGAGCGCCCGACGGTGCCCGCGCCGTCGTTCGCGGCCCCCGCGTACAGCGAGAGGAAGTACCACGTGTTCCACACCGGCAGCAGCACCTGGCGCACGTTCTCCCGGATGCCCTCCTCGGTGACGACGAGGTTGCCCCCGCGCAGGATCGGGGAGGCCATGAGGAACCAGCGCATCGCGTCCGAGCCGTCGCGGTCGAAGACCTCGTTGACGTCGGGGTAGTTGCGCAGCGACTTGCTCATCTTGCGGCCGTCGGAGCCCAGCACGATCCCGTGGGACACCGAGGTGGTGAACGCGGGCCGGTCGAACAGCGCGGTGGCGAGAACGTGGAGGGTGTAGAACCAGCCGCGGGTCTGGCCGATGTACTCGACGATGAAGTCGCCCGGGTAGTGGTGCTCGAACCAGTCGGCGTTCTCGAAGGGGTAGTGGACCTGGGCGTAGGGCATCGACCCGGAGTCGAACCACACGTCCAGCACGTCGGGGATGCGGCGCATCGTCGACCGGCCCGTCGGGTCGTCCGGGTTCGGCCGGGTGAGCTCGTCGACGAACGGGCGGTGCAGGTTCGGCCGGCCGTCGCGGTCCAACGGCAGCCGCCCGAAGTCGGCCTCGAGCTCGGCGAAGGAGCCGTACACGTCGATCCGCGGGTAGGTGGGGTCGTCGCTCACCCACACCGGGATGGGGGTTCCCCAGTACCGGTTGCGGGAGATCGACCAGTCACGGGCGCCGGCGAGCCACTTGCCGAACTGGCCGTCCTTGATGTGGTCGGGCACCCAGGTGATCTGCTGGTTGAGCTCGACCATCCGGTCGCGGAACTCGGTGACGCGCACGAACCAGCTCGTCACGGCCTTGTAGATGAGGGGCTGGCGGCAGCGCCAGCAGTGCGGGTAGGAGTGGTCGTAGGTCTCCTGCCGCACGAGCACGGCCCGCTCGGCCGCCGTGCGCCGGGCCAGCGCGCCGGTGCCGTGCTTGAGGTCGGCGATGATCTGCTTGTTCGCCTCGAAGACGTGGCTCCCCGCGAAGTCGGAGACCTCCGCGGTGAAGCGCCCGCCGTCGTCGACGGGGACGACCGTGCCGATCCCGGCGGCGGCCGAGACCGCCATGTCGTCCTCACCGAAGGCCGGGGCCTGGTGGACGATGCCGGTGCCGTCCTCGGTGGACACGTAGTCGGCGGTGAGCACCGTCCAGGCCCGCTCGCCGAGACCCTCGCGGCCGACGAAGTAGTCGAAGACCGGCGCGTAGCGGCGGCCGGCGAGCTCCTCGCCCGTGACGCGGGCGACGACCTCCGGCTCCTCCCCCAGCTCGCGGGCGTAGGCGGCCACCCGTGCCGCCGCGAGCAGCACCTTCTCCCCCGCCAGCGCGCCGTCGGCGGGCACGACGGTGACGTACTCGACGTCCGGGCCGACGGCGAGCGACAGGTTGGAGGGCAGCGTCCACGGCGTCGTCGTCCAGATGAGGGCGAGCTCGCCGGTCTCCAGCCGCACCCCGACCGTCACCGAGGGGTCCTGCCGCATCTGGTAGACGTCGTCGTCCATCCGCAGCTCGTGGTTGGACAGCGGGGTCTGGTCGTTCCAGCAGTACGGCAGCACCCGGTAGCCCTCGTAGGCGAGACCCTTGTCGTAGAGCTGCTTGAAGGCCCAGATCACCGACTCCATGTAGGAGGGGTCCAGGGTCTTGTAGTCGTTGTCGAAGTCCACCCAGCGCGCCTGGCGGGTGACGTACTCGCGCCAGTCGCCGGTGTAGCGCAGCACCGAGTCCTGGCAGGCCTTGTTGAAGGCCTCGATGCCCATCTCCTCGATCTGGGACTTGTCGGTGATGCCCAGCTCGCGCTCCGCCTCGAGCTCGGCCGGCAGGCCGTGGGTGTCCCAGCCGAAACGGCGCTCCACCCGGCGGCCCAGCTGGGTCTGGAAGCGGCCGACGACGTCCTTGACGTACCCGGTGAGCAGGTGGCCGTAGTGCGGCAGGCCGTTGGCGAAGGGCGGGCCGTCGTAGAAGACGAACTCGTTGCTGCCGTCCTGCCCCGCCGACCGGTTGTCGATCGACGCCTGGAAGGTGCCGTCGGCCTGCCAGTAGGAGAGCACCTGCTGCTCGAGTGCCGGGAAGCTCGGGGAGGTGGGGACCTCGCCGCCGTGCCGCGGGTAGCGCTGGGCGGACGTGGGCTGGGTGGGCTCGGGGGCCATGGGCGGTGGTGCTCCTCGTCGTCGTTCGCGTCGATGCGAGGACGACGACGTACCCGCCCTGGCGGGTCCGCTGCCGCGGTACCACCTCGCTTGCCGCCGGGTCCACGGCCGGAGCCGCGGCCCGGGGCCACTCTCGTGCGGAGATGACGGTCCGCTGCCGGCCGGTTCTACTGGGAGCTCGCGCTCCGTTCTTCCGGCGGCTCACCGGTGATGGCCGGGTCGATGCCTTTGCTCGGGCCAGTGTAGCCCGCTCCCGGGCAGGTCCGGGGATGGGGAGTTCTCCCTATGCGCGTCGCTGTCCACCGTGCGCCGTTGTCGCCATGATGGTCCCCGGGTGACGTGCACCGCGCACGTCCGGCGAGAGGAGAGGCACACGTGGTCGACCTGTTCATCGACGGTGACGCCCTGGCTGCGACGAGGACGACGCTGGAGAACATCCGCGAGACGCTGTCCGGCGCGGCGGGGGCGATGTCCTCGGTCCCCGGGGACGTCACGGGGCACGACCAGCTGCGGCAGCGGCTGAGCAGCTTCGGCGAGGAGTGGAACCACGGCATCGGCGAGCTCGCCGAGGTGTCCGGCAGCGGGGCGGAGGGGCTGCGGGTCATCGCCGAGGGCTTCGCCGAGCTCGACGCCGCGCTCAAGGCCTCCCTCGAGAGCACGGACGGTGAGGCCTCGTGAGCGTCCGCTCCTTCCCCGCCCTCGGCTTCGACCCGGCACCCGGCACGCTGAGCGCCGCCGAGTCGGTCGCGGAGCAGGTACGTACCACCGCCGCCCAGATCCGTGAGGCGGCCGACGTCCTCGGCGGCACCGGTCAGCAGAACTGGCAGGGCGAGACCGCCACCGCGTTCCACGAGACGATGTCGACCGAGCTCACGCCGAAGGTCGTGACCGCGGCCGACAGCTTCGAGACGGCGGCCGCCGCGCTGGAGACCTGGGCGTCGTCGCTGCTCACCTTCCAGCAGCAGGCCGAGGAGCTCGAGACCCGGGCCGCCACCGCGGTCAGCAACGTCTCCAACGCCGCGGACGACCTCACCGCGGCCCAGCAGAGCGAGAACCCGGACGTCGACACCGACGGGCCCGCCAACCAGCTGTCCGCGGCCACCGCGGAGCTCGAGCAGGTCCGCTCCGAGGCCTACTCGCTGGCGCAGACCTACGCGAGCGAGGCCGACTACGTCGCGGCCTGCATCTCGTGCGCCGCCGACGACGCGCCCGACTCGAGCATGTGGGACGGCTTCACCGACTGGCTCGGGGACGTCGAGGACTGGTTCCAGGACTACGTCCTGCCCGTCCTCGAGGACATCATCGACATCCTCGCCGTCGTCGTCGCCGTCGCGGCGATCCTCGCGCTCATCTTCTCCGGGCCGGTGGGCTGGCTCGGCATGGCGGGCCTCATCCTCGGCGGCGCGGCCGTCGCGGTCGACTTCCTCCAGTTCGCGGGCGGCCGGGAGGACGCGACCGAGATGCTCACCGGCGCCCTCGGCCTGCTCGCCGGCGCCGGTCTCGGCAAGATCGTCCAGGGCCTGGGCACGATGGCCGTGAGCTCCGGTGGCATGTCCGGGCTCGTCCCGGCGGTCGCGGGGATCTCCCGCGGCACCGGTGGAGCCGGGGCGACGGCGACGGCGGCACTGTCGTTCAACCCGGTCGGCCCGCTCGCGACGTGGGGCTACGTCACCGGCCGGACGTATGAGGAGAGCAAGAGCGTCATGGACACGAGCGAGAGCCTCAACGACGTCGGCGACCCGGTCGGCCGCACCACCGAGCGGTTCCGCAACCTCTTCGGTGGGCACGGCTTCGTCACCCACGAGCAGCGCAGCGACATCGCCGAGAGGAAGGACCAGTGACGACGACCGCGACCCGCGAGCAGTTCTGGGTGCCCACGCCACCCGGCTGGGTGGAGATCGCCGCCTTCGACACCGACGCCCGCGCCGAGAGCCACTGGCGCGAGATGCTCGAGCCGGCCCGCGCGCACCTGGGTGAGCGCACCGACGCCCTGCTCACCGGTCTGCGCGCCGCCCGCGAGGCCGTCGCCGGGTCCGGCGTCACCTCCGCCGGGGTGGTCGTCACCTCGGTCGACGACGAGCCGGCCGTCTGGACGTTCTCGACGACGATCGAGCAGGTGACCAGCGGCGAGGTCAACCCGGTCGCGCTCGTCGAGCGCTCGCTCGGTCACGCCGGGACCGTGGAGGCGACCGAGGACATCACGCTCGTCGACGGCCGGACGGCCGTCCAGGCCTTCCTCACCCTCACCCCGCAGACCCGGCTCGGCCGGGCGCACGGCGCCACGTCCTCAGCGGCCGAGGAGCCGGCGGGTCCGGACCGGCCGCCGGTCGAGCGGCTGGGGAGCTGCGTCGTCGCCGTGGCGCTGCCGGACCGGCCCCACGACCTCGTCGTCGTCACCGGCAGCTCCCCCGACCCCGACCACCGCCCGCTCCTCGCGCACGTCGTCAGCGCCATCGCCGCCGGCGTCCACGTCGGGACGAGCGCACCCGAGGGTGTCGCCCGGGCCGGCGCCGTGCTGCCGGTCACCGACCTGCCCGCGGAGGACGACGCACGGTGAGGTTCGTCCCCGCCGCCGCCGAGCCCTACCTCGCCGGCACCGACGAGCCGAGCGGCCCCGCCCGCCGGCGGGCCGTCGCCACGCTGCTCGGTGCCTACACCGACGGCCGACGGCTGCTCACCGGGCTCGGGCTCTGGCTGGGGGTCGTCGGTGGCGTGGCCGCCGCCGTCGTCGGGGTCGTGGCAATCGGTGCGACCGTCGTCGACGGAGAGCCTGCGGGCAGCGCCCTCCTCGGGGCGATCGCGGTCCTCGCCGGCGTCGCCGGCGGGACGTGGGCCGCCCGCCGCGGGACCGAGCTCCTGCGGGCGGGAGCGCGGCTCTCCAGAGCCGCGGAGAGCTGGATGGTCGCGACACCCGACGCGCCGGCGTCGTTCGGGCGGCAGCTGCACGCCCTGCTGTCCACCCTGCGGCCCGAGCTCCTCCCCCGCGTGCTGCTGAGCTCGCTCGCCGGCCTGCTCGCCGTCCTGGCCCTGTGCGCCGTCGGGTTCGGCATCTGGCGCCTCGCGGGCGCGACCGGCGGCGAGGTGGTCGTGGGCGTCGTCCTCTCGGCGGCGAGCGCCGTCCTCGCCGCCGTCAGCGCCGTCCCCGCCGTGGCCCTGTGGCGCGGGTCGCGCCGGATCCAGCGCGGCCTCGTCGCCGACCCCGCCGTCCGGCGCTGACCGCTACTCCCGGGCCACCACGGTGTTCGAGGCCTGGGCGCGGGGCCGCAGGACCATGAGGTCGACGTTGACGTGGTGGGGGCGCCCGAGCGTCCACGCGATCGCGTCGGCGACGTCCTCCGCGACGAGCGGTTCGGCGACCCCCTCGTAGACCCGGGCCGCCGCCTCCTCGTCGCCGAGCCGGTTGAGTGAGAACTCCTCGGTGCGCACCATGCCGGGCGCGATCTCGATGACGCGGACCGGCTGCCCGACGAGCTCGAGACGCAGCGTGGTGGCGATGGCCCGCTCCGCGTGCTTGGCGGCGACGTAGCCGCCACCGCCGGGGTAGGTGTCGAGTGCCGCCGTCGACGACACGACGAGCACGTCACCGGCACCGGAGTCGCGCAGGTCCGGCAGGAGCAGCTGGGTGAGCCGCAGCGTGGCCAGCACGTTCACCTCGAACATCGCCCGCCAGTCCGCCACCCTGCCGGTCTCGACCGGGTCCGCTCCCCGCGCCCCGCCCGCGTTGTTGACGAGGGCGTGGAGCGCGCCACCGGAGCGGACGGACGCGACGAGGGCGGCGACGTCGTCCTCGCTCGTGAGGTCGGCCGGGACGCCGACGGCGCCCGTCTCCTCGGCGAGCGCGGCGAGCCGGTCCTCCCGGCGTGCGGTGGCGACGACGTCCCACCCGTCGGAGCGCAGGCGGCGCACGGTGGCGGCGCCGATCCCGCTCGAGGCACCGGTGACGAGGGCGCGCCGGGCGGCTGTGGGGTGCGGGGTGTCCATGCCCCCATGGTGCCTGGCCGCGCGGGCGGGACGCCGTGGATACTGGGGCGGTTCGCAGACGGCAGCGGGAGGCAGCATGACCATCGGGTTCATCGGGGCAGGCACCATGGCCGGCGCCATCGTGCGCGGCGCGACCGCGGCGGGCGTGGTCCCGGGCGGGGACGTCCTCCTCTACGACGTCGCCGCGGACGCCGCCCAGCGCCTCGCCGACGACGTCGGGGCCTCCGTGGCGCCGTCGGCGGAGGCGGTCGTCACGGGTAGTGACGTCGTCGTCCTCGCCGTCAAGCCGCAGGTGCTGCCCGCCGTCCTCGGCGGGCTCGCCGCGACCGTCGTCCGGCGCCGCCCGGTGCTCGTGTCGATCGCCGCGGGCATCTCGCTGGCGGCCCTCGAGGAGCGGCTCCCCGGCGGCGAGGTGCCCGTCGTCCGCGTCATGCCGAACGTCAACGCGATGATCGGCGCCGGGATGGCCGCGGTGTGCGGCAACGAGGCCGCGAGCGCCGACGACGTCGCCCGCGTGGTGGAGATCTTCGCGGCCGTGGGCGAGGCGGTCGAGCTCCCCGAGAAGGACTTTGCCACCTACACCGCGATCGCCGGCTCCTCCCCCGCGTTCGTCTTCACCTTCATCGACGCGCTGGCCCGCGGCGCCGTCCGCGGTGGCCTGCCCAAGGCGCTGGCCACACGCATCGCGGCCCAGGCCGTGCTCGGCAGCGCCCGCATGGTCCTCGAGCGCGCCGCCGACGGCGTGAGCCCGGCGGACCTCGTCGACATGGTGTGCTCCCCCGGGGGCACGACCATCGCCGGGATCGTCGCGATGGAGGAGTCCGGGTTCTCCCCCGCCATCGTCCGCGCCGTCCAGGCGGTCGCCGACCGCGACCGGGAGCTGGGCGGCTGACCCGCGCGGCCCACGGGCACCCCCGGGCGGCGCGGCCGGTCAGTCGTGCTCCGGGAAGCCGAGGTTGAGCCCCCCGTGGCTGGGGTCGAGCCAGCGGCTGGTCACGGCCTTCTCCTGGGTGTAGAACGCCAAGCCGTGCGGCCCGTAGGCCTTGGCGTCGCCGAACAGCGAGGCCTTCCACCCGCCGAAGGAGTAGTGGGCCACCGGCACCGGGATCGGGACGTTGACCCCGATCATCCCGGCGGTCACCTCCAGCTGGAAGCGCCGGACCGCTCCGCCGTCGTTGGTGAAGATCGCGGTGCCGTTCCCGTACGGGCTGGCGTTGATGATCCCCAGCCCCTCCTCGTACCCGGACACCCGGACCACCGAGAGCACGGGGCCGAAGATCTCGTCCGCGTAGGCCTTGGAGGACGTCGGGACGCGGTCGAGCAGGGTGGGCCCGAGCCAGAACCCGCCGGGGTCGCCGTCGGGCTCCACCCCGCGGCCGTCCACGACGAGGTCGGCGCCGTCCCCGACCGCGACGTCGAGGTAGGAGGCCACCTTGTCCCGGTGCTCACCGGTGATGAGCGGGCCCATGTCGCAGCCGCGGCGCCCGTCCCCGGTGCGCAGACCGGACATCCGTTCCCGCACCTTGGCGACGAGCTCGTCGGCGATGGTGTCCACCGCGAGCACGACCGAGATCGCCATGCACCGTTCCCCCGCGGAGCCGAACCCGGCGTTGACGGCGGCGTCGGCGACGAGGTCGAGGTCGGCGTCGGGCAGCACGAGCATGTGGTTCTTCGCCCCGCCCAGGGCCTGGACCCGCTTGCCGTGGGAGGTGGCCGTCTCGTAGACGTGCCGGGCGATCGGGGTCGACCCGACGAAGGAGATGGCGGCGACGTCGGGGTGGGTGAGGAGGGCGTCGACCGCCTCCTTGTCGCCGTGGACGACGTTGAACACGCCGTCCGGCAGCCCGGCCTCCCGCAGCAGCTCCGCCATCCAGTTCGCCGCGCTCGGGTCCTTCTCCGAGGGCTTGAGCACGACGGCGTTGCCGGCGGCGATCGCCAGCGGGAAGAACCACAGCGGCACCATCGCGGGGAAGTTGAACGGGCTGATGACTCCGACGACGCCGAGCGGCTGGACGACCGAGTAGACGTCCACGCCCGTGGAGACGTTGACGGAGTACTCCCCCTTGAGGTGCGCCGCGGCGCCGCACGCGAATTCGACGACCTCCAGGCCGCGGGCAATCTCCCCGCCGGCGTCGGAGAGCACCTTGCCGTGCTCGGAGGTGAGGATCCGGGCCAGCTCCTCCCGGCGGGCGGAGAGCAGCTCGCGGAAGGCGAAGAGCACTTGCTGCCGCTTGGCCAGGGACACCTGGCTCCAGGCGGCGAACCCCTCCTGCGCGGACCGGACCGCGGCGTCGACGTCGGCCGCGGAGGCGAGGCGGACCTGTTTGGTCACCACCCCCTTCGCCGGGTCGTAGACCGGTCCGGTCCGGGCCCCGGTGCCGGCGTGGGTGGCGCCCCCGATCCAGTGGTCGAGGACCTCGGTGGTGGTCGTGGTCATGGTGCTCTCCTTCGAACGGTCGGTCAGGCCAGCAGGTCCAGGGCGAGGACCTCGTCGAGGACGGCCACGCCACGGGCCACCTCCTCGGGGGTGATGACGCACGGCGGCACGACGTGGATGCGGTTGTCGACGATCATCGGCAGCACCCCGCGGGCCAGGAGCTCGGACTTCACCCGGCCCATCACCGCACCGCTCGCCGGCTCCCGGGTGGCGGGGTCGGCGACGAGCTCCAGCGCCCAGAACACGCCCTCGCCGCGGGCCTCCCCGACGACGGTGTGCCGGTCGGCGAGCTCGGCCAGGGCGGGGCCGAGCACCTCCGCGCCGATCCGGGCGGCGTGCTCGACGATCCCCTCGCCGGCCATCGCGGTGATCGAGCCGACGATGCTCGCCATCGCCAGCGGGTGCCCGGAGTAGGTGAGCCCACCGGGGAAGACTCGCTCGTCGAAGGTGGCGGCGACCTCCTCGGAGAGGATGACGCCGCCGGCGGGCACGTACCCCGAGTTGACCCCCTTGGCGAAGGTGATGAGGTCGGGGACGACGTCGTACCCGTCGAGCGCGAACCACCGGCCGGTGCGCCCGAAGCCGGCCATGACCTCGTCCAGGACGAGCATGATCCCGTGCCGCCGGGTCAGCTCCCGCACCCCGCTGAGGTAGCCGGGCGGCGGGACGAGGATCCCGGCGGTGCCGGGGACCGTCTCGAGGAGGACCGCGGCGACGGACTGCGGTCCCTCGCTGAGGATGACCCGTTCCAGGTGGTGCAGCGCGCGCTCGCTCTCCTCCTCGGGGGTGGTCGCCCAGAACTCGCTGCGGTAGAGGTAGGGCCCGAAGAAGTGGACGTGCCCGCGGGCGTACTCGTTGGGCACCCGCCGCCAGTCCCCGGTGGCGACGATCGCCGCACCGGTGTTGCCGTGGTACGAGCGGTAGGTGGACAGCACCTTGTCGCGCCCGGTGTGCAGTCGCGCCATCCGGATCGCGTTCTCGACCGCGTCCGCACCCCCGTTGGTGAAGAACACCTTGTCCATCCCCGCGGGCGCGCGCTCGGTGACGAGCCGGGCGGCCTCGCTGCGGGCGGCGTTGGCGTGCGGCGGGGCCACGGTGGTGAGGATCTCGGCCTGTTCCCGGATCGCGGCGACGACGGCGGGGTGCTGGTGGCCGATGTTGACGTTGACGAGCTGGGAGGACAGGTCGAGGTACTCGCGGCCGGCGTGGTCCCACACCGTGCTCGCGCGGCCACCGGCCAGGACCATGGGGTCGAGCGCGCCCTGGGCGGACCACGAGTGGAACACGTGGGCGCGGTCGAGGTCGCGGATCTCCTGCTCGGTCGTGGGGTGCTGGGACATTCCACTGCCTCCTTCTCAGTTGCCACCCTCGGTGAGGGTGACCTCGATCGGGGTGAAGCTCTCTCCGGTGAGGTCGAGGTCCTCGTCGGAGAGGTCGTCCAGCGCCTGCTGGATCCACTCGTTGGACCAGGCGGTGTCCGGTGGCTCGGTGGTGATCGGGGACGCGCCGGTCTCGTTGACGGCCGACAGGGCGCCCTCGACCGTGCGGTCCCAGGCCTCCTCGTCGATGACACCGATGCCCTCGGGCGCCGGCCAGATGAGCTTGTTGGTCTCGTTGACCATCCACAGCTCGTGGCTCGGGCCCCAGCCGGACCCGGCGGCAAGCACGATGTCCGCGGCCTCCTGCGGGTTGTCCGCGGCGTAGACCCAGCCGCGGATGACGGCCCGCAGGAACGCGACGGTCGTCTCCTGGTACTCGGGGTCGGACTCCAGGCGCTGCGTGTCGGCCCAGATCGCGTCCTGGAGCATCGCCCCGACGGTGTCCTCGTAGCTGATGACGGTGAAGTCCTCGGGCGTGTAGAGCTCCCCGGTGTCCGGGTCCACGCTCTCGAGCAGCTGGGCGTACTCGTTGTAGGTCATCGCCTGGGCGGCGTCGATGTCGCCCTGGAGGAAGGCGTTCATGTTGAAATCCTGGGTGATGATCTCCACCGTGGAGGAGTCCAGGCCCTCGGCGGCCATCGCGGCGAAGATCTCCCACTCGTTGCCGAATCCCCACGAGCCGATGCGGCGGCCCTCGAAGTCGGCGACGGAGTCGATGTCGGAGTCCGCCCAGGAGACCTGCAGCGTGCCCGAGCGCTGGAAGATCTGCGCGATGTTCGTGAGGTCCGCCCCGCCCTCGATGGACCCGAGGACCTTGGGCACCCAGGCGATGGCGTAGTCGGCGTCGCCGTTGGCCAGGGCGTCCTGCGGCACGATGTCGCCGCCGGACTCGATGATCTCCACCTCCAGGCCCTCGTCGGCGAAGTAGCCCTGGTCCTGGGCGGCGAAGTAGCCGGCGAACTGGCCCTGCGGCAGCCACTGCAGCTGCAGCCGGACGGGGGTGAGCTGCTCGCCCGCTCCGTCCGTGGCCCCGCCGCCGGCCGGCGGGTCCTCGGTGGTCTCCGAGCACGCTCCGAGCAGCAGGGCGGTGGCGAGCACGGCGACGCCGAACGTGCCTGTGGTGCGGTTCCTCATGAGGCTTCCTCTCATCGATCCGGATCGTTCCGCCCGCCGTTCGTCAGCCGCCTCCCGCGCGCCGGCCCGCGGCCTGCTCCAGTGCCAGTGCCACGAGGAAGAACGCCAGCCCGACGACGATGGAGGCCACGACGTACGCCCAGGCCCGGGGGTAGGCGCTCGAGGCGGCCGACGTCGAGATCAGGCTCCCCAGGCCGCCGCGGGGCCCACCGAAGTACTCCGCGACGAGCGCGGAGATGACGGCGAGCGACGAGGCGATCCGCACGCCGGTGAACGTGTAGGGCAGCGCGGTGGGCAGCGTGACGGTCCGCAGCACCTGCGCGGGTGTCGCGGCGTAGACCCGCATGAGGTCGCGGTGCACCGGCAGCGTCTGGCGCAGGCCGCGCAGCGTGTTGATGAACACCGGGACAAAGGACGCGAGGCCGGCGATCACCTGCCGGGAGAACTGGGTGTCGGCACCGAACATCGTGTTGAGCACCGGGGCCGTGGCCACGATCGGGATGACGGCCAGCGCGGCGATGACCGGTGCGGTCATCGCGTCGATCCGCCTCGATGCCGCGGCGAGCGCCGCCAGCAGGACGGCGAGCACGGTGCCGACGACGAGACCGACGAGCGCGTTCCGCGCGGTGACGAGCGACCCGGACACCATCGAGGGTGCGAAGGCGACGAGCTGGTCGGCGATCGCGGCCGGGCTCGGCAGCAGGTAGTCGCTGACGCCGACGACGCTGACGAGGAACTGCCAGACCGCCAGGACCGCGAGCCCCACGACAACCGGCGCCACGACGCGCGCGACCGCCGGCCCGCGGCGCCCCAGGGTCCCGGTCGCGGCGGCCATCAGCGGGTCTCC
Organism: Georgenia sp. H159; assembly: GCF_035607575.1. NCBI lineage: Bacteria > Bacillati > Actinomycetota > Actinomycetes > Allobogoriellales > Allobogoriellaceae > Georgenia > Georgenia sp. H159. The sequence continues at coordinate 64,187 of NZ_JAYDZY010000012.1, read as the reverse complement.
GCCCCGCGGGGAACCGCGCTGCCGCCGTGCAGGGCCTCGCGCACCGCGGTGATCATCTCGAAGTACGCGTCCTCCTCGCGCAGCTCCGCGGTCCGGTCCGCCGTCGGGTCGAGGCGCATGGGGACGACCTGGGAGATGCGTCCCGGTCGGGCGGACATGACCACGACCCGGTCGGAGAGGTAGACGGCCTCGGGGATGGAGTGGGTGACGAAGACGACGGCGGCGCCCGTCTCGGCGCAGATGCGCACGAGCTCGGTCTGCATGCGTTCGCGGGTCATCTCGTCCAGCGCCCCGAACGGCTCGTCCATGAGCAGCAGCCGCGGCTTCTCGGCGAGCGCCCGCGCGATGGCGACGCGCTGCTGCATCCCCCCGGAGAGCTGGTCCGGGTACCGGTCGGCGAACTCGCCGAGCGAGACCAGCTCGAGCAGCTCGGCGACCCGTGACTCCCGCTCGGTCCGGCCGACGTGGTGCAGGACGAGAGGCAGCGCGACGTTGTCCCTCACGGTGCGCCAGGGCAGCAGGCCGGCCTGCTGGAAGGCGATGCCGTAGTCCTGGTCGAGGCGTGCCTGCCGCGCGTCCTTGCCGAACACCTCGACGGTGCCGGCGGTGGGCTGGTCGAGGTCGGCGACGAGCCGCATGAGCGTGGACTTGCCGCAGCCGGACGGCCCGATGAGGGAGACGAACTCCCCCGCTGCGACGTCGAGGTCGATGCCGATGAGGGCCTGGAGCTCGCCCTCGCGCGTGGCGAAGGTCTTGTCCACCCCCCGCGCCCGCACCGCGGGGGCAGTGGTGCTCCGGTCGGTGACGCTCACGCGACCACCTCCACTCGTCGGTAGTCGCGCAGCACGAGCCCGAGCAGAGCCACCGACCCGGCGGCGACGAGTCCCAGGACGACGGCGCCCAGGATCGGTCCCCACGCCTTGGCGGGGTCACCGGAGGCCTGCCCGGCGTACTGGATGATGATGCGCCCGATGCCGCCCTGCAGCCCCGTGGACACCTCGGCGACGACGGCCCCGATGACCGCGTTGGCCGCCCCCAGCCGGAGCGCGGCCAGCAGGTAGGGGACGGACGCCGGCAGCCGCAGCCTCCGCAGCGTGGTCCACCAGCCCACGCCGTAGGTGTGCATGAGCTCGAGGTGCAGGCGCTGCGGCGACTGCAGGCCGCGCAGGGCCCCGACCGCGATCGGGAAGAAGGCGAGGTAGGAGGCGATGAGCGCGACGGACATCCAGTCCTGCCACACGAGCGGTCCGATGCGGAAGCTCGCGCCCCAGCTGCGCACCACCGGGGCGAAGGCGATGAGCGGGACGGTCTGGCTCAGCACGATCCAGGGCAGCAGGCCCCACTCGGCGATCCGCCAGCGCAGCATGACCAGCGCCAGCCCGACCCCGACGACGACGCCCACCGCCCACCCGGCGGCAGCGATCCCCAGCGTGAAGAGCGCGGCCGAGGTCACCGCCGCCCACAGCGGCTGCTCCGCGGCGCGGGTCACGGGGTCGAGGAGCCGGGTGAGCATGTCCCAGCTGTGCGGCATCGCGAGGTCGGTGGTGCGCGGCAGGACCCGGGCGCCCGCGACGACGACGCCGTCGGCCGGTCCGAGGAGCTTGTAGCCCTCCCACAGCGCGACGACGGTGAGCACCCCGGCCAGCCCCCAGCCCCAGGGCACGCCCGACCGTCGTCTCGGCAGCCGGACCGGTGGGGCGCTCATCGGTCAGTCGTGGGCCGGGACCGTGCTGCGCAGCTCGGGGATGACCGACTCGCCGTAGGCACGCAGGGTGCCGTCGAGGTCGTCGTGCTGGAGGTACCCGGCGAAGTGGTCGACCCCGAGCTCCTGCAGCGCGCGCAGCTTCTCGACGTGCTGGGCCGGCTCGCCGAGGACGCAGAAGCGGTCGACGATCTCGTCGGGAACGAACTCGGTGTGCGTGTTGCCCGCGCGGCCGTGCTCGCTGTAGTCGTAGCCCTGGCGTCCGGCGATGTAGTCCGTGAGCGCCCGCGGGACCGCGCCGTCGGTGCCGTAGCGGTCGACGATGTCGGCGACGTGGTTGCCCACCATGCCGCCGAACCAGCGGCACTGGTCGCGCATGTGCTCCCAGTCGCTGCCGACGTACATGGGGGCCGCGACGCAGATGGTGAGCGCGTCCGGGTCGCGGCCCGCCTGCTCGGCGGCGTGGCGCACCTTGGCGATCATCCACTCGGCGATGTCGAGGTCGGCGAGCTGGAGGATGAACCCGTCCCCCACCTGACCGGTGAGCTCCAGGGCGCGCGGGCCGTAGGCGGCGACCCACACCTCGAGCTCGGAGCCCACGCTCCACGGCAGCCGCACCTCGGTGCCGTGGTACTCCACCGGGCGGGAGTTGGCGAGCTCGCGGATGACGTGGATCGCCTCGCGCAGCGTCTCCAGGGTGGTGGGTTTGCCGCTGGTCGCCCGGACCGCGGAGTCCCCCCGCCCGATCCCGCACACGGTGCGGTTGCCGTACATCTCGTTGAGCGTCGCGAACAGCGAGGCGGTGACCGTCCAGTCCCGGGTCGCCGGGTTGGTGACGAACGGCCCGACCTTCACGTGGGTGGTGCGGTCGAGGATCTGGGAGTGGATGAGGTAGGGCTCTTGCCACAGCACGTGGGAGTCGAAGCTCCACACGTGGCTGAAGCCGTACCGCTCCGCCGCCACACCGAGCTCCACGACCCGCCGGGAGGGCGGGTTGGTCTGCAGGACCACGCCGAAGTCCATGTCCGTCTCCTCAGGTGAGGTACTGGGTGAGGTCGCGCTTGAGGTACCGGCCGTCGCCCTTGCGGCCGAGGTAGGCGCCGTCGTCGACGACGACCTTGCCGCGGGACAGGACCGTGTCGACGTGCCCGTCGATCTCGAAGCCCTCCCACGCGGAGTGGTCCATGTTCATGTGGTGGGTCTTCTCGTAGCCGATCGAGGTGTGCCCCTCCGGGTCGTAGACGACGATGTCGGCGTCGGCGCCCGGCGCGATGACGCCCTTGCGCCCGTACAGCCCGAACATCCGCGCGGGGGTGGTGGAGGTGAGCTCGACCCAGCGCTCGAGGGTGAGCCGGCCGGTGACCACGCCCTGGTACATGAGGTCCATCCGGTGCTCCACCCCGCCGATCCCGTTGGGGATGGCCCGGAAGTCGCCGCGGCCCAGCTCCTTCTGGTCCTTGAAGCAGAAGGGGCAGTGGTCGGTGGAGACCATCTGGAGGTCGTTGGTGCGCAGCGCCTGCCACATCGCGTCCTGGTGGCCCTCCTCCCGGGAGCGCAGCGGCGTGGAGCACACCCACTTCGCGCCCTCGAAGCCGTCCTGCCCACCCGCGGCGAGCTGCTCCTCCAGGGACAGGTAGAGGTACTGCGGGCAGGTCTCCCCGAACACGTTCTTCCCTGCGTCCCGCGCGGCGGCGAGCTGGGCGACGGCCTGCTTGGCGCTCACGTGCACGACGTACAGCGGTGCCCCGGTGACGTCGGCGAGCATGATCGCGCGGTGGGTGGCCTCCTCCTCGAGCTGCCAGGCCCGGGCGATGCCGTGGTAGTACGGCCCGGTCTTGCCCTCGGCGACGAGCTGAGCGGCGAGGACGTCGATCGCCGGGCCGTTCTCGGCGTGCATCATCGTCAGCAGGCCGAGCTCCCGGGACTTCTGCATCGCCCGCAGCACCTGCGCGTCGTCGGCGTAGAACACCCCGGGGTAGGCCATGAAGAGCTTGAAGCTCGTCACCCCCTCGGCGACGAGGGAGTCCATCGCGGCGAGGGCGTCGTCGTCGACGCCGCCGATGATCTGGTGGAAGCCGTAGTCGATCGCGCAGTTCCCGGCCGCCTTCTCGTGCCACGCGGCGAGGCCGTCCTGGACGCGCTCCCCGTGCTTCTGGACGGCGAAGTCGATGATCGTCGTGGTGCCGCCGTGGGCCGCCGCACGGGTCCCCGTCTCGAAGGTGTCGGAGGCGTTCGTCCCGCCGAAGGGCAGCTCCATGTGGGTGTGGGCGTCGATGCCGCCGGGGACGACGTACTTCCCGGAGGCGTCGACGACCCGGTCCACGGAGGCGGCGAGGTCGGTGCCGAGCAGGACGCTGCCGGGGGCGAGGACCGCGACGATCCGCTCGCCGTCGACGAGGACGTCGGCAGCGCCACGGCCGGTCGCGCTCACCACGGTGCCGCCGGTGATCAGGGTGGTGCTCATGCACAGCTCCTTTCGCTGGTTGGCTGCCTACGGCTGCGGGATCGCGGTGTAGGTGTCCGGACGGCGGTCCCGGTAGAACTGCCAGTCGTCGCGCATCTGGCGCACGAGGTCGAGGTCCAGGTCCCGGATGAGGACCTCCTCCTGCTCCGGGGAGCCGAGCTCGCCGACGTGGTTGCCCCTGGGGTCGATGACCTGGCTGGTGCCGTAGAAGAAGACGGCGTCCTCGCCGTACTCGTTGTCCTCGAGCCCCACCCGGTTGGGCTGGAGCACGAAGTAGCCGTTGGCGACGGCGGCGGCGGGGCCCTCGACCTCCCACAGCCGGTTCGACAGGCCCGGCTTGGTGGCGTTGGGGTTGAACACCAGCTGCGCGCCGCGCAGCCCGAGCTCGCGCCAGCCCTCGGGGAAGTGTCGGTCGTAGCAGATGTAGGCGCCGACCTTCCCGACGGCGGTGTCGAAGACCGGGTAGCCCAGGTTCCCGGGGCGGAAGTAGAACTTCTCCCAGAACTTCTCCAGGTGGGGCAGGTGGTTCTTGCGGTACTTGCCCAGGACGGTGCCGTCGGCATCGACGACGACGGCGGTGTTGTAGTAGATCCCGGGCTGGTCCTCCTCGTAGATCGGCAGCACCATGACCATGCCGAGCTCCTTGGCCAGGGCCGCGAAGCGTTGCACGATCGGACCGTCCGCCGGCTCGGCGAGCCGGTAGTACTTCTGGTCCTGGGTGATCCCGAAGTACGGGCCGTAGAAGAGCTCCTGGAAACAGATCACCTGCGCGCCCTGGGCGGCGGCGTCGCGCGCGAACTGCTCGTGCTTGTCGAGCATCGACTCCTTGTCGCCGGTCCAGGTGGTCTGGGTGATCGCTGCCCTGACAATGGTCACTGCTGCCTCCACGTGTCCTGTGCTGCTCGGGGAAAGCTCCCAGACCGATGTTTCGGGGCGGTGTCGCACCGGTTACCGGACCGTCCGCGCCTGAGCCTGCCGGTGCGGGACGAGTCCCTGTACCCGTGATGTGACTGTGCGTGACTGCTCCACCTCGACGGCGAGGGGTGCAGGGAACGCTACCGCCACCGGCGGCGGGAGCAAGGCCTTTTGGCGTACCGGATGCTCGGGCGCCCCGTTCTCCCCGCGCCGTTCACGGTCGTCGGCGCTAGCGTGCGACCACGCAACGAGGAGGAGTGGCAGATGAGCACCAGCGACACCGCGCCGACCCCGCTCAACGGGAGGATCCTCGGCATCAGCCTGGCAGCCGCCATGGGCGGCTTCCTGTTCGGCTTCGACACCGCCGTCATCAACGGCGCGATCGACGCGATGAGCGCCGACTTCGGCATCAGCGGGTTCCTCCAGGGCTTCGCGGTGTCCTCGGCGCTGCTCGGCTGCGTGCTCGGCGCGTGGCTCGCGGGACCGCTGGCCGCCCGGCAGGGCCGCATCCGGGTCATGCTCGTGGCCTCGGCACTCTTCACCATCTCCGCGATCGGCTCCGGCCTCGCCTTCGGCACCTGGGACCTCATCGCCTGGCGTTCCCTGGGCGGGCTCGGTGTCGGCGCGGCCTCGGTCATCGCGCCGGCCTACATCGCCGAGGTGTCCCCGGCGCACGTCCGTGGCCGGCTCGGCTCGCTGCAGCAGCTGGCGATCGTCCTCGGCATCTTCGCGGCGCTGCTCAGCGACGCCTTCCTCGCCGACGCCGCCGGCGGCGCCGCCGAGATGCTGTGGCTCGGTCAGGAGGCGTGGCGGTGGATGTTCCTCGCCGAGGCCGTGCCCGCGCTCCTCTACGGGCTGTTCGCCCTCACCATCCCGGAGTCGCCGCGCTACCTCGTCGACCAGCACCGCGAGGAGGAGGCCGCCGACGTCCTCACGAGGTACACCGGCGTGCGGGACGTCGCCGCCAAGATCAAGGAGATCCGCACCTCGCTCAAGCGGGAGGCCCGCGAGAGCCTCGCGGACCTCAAGGGCGCGTCGATGGGGCTCAAGCCGATCGTGTGGGTCGGGATCGCGCTGGCGATCTTCCAGCAGTTCGTCGGGATCAACGTCATCTTCTACTACTCCACGACGCTGTGGCGCTCGGTCGGGTTCGATGAGAGCCAGGCGCTGACGACGTCGGTCATCACCTCGGTGACGAACGTCCTCGTCACCGTCGTGGCGATCCTGCTCGTCGACAAGGTGGGCCGCCGACCGCTGCTCATCTTCGGCTCGGCCGGCATGACGGTCACGCTCGGGGCGATGGCGCTGGCCTTCTCCCAGTCCCAGGGCACCGGCGAGGACGTCTCGCTCCCACAGCCGTGGGCCACGATCGCGCTCGTCGCGGCCAACCTCTTCGTCGTCTCCTTCGGCGCGACGTGGGGCCCGATCATGTGGGTGATGCTCGGGGAGATGTTCCCGAACAAGATCCGCGCCACCGCCGTCTCGGTGGCCTCGGCGGCGAACTGGCTGGCCAACTTCGCGGTGTCCACGACCTTCCCGACGCTCTCGAGCATCTCGCTGACCCTGGCCTACGGCGTGTACGCGACCTGTGCCCTGCTCTCGCTGCTCTTCGTGCTGTCGAAGGTCCCCGAGACGAAGGGCCGCGAGCTCGAGGACATGACCGACGACGCCGGCGGGCGCCGCAAGGCTGCACGGACGTCGGACTGACGCCGACGAGTCGCACTCCCGTCTCCGCGTGCGGTCGCCCCCGAGGGCGGCTGGGCGGGACCGGGGTGGAGGTGTAGGGTCGGCAGCGGACCCCGGGACGTCCCGGTGGTGGGCCTCGACCTTGGCCCGCGGTCCACGCGCGGCGCTGTGACTGCGCAGAGTTCACCGAACCCTGCCTGGAGTCCTCATGCCCCGCACCCGTCCCAGTGTCGCCCTCGGCGGCCTCCTCCTTCTCCTCGCCGCCTGCTCCGGCGCGCCCGCCGACGAGGTCGCGACACCCGAGGTCGCGACACCCGCCGACGGGAGCGGCTTCCCGGTCGCGGTGTCCAGCTGTGGCACGGAGACGACGCTCCCGGCGCCGCCCGAGCGGATCGTGACGATCAAGTCCTCGGCCACCGAGATGGTCATCGCGCTCGGAGCGGGCGACCGCATCGTCGGCACCGCCTTCTCCGACGGGCCGCTTCCCGACGGCGTCGCGGAGCCTCCCGTGCTCGCCGAGAAGAACCCCTCCCGGGAGTCGGTCCTCGACCTCGCACCCGACCTCGTCTACGCCGGGTGGGAGTCCAACCTGTCCGACGACGGCGCCGGCGAGCGTGCCGGGTACGAGGAGCTGGGGGTCTCCACCTTCGTCTCCCCGTCCGCCTGCCAGGACCCGGCGTACCAGCCGCAGCCGCTCACCTTCGAGGACGTCTTCGCCGAGATCGAGCAGGTCGGGTCGATGCTCGGCGCCGAGGAGGAGGCGGCGGCGCTCGTGGCGGAGCAGCGTGCCGCCCTCGACGCCGTCAGTCCCACGGGCGAGGGACTCACGGCCCTGTGGTACTCCTCGGGCTCCGACACGCCCTTCGTGGGCGCCGGGATCGGAGCACCGCAGATGATCATGGCCGCGGCCGGGCTGACCAACGTCGCCGACGACGTCGCGGAGACCTGGACCTCGCTGTCCTGGGAGGCCGTCGCGGACCGCTCCCCCGACGTCCTCGTCCTCGTCGACTCGGCATGGAACTCCGCCGAGCACAAGATCGAGGTCCTCGAGTCGAACCCGGTGACCGCCGCGATGCCGGCCGTCCAGGAGCAGCGCTACCTCACCGTGCCGTTCCCCGCGACGGAGGCGGGCGTGCGCAACGTCGCCGCCGTCGCGGACCTCACCCGTCAGCTCACCGAGCTCGGGGACGTCCCGTGACGAGCACCCGAGGCGCGACGCCGCCGGTCCTGTCCTCCGCTGGGACGGCCGCCCCGCACCCGGCACCCGGCCGTGCGTCGTCCGGACGGGCCGACCGGGGACGGTTCGCGCTGGCGGGCACCGTCGTCACGCTGCTCGGCCTCCTGCTCCTCGCGATGACCTGGGCGCTGACCGTCGGACCGGCCTCCATCACGGTGGGGCAGGTGTGGGGCTCGGCCTGGCACCACGTGTGCACGGCGGTCGCGCCGGGGGCGACCTGCGCCGCGGACACGCTCACCCAGATCCAGGACGCCATCGTCTGGCAGGGGCGCGGCGCCCGCGTCGTCGCCGCGGCCGCGGTGGGTGCCGGGCTGGCGATCGCCGGAACGGTGATGCAGGCCGTGGTCCGCAACCCGCTGGCGGACCCCTACCTGCTCGGGGTGTCCTCGGGCGCCTCGCTCGGAGCGGTCGCGGTCCTCGTCCTCGGGATGACCGTCCTGCTCCCCGTCGCCGCCTTCGTCGGCGCCATCGGTGCGCTCGTGCTCACCCTGCTCCTCGCGGCCGGCCGCGGCGGCGGGCTGCCGCCGGTGCGCACCGTGCTGGCCGGCGTCGCCGTCGGGCAGGCGTGCGCCGCCCTGGTGAGCTTCGTGATCTTCTGGTCGGCGACCGGGGACTCCTACCGCGAGATCCTGTCCTGGCTGCTCGGCTCCTTCGGCGGCATCACCTGGCCCGAGGCCCTCCTCGCGGTCGGTGGGACGGTCGTCCTCGGCGGGCTGCTCGCCTCCCGGGCGCGGGTGCTGGACGCCTTCGCGTTCGGGGACGTCTCGGCATCCTCCCTGGGTGTCGACGTGCGCCGGGCACGGTGGCTGCTGCTCGTCGTCGTCACGCTGCTCACCGCGGTGCTCGTCTCGGTGTGCGGGGCGATCGGCTTCGTCGGGCTCGTCGTCCCGCACGCCGTGCGGCTGGTCCTCGGCTCCCGCAACCACCGCGTGCTGCCGGTCGCGGCGCTCGTCGGGGCGCTGTTCCTGCTCCTCGCGGACACCGCGGCCCGCACCCTGTTCGAGCCACGGGAGCTGCCCGTCGGCATCCTCACCGCCGCGATCGGCGCACCCGTCTTCGCCGTCCTGCTCCGTCGGAGCCGGCTGTGAGCGGGCGGACGACGACGGCGCAGGCCGTGACGGCGACCGCGCCCGCGGAGCTGACCGTCGCCGAGCTGGGGCTGAGCATCGGGCAGCACCGGGTGCTGCGCTCGGTGGCCGCCCGGCTGCCGGCAGGCGCCGTCAGCGCCGTCGTCGGACCGAACGGCTCGGGAAAGTCGACGCTCCTGCGGCTGCTCGTCGGCGCCCTGAGCCCCGACGTCGGGACGGTGCTCCTCGACGGCCGGGAGCTGGCCACCATGTCCCGCCGGGCGCGGGCCCGGGAGCTCGCCCTCGTCGAGCAGGACTCCGCGGCACCGGTGAGCCTGGACGTGCTCGACGTCGTCCTGCTCGGCCGTACCCCGCACCGCGCCGCGTGGGGCTCGGACTCGCCCGAGGACCTCGCGATCGCCCACGCCGCGCTGCGGAGGGCCGGTGCCGCCGATCTCGTCGGCCGCGACGTCGCCACGCTCTCCGGCGGCGAGCGCCAACGCGTCCACCTCGCCCGGTCGCTCGCCCAGGCACCGCGGCTGCTGCTGCTCGACGAGCCGACCAACCACCTCGACGTCGCCGCCCAGCTCGACGTCCTCCACCTGGCCGAGGACCTGACCACCGGCGGTGTCACCGTGCTCGCCGCCCTGCACGACCTCAACCACGCGCTGCGCTACTGCGCGCACGTCGTCGTGCTCGACGGCGGGCACGTCGTGGCGGCCGGGCCGCCGGGTGAGGTGCTCACCGAGGAGCTCGTCTCCCGGGTCTACGGCGTGCGGGCGCAGCGGGTCCTGGCCGGCGGGCGGGACATGCTCGTCTACGACCGCACCTGACCCGGGCGCGCGGCGGGCTCCGCCGGGAGCCCAGCCCGCGACCTACGGGCTGCTACGCCGTCCCGTCGCTGCCCACGTGACCGGCTGCGGCGGTGCGGCCGGCCGGCACGGCCTCCTCCGGCCGTGCGCCACCTGCCCGGCCCCCGCGGAGCAGCTCGAGCAGGTCGATACCGGTCTGCGCCTTGAGGAGCACCGCGAGCTCCTGGACACCGCCCGCGACCTGGTCGGTGAGCTTGGCCGCCCCGTCCTTGTCGATGACCGTGATGTCGTCGATGCTGCCCAACGCGTCGGCGTAGGGCTGGGCCATCCTCGGCAGCGCGTCGAGCACCAGCTGGAGGCGGGCCGACTCCGGGAAGGCCTGGTAGGCGTCGGACTCCGCCTTGATCGCGGCACCGCGCGCCTCGCCCTTGGCGCGCTCGGCGGCGGCCTCGGCCTCACCGCGGGCCTGCACACCGTCCGCCTCGGCACGGGCGAGTGCGAGTGCGCCCTCGGCCCGGCGCTGCTGCTCGACGAGGGCGGCCTCGGCACGTGCGCGGGACGCGGACGCCTCGGCGTCGGCCTGCGCCGTCGTGCGCTGGGCCTCGGCCTCGGCCTTGCGGATCGCGGCCGTCTTGGCGGCCTCGGCCTCCTGCTCGGCCGCGTACTTGCGGGCGTCGGCCTCCTGCGCGGCCTCGTACTTGCGCGCCTCGGCGGGCTTGCGCACCTCGGTCTGCAGCTCCTGCTCACGCAGCGCCGCCCGCCGCAGGGCCACCTGCTCCTGCTGCACGAGCACGGCCTGCTGCGCCTCCGCCTCGGCACGCTCCTTCGCCGCCTCGGCCTCCGCCTCCGCGGTGGCGGTCTCCTGGGCGATCTGCGCGTTGCGCAGCGCCAGCGCCTTGTTCGACTCCGCGATCTGGACCGCGGCCTCGTTCGAGCGCTCGGTGCTCTCCTGCCGTGCCTGGGCCTCGGCGATCTCCGCGTCACGGGCCACCGCGGCCGCCCGGGGACGCCCGAGGTTGCGGATGTAGTCCCCGGAGTCCTCGACGGTCTGGATCTCGAAGTTCTCCAGGATCAGGCCGCGCTCGGCGAGCATCGGGACGGCGATGTCCTTGACCTCCTTGGAGAAGTCCTGCCGCTCGTAGAGGATCGACTCGACGGTCAGCGTTCCCGCGATCGTGCGGAGCACACCGACGAGCACCTCGCTCGTCTGCTGCTCGATCACCTGCTCCTGGCCGCGCCCGGCGAAACGCTGGGCCGCTGCGCGCACCATGCGCTCGGTGCCACCGACCTTGACGACGGCGATGCTACGCAGCGTGACGCCGACACCGCTCTTCGTCGTGGCGTCCTCGGCCGTCACGGAGAAGCTCTGCGAGGCGAGCGACAGCCGCGCGACCTGCTCGAAGACGGGCTTGACCAGCGTGCCGCCGCCGATGACGACGCGCTGGCCGGACAGGTCGGTGGTCTCGTCGCCGGTCTCGGGGTTGATCACCGGCGTGCCGCTCTTGCGGCCGGTGATGATCAGCGCCTCGTCGGGCGTGGCGATCTTGAACCGCACCTTCGCGTAGACGAAGCCGATGACGGTCAGGACAAGGACCGCGATGACCACCGCGGCGACGATCAGGACTGGGCCGGCGAGTTCCACGGGGCTCCTCGGGGCAGGACTCCGGTCACGGAGTGCGGTGCGTGCGGACTGTCGCTCGCTGCGTCGGCATGATCGCCTGGCGGGCGACGACGCCCGCCGGCTTGCCGGCAGGCACTGGCACCCTACCGGCGCCCGACGCTCTCGCGGCAGGTGTTGACCATCGCAGTGCCGAGGTGGTCGCTGCTACGCGCGGCCATCCGCCAGGCCGCGGGCGTAGGCCTCGGCCGTCCCCTCGCGGAAGAGGTCGTCCTCGGCGGGCCGGGCCAGCACCCGGGCGCCGTCGCCGTCCTCGCGGGTGACGAGGTGGCCCATCCCGCGGACGACGGCGACCGGCCGCCCGTCCACCTTGCCCTTGACCAGGTCCGCGGCCGCGGCGATCTCGTCGACGGCGGCGACGACGGTGACGCGCAGCTCGCGCCCGTAACCGTCCCGCCGGCCGCGGTGGTCCTGGAGGGTGATGATCCCGGCCGCCCCGATCCCGATGTCGGTGACGCCCTCGCGCCACGGCCGCCCGACGGTGTCGGTGACGACGACCCCGGGGCGCACACCCAGCCGGGCGTCGAGCCCGCGGCGCAGCGTGCGGGCGGAGGCGTCCGGGTCCTCCGGCAGCAGGAGCGCCGTGCCGAGCGGGACGTCGGAGGTGTCGACGCCCGCCGCGGCGAGCACGAGTCCCTGCGGGTTCTGCACGATGCGCAACGAGGAGCCGTCCGGTCGGACCCGCTCGGCCACGACGCGCACCGTCTGGGAGTCGATGACGGCCTCGAGCTCCTCCCGGCTCCGGGCCGCCACCAGCCGTCGCTCGGCCTTGGCCACGACCTTGCTGGCGACGACGACGACGTCGCCCTCGCGCACACCGGTCGACCCGTCGGGCCACCGCAGCTCCCGGAGCGCCGGGGCGACGACGGCGGCGAGGTCGTCGCCGCCGGTGACCGGTGGCAGTCCCTCGACGGACTGGACGAGCAGCATCAGCGCCTCACCTTCGGTAGGACCTCACGGCCGAACACCTCGACCCACTCGCGCTGGTTGCGCCCGACGTTGTGCAGGTAGAGGCGGTCGACCCCGAGGTCGACGTACTTCTGGATCTCCGCCCGGTGGACGTCGGGGTCCGCAGAGATGGTCATCCGCCCGGCGAAGTCCTCGGGCCGCACGAGCTTGGCCATGGCCGCGAAGTCGAAGGGCGACCGGATGTCCGCCTTGGGGAACCGCATCGCGCCGTTGGGCCACTGCTCCAGCGCGTTGGCCATCGCCTCCTCGTCGGTCGGCGCCCACGACAGGTGCAGCTGGAGGATGCGCGGCATGGTCGCCGGGTCCTTCCCGGCCTCCCGGGCGCCACCGGCGAACCGGTCGAACAGGCCGGCCACCTTCTCCGGCGGCGCACCGACGGTGATGAGGCCGTCAGCGTGCTTGCCCGCCCGGCGCGCGGTCACCGGGCCTCCGGTCGCGACGTAGACGGGCGGGGGCTCGGCTGGCATCGTCCACAGGCGGGTGGACTCCAGCCGGTAGAAGGCCCCCGAGTGCTTGGTGTCCTTGCCCGCGGCCGAGTTGGCGAAGAGGCGGCGGATGACGTCCACGGCCTCGAACATCCGGTTGATCCGCTCGGGCGCCTCCGGCCAGTACGGCGCCACGACGTGCTCGTTGAGCGCCTCCCCGGAACCCACGCCGAGCCAGTGCCGCCCCGGGTACATCGCCGCGAGGGTCGCCGAGGCCTGGGCCACCATGGCCGGGTGGTAGCGGAAGGTGGGCGCGGTGACGCCGGGGCCGATGTCCCCGCGGGTGCGCTCCCCGAGCGCGGTGAGCACGTTCCACACGAACGCCGCCTGCCCCTGCGCCGGGGTCCACGGCTGGAAGTGGTCGGCGGCCATGACGCCGGAGAACCCGTGGCGCTCGGCCAGCGCCGCGATCTCGAGCACCTCGGTCGGATGGAACTGCTCCAGGGCCGCCGCGTAGCCGATCGTCAGGTCCATGGCGGCAGTCTCTCAGGTGCGCCGGACCGCGCGGTCCGGCGTCCGGGAGACGGTCGGCCGCGGCGCCTCAGCCCTGCCAGCCGCCGCGATGGACCACCTCGGCCAGCGGCTTGCGCCGCCGGGTCGCCGCCGAGCCCGCGGGCTGCTTCCCCGGTGCCGGGTGCCCGACGGTGATCGCGCCGACGGGCGCGTAGCGCGCCGGCACCCCGAACTCCTCGTGGAACGCCGGGAGCCGGTCGGCGGTGATCCCGAAGAAGCACGCTCCCAGCCCCTCCTCCGTCGCCGTGAGCAGCATGAGGAGCGCGGCCATGCCGGCGTCGACGTGCCAGTACGGCACCGGCCACGTGTGCTCGGGACCGCTCTTGTCCGGCTCCGCGTACCGCTCCAGGTACGCCGCCTCGGAGGACAGGGGGACGATCACGACCGGCGCCGCGCGCATCCCGCGCAGCCAGCCGTCGAGCGCGGCCGCTCTGTCCGGCGGCGTCGTCGCCCGCCAGAACCGCGCGACGTCGGCGGGCTGGTCGAGCACGAGGAAGGCCCACCCCTGGCTGAACCCCGCGCTCGGCGCCCGCAGCGCGTGACGCAGCATCCGGTCGATCGCGGCCGGGTCGACCGGCTCGCCGGTGTAACGGCGCACCATGTGGCGGCGGCGGACGACCTCGGCGAAGTCCATCGCACCAGTCTGCCAGGGCCTCGTGGGCGGCTCGCCCCCGATGACCGCGCCGGAGCGGGACCGTGGAACAATCGGGTCCCATGACCGACGCGCACAACCCCACCCCCGCCGCCCCGCTGCCCGCCCCGTCCGTCCCGGACAAGGTGAGCCTCGACGGTCTCGAGGACAGGTGGGACGCCACGTGGAGCGAGCAGGGCACCTACGGCTTCGACCGCACCGCGACCCGCGAGCAGGTCTACTCGATCGACACCCCGCCCCCGACGGTCTCCGGCTCCCTCCACGTCGGTCACGTGTTCTCCTACACGCACACCGACGTCGTCGCCCGGTACAAGCGGATGACCGGCAAGCGGGTCTTCTACCCGATGGGGTGGGACGACAACGGCCTGCCCACCGAGCGCCGGGTGCAGAACTACTACGGGGTGCGCGTCGACCCGTCGCTGCCCTACGTGCCCGACTACGTGCCACCGCACGACGGCGGCGACGGCAAGAGCGTCAAGGCCGCCGACCAGCAGCCGATCTCCCGCCGCAACTTCGTCGAGCTGTGCGAGCGCCTCACCCAGGAGGACGAGAAGCAGTTCGAGGCGCTGTGGCGACGTCTCGGGCTGAGCGTCGACTGGTCCCACCACTACCAGACCATCGGCCGCGAGTCCCAGCTCGTCGCGCAGGCCGCGTTCCTGCGCAACCTCGCCCGCGGGGAGGCCTACCAGGCCCAGGCGCCGGGCCTCTGGGACGTCACCTTCCAGACGGCCGTCGCCCAGGCGGAGCTCGAGGCCCGCGACTACCCGGGCCACTACCACCGGGTCGCCTTCCACCTCACCGACCCGGAGGCCGGTACCGGCCTGGAGCAGGTGACGGACGGCAAGGTCCACATCGAGACGACGCGCCCCGAGCTGCTGCCCGCCGTCGTCGCCCTCATCGCCCACCCCGACGACGAGCGTTACCAGCCGCTGTTCGGCACCACGGTCCGCTCCCCGCTCTTCGACGTCGAGATCCCGGTGCTCGCCCACCCCGCCGCGGAGATGGACAAGGGCGCCGGCATCGCGATGTGCTGCACCTTCGGCGACCTCACCGACGTCCAGTGGTGGCGCGAGCTCGACCTGCCCACCCGGCCCGTCATCCGCCGCGACGGCCGGCTGCTCGCCGAGGCGCCCGAGTGGATCACCCGGGACGGCGCCGTCGCACTGTGGACCGAGTCCCTCGCCGGCCGCACGACCTTCACGGCCCGCAAGGAGATCGTCGACGCGCTCCGCGCCAGCGGGGACCTCGACGGTGAGCCGGTGGCCACCCAGCGCAAGACGAACTTCTTCGAGAAGGGTGACAAGCCCCTGGAGATCGTCACGTCGCGGCAGTGGTACATCCGCAACGGCGGCCGCCCGGCCACCGACCCCCGGGGGCGCGACCTGCGTGAGGCGCTCCTCGAGCGCGGCCGCGAGCTCGGCTTCCACCCGGACTTCATGCGGGTGCGGTACACCAACTGGGTCGAGGGCCTGACCGGGGACTGGCTCATCTCCCGTCAGCGCTTCTTCGGCGTGCCGATCCCCGTGTGGTACGCCGTGGACGGCGACGGCGAGCCCGACTACGAGCGGGTGCTGGCGCCGTCGGAGGAGAGCCTGCCGGTCGACCCGAGCATCGACGTGCCCCCGGGCTACACCGCGGAGCAGCGCGGGGTGCCCGGCGGCTTCGTCGGCGAGGTCGACATCATGGACACCTGGGCGACGTCCTCGCTCACCCCGCAGATCGCCGGCGGCTGGCTGCGCGACGAGGACCTCTTCGCGCGCGTGTTCCCGATGGACCTGCGCCCCCAGGGGCAGGACATCATCCGCACCTGGCTGTTCTCCACGGTCGTGCGCGCCCACCTGGAGTTCGACTCCCTGCCGTGGCGCGACGCCGCCGTCTCGGGATGGATCCTGGACCCGGACCGCAAGAAGATGTCCAAGTCCAAGGGCAACGTCGTCACGCCGGTGGACCTGCTCGAGCAGCACGGGTCCGACGCCGTGCGCTACTGGGCCGCCTCGGCGCGCCTGGGCACCGACGCGGCCTTCGACGTCGGCCAGATGAAGATCGGCCGACGGCTGGCGATCAAGGTGCTCAACGCCTCCAAGTTCGCCCTGACGATGGGCGGGGACGCCCCGGTGAGCCTCGACGTCACCGCCGTGACCGAGCCGCTGGACCGTTCCCTGGTCGCCGGGCTGGCCGACGTCGTGGAGAGCGCGACGACGGCGCTGGAGCGCTACGACCACACCCGCGCGCTGGAGCTGACCGAGACGTTCTTCTGGGCCTTCTGCGACGACTACCTCGAGCTCGTCAAGGACCGCGCCTACGGCACGACCGAGGCCGGGTACACCCCCACCGAGGTCACCTCCGCGCGCACCACGCTGGCCCTGACGACCGACGTCGTCCTGCGGCTGCTCGCCCCCTTCCTGCCCTTCGCGACCGAGGAGGTGTGGAGCTGGTGGCGCAGCGGCTCGGTGCACGCCGCGCCGTGGCCCTCCTCCGCGCCCCTGCGCCAGGCCGTGCCCGACGCCGACCCCGCGCTCCTCGGCACCACGGGACGTGCCCTCGCGGCGCTGCGCAAGGTCAAGTCCGAGGCGAAGGTCTCCCAGCGGACGACCTTCGCCCGGGTGCGCCTCGAGCTGCCGAGCGGCGACGTGGAGCGCATCGGCGCGGCGCTGGCCGACCTCCGCGCCGCCGGTCGGGTGCGCGGCGACCTCGAGATCGCCGGCAGGACCGACCTGGAGGACGCCGTCGTCGGGGCGCACGAGCTCGACGAGCCCCCGGCCAAGCGCTGAGCCGGCCGGCCCGCCCACCGGCACACCCGACCACCGGCGCCTGCGGTGGCACCACCGCAGGCACCTGCAAGGAGACACGATGAACGCACGACCTGAGGCGAGCACCCCGGGTCTGGGCCGGCTCGAGCCACACATGTCCCTCCCGTGGGTGCTGGCCGACCGGCTCGCCCGCGACCCCGCGGGCGTCATCTTCGAGCGGAAGTCCTCGCTCGGCACCCGGTTCGTCCCGGTGAGCGTCCGGACGTTCGCCGAGGAGGTCGCCGCCGTCGCCAAGGGCCTCATCGGGCTCGGGGTCGAGCCGGGTGACCGCGTCGCGATCATGGCCCACACGAGCTACGAGTGGAGCCTGCTCGACTTCGCCGCGTGGTCGGCCGGAGCCGTGCCCGTCCCGATCTACGAGACCTCCTCCGCCGACCAGGCCGAGTGGATCGTCACCAACTCCGGGGCGCGGCTCGTCTTCGCCGAGACCCGCGCGATGGCCGCCCTCCTCCAGCCGCTCGTCGAACGGCTGGACCGCCTCGAGCAGGTGCTCACGCTCGACGAGGACGCCATCGACACCGTCATCGGCCACGGCACCGACGTGCCCGCCGAGCGGGTCACCGAGCGGTCCGAGGCGACGTCCATGGACAGCCTCGCGACGATCATCTACACCTCGGGCACCACCGGGCGCCCCAAGGGCGTGGAGCTGACCCACGGCAACTTCGTCACGCTCGTCGTCAACGGCAGCGACGACCCCAACTTCTCCGACGTCGTGCGCGGCGGGGACAAGCGCACGCTGCTGTTCATGCCGCTCGCGCACGTCTTCGCCCGCTTCGTGGAGGTGCTGTGCGTCTACTCCGGCGCCACCATGGGACACGTCCCGGACGCGAAGAACCTCGTGGCGGACCTCGACGCGTTCCGCCCGACCTTCCTCCTCGCCGTCCCGCGGGTCTTCGAGAAGGTGTACAACTCCGCCGACGCCAAGGCCGGGGCGGGCGCCAAGCAGCGCATCTTCCGCTGGGGCGCGAAGGTCGCCATCACCTACTCCCGCGCGCTGGAGACCACCGCCGGGCCCTCCGCCGCGATCAGGGCCCAGCGCGCCCTCGCGGACCGGCTGGTGTACCAGAAGATCAAGGCGGCCATGGGCGGGAACCTCGACTGGGCCATCTCCGGCGGGGGCCCGCTCGGTGAGCGCCTCGGGCACTTCTTCCGGGGTGTCGGCGTCGGCGTCCTCGAGGGCTACGGGCTCACCGAGGTCGGCGCGCCGACCACGGTCAACCGGCCCGGCCTCGTGAAGATCGGGACCGTCGGCCCGCCCTACCCCGGCGCCTCCGTCGCGATCGCCGAGGACGGTCAGGTGCTCGTCAGGGGCGACCACGTCTTCCGCGGCTACCACGACAACCCGGAGGCCACCGCGGAGGCGTTCACCGAGGACGGCTGGTTCATCACCGGCGACCTCGGCCGGCTCGACGCCGACGGCTACCTGCGCATCACCGGCCGCAAGAAGGAGATCATCGTGACGGCCGGCGGCAAGAACGTCGCCCCGGCGGTGCTCGAGGACCGGCTGCGCGGCCACCCGCTCGTCTCCCAGGTGGTCGTCGTCGGCGACGGGCGGCCCTTCATCGGTGCGCTCGTCACGCTCGACGCCGAGATGCTGCCCGGCTGGCTCGCCAACCACGACCTGCCGGCGATGAACGTCGACCAGGCGGCGCGCGACGAGCGCGTGCTCGCGGCGCTCGACCGCGCCGTCACCCGCGCCAACGAGGCCGTCTCCCGCGCGGAGTCGATCCGCAAGATCACGGTCCTCACCGTCGACTTCACGATGGAGAACGGCTACCTCACGCCGAGCCAGAAGGTCAAGCGCGCCAAGGTCCTCACCGACTTCGCCACCGAGGTCGACGCGATCTACGGCACCTGACCCCACCCCCCGCCCCGTCCCCACGGTCGCCGAGAGGGAGTTCCCCTACCCCGCCGAGAGCGGAGTTGTTTCGGAAACAACTCCGCTCTCGGCGACGGGGGGGAGGTTGCTCCGCCGGTGACGGGGGGTTACTCCGCGAGGCGGGACTCGGCCGCGGCGACGTGGTGGCGGATGACCTCCTCGACGATGAACGCGAGGAACTTCTCGGCGAACACCGGGTCCAGGCCCGCGTCCTCGGCCAGCGCCCGGAGCCGCTCGATCTGCTGGGCCTCGCGCTCATGGTCCGCCGCCGGCAGACCGAGGTCCGCCTTGATGTGGCCCACCCGCTGCGTGCACTTGAACCGCTCCGCGAGGAGGTGGATGAGCGCGGCGTCGATGTTGTCGATCGTGCCGCGTGCCTGCGCCAGCTCGGCGGGGATGGTCTCGCTCATGGAGCCGATCCTAGGCTGCACGCGCGCCCCCGCCTGCGCCATCTCACCAGACGCGACGACGGCGCCACCCCCGCGGGTGGCGCCGTCGTCGGTGTGCCTAGGCGCGCGCGGTGTCGCCGCTGTCCTTGTAGGCGTGCTCGTGCGGTGTCGAGGCGTCCCGCCAGCGCAGGATGGCACCCACGCCGTCGGCGAGCTCGGCGCTCGCCTCGTCGACGATGGTCACACCCGCCCCCTGCTCCACGGCCGCCCGGCTGATGGCGAGGTCGGCGCGGACCTCCCGAGGACTCTCCACCCCCAGGTCGGCCAGCAGTGCCGGTGTCGTGGCGATCTCGAGCGGGCTCTCCCCCGCCCACAGGCTGCGCAGGCGCAGCTGGGAGTTCCGGCCGGTGGTGTCCTCACGCAGGATGAGCTCGGCGACCTGCCCGCGGGCGAGGGCGGATACGACGTCGTCGACGCTCTGCGTCGCCGTGCCCTCACGTCCCTCCTCCTGCCGGAAACGGTCGAGCACCTCCTCGCGGCGGTGGGCGCGGAACACGTCCAGCGCCTCGTGGAGCTTGCGGTCGAAGGCGTGCTCGTTGACACCCGCCGAGCGCGAGCCGCCGTCGAGCACGCTGACGATCTCGGCGGCCTCGCCCCCGAGCCGTTCCCGCACGAGCGCCACGGCCCGCACGTCCCCGGTGAGGAGCAGCAGCTCGGGACGCCGCTCGGTGACGATGCGGTCGAGCTCGACGGCCACCGCCTCGGCGTTGCGCTCCCAGGAGTCCTCCGCGCGGGCCTGGAGACGGCGGGAGGCCATCCCCGCCCGACGCACCTTGTTGATGACGTCGTGGCCGCCCTCGACGCTCCCGAGCTCGTCACCGGTCTCGTACTCGAACGCGGAGTGGCGCTGCAGGGTCAGATCGGCCCCCGTGCGGTCGATCTCCGCCAGGAGGTAGGACACCGTCCCGTCGGCGACCTTCGCCAGGGAGACGATGTCGACACCGACGACGCCGGTGTCGTCCGACGGCGGGTCGGCGAGCACGCGATCGACGACCACCCCGTCGGGGCCGGCGACGATCGTGCGCCCGTGCTTCCCGGCGACGTGGGTGGGGATGCGCACCTGCTCCTCGACGTGGTCGAGGGTGCGTGCGCCGATGCCGCGGCCCTCGAGGGTGCGGCGGAGATCTCGCCAGCGGGTGACGACCGCCTGGTAGCCGTTCTCGGTCTCACGGGTGGCGTCGAAGGTGACGCTGACGACCTCGTCGCCGCTGGGAACCTGGCTCGTGAGCCAATCGATCTGCATGTGACAGCACCTCACTCGTTCTCGCGTGCAGTGCTCTCTACTGTGGGCCAGGACGTGCCCGGACGCACCTCGCAGGGACCGTCTCAGGCGCTCTTCTCACGGGGCGGACGGCGCTTCTTCTCGCGCGGCACCAGCGTGGGGTTGACGTTCTGCTGGACGACCTCGCCGGTGATGACGACCTTGGCGACGTCGTCGCGGCTGGGGACGTCGAACATCGTCTCGCGCAGGATCTCCTCCATGATGGCGCGCAGCCCGCGCGCGCCGGTCCCCCGGAGGAGGGCGAGATCGGCGATGGCCTCGAGGGCGTCGTCGGAGAACTCGAGCTCCACGCCGTCGATCTCGAACATCCGCTGGTACTGGCGCACGAGCGCGTTGCGCGGCTCGGTGAGGATGCGGATGAGTGCCTCCCGGTCGAGCGGGGAGACGGTCGTGACGATCGGGAGCCGGCCGACGAACTCGGGGATGAGCCCGAACTTGTGGAGGTCGGCGGGGCGCACCTCGGCGAAGGGGTCGAGGTCCTCCTCGGTGGACCGGAGCGTCGCGCCGAAACCGATGCCGCTGCGGCCGATCCGCGAGGTGATGATGTCCTCGAGCCCGGCGAAGGCGCCGGCCACGATGAACAGCACGTTGGACGTGTCGATCTGGAGGAACTCCTGGTGCGGGTGCTTGCGCCCGCCCTGGGGCGGCACCGACGCCTGGGTCCCCTCGATGATCTTGAGCAGCGCCTGCTGCACGCCCTCCCCGGACACGTCCCGGGTGATCGACGGGTTCTCGCTCTTGCGGGCGATCTTGTCGATCTCGTCGATGTAGATGATGCCCTTCTCGGCCTTCTTGACGTCGAAGTCGGCGGCCTGGATGAGCTTGAGCAGGATGTTCTCGACGTCCTCACCGACGTACCCGGCCTCGGTGAGCGCCGTCGCGTCGGCGATCGCGAAGGGGACGTTGAGCATCTTCGCCAACGTCTGGGCGAGGTAGGTCTTGCCCGTGCCGGTGGGCCCGATGAGCAGGATGTTGGACTTCGCGAGCTCGACGACGTCCTCGGAGCTCGGCGGCTTCTCGGCGGCCTGGACCCGCTTGTAGTGGTTGTAGACGGCGACGGCGAGGGAGCGCTTGGCGGGCTCCTGACCGACGACGTACTGCTCGAGGAAGTCGAAGATCGCCTTCGGCTTGGGCAGGTCGACCAGACCGAGCTCGCTCGCCTCGGCGAACTCCTCGTCGATGATCTCGTTGCACAGGTCGATGCACTCGTCGCAGATGTAGACGCCGGGCCCGGCGATGAGCTTCTTCACCTGCTTCTGGCTCTTGCCGCAGAAGGAGCACTTGAGGAGGTCAGCACCCTCAGCACTACGCGCCATGCTCACTCCTCTTCCACACAGGGGGGACCCACTCCCCCCATTGGACACCATGTCGGTGCCGCGTGTCTTGCTCGCCGCGACACCGGTGTGTCGCGGCGGGTGTCCCCGCCGGCCGGGCGCACTGCCCGGCCGGCGGTGAGGTCAGGACCCGATGACCGCGGCCGCGGCCTTGCGGGACTCGAGCACCTGGTCGACGAGGCCGTAGTCCAGCGCCTCGGCGGCGGTGAGGATCTTGTCGCGCTCGATGTCCTCCCGGACCTCCGCGACGTCCTTGTTCGAGTGGTGCGCGATGGTCTCCTCGAGCCACTCCCGCATGCGCAGCACCTCACGGGCCTGGATCTCGATGTCCGAGGCCTGCCCGTAGCCGCCGCCCTGGAGCGCCGGCTGGTGGATCATCACGCGCGAGTTCGGCAGCGCGAGCCGCTTGCCCGGGGACCCGGCAGCGAGGAGCACGGCCGCCGCCGAGGCCGCCTGGCCCAGGCACACGGTCTGGATCTGCGGCTTGATGAACTGCATCGTGTCGTAGATCGCGGTGAGCGCGGTGAAGGAGCCACCGGGCGAGTTGATGTACAGCGTGATGAGACCGTCGGGGTCCCCGCTCTCCAGGACGAGGAGCTGGGCCATGACGTCGTCCGCCGACGCGTCGTCGATCTGCACGCCGAGGAAGATGATCCGGTCCTCGAAGAGCTTGGTGTAGGGGTCCTGACGCTTGTAGCCGTACGCCGTGCGCTCCTCGTACTGGGGCAGCACGTACCGCGAGGACGGCGACGCGGGGGCGGCGCCGCCGGCGAGGGCCGAGCCGTCGAGGCGGCCGGCGCGGGCCATGAACTGGGATTCGATGCTCACAGATGCTCCTGAATGGTCGTCGTGGTCCGCTACTTGCCGGTCGTGCCGCCGCCGCCGGAGACCGAGGCAGCGGACTCGACGACGTGGTCGATGAAGCCGTACTCGAGGGCCTCGGGCGCGGTGAACCAGCGGTCACGGTCGGCGTCCCGGTTGATCTGCTCGACGGTCTTGCCGGTCTGCTCGGCGGTGATCTCGGCGAGCACGCGCTTCATGTGGAGGATGAGCTCGGCGTTGATCCGGATGTCGGTGGCGGTGCCGCCGATGCCGCCGGAGGGCTGGTGCATCATGACGCGGGCGTGCGGCGTGGCGTACCGCTTGCCCTTGGCGCCGGAGGACAGCAGGAACTGCCCCATCGAGGCGGCCATGCCCATGCCGACGGTGGCGACGTCGGGCTGGACGTACTGCATGGTGTCGTAGATCGCCATGCCGGCCGTCACCGAGCCGCCGGGGGAGTTGATGTACAGGAAGATGTCCCGGTCCGGGTCCTCGGCTGCCAGGAGGAGCATCTGGGCACAGATGGCGTTGGCGTTGTCGTCACGCACCTCCGTACCGAGCCAGATGATGCGCTCCCTGAGCAGTCGCTGATAGATCGAGTCGTTGAGGCCGAGGCTGTTGCTGTCGCTGGCGCCTCGAGGCTGCTGGCTCACGTGCACGCTCCCAAATGGTTCGTCGTCCGGGGCACCGCCGGACGGTCGCTGACGGCCGGCGATGTTCCTAGGACACTAACCCCGCCGGAGGCCCGATCCTGCCGCGACCGACGAGTTTTCGCTGTTGGCGCACCGCACGGGGGCGGGTACGCCGCGGGGGCGGTGCCGGCTCGGCACCGCCCCCGTGGCGGATGGCAGTCAGTCGGCGCTGGGCGCGGACTCGGCGCTGTCGGCCGAGTCACCGCTGTCGCCCGAGTCTGCGCTCTCCCCGGAGTCCGCACTGTCGGCGCTCTCGCCGGAGTCGGCGCTCTCGCCCGAGTCGGCGCTTCCCTCGGCGGGACCCGCGGCGTCCGCCAGGGCGGCTGCCTCGGCGGCCACCGCGGCGGCGTCGTCCTCGTCGGAGCCGATGAACTCGCTGAGGTCGACGGACTCGCCGGCGCCGTCGACCACCGTCACCCGGCGCAGGGCGACCGCGAGGGCCTTGTTCCGCGCCAGCTCACCGGCGAACACCGGGATCTGGCCGGCCTGGCCCGCGGACTGGATGAACTCGTTGGGGTCCATGCCGTACTGGCGGGAGGTGGACAGGAGGAACTCGAGGAGCTCGTTCTGCGCGACCTGGACCTCGAGCGTCTCGGCGAGCTCGTCGAGGATGAACTGGTCACGCATGGCCTTCTCGGTGTCCTCGCGGACCTCCTCGCCGTGCGGGTCGTCCTCGGCCTTGCCCTCGGCCTCGAGGTGCGCCTTGATCTCGGCGTCGACCGCGTTCTTCGGGAGCGGGAACTCCACCTCGGTGCGCAGCCGCTCCAGGAGGAGGTCGCGGGCGGCCACGGCCCGGTTGGCGTTCTTGTCCTTGGCGACCTGCTCGCGCAGGTCGGTGCGCAGCTCCTCGATCGTGTCGAACTCCGAGGCGAGCTCGGCGAACTCGTCGTCGGCCTCCGGGAGCTCGCGCACCTTGACGCTGCTGACGGTGACGGTGACCTCGGCCTCCTCACCGGCGCGCTCACCACCGACGAGGGTGGAGGTGAAGGTGGTGGTCTCGCCGGCGCCCAGGCCGGTGAGGGCCTCGTCCAGGCCCTCGAGCATGGTGCCGGAGCCCACCTGGTAGGAGGTGCCGGTGACCGAGTCGACCTCCTCCTCGCCGACCGTCGCGCGGAGGTCGATGGACACGAAGTCGCCGTCGGCCGCCGGGCGGTCCGCGCCGACCAGCGTGCCGAAGCGCTCGCGCAGCGACTCGAGGCGCTGCTCGACGTCCTCGTCGCTCACGTCGACGGAGTCGACGGTGAGCTCGTAGGTGGACAGGTCGGGCAGGGAGATCTCGGGGCGGACGTCGACCTCGGCGGTGAACGTCAGCTGGCCGCCGACGTCGCCGGTGAGGTTCGGGACCTCGGTGACGTCGACCTCGGGCTGGCCGAGCGGCTTGATGCCGGTCTCGGCCACGGCGTCGCGGTACAGGCCCGGCAGCGCGTCGTTGACGGCGTGCTCGATGACCGTGGCCCGCCCGACGCGCTGGTCGATGATGCGCGCGGGGACCTTGCCCTTGCGGAACCCGGGGACATTGACCTGTTCGCCGATGTGGGAGTAGGCGTGGTCGATGCTCGGCTTGAGCTCCTCGTACGACACCTCGACGGTGAGCTTGGCCCGGGTGGGCTCAAGGGTCTCGACGGCGCTCTTCACTGCATGCTCTCCACTCTTCGGTTCCATGGACGCCCCCGCGTGGGGGAAGGTGCGGGTCTGTGCGTGCGCGAACCGAGCGGCTAGGCAGGGGGCCGTGCGCACAGGCGCGATCCATCGTAGTCCACGCACCCCGCGCCACGCGACGCCGGGTCCCGGGCGCCGGCGGTGAGATCCGCCTCCGCAGCCGCCGGGCCGGACGGCGTCGGGATGACAGGATTCGAACCTGCGACCTTCCGCTCCCAAAGCGGACGCGCTACCAAGCTGCGCTACATCCCGTCGGCCACTGGTGGCCGACGCCGATTGTAGGCGACCGGCCGAGGCACGTTACACTCGTCCTGCACGCCGGTCAGCCGGCGGGTGCGGGTGTAGCTCAATGGTAGAGCCTCTGCCTTCCAAGCAGATGGTGCCAGTTCGATTCTGGTCACCCGCTCCATGTCTCCTGGCGGCGCCCCCCGGCGGGGCGCCATACTTGCCTCCACCGAGGCAAGGAGGCGGCCATGGCCGGTCGCAGGGAGCTCGTGACGCTGGCGGTGCTCGCCGCCGTCGCCGGAGGCGTCGTCGCTGCCAGCCGCCCCGACCGGCCCGCACCACCCCGCCGCACGGGCGTCGCCGCGGGCGGCATGGAGTACCTCGCCCTCGGCAGCGGACCGCGGACCCTGCTGAGCATCCCCGGAGGGCCGGGCAGCGACCTGCCGTCCGGTGTCCGCGGCCGCCTCACCGAACGTGAGGTGAGGCCCTACCTCGACGCCGGGTACACGGTGTGGACCGTGACGCGCGCCCGGCACATGCCGCCCGGGCACTCCGTGGCGGACATGGCCGACGACCACGCCCGCTTCGTCCGCGAGGAGCTCGGCGGCACCGTCGACGTCGTCCTCGGCCAGTCCTACGGCGGGATGATCGCGCTGCACCTCGCCGCCCAGCACCCGGACCTCGCCCGCGCCGTCGTGGTCGCGGGCGCCGCGGCCACGCTGCGGGAGTGGGGCAAGGAGCTGGACGCGCGGTGGGCGCGCCTCCGCGCCGAGGGGCGGCACGGCGAGGCGGGTGCGGTCTTCCTCGAGTACGTCCTGCCGGACGACCGGCACGCCCGGTTGCGCCGGGTCCTCGGCCCGGTGGCGGCGAGGCTGTTCACGGGCTCGACGACGCCGCCCGGGGACCTCCTCGTCGAGGCGGAGGCCGAGCTCGCCTTCGACGCCCGCGAGCTGCTCGACCGCATCACCGCGCCCGTCCTGCTCCTCTGCGGGGAGGAGGACGAGTTCTTCTCCCTCGAGGCGGTGCGCGCGACGGCCGCCGCCCTCGCGGACAGCACGCTCGTCACCTACCCGGGACGTGGCCACATCGCCACGCTGAGCAGCAGCGACCTACCGCGTGACGCGCTCGCCTGGCTCGCCCGCCGGGAACGCACGACGGCCGCCACCCCAGCGGGGTGACGGCCGTCTGCAGAGTCACTCAGTCAGCGAACTCCAGGCCCTTCTGGTAGGCCTTGGCCAGGCGCCGGGGCACCTGGATCTCGCGGCCCTCAACGCGGACAGTCTGGAGCACGGTGGGCTCAGCCTTCCACTGGGACCGGCGAGAGCGGGTGTTGCTACGGGACATCTTGCGCTTCGGAACTGCCATCTGCCCTGCCGCTCCTTTCGTGGTCGAGACGATTGCCGTCGTACAGCGTGCCATGCCGGGCGTCACTTGACCAATGGCGGCGGCCCGACCAGCGGTGTGAGATTCCCCGCTCCCCTGGGACGGACGGGCCGACCCCTGGACCACAATGGTCCCACGATGGACGTCCGCACCCTCGCGCCCGGCGCGACCACCCGCACCGAGCTGGAGGTCCGCCGCTCGCGGTTCGTCACGTGGCTGCGGCGGGCCGACTCCGAGGACGCGGCGCGCGAGCTCGTCGGCGAGGCCCGGCACGCCTACCCCGACGCCCGCCACCACTGCTCCGCCTTCGTCGTCCGCGTCCCGGGCGCGAACCTCGTCGAACGCTCCTCCGACGACGGGGAGCCCGCCGGGACGGCCGGCATGCCGATGCTCGAGGTGCTGCGCGGGAGCGGGCTGGTGGACGTCGCGGTCGTCGTCGTGCGGTACTTCGGTGGCGTCAAGCTGGGCACGGGGGGCCTCGTCCGCGCGTACTCCGACGCCGTCCGCTCCGCCCTGGACAGCGCACCGGTCGTCGTCCAGCGGGAGAGCCGGCTGCACGCCGTGGTGCTGCCGCACGCGGACGCCGGACGGGTGGAGTCCGAGCTCCGTGCGCTGGGTTTCGCCGTCGACGACGTGAGCTACGCCGAGGACGTCACCCTCACCCTGGCGACGAACGACGACGGCGCACTCGCCTCCGCCGTCGCGGGCCTCACCGGGGGCCGCGCACAGGTCCGGGACGCCGGCACCCGGGTGGTCGAGCACCCCGGGTAGTGGTGGAACTTGTTCTAGTTGCCATAGAGCAATATAGTTGACGCCATGCTCATCCGCATCGACACGGCTTCGACCCAGCCGCTCTTCGAGCAGCTGGCCGCGCAGGTGCGCACGGCCGTGCTGCGCGGTGAGGTCGTCAGCGGGGAGCGGCTACCCTCCGCCCGGGACCTCGCCGAGTCGCTCGACGTCAACGTCCACACCGTGCTGCACGCCTACCAGGTGCTGCGCGACGAGGGCCTCGTCGAGCTCCGCCGCGGGCGCGGGGCCGTCGTCACCGCGCACGCCGTCGAGCACTACGCCCCGCTCGTCGACGCCCTGCAGGCCGTCCGCGAGGAGGCCGCCAGACTCGGGCTCCCGCCGTCCGCCGTCGCCGCCCTGCTCACCTCCGAGGAGAAGCCATGACCTCCCGCCCCCTCCTACCGCACCGTCGGCGCGCCTGGCTGCTCGGGGTCGTGGTGCCCGTGCTCGTCACGGCTGCCGCCTGGGCCGTCGTCGTCGCCCTGCTGCCGCGCGTGCCGGAGCCGGCCGCCATCCACTGGGGGACGTCCGGCGTCGACCGCACGGGCTCCGTCGCCGAGCTGGTGGCTCCGAGCGCCGTCATCAGCGGGGTCTCGCTGGTGGTCATGGCGCTGTGCTCCGTCCTCACGGGGCGCCAGGCGCTCACGCGGCGGATGACGCTCGGGCTGGCCGTCGCGCTCGCGACGATGTTCGGGGGGATCGCGGTGGCGACGGTCGCCGTGCAGGTCGACGCTCCCACCGCGAGCGACTCCACCTCACCCGAGTGGTGGATCGTCGCCGTCGTCGCGGTGGCCCTCACCCTCGGCGCGGCCGCCGGTGCACTCGCCGGTGCCGACCCCGCCCAGCCGGCGGACGGCGCGCTGCCGCCGGACGCGGCGACCGCCTCCCTCCCCCAGGGCCAGCGGGCGGTGTGGCTCCGCACCGTCACGGCGCTCGGCCCCACGCTCACCTGGGTGCTCGTCGTCGGCGGCGCCGTGCTCGCGGTCGGCCTGTGGCTGCTCACCCGCAGCGCCGTCCCCGTGGTCGTCCTCGCTCCGGTCGTGGTCCTCATGCTCGCGATGACGACGTGGCAGGTGCAGGTCGACCCGCGCGGTCTCACCGCCCGCGGGAACCTCGGGTGGCCGCGGGTGCACGTCCCCGCCGCGGAGGTCGCGCGCGCGGACGTCGGCCGGGTCCGCCCGTTCCCCGAGTTCGGTGGGTGGGGCCTGCGGACCAACGTCGCCGGCACGGTGGGTGTGGTCGTGCGGGCCGGTGAGGCGATCGCCGTCGAGCGCTCCGGCGGGCGCAGGCTCGTGGTCACCGTCGACGACGCAGCAACGGGCGCTGCGCTGCTCAACACCTACGCCGAGCGGTCCCGGGGTGCGGCCGTGACCCGCGATTGATCCCACCCCGGCGCTGGTTTAGGGTTCAAGAGCACGCGGCCGGACCACCGGCCCGAGTCGCAGTGAGAGGAGACGTCGCAGCCATGTCCGTGCTCGCCGCCCCCAGCTCCTGCCCCTGCTGCCGCGCCTGTCTGTAGAGCGCCCGGCTCAAGCGTGCGGCCCCGCCGCATGCCAGGCGCTCCCCTCGCCGCCAACGCCGGCGGCGCTGCTCCCCACCGACCTCACCTGTGAAGGAACCCCCATGGCACGCATCTACGACGACGTCACCGCACTCGTCGGCCGCACCCCGCTCGTCCGCCTCAACCGCGTCACCGACGGGGCCAAGGCCACCGTCCTGGCCAAGCTCGAGTTCTACAACCCCGCCAACTCCGTGAAGGACCGCATCGGCGTCTCGATCGTCAACGCCGCCGAGCAGTCCGGTGCGCTGCCCCCCGGCGGCACGATCGTCGAGGCCACCTCCGGCAACACCGGTATCGCCCTGGCGATGGTCGGCGCCGCCCGCGGCTACGACGTCGTCCTGGCGATGCCGGACACGATGAGCAAGGAGCGCCGCGCCCTGCTCCGTGCCTTCGGCGCCGAGCTCGTCCTCACCCCGGGCAGCGAGGGGATGAAGGGAGCCGTCGCGAAGGCCGAGGAGATCGCCGCCGAGCGCCCGGGGGCGGTCCTCGCCAAGCAGTTCGCCAACGAGGCCAACCCGGCCGTCCACCGCCAGACCACCGCCGAGGAGGTCTGGAACGACACCGACGGCGAGGTCGACTACTTCGTCGCTGGCATCGGGACCGGCGGCACCATCACCGGCGTCGGCCAGGTGCTCCGCGAGCGCAAGCCGGACGTCAAGATCATCGCCGTGGAGCCCGCCGAGTCCCCGATCCTCAACGGTGGGCAGCCCGGCCCGCACAAGATCCAGGGCATCGGCGCGAACTTCGTCCCCGAGATCCTCGACACCTCCGTCTACGACGAGGTCATCGACGTCAACATCGACCAGTCCACCGAGGTGGCTCGCCGCCTCGCCGCCGAGGAGGGCATCTTCGCCGGGATCTCCTCCGGGGCTGCCGTCCACGCGGCCCTCCAGGTCGCCGCCCGGCCCGAGGCCGAGGGCAAGACCATCGTCGTCGTCATCCCCAGCTTCGGTGAGCGCTACCTCTCCACCCCGCTGTACAGCGAGTTCGCCGACTGACGTGCACGACTCCCCGATCCGCTTCTGGGTGCTCCTCCGGGAGGACCTCGAGGCTGCGCGCCGCGGCGACCCCGCGGCGCGCAGCCTCGTCGAGGTGGCCTTCGCCTACCCCGGTGTCCACGCCCTGTGGGCGCACCGCGTGTGCCACCGGATGTGGCATGCCGGGCCGCTGGGGAGGCTGCCCGCGCGGCTGCTGTCCCAGCTGGTGCGCGCCCTCACCGGGGTCGAGATCCACCCGGGGGCCGTGCTCGGCCGCCGGCTGTTCATCGACCACGGCATGGGCGTCGTCATCGGGGAGACCTCGACGGTCGGCGACGACGTCGTCATGTTCCACGGCACGACGCTCGGTGGCCGGTCGATGACCAGGGGCAAGCGCCACCCCACCATCGGGGACCGGGTGGTCATCGGGGCCGGCGCCAAGGTGCTCGGCCCGATCACCGTCGGCGACGACGCGCAGATCGGTGCGAACGCCGTCGTCGTCAAGGACGTCCCGGCCGGTGCGGTCGCCGTGGGCGTCCCCGGACGCGTCCGGGAGCGGCCCACGGAGGTGGACCCCTACTCCGACCCCGCGCTGTTCATCTGACCCGTCGGCCACCCGCGGCGCACCGCGCCGGGCGTCCGTCCGCCGGGGCGGTGTCGTCCTCAGCGGGCGTCCGCGGGCCGACGCTGCTCGCGCGGGCACCAGAAGACCCGCCGACCGGCCATGAGGTCCTCGGCGACCTTGCTCCCGCAGCGCAGGCACGAGCGGCCGGAGCGGTGGTAGACGTACCAGCGGTCGTCCTCCTCCTGCCGGTCCTCGGGCTCGGTCGTGACGATCCGTCCGGTCGCGACGCCGTCCGCCATGAGGGCCGCGAGGTCCGCCCACATCGCCCGCAGCTTCGCCGCTGGGACCGCCCGGCCGAGCCTGCGCGGGTGGACCCGTGCCCGGTAGAGCGCCTCCGCGCGGTAGATGTTGCCGACCCCCGCGATGACCGCCTGGTCCATGAGGAGCTCACCGACGGGGCGCGCGCGGCGGCGCACGTTGGCGACGAACCGCTCGGCGTCCCCGTCCGCCCTCAGCGGGTCGGGGCCGAGACGGTCGTGGACAGCCGCCTTCTCCTGCGGCGTGACGACCTCACAGGCCGTCGGGCCGGTGAGGTCGGCGACGCCGCGCTCCCCCAGCAGCCGCACCCGCACGGCGCCGCGCGGCTCCGGCGGCTCCCACGGCCCGTCCGCGGGCGCCGTCACCGGGGCGCCGTCGTCGGGCAGCGCGGTCTCCTCCTCCGCGACCCGGCGGCGCGGCGCCCCGATCGCGTGCGGCGCCTGGAAGGACGGGTCGCCGGTGAACGTCCACGAGCCGTACAGCCCGAGGTGCACGCGCAGCCAGCGCAGCTCCTGCGGAGTGGCACCCTCGGAGGAGAAGCCGAGGAAGAGGTGCTTGCCGTGCGCGTCGGTCGCCACCAGCCGATGCCCGTCGAGCAGCGCGGCACCAGCGGCGAAACGGCCCTGCGGGGACGTCACCGTGAGGCGCTCGCCGTGGAGCAGCTCGTCGAACGCGAGCGCGAGCCGGTGGATCGAGTGGCCTTCAGGCATGCGTCTCCTCCAGGGGGTCCCACAGGGCACGGGTGAGGTCGACGGCGCCACCGGGACGCAGGGGCGTCGCCTCGGTCCGGTAGTGCTCGGCGGCACGGGACCCGAGGTGCTCCGGCAGGGAGCCGTCCGCCCGCACCACCCGCCACCACGCGACGGCGCCGCCCTCCCGCGCCATGACGGCACCGACCTGGCGTGCCGAGCCGCGCCCGGTCCGGGCCCGAGCGGCCTCGGCGAGCAGCCCGTAGGTCGTGGCGCGACCGGGCGGCACGTCCTGCGCGATGTCGAGCACGAGCTCGCTCCAGTCACTCACGCGCGTCATTGTCGCAAAATCGCCTGACCGCGCGTGCCCGGCACTGCCATGATCCGGCCGTGACCATCACCCACCCTCCCGAGGTTCCGCTCTCGGCCGGCTACCGGCTGGCCGAGCTCGACGACGCCGCCGACCGCGACGCCATCCACGACGTCGACCGCTGGGCCTTCGCCTTCGACTTGGCGCCCGAGGACGAGGCCGCCCTCGTCTGGACCCTGGAGCCGGGCCGCAGCGTCGGTGTCTGGCACGACGGCCCGCGGGGTACGACCCTCGCGGCGGTCCACTCCTCCTACGCCTTCCGCCTCCAGGTGCCGGGAGGTGGACGGATCCCCGCCGCCGGCCTCACCTGGGTCGGGGTGCATCCGGGCCACCGGCGTCGTGGGCTGGGCCGCGCCATGCTGCACGCCCACCTGCGCCGCTCCCGTGAGCGCGGCGAGGTCGTCTCGGTGCTCAACGCCGCCGAGAGCAGCATCTACGGGCGCTACGGCTACGGCGTCGCGACGCACCGCACGTCCGCCACCCTCGGCCGGGGTGCCGGGCTGCGGGACGTCCCGGGCAGCACGGACCTCGTCGTCGAGCTCGAGACGCTCGACCCGCAGCGACACGGCGACGTCGTCGAGCACGTCCACGCGCAGGTCGTCCGGCCGGGGTGGATTACCCGCGACACCCCGGCCCTGCGCGCCGACCACCTCGTCGACTGGCCCTCGGCCAGGCGCGGGGCCGAGCGGCGGCGCATCGCCGTGGTGCGTGGGCCCGCCGGCGAGCCCTTCGGGTACGCGGTCTTCCGCCGGAAGGAGAAGTGGAGCCAGGAGAACAAGCCGGAGGGGACGGTCTCGGTGCACGACGTCCTGGCGCTCGACGCGGCATCGTCGAGGGCGCTGTGGGGCGCTTTGCTCGACCTCGACCTCATGGGCTCGGTCGAGGTCCACAATTTGGCACCCGACGACGCAGGCTTCGGCCTGCTCACCGAGCTGCGTGGGATCAACAGACGCCTGCACGACGACGTCTGGCTGCGGGTCCTCGACCTGCCGGCCGTGCTGCGCGCGCGGGCCTACGCCGCGCCGGTCGACGTCGTGCTGGACGTCAGCGACCCGCTCATCCCCGACAACGCCGGCCGCTGGCACGTGCGCGGCGGCCCGGGTGGGGTGGAGGTGTCCCGCACGGACGCGGCGGCGCACCTGGCGCTCGACGTGTCCGACCTCGCCTCCGCCTCCCTCGGTGGCACCACCCTCGCCGCGCTGGCAGCCGCGGGCCGGGTCACCGAGCTGGCCCCGGGCACGCTCCACCCGGCCGCGGCAGCCTTCGGCTGGCCGGTCGCAGCGAGCACCGGCTGGGGGTTCTGAGCCGGGCGGTCTCGCGGTGGGGTGCGGCTCAGCGCTGCTCGTACTCGGCGAGCTGGTCGATGCGGCGCTGGTGGCGGGCCTCGCCGGAGAACGGCTCGGCGAGGAAGGCCTCGACGAGGGCGACGGCGTCGTCCACCGAGTGCTTGCGGGCGCCGAGGGAGATGACGTTGGCGTCGTTGTGGGCCCGTGCCAGGGTGGCCGTGTCGAGGTCCCAGGCGAGTGCGGCGCGCACGCCGCGCACCTTGTTCGCGGCGATCTGCTCACCGTTGCCCGAGCCGCCGAGCACGATGCCCAGGCTGCCCGGCTCGGCGACGACGGCCTCCCCGGCCGAGAAGCAGAAGGAGGGGTAGTCGTCCAGGGCGTCGTAGGTGTCGGCCCCGTGGTCGACGACGTCGTGGCCCCCCGCGGTGAGGTGCTCGACGAGGGCGGCCTTGAGCTCGAACCCTGCGTGGTCGGCGGCGATGTGGATGCGCATGGCCCCATCTTGCCGTGTCGCGGCACCAGCGCGGGCCCCGGTCTCAGCCCGCGCCGCCGACCGCGCCTCCCGTATCGTCGGACCATGACGACTGACGAGACCACCGTGTCGATGTCGTTCGAGCAGGCCATGGACACGACCGTGCGGCCGCAGGACGACCTCTACCGCCACATCAACGGGACCTACCTCCGCGAGCACGAGATCCCGGCCGACCGGGCCCGTGACGGCGCCTTCATGGTGCTGCGCGACCTGTCCGAGCAGCGGGTGCGTGACATCATCACCGACGCCGCCGCGGCCGAGGACGCCACGGGTGAGGCCAAGCAGGTCGGCGACCTGTTCGCCTCCTTCATGGCCGAGGAGCGCATCGAGGCGCTCGGTACCGGACCCCTCCAGCCCGACCTCGAGCTCTTCACGGCCGCCCGCGACAAGGACGCGCTCGCCCGGGCCATGGGCACCCTCGCCTCCACGGGTGTCGGCGGCGCCGTCGCGCTCTTCGTCGACACGGACTTCAACGACCCCGACAGCTACCGCGTCTTCCTGTGGCAGAGCGGCCTCGGCCTCCCCGACGAGTCCTACTACCGCGAGGACGCCCATGCGGAGACCCGCTCGGCCTACCTCGCCCACGTCGCCGCCATGCTCGAGCTCTCCGGGCTCGTCACCGCCGACGA
The DNA here is from genome assembly GCF_035607575.1 of Georgenia sp. H159. Classification (NCBI taxonomy): domain Bacteria; kingdom Bacillati; phylum Actinomycetota; class Actinomycetes; order Allobogoriellales; family Allobogoriellaceae; genus Georgenia; species Georgenia sp. H159. The sequence goes on along the minus strand of NZ_JAYDZY010000012.1, from coordinate 29,756 downwards.
GGCGATGGGCGCGGCGCAGCGTGTCATGGACGTCGAGACCCGCCTCGCCGCCGGTCACTGGGACAAGGTGCGCTCCCGCGAGGCCGACCAGATCAACAACCCCCGGACGTGGGCCGAGGTCCTCGACTCCGCGCCCGGCTTCCCGTGGGACCTGTGGCGCGAGTCGCTCAACCTGCCCGCGGGGGCCGTCGACTCGACCATCGTCGGGATGCCGTCCTTCCTCACCCACTTCGCCGCGGCGTGGGAGGAGCTGGACGTCGACTCCCTGCGGATGTGGCTGCTGTGGCACGTCGTGTCGGCCCGCGCCCCCTACCTGCCCTCCGCCTTCGTCGAGGAGCACTTCGACTTCTACGGGCGCACCCTCACCGGTGCCCCGGAGCTGCGCGAGCGGTGGAAGCGCGGCGTGTCGCTCGTCGAGGGTGCCCTCGGTGAGGCCGTCGGCAAGATCTACGTCGAGCGCCACTTCCCGCCCGAGCACAAGGCACGGATGCAGGAGCTCGTCGACAACCTCATCGAGGCCTACCGCCAGTCGATCACCGAGCTCGACTGGATGGGCGAGGAGACCAAGCAGCGCGCGCTGGAGAAGCTCGCCGCCTTCACCCCGAAGATCGGCTACCCCGACAAGTGGCGCGACTACTCCACCCTGGAGACTGACCCGACCGACCTCCTCGGCAACGTGCGTCGCGCCGAGCTCTTCGAGACGGCCCGCAATCTCGCCAAGCTCGGCGAGCCCATGGACCGCGACGAGTGGTTCATGCCGCCCCAGATGGTCAACGCCTACTACAACCCGACGATGAACGAGATCGTCTTCCCGGCCGCCATCCTCCAGCCCCCGTTCTTCGACGTCGACGCCGACGACGCGTGGAACTACGGCGGGATCGGCTCGGTCATCGGGCACGAGATCGGCCACGGCTTCGACGACCAGGGCAGCAAGTACGACGGCACCGGCCGGCTGCACGACTGGTGGACCGAGCAGGACCGTACCGAGTTCGAGGCCCGCACCAGGGCGCTCATCGCCCAGTACGACGCCTTCTCCCCGGACCAGCTCGACGGCTCCCACCACGTCAACGGCGCCCTCACCATCGGGGAGAACATCGGGGACCTCGGCGGGCTGTCGATCGCGATCACGGCCTACGAGATCGCGCTGCGCAAGCAGGGGCTCTCCGGGCTCGCGGACGCGCCGGTCGTCGACGGCCTCACCGGCCTGCAGCGGGTGTTCTACGCGTGGGGCCGCATCTGGCAGCAGAAGGCCCGTGACGCCGAGGTCGTCCGGCTGCTGTCGATCGACCCGCACTCGCCCAACGAGTTCCGCTGCAACGGGGTCGTGCGCAACCTCGACTCCTTCGTCGAGGCCTTCGACGTCCAGCCGACCGACGCGCTGTACCTGCCGCCGGAGGAGCGGGTGCGGATCTGGTAGCCGCTGCGCCCCACGTCGGGCCGTCCGGGACCTCCCGGGCGGCCCTGCGTCGTCAGAACAGCCGGTAGGACGCGCGCGCGACGGAGAAGCCGTGACCGGACTCGTCGTGGCGGCACGTGACGCCCGACCGCTCGCTCAGGCACGAGTAGCCGTGCGCCTCGGCCGTCTGCCCGTACTCGAGGACCGGGACGTCACCCACGACGACGAGCGGGTCGCACGGCATGGAGGCCCCGGCCGGCTCCACGCGCAGGTGGCCCCCGGCCCCGTCGCTCTCGCAGGAGGCGGCGTCCTCTGCCGCGTACTGGAAGTTGGAGATGCCGCAGTCCGCGCTGTCCGCGGTGATCGTGCACACGATGTTGCCCGAGGGTGAGGCGAAGTACGTCGGCTCGGCGTCCGCGTCGTCCTCACCCGGCGTCGCGGTGGACGCACCGGTCTGCGTCTCCACGGTGGGGCTCGCGTCGGCGGCCGACTGCTGCCCGTCGCCCGTGAGCCGTTCCATCAGGAGGACGACGAAGAGCAGCACGAGGACGCTCACCACGACGATGAGCAGGATGTGTGCCGGCGTCAGGCGCTGGCGACCTGGCGATGCGGGCATGGACCTTCCTGTCTGTCGACAACTCAGCCACGGTACGCGACCGCCCCGGAAAGCCCGAACTGCGGCTCGTCAGGCGGGCCGGGCCCCGAAGACGGCGGTACCTACGCGCACCATCGTCGCGCCGGCCGCGACGGCGACCTCGAGGTCCCCGCTCATGCCCATCGACAGCTCACGCGCCTCGCCGGTGCCCGCGGCGCCGCCGGCGAGGATCTCCTCCCGCAGCAGGGCCAGCCGCTCGTAGGACGCCCGGACGACGTCGACGTCCGTGGAGTTCGCCCCGATGGTCATGAGCCCCCGGAGGCGCAGGTGCGGCAGGGCCCCGACCGCAGCCGCGAGGCCGGCCGCCTCCTCCGGGGCGACACCCGCCTTCGTCGGCTCGCCCGAGGTGTTGACCTGGACGAGGACGTCGAGCACGCGCTCCGCGCGTCCCGCCAGGCGGTCGAGACGCTGGGCGATGGCCGGGCCGTCGACGCTCTGGACGCAGGTGACGAGTGGGACCACCTTGGTCGCCTTGTTCGACTGGAGCCGGCCGATGAAATGCATCTCGTGCGGTAGGTCCGCGAGCTCCGGCGCGGTCTCGACGAGCTCCTGCGCCCGGTTGTGCCCGAGGAGCTCCGCGCCCGCGCCGATCGCCTGCCTCACGAGGTGAGCCGGCTGCGCCTTGACCGCAAGGAGCAGCCGGACCTCACGCGGGTCGCGGCCCACGACGCGCGCGGCCGCCGCGACCCGGTCCCGGACCGCCGCCAGCGCCTGGGAGATCTCACTCACGCGCCCGACCATATCGCCCTCGCCGGCATCTACCGGCCGCTCAGGCACGCGCGCTGTGCCGCTCGAGGAACTCGTACACCTCGGTGGCGTCGACGCCGGGGAAGGTCCCCGGCGGGATCGCGGCGAGCAGGTGCGAGTGGGCCCGGACGCTGGGCCACGAGTCCCCGGCCCACCGGGCGGCGAGCTCCGCGGGCGGCCGGCGGCAGCAGGCGGGGTCGGGGCACTGCGAGCGCGCGCGCACCGCCGTGTCCCGTCCCTGGAACCACTTGGCGTGGGCGAACGGGACACCGACGTCGATGGCGAAGTCACCGCTGCCGGTGCGCTCGACGTGCGTGGTGCACCAGTAGGTCCCTCGCCCCATGTCGGTGTACTGGTGGTGGGTGGCGTAGCGGTCGGCGTTGTCGAAGACCGCCCGGGACGCCCAGTAGCGGCACACGACCTGCCCCTCGATCGCGCCCGTGACGTCGGTGGGGAAGGCGACGTCGTCGTTCTCGTAGGCCTTGTAGATGACGCCGTCCTCCCCGACGCGCAGGAAGTGCACCGGGATGTCGAGGTGCTCGGTCGCGAGGTTGGTGAACCGGTGCGCGGCCGTCTCGTAGGAGACCGCGAAGGCGTCGCGCAGGTCGTCGATCGCGAGCTCACGCTCGGCCTTCGCCTCCCGGAGGAAGGTCACCGCGGCACGCTCGGGCACGAGCAGCGCAGCGGCGAAGTAGTTGACCTCGACGCGCTGGCGGAGGAAGTCGGCGTAGCTCGTCGGGTCGACGTGGCCGAGCGCCACGTGCCCCAGCGTCTGCAGGACGATGGTCCGCGGGTCCTGCCCGGCCCGGGCGGTGACCGGCAGGTAGATGCGGTGGTGGCGCCGGTCGATGATGGAGCGCGTCGAGCGCGGCAGGTCCGGCACCCGCTCGACCGTGAAGCCCAGGTGGCGTGTCACGGCCCCGACCCCGCGGTCGGTGAGCGGCCCGGCGTGGTGTCCGACGGCCTCGCCGATGCGGCCGGCGAGCGCCTCGATGTCGGTGAAGTAGTTGTGCCGGGCACGCATGGCGGCACGCAGCTCGGCGTTGGCCCGGCGTGCCTCCTCCGGGGTGGCGGCGCGCACGGCGGTCGCGCGGGCCAGCTCCCGGTGGATGCCGACGAGGGCCTCGAGCACCTCGGTGGGCAGGGTCGCCCCCGGCTTGACGACCGGCAGCCCCAGTGCCGAGTAGTGCGGGGACGCCTGTGCGCGCGCGAGGTCGATCTCCAGCGCCGCCCGGCGGGAGGGCGGCTCGGGGCGGAGCAGCTCCTCGACCGGCACCCTCAGCTCCCGCGCGATCGCGGCGAGCAGCGCCAGGCGCGGCTCGCGCCGCCCGTTCTCGATCTGGGAGAGCAGCGACTGCGCCCTGCCCACCCGTTCGGCCAGCTGCGCGAGCGTCAGCCCCCGGGCGCGACGCGCGTGTCGGATGCGAGGCCCGAGCACCGCGAGGTCGACGCCGTCTGCGTCGTCGGCACCGTTGGCCACTTCTTCTCCCTGGGTGAAGGAACGCGAAAGTTCACCCAGTTTAGCCCTGGGTGTGCGCTGCGTCACTCCCCCACTGTGTAGTCACGACGTTGTTCACCGGCCGGATGCAGCCGACGACCAGGGAGAAGACCGATGACCACGACACTCACCACCCCGACCACCACCGAGAACCCGACGGTCGGTACCCGTATCCGCAACGAGGCCGCCGACCTCGCCCAGGAGTGGGCGAGCAACCCCCGCTGGACCGGGGTCCGTCGCGACTACACCGCCGAGGACGTCGTCCGGCTGCGGGGCAGCGTCCGTGAGGAGCACACGCTGGCGCGGCGCGGTGCCGAGCGACTGTGGGAGCTGCTCCACACCCGCGACTACGTCCACGCGCTGGGCGCGATGACCGGCCTGCAGGCGACCCAGATGGTTCGGGCGGGCCTCGAGGCGATCTACCTCTCCGGCTGGCAGGTGGCCGCCGACGCCAACTCCGCCGGTCAGACCTACCCCGACCAGTCGCTCTACCCGGTCAACTCCGTGCCGAGCGTCGTGCGGCGCATCAACAACGCCCTGCTGCGGGCCGACGAGATCGCCTTCGCCGAGGGCACCGACCCCGGCTTCGACTGGCTCGCGCCCATCGTCGCCGACGCTGAGGCGGGCTTCGGTGGCCCGCTCAACGTCTTCGAGCTCACCAAGGCGCTCGTCACCGCCGGGGCAGCCGGCGTCCACTTCGAGGACCAGCTCGCCTCGGAGAAGAAGTGCGGCCACCTCGGCGGCAAGGTGCTCGTGCCGACCTCCCAGCACGTGCGCACCCTGAGCTCGGCCCGCCTCGCGGCCGACGTCCTCGGCGTGCCGACCCTCGTCGTCGCCCGGACCGACGCCCTCGCAGCCACCCTCATCACCAGCGACATCGACCCGCGCGACGCCGCGTTCACCACCGGTGAGCGGACCGCCGAGGGCTTCTACCGCACGCAGCCCGGCGTCGACGTCGTCGTCGCGCGTGCTCTGGCCTACGCCCCCTACGCCGACCTCATCTGGGTGGAGACCGCCACACCGGACCTCGGGCTCGCGCGCCGCGTCGCCGAGGCCGTCCGCGAGCAGCACCCCGGCACGATGCTCGCCTACAACTGCTCACCGTCGTTCAACTGGAGGAAGCACCTGGACGACGACGAGATCGCCGGCTTCCAGCGCGAGCTCGGCGCGCTCGGCTACGCCTTCCAGTTCATCACCCTGGCCGGCTTCCACCAGCTCAACCACGGCATGTTCGAGCTGGCCCAGGGCTACGCCCGGGACGGCATGACCGCCTACGTCGAGCTCCAGGAGAAGGAGTTCGCCGCCGAGGAGCGCGGCTACACCGCCACCCGCCACCAGCGGGAGGTCGGCACCGGCTACTTCGACCTCGTGTCCACCACCCTCAACCCCACCAGCGACACCCTCGCCCTGCGCGGCTCCACCGAGGAGCAGCAGTTCTGAGGCCGGTCCCGGCACCGCACCGCCGCCGCCCCCACCAGGACGCTCCCCGACCGCCACCACCGACTCGCGAAGGACCCCAGCCATGACCACGCAGACCACCTCCCCCCTGCGCTACCAGCGCCCCCTCACCCCACCCAGCCCGGGATCGCCGTCGTCGGCGCCCACACCCGCCTCGGCGGGACGCGAGCCGATGCCGCCGGTGGAGCGCCGTCGTCGTCGCCGCGAGCGCGACCCGTTCGGGCTCGAGGGAACGGTGCGGACCACCGTCCACACCCCGATCACCCCGGCGACCGAGACGGTCCTCACGCCGCGGGCGCTCGCGTTCCTCACCGAGCTGCACCGCCGCTTCGCGGGCCGCCGCGCCGAGCTGCTCGAGCTGCGCCAGCAGCGGCGCCAGGAGCTCGCCGACGGGGCCCGCCTGGGCTTCCGGCCGGAGACCCGCCACATCCGCGAGGACACCTCGTGGCGGGTCGCTCCCCCGGCACCGGGGCTGGAGGACCGGCGGGTGGAGATCACCGGGCCCACCGAGCGCAAGATGACGATCAACGCGCTCAACTCCGGGGCCAAGGTGTGGCTGGCGGACCTCGAGGACGCCAACACCCCGCATGTCGACAACGTCTTCGGCGGCCAGGTCAACCTGCGTGACGCGATCCGCCGCACCATCGCCTGGACCTCCCCGGAGGGCAAGGAGTACCGCCTGCGCGGCGGTGACCTGCCGACCATCGTCGTGCGGCCCCGCGGGTGGCACCTCACCGAGAAGCACCTGCGCTTCGACGGTCAGCCGATGTCGGCGAGCCTGGTGGACGTCGGTCTCTACCTGGTCCACAACGCGCACGCGCTGCTCGCCCGTGGCGTCGGCCCCTACCTCTACCTGCCGAAGATCGAGAACCACCTCGAGGCGCGGCTGTGGAACGAGGTCTTCACGTTCAGCGAGCGGGAGCTGGGCCTCGAGCACGGCACGATCCGCGCGACGGTGCTCATCGAGACGATCACCGCGGCCTTCGAGATGGAGGAGATCCTCTACGAGCTGCGGGACCACAGCGCCGGGCTGAACGCCGGCCGCTGGGACTACATCTTCTCCCTCATCAAGATGTTCCGGGACCGCCCGGACATGGTGCTTCCGGACCGCGTGGACGTGACGATGACGGTGCCCTTCATGCGGGCCTACACCGAGCTGCTCGTGCGCACCTGTCACCGCCGCGGCGCCCACGCCATCGGCGGCATGTCGGCCTTCATCCCGACGAAGGACGCGCAGCGCAACGAGGAGGTCCTCGCCTCGGTCCGCGCGGACAAGCAGCGGGAGGCCGACGCCGGCTTCGACGGGTCGTGGGTGGCCCATCCCGGCATGGTCGACGCCGTGCGGGAGGTCTTCGACGCCACCCTGGGCTTCACACCGAACCAGCTCCACCGGCAGCGCGAGGACGTCACGGTCACGGCGGCCGACCTGCTGGACGTGCGGCCCGGGACGGTCACGCCCGAGGGGCTGCGCACCAATGTGGCAGTGGCGCTCCGGTACCTGGAGGCGTGGCTGGACGGCCGCGGCGCCGTCGGCATCTTCGGTCTCATGGAGGACGCCGCGACGGCCGAGATCTCCCGGTCCCAGGTGTGGCAGTGGATCAGGCACGGCACGGTGCTGAGCGACGGCCGCCCGGTCACGCGTGAGCTCGTCCGCTCGGTCCTCGAGGAGGAGCAGGGCCGGCTCGTCGCCGAGGCGGGGACGGACACCGCGCGGGTCGAGCGGGTGGCGCAGGCAGCGGAGCTGTTCGCCGAGACGGCGCTGAGCACCGACTACCCGGCGTTCCTCACCATTCCCGCCTACGCCCGCCGGGTGGCCTGACCTCCCTCGCCCGCCTGGGACGCGCGTCCGGCCGGACGCGCGTCCCAGGCGGCGGGGGCGGTGCGGGGCGACGACGACGGCGGGGCTCAGGGGACGCGCGTGGTCCAGGCCTCGTCGAGGAACTTGGTGCGCACGAGCTCCTCGGCGCGCGCCAGCTCGTCGGCGGTGTAGTCCGAGCGGACGGTGTCGTAGCGGCCCTCGAAGTGGGCGATGAACGCGTCGATGATGTCGGCGCGGGCCATGCCGGTCTGCGAGCGCATCGGGTCGACGCGCTTGTTGGCGCTCCTGGTCCCCTTGTCCGACATCTTCTCCCGGCCGATGCGCAGCACCTCGAGCATCTTGTCGGCGTCGATGTCGTAGCTCATCGTCACGTGGTGCAGGACGACGCCGCTCGCGAAGCGCTTCTGCGCGGCACCGCCGATCTTGCCCTGCTCGGAGGCGATGTCGTTGAGCGGGACGTAGCGCGCGCGGATGCCGACGTCGGCGAGCGCACCGAGGACCCAGTCGTCGAGGAACGCGTAGGACCGCTCGAAGCTCAGGCCCTCGACGAGCGAGGTGGGCACGACGAGGGAGTAGGTGATGCAGTTGCCGGGCTCCATGAACATCGCCCCGCCGCCGGAGACGCGGCGCACGACCATCATGTCGTGGCGTGCCAGGCCCTCGGCGTCGATCTCGTTCCTCACCGACTGGAAGGAGCCGATGACGACGAGGGGGGCGTCCCAGTCCCAGATGCGCATGAGCGGCCGCCGCCGCCCCGCGGCGACCTCGCCGGGCAGCACCTCGTCGAGGGCGACGTGCATCGCCGGGTGCATCGTGCGGGCCGGGATGACGTCGAAGGTGTGGTCGGACCAGCTGGTGGCGTGCCCGAGCGCGCGCCGGACGGCGATCCCCACCGCGTCGGCGGTGAAGCCGACCAGGGCGACCTCCGGGTCGAGCGACCGCGTGACCGCCTGGGCCAGCTCCTCGGCGCCGGCCGTCGCGGGCATGCCCTCGAGCGCGGCGTTGATGTCCTCGAGCGCCGAGTCCGGCTCGAGGAAGAAGTCACCGGAGAGGCTGACGTTGCGCAGCCGGTCCTCGACGACGTCGACGTCGACCGCGACGAGCTTGCCTCCGGGGACCTTGTACTCACCACGCACCCGCCCAGCCTAGCCCGCCGGTGCGCCGTCCCCCGCTCGTCGGTCCCCGCCGAGATCGCAGTCCGGGTCCGGCCGGCTCCGTCAGCGTGGCGAGACGCCCCGGTGGAGGAGCCCGTAGACGACGGAGTCGACCAGCGCCTCCCAGCTGGCCTCGATGATGTCGGGCCCCACGCCGACGGTGCTCCACGAGCGCACACCGTCGGAGGTCTCGATGAGCACACGGGTCGTGGCGTCGGTGCCCGACTGGGTGTCGAGGATGCGCACCTTGAAGTCGATGAGCTCGAAGTCCTCCAGCTCGGGGTACACGTCGACGAGTGCCTCCCGCAGCGCGTGGTCCAGTGCGTTGACCGGTCCGTTGCCCTCCCCGGTGCACACGACGCGGCCCCGCCCGGTGTGGAGCTTGACGGTGGCCTCGGCCAGGGTGAGGGAGATGTCCTCGCTCAGTGTCTGCACCATGGCGCGCCAGCTCTCGACGGTGAAGTAGCGGGGGCGGGTGCCGTCGAGCTCCTCACGCAGGAGCAGCTCGAAGGACGCGTCCGCGGCGTCGAAGGTGTAGCCCTGCGCCTCCGCGGCCTTGACGCGCTCGGTGACCTTCGCCAGGACGTCGGCCCGGTCGGACAGGTCGATCCCCAGCTCGCGGCCCTTGAGCTCGATGCTCGCGCGACCGGCCATCTCCGAGACGAGCATGCGCATGTCGTTGCCGACAGCGACCGGGTCGATGTGCTGGTAGAGGTCCGGGTCCACCCGGATCGCCGACGCGTGCAGGCCCGCCTTGTGCGCGAAGGCGCTGGAGCCGACGTAGGGCTGGCGCGCATAGGGGCTGATGTTGGTGATCTCGCTGATGGCGTGGGACAGCCTGCTGGACTCGCGCAGCCCGTCGCCGGCGAGGGTCGGCACCCGGTGCTTCAGCTCGAGGTTGGCGACGCAGGTGACGAGGTCGGCGTTGCCCGTGCGCTCGCCGTAGCCGTTGACCGTGCCCTGGACGTGGCGCACCCCGGCCTCGACGGCGGCGATCGAGTTCGCGACGGCACAGCCCGTGTCGTTGTGGGCGTGGATGCCGAGCCTGCCGTCGACGGCGGAGCGGACCTCCGTGACGATCTCGCCCACCCACCCGGGAAGCATGCCGCCGTTGGTGTCGCACAGCACGACGACGTCCGCGCCGGCGTCGAGAGCGGCGCGGGCCGCCCGCAGGGCGTAGGCGCGGTCGAAGCGGTACCCGTCGAAGAAGTGCTCGAGGTCGACGATGACCTCGCGGTCCTGGTCCTTGAGGTAGCGGGTGGTCTCGGCGATCATCCGCAGGTTCTCCTCGCCGGTCGTGCGCAGCGCACGCTCGACGTGCCGGATGTCGCTCTTGGCCACGATCGTGACGACGGGCGCCTCGGAGTCGACGAGCGCCCGGACCTGGGGGTCGTCGTGGGGGCGGGTGCCGGCCTTGCAGGTCGAGCCGAACGCGGCGAGGCGGGCGTGCTTGAGGTCGAGCTCCTTGGCGGCGCGCGCGAAGAACTCGGTGTCCTTGGGGATCGCGCCTGGCCAGCCGCCCTCGATGTAGCCCACACCGAGCTCGTCGAGCAGGGGCGCGATGGCGAGCTTGTCCGCCACGGAGAGGTTCATCCCCTCCTGCTGCGCGCCGTCGCGCAGTGTCGTGTCGTAGACGTCGATGGCGAGCTCACCCTGCGGACGCGTCGTCGTGCTCATGTCACCCATTCCCTTGCTCCTGCGGTCGCAGTCCTGCTCCCCGACGGGGGTGGTGCCGGTCTCGGCCCGGTCCTCTCCCGGGTGCTGCCGGGAGAGGTGGCCCCGGCAACAAAAAAACCCCCCGTGGTACGGGAGGTTGCGCACGTGGCGGATGGTGCCGCGTGCGCTAGCCGATAATGAGCCGGAACTGCATGGGCGTCATCATGCCACACCCGAGGAGTGACGAGAACCACCGTCCGGATGGCGGCGGGCGCCCGCGGGGCACGCCGGCGTCCGGCGCGCCCCGCCGGTCAGGCGAGTCGGTGCATCCAGCCGTGCGGGTCATCGGCACGGCCGAACTGGATGTCGGTGAGCTGACCGAAGAGCTGGGTGGTGATCGGCCCGGCGCCGCCGTCGGCGACGGTGACGTCGAAGGACTCCCCCGCCAGGCGGCCGATGGGCGTGATGACCGCCGCGGTGCCGCAGGCGAAGACCTCGCGCACGGACCCGTCGCGGATCCCGGCGAGCAGCCCCTTGACCGGGATGTCGCACTCCTCGACCCGCGTCCCCTGCTCACCGAGGAGGGCGAGGATCGAGGAGCGAGTCACGCCCTCGAGGATGGTGCCGGTGAGGGCGGGGGTGCGCACGACACCGTCGGCGCCGACGACGAACACGTTCATCCCGCCGAGCTCCTCGAGGTTCGTCCGCGTCGCGGCGTCCAGGAAGCACACCTGGTCGAAGCCCTCGCGCTGGGCGGTCTGCTGAGGGAGCAGGCTGGCGGCGTAGTTGCCACCGAACTTCGCGGCGCCGGTGCCGCCGGGGCCCGCGCGGTGGTAGTCCTCGGCCACCCAGATGGACACCGGCTCGAAGCCCTTGACGAAGTAGGGGCCCACCGGCGAGGCGATGACGAGGTACTCGAAGCGGCGGGAGGGACGCACCCCGAGGAAGGGCTCGGTCGCGATCATGAACGGCCGCAGGTAGAGGCTGGCGCCCTCGGTGGACGGCACCCACTCGAGGTCGGTCTCCACCAGCGCGCGGATCGAGCCGAGGAAGTCCTCCTCGGGCAGCTCCGGCATCGCCAGCCGCCGCGCGGAGGCCTGGAAGCGCCGGGCGTTGGCCTCCGGGCGGAAGGCCCACACCGAGCCGTCGGCGTGCCGGTAGGCCTTGAGCCCCTCGAAGATCTCCTGCGCGTAGTGGAGGACAGCGGCCGCCGGGGACAGCTCGAGCGGCGCGAAGCCCTCGACGCGGTGCCCCTGCCACCCGCCGTCGGCCGTCCAGGTGGCGCGGGCCATGTGGTCGGTGAAGTCGACCCCGAAGCTCAGCCGGTCGAGGACCGCGGTGCGCTCGGCCGTCGTCCGGGGGCGCGAGCTCGGCACGATGGCGAAGTCGGCGGGTGCAGTGGTCATGACGGGCCTCCAGCGGTCGTTCGTGTCAGTCGCCCGGGAGGGACGGGTGCTGGTGAGTGCGGTGGTGCACGTGCTGAGAGTAGCCCCTCGCACGGTGTGGCCCCGGGGCGTTGGCCCCGCCGGGCTCAGCGGACCGGGACGTGTCCCGCGACCGCGGCCGCGAGCGCGTCGCCCACCTCGCTGGTCGAGCGGGGCGTGGTGCCGCGTGCGGCGATGTCCGCGGCGACGGCCGCCTCCACCCGGGCGGCGGGAGCCGCGTACCCGAGGTGGTCGAGGAGCAGCGCGACGGACAGCACCGTGGCGGTGGGGTCGGCCTTGCCCTGCCCGGCGATGTCCGGCGCCGAGCCGTGCACGGGCTCGAACATGCTGGGCGCGGTGCGGTCCGGGTTGACGTTGCCCGAGGCGGCCAGCCCGATGCCGCCGCTGATGGCGGCGGCGAGGTCGGTGATGATGTCACCGAAGAGGTTGTCGGTGACGATGACGTCGAACCGCGCCGGGTCGGTGACGAGGAAGATCGTCGCGGCGTCGACGTGGAGGTAGTCCACCGTGACGTCGGGGAAGTCCTCACCCACGGCGTCCACCGTCCGGCGCCACAGGTGCCCGGCATGGACGAGGACGTTGTGCTTGTGGACCAGGGTGAGCTTCTTGCGCGGCCGGGCCGCGGCGCGAGCGAAGGCGTCCCGCACGACGCGCTCGACGCCGAAGGCGGTGTTGACGCTCACCTCGTTGGCGACCTCCTGCGGCGTCCCGACCCGGATGGCGCCACCGTTGCCGACGTAGGGACCCTCGGTCCCCTCCCGGACGACGACGAAGTCCACCTCGCCGGGCGTCGCCAGCGGCGTGGGCACACCCGGGAAGAGGCGGGTGGGCCGCAGGTTGACGTAGTGGTCGAGCTCGAAGCGCAGTCGCAGCAGCAGCCCGCGCTCGAGCACGCCGCTCGGGACGGTCGGGTCGCCGACGGCGCCGAGGAGGATGGCGTCGTGCCCGCGCAGCGACGCGAGCTCCTCGTCGGTGAGGGTCTCGCCGGTGCGGTGCCAGCGGGCGGCGCCGAGGTCGTAGGGCGTGGTGCGGACCTCGACGTCCTCGCCGGCCAGCGCGGCGTCGAGGACCTTGAGCCCCTCGGCGACGACTTCCGGACCGATGCCGTCCCCGGCGATCACTGCAAGGTCGATGGTGCTCGTCATGCACCCAGGCTAGTCCGGGCGTCCACCGATCGGGACGGGCGTCTCACGTAGTGACCGGCTCGGGCACGTCCGCGGTCGTCCGGGGCGGCTTCGGGTCGAGCAGCCGGAAGTGCTCGAGGACGACCGGGGTGGTGTCGTCGAAGGTGCTTCCCACCTCGGCGAGCTCCCCCCTGAAGAAGGGCTCGTGCACCCTGCGCCAGTGCGCGAGGGACAGGTCCCCCTCGCCCTCGGCTGCGGCGTGGGCCTCGTCCACGTCCCGGTAGGGCACGACGGCGATGCTCGTGGTGACGATGAGTGCCCGGGGCCGTCCGGCGCCGTCGAGGATGATCGACAGGTCGCCGGGCGCGGGCACCGACACGCCCTGGTGGGCGTACGGCTCCGCGGCGCTGGCCGTGGCGGTCTTGCGCCCTGCCAGGACCAGCTCGAGCAGGGAGTCGGCCTCCTCGGGGTCGGACCCGAAGGACCACGCGGGCGGCTGGACGGCGCCGATCGCCTGCTGGCCCACGACGACGTCGAGCCGGTTGAGGCCGGCGCGCTTGCGCGCGGTCGCCCAGTACGCCGCCACGGCACCCTCGCGTGCCTCGTCCTGCGAGCCGTGCGGTCCCTCGTCGTTCGTCGTCATGAACCAGAGTCTGCCAGCACGCGGGGTGCGTACGCTGGACGCAGCAGTGCCCGCCGACGAAGGAGCCACCATGTCCACCACCCCTCCCCCCGGAGGCAGCCGCCCCGACCAGCCGTCGGGGGACGAGTCGTACGGGCAGCAGCCCGGCGGGTCCGGTGGTTCCGCGCCCCACGGGCAGCCCTACGGCGGGCAGTCCTACAGCGGCCAGGCATACGGCGGCGAGGGCTACTCCGGCCCGCCGCCCCACGGTGGGCAGTCCTACGGGCAGGCGCCCTACGGGCAGGCCCCGTACGGGCAGCCGCCGCACCAGCAGCCGGGGGGTGACGACCGCACGATCGCGGTCCTCGCGCACCTGTCGCCGCTCATCGCCCTGATCCTCAGCGCCGGCTGGCTGAGCTTCCTCGGTCCGCTCATCGTCTGGTTCGTCTGGCGCGACCGCGGGCCACTGGTCCGCAACGCCGCCGCGAGCGCCTTCAACTTCAACATCACCGTCTGGGTCGCCAACATCATCGCCTGGGTGTGCGCGTTCACCCTGATCCTGCTGCCCCTGTCGATCGTCCTGTGGGTCGGCGCCTTCATCGTCCAGGTCGTGCTGTCGGTCAAGGGCGCGATCTCGGCCAACCGCGGCGAGGTGTACCGCTACCCCCTCCAGGTGCCGATCCTCATGTGACCTCCGGGGTGAGGCGCGGTCCACCCCCGAATCCACCGCTGACAACCTGGCAGCCCTGTGGTACACGCCAATAGCCTCGCGCTGTCCCGGGGTGCTCCTCCTCAGTCACCGCCGATTACCGTTACCGCACTCCCGGGTACCGGCCGTCTCAGCCAGAGACGGCCGTCGGCACTCACGCCTGGAGAATCGCATGCGAAAATCCGTTCTGACGGCCGGAGCCGGCATCCTGGCCCTGACAGCCACACTCGTCTCCGTCCCCGCTCAGGCAGGTGGCCACGACCGCGAACCGCAGGTCATCGCCAGCGGCCTGGTGGGACCCCTGAGTCTCGACGTCGGCCACGGCGGCGACGTCCTCGTCAGCCAGTCCTTCGCCGGGCTGCTGTCCAAGGTGGACAAGCGCGGGAGGGTGACCAACCTCCACCAGCTGGAAGCCGAGGCCGGCGAGATCGTCGGCGTCGACAACGAGCTTGGTTACACCTACCACATCGAGAACGTCTTCAGCGGCGAGGTCCCGACCAGCCACATCGTGAAGACCTCGAAGAAGGGGCACCGGACCGTCGTCAGCGACGACTTCTGGGCCTACGAGATGGAGCACAACCCGGATGCCGGCATGACCTACGGCTTCCGGGACCTGAGCCAGAGCTGCGCCGACGAGGTCGCGACGCTGGAGGAGGCGGCCGGATTACCGCTCAACGAGTACACGGGTATCGTCGAGTCCCACGCCTACCAGCTCGAGGTCCAGGACGGGAACATCTACGTGGCGGATGCCGCCATGAACGCCGTCCTCAAGGTCGACGAGCAGACCGGAGAGATCTCGACGGTCGCGGTCCTGCCCGCCACCACGATCACGTTCACCGCGGAGCTGGAGGCAGCGCTCGAGTCCATGCTGCCGCCGGGCGCAGACGTGCCCGACTGCGTCGTCGGGGCGAGCTACACCCCCGAGCCGGTGCCGACGGACGTCAAGGTCGACAGGCACGGCAAGCTCTACGTGTCGACGCTCCAAGGCGCCGCCGGGGAGATCCTGCCGCTGAGCAAGATCTACCACGTCGACCCCGAGACCGGCCGCTCCACCGAGGTTGCCGGCGGCATGCACGGCGCGACGGGTCTTGACCTGGCGCCGACCGGCAGCTTCCTCGTCGTCGCCGAGATGTTCGCCGGCGAGGTCTCCATGGTCCGCCTGCGCAACTGGACGGGGTCGGCCGAGACCATCTTCACGGCGGACTCGCCGGCCGACGTCGACGTCTCCGGCAGGACCGTCTTCGCCACCACCGGAACCTTCGGTGACGGCGCCCTGGTGAAGTACCGGCTCCCGTAGTCCGGGCGTCGTGACGCGCGAGGCCCCGGCCGGGGCGAACCCGGCCGGGGCCTCACGCGTGCGCGAGACGTCAGCGCGCGACGCTGCCCTCGGTGTAGTCGGTGTCCCGGCTCTCCGCCCAGCTGAAGAGCTTGCGCAGCTCACGGCCGGTGGACTCGATCGGGTGCTGCTCGCCCTTGGCGCGCAGCTCCTTGAACTCCGGCGCGCCGGCGTCCTGGTCCGTGATGAAGCGGTCGGCGAAGGCGCCGGACTGGACGTCGGCGAGGACGGCCTTCATGTTCTCCTTGACCTCCGGGGAGATGACCCGGGGACCGGAGACGTAGTCGCCGTACTCGGCGGTGTCGGAGACGCTCCACCGCTGCTTGGCGATGCCGCCCTCCCACATGAGGTCGACGATGAGCTTGAGCTCGTGGAGCACCTCGAAGTAGGCGACCTCCGGCTGGTAGCCGGCCTCGGTGAGCACCTCGAAGCCGTACTGGACCAGCTGCGACGTCCCGCCGCAGAGCACGGCCTGCTCGCCGAACAGGTCGGTCTCGGCCTCCTCGGTGAAGGTGGTCTTGATCCCGCCGGCACGCAGCCCGCCGATCGCCTTGGCGTAGGCCAGTGTCGTGTCCCAGGCGGTGCCCGAGGCGTCCTGCTCGACGGCGACGATCACCGGCACGCCACGGCCGGCCTCGTACTCCCGGCGCACGGTGTGGCCCGGTCCCTTGGGGGCGACCATGACGACGTCGTGGTCGGGGGCCGGCTTGATGTAGCCGAAGCGGATGTTGAAGCCGTGGGCGAACAGGAGGGTCGCGCCCGCCTTGAGGTTGGGCTCGATCTGGTCGGCGTACAGGCTGCGCTGCACCTGGTCGGGGGCGAGGATGACGACGACGTCGGCGCCGGTGACGGCCTCCGCGATGCCCGTGACGGGCAGCCCCTGATCCTTCGCCTTGGCCTCCGAGGAGCTTCCCTCGCGCAGGCCGACGACGACGTCGACCCCCGAGTCGCGCAGGTTGAGCGCGTGGGCGTGTCCCTGGCTGCCGTAACCGATGACGGCGACCTTCTTCCCGGCGATGACGGACAGGTCGGCGTCGTCGTCGTAGTACAGCTCAGCCACTGTGTTTCTCCCTGGTGTTGATGGTGGTGGTGCCGGCGTGGGCCGGCGCTGGGTCAAGTATGCGGTTCAGGCCGTGCGGACCCGCTCGAGGGCCCGGTCGGTCATCGAGCGGGAGCCGCGACCGATGGCCACCGTGCCGGACTGGACGATCTCGCGGACGCCGTGGGGGTCGAGCGCGGTGAGGAGCGCGTCGAGCTTGCTCGGGGACCCGGTCGCCTCGATCGTCACGGCGTCCGGTGCGACGTCGACGACGTGCGCGCGGAAGAGCTCGACGACCTGCAGCACCGCGGTGCGCGAGGCGTCGTCGGCCCGGACCTTGACGAGGAGCAGCTCGCGCTGCACGGAGGTGTCCCGCTCGAGCTCGACGATCTTGATGACGTTGATCAGCTTGTTCAGCTGCTTCGTCACCTGCTCGAGGGGCAGGTCGGCCGCGTCGACGACCACCGTGATCCGGGAGATCTCCGGGTGCTCGGTCGGTCCGACGGCGAGGGAGTGGATGTTGAAGGCGCGGCGGGCGAACAGTGCGGCGACGCGGGTGAGCACGCCGGGCTTGTTCTCCACCAGCACGGACAGGGTGTGACGGTCACTCATCGAGGTCCTCGCTTCACTCGTCGCGGTCCCACGTGGGGGTGATCCCCCGCGCGTACTGGATGTCGTCGTTGCTCACGCCGGCGGCGACCATCGGCCACACCATCGCGTCGCGGCTGACGACGAAGTCGACGACGACGGGACGGTCGTCGATCTCCATCGCCCGCTTGATCGTGTCGTCGACGTCCGCGACGGTCTCGGCACGCAGGCCGACGCAGCCGTAGGCCTCGGCGAGCTTGACGAAGTCGGGGATGCGCGCCGTCTCGTGCCCCGTGTTGAGGTCGGTGTTGGAGTAGCGGCCGTCGTAGAACAGGGTCTGCCACTGGCGGACCATGCCGAGGGAGGAGTTGTTGATGACGGCCACCTTGATCGGGATGCCCTCGAGGGCGCAGGTGGCCAGCTCCTGGTTGGTCATCTGGAAGCAGCCGTCGCCGTCGATGGCCCACACGGTGCGGTCGGGCATGCCCACCTTGGCGCCCATGGCGGCGGGGACGGCGTAGCCCATCGTGCCGAGGCCGCCGGAGTTGAGCCAGGTGCGCGGGTGCTCGTAGCGGATGAACTGCGCGGCCCACATCTGGTGCTGGCCCACGCCCGACGCGTAGATGGACTCCGGCCCGGAGATCTCGCCGATCCGGCTGATGACGTGCTGCGGCGCGACGAGACCGTCCTCCGTGGGTGTCCAGCCGAGCGGGAAGTTGGTGCGCAGGTCGTCCAGGCGGCGCCACCACTCCTCGATGTCGGGCTTGCCGAACTGCTCGTGCGCGGCGGCCAGCTCGGTGACGAGGTCGGTGAGCGTGTCGGACAGGTCGCCGACGATCGGGACGTCGGCGTGCCGGTTCTTGGAGATCTCCGCGGGGTCGATGTCCGCGTGGACGATCGTGGCCCTGGGGGCGAAGGAGGAGAGCTGACCGGTGACGCGGTCGTCGAAGCGGGCGCCGAGGGCGACGATGAGGTCGGCCTGCTGCAGCGCGGCCACGGCCGGCACCGAGCCGTGCATCCCGGGCATCCCCAGGTGCTGCGGGTGCGAGTCGGGCAGCGCGCCGCGGGCCATGAGCGTGGTGACCACGGGCGCACCCGACAGGTCGGTGAGCCGGCGCAGCTGGGCGGAGGCCTGGGCACGGATGACACCGCCGCCGACGTACAGCACCGCGCGCCGGGACGTCGCGAGCAGGCGCGCGGCCTCGCGGACCTGCCTGCCGTGCGGCTTGACCGAGGGCCGGTAGCCGGGCAGGTCGAGCTGCTGCGGCCAGCTGAAGGTGGTGCGTGCCTGCTGGGCGCTCTTGGCGATGTCGACGAGCACCGGGCCGGGGCGGCCGGTCGAGGCGATGTGGAAGGCCTCGGCGATGCGGGCGGGGATCTCGTCGGGGTCGGTGACGAGGAAGGAGTGCTTGGTCAGCGGCATCGTCGCCCCGACGATGTCCGCCTCCTGGAAGGCGTCGGTCCCGATGGCGCTGGCGCCCACCTGTCCGGTGATCGCCACGAGCGGGACCGAGTCCATGTTCGCGTCGGCGAGCGCCGTGATGAGGTTCGTCGCGCCCGGCCCGGAGGTCGCCATGCACACGCCGACCTTCCCGGTCGCCGCTGCGTAGCCCGTCGCGGCGTGGCCCGCGCCCTGCTCGTGGCGCACGAGGATGTGCCGCAGCCGCGTGGAGTCGAACAGCGGGTCGTAGGTCGGCAGGATCGCACCGCCGGGGATGCCGAAGATGACCTCCGCACCGACCTCCTCGAGCGAGCGGACGATGCTCGTGGCGCCGTCGACCTCCTCGGCTACCGGCTCGACCGTCGGGGGGACGATCTGTGCCGGCGGGCGCGGTGTGCTGCGCGGCGGCGCGGGGACTGGTCCCTTGGCCATGGTGACCCTCCTGGTACCTCGGTGGTGGTGCGGCAGAGCGGCAAACAAAAAACCCTCCGACCCGAAGGCGGGTGCGAAGGGATGCGCGCAGCGGACCGGCTCAGCGGTCGGCGGCTGCGCGCCTGCTAAGTACGACGTCCTGCTGCATGCCGCAACTGTAACCCGGCCACCGGGCGCCCTCCACGACGTCTCACATCGTGGAGCGCGTGTCCGCCCCCCGGACACCCTCCCCCTCCCGCCGAGAGCGGAGTTGTTGCGGCTCCGGCGCCCGGCGCCCACGCCCTGTCCGCCGGGAGCAGTGCCGGTCCGGCGCCGCTGTCGGTCACGGGCGGCGCGGCCATTGACGCCAGGGCCGACCGTCGAGCCGCCTGAGTGCCGCGTGGGCGGCGCTCCTCCGGTGCCGCGGGACCCGGTTCGCCACCTGGCCGCCCGAGCTGACACGGCCGTGCGGGCCGGCGAGCGAGTACTGCATCCACGGCCGGGGCCAGCGGGTGACGCGCTCCCCGTAGTGTCCCTCGGCCACACCGAGCACGAGTTCCTCCAGACCGTCGGCCTCGCTGCGCCACGTCGCGTCGCACGCGTCGCAGCCGCACCCGGGGAAGGGGAAGTCGTGCAGCAGCCCCGCGTGGACCAGCACGGAGTGGTCGTCGAGGAGGACGACGGTGAGCGCCGCGGCGTCGGCCACCCGCGGCGTCAGCCGTACCGCCCGGACGACGCCGTCGCCCGCGACGGAGAGGTCCTCCTCGACGAGGACGTCGTAGGTGGCGGTGAGGTGCTCGACGAGCGCCTCGGCGACGCGGCGCAGCGGAGCGAAGCGCTCGGGGTTGCTGACGACGGAGTAGGTCTCCTCCGGTGGCGAGTCCGTGCCCCAGCGGTTGCCGTAGTCGATGACCGCGCCGTTCTCGTCACGGAACACCTGCTCGGGCACCGCCGGTCGGGTGTAGCCGCTCACGGCTGCCACGGTACCCCGCGGCGGCGACGGGTATACATGGGGGTATGCGAGCCATCCACGCAACAGAGGCCGGGGGCCCCGAGGTCCTCACCGTCGTCGACCTGCCCGAGCAGCCGCCTGGACCGGGCGAGGTCCGGGTCGAGGTCGCCGCCGCCGGCGTCAACTTCATCGACACCTACCGGCGTAGCGGCGTGTACCCGGTGGACTACCCGCACGTCGTCGGCTCCGAGGGCGCGGGACGCGTCGTCGAGGTGGGCGACGGCGTCACCGAGTTCTCCGTCGGCGACCACGTCGCGTGGGCGGCGGTCCCCGGCAGCTACGCCGAGCGGGTGAACGTCCCGGTCGAGGACGCCATCCCCGTCCCCGCCGAGATCGACCTCCACACCGCTGCCGCCCTCCCCCTCCAGGGGATGACCGCTCACTACCTCAGCGCCTCGACGTTCCCGATCTCACCGGGCGACGTCGCGCTCGTGCACGCCGGTGCCGGCGGTGTCGGCCTCCTGCTCACTCAGCTCGTCGTCCGCCGTGGCGGGCGGGTGATCTCCACCGTCGGCACCGCGGAGAAGGAGATCCTCTCCCGGGAGGCCGGCGCCGAGCAGGTGATCCGCTACACCGAGCTCGACGACCTCACCGCCCAGCTGCCCGAGATCGTGCGCGAGCACGCCGGCGGGCGGGGTGTCGACGTGGTCTACGACGGCGTGGGGCGCGCGACCTTCGACGCCTCGCTGGCCAGCCTGCGGCCGCGCGGCATGCTCGTCCTGTTCGGCGGCTCGAGCGGGCAGGTGCCGCCGTTCGACCTCCAGCGGCTGAACAGCGCGGGGTCGGTGTTCGTCACCCGCCCGACGCTGGTGCACTACACCGCCGACCGCGCCGAGCTGCTCTGGCGGGCCGCCGACCTGTTCACCGCCGTGGCCGAGGGGCTGTCGGTGCGGATCGGCCAGGAGTTCCCGCTGGCGGAGGCGGCCGCCGCCCACACCGCACTCGAGGGACGCCAGACGACCGGAAAGGTGCTGCTCGTCCCTTGACCTCCTCATCTCACACAGAACGCCGAGAGTCGAGCTGCTCCGCGGAACAGCTCGACTCTCGGCGTCGTGACGGGCGAGCGGCCTACTCGAGGATGGCGCCGCGCGAGGCGGACTGGACGAGCTTGGCGTACTTGCCGAGCACACCCTTGGTGAACTGGCGGGGCAGCGGCTCCCAGCCCTCCCGACGGCGGGCGAGCTCGTCGTCGTCCACGAGCAGGTCGAGGGTCTTGCCCGCGACGTCGAGGCGGATCCGGTCGCCGTCGCGGACGAAGGCGATCGGTCCGGCGTCGACGGCCTCGGGTGCGACGTGCCCGACGCACAGGCCGGTCGTGCCGCCGGAGAACCGGCCGTCGGTGAGGAGCAGGACGTCCTTGCCGAGACCGGCGCCCTTGATGGCGCCGGTGATGGCGAGCATCTCGCGCATGCCGGGGCCCCCCTTGGGGCCCTCGTACCGGATGACGACGACGTCGCCGGCCTGGATGGTCCCGTCCTCGAGCGCGTCCATCGCGGCGCGCTCACGCTCGAAGACGCGGGCCGTGCCCTCGAAGACGTCGGAGTCGAAGCCGGCCGACTTGACGACGGCGCCCTCCGGGGCCAGGGAGCCGCCGAGGATGGTGATGCCGCCGGTGGCGTGGATCGGGTTGTCCAGTGCGCGCAGGATCTTGCCGTCCGGGTCCGGCGGGTTGATGCCGGCGAGGTTCTCCGCGACGGTCTTCCCGGTGACAGTGAGGCAGTCGCCGTGGAGCAGGCCGGCGTCGAGCAGCGCCTTCATGACGACGGGGACGCCACCGATGCGGTCGACGTCGTTCATGACGTAGCGGCCGAAGGGCTTGAGGTCGCCGAGGTGCGGGACGCGGTCGGCGATGCGGCTGAAGTCGTCGAGCGTGAGGTCGACCTCGGCCTCGTTGGCGATGGCCAGGAGGTGGAGCACCGCGTTGGTCGACCCACCGAAGGCCATGACGACGGCGATCGCGTTCTCCAGCGACTTCTTGGTGATGATGTCGCGGGTGGTGATGCCCTGGCGGAGCAGCTCGACGACGGCCTCACCGCTGCGGTGCGCGAAGGCGTCGCGGCGGCGGTCGGCCGAGGGCGGGGCCGCGGAGCCGGGCAGCGACATGCCCATGGCCTCGGCGACCGAGGCCATGGTGTTGGCGGTGTACATCCCGCCGCAGGCACCCTCGCCGGGACAGATCGCCCGCTCGATACGGTCGAGGTCGCCCTTGCTCATGAGCCCGCGTGCGCAGGCGCCGACCGCCTCGAACGCGTCGATGAGCGTGACGTCCTTCTCGGTGCCGTCCTCGAGCTTGACCCACCCGGGCATGATCGTGCCCGCGTAGAGGAAGACGGCGGCGAGGTCGAGGCGGGCGGCGGCCATGAGCATGCCGGGCAGCGACTTGTCACAGCCCGCCAGCAGGATGGAGCCGTCGAGGCGCTCCGCCTGCATGACGGTCTCCACGGAGTCGGCGATGATGTCGCGCGAGACGAGGGAGTAGTGCATGCCCTCGTGCCCCATGGAGATGCCGTCGGACACCGAGATGGTCCCGAACTGCAGCGGGTAGCCGCCGCCGGCGTGGACGCCCTCCTTGGCTCCCTGGGCGAGCCTGTCGAGAGAGAGGTTGCAGGGCGTGATCTCGTTCCACGAGCTCGCGATGCCGATCTGCGGTTTGGCGAAGTCC
This sequence comes from Georgenia sp. H159, assembly GCF_035607575.1. Classification (NCBI taxonomy): domain Bacteria; kingdom Bacillati; phylum Actinomycetota; class Actinomycetes; order Allobogoriellales; family Allobogoriellaceae; genus Georgenia; species Georgenia sp. H159. Next base: position 6,984 of record NZ_JAYDZY010000012.1, on the reverse strand, counting down.
TCGTCGCCCATGCCGACGGCGCGGAGCATCCCTCGCGCGGCCGTCGCCTCCAGGCCGTCAGTGACCTGGCGGCTACGCGGCTTGATGTCCTTGGCGTCGGTGGTCATGGGCCGAGTCTAGGACTCCCCGCCGTCCCGCACGGTCACCGTTCGAGCGGCAAGACATGCCCCCTCCCCCATGGTCCGGGTGGCACCCGTGCGTGGTCGCGAGACCGGCACGGGTGCCACCCTGACCTCGGGCGGGCTACCCGGGCGGCTGCTCAGGCGGTGAGGCGACGGCGCGTGACGAGGACACCGGCCCCTCCGGCGAGCAGGACGAGAGCCACGAGGAGCGGCCAGGCGTCCGCCCCGGTACGCGGCAGGCGCCCCTCGCCACCCGCCGCGGGCTGCGTGGGCGACGGCCCGGAGGTCGGCGGCTCCGTCTCCGTGGGCGGCACCGTCGTCGGCTGCTCGGTCGTGGGCTCCTCGGTGGTCGGCTCCTCGGTCGGCTCCTCGGTCGTCGGCTCCTCCGTGGGCTCCTCCGTGGGGGCCTCGACGAGCGCACCCTCGGGGCCCGCCCAGAACAGTGCCGCCGCGACGTCGTCGAACATCCCGCGTGGGTGGGTGCGGAAGAACGGGTCGGTGCCGAAGACGAGCGACCGCGCGCCGTCGTCGTTCACCGCGGAGATGACGGACGGTTGCCCGGCCGCCTGCCCCGGTCCCGCGGTGCCGTCCTCGTTCGGCAGCCAGTGACCGCTGAGCAGGGGCTCGGCGGTGTAGGTCTGCTCGACCGTGACCTCGTTGCCGAGGTCGGTGAAGTACGCCGGACCGTAGGCGAAGGCCGCGTCCTCCGCCTGCGCTGCGATGACGCCGTCGGCGGTGTCGACCAGGACGACGCCGTTCGCCCGGCCCGGTCCGACGACGACGTACGCCTCGAACAGCTCGAGCTCCTCCGCCGCCCAGGCACCGGCGTCCGCCGTGGCGACGACCCCCTTGCCGGAGTCGACGTACGCCTCGAGCGCGTCGTCCGCGACGTCGTCGTCCTCGCCCAGCCGCAACCGGCTCCCGAGCCACAGCACGTCGATCTCCTCGAGGTCGACGCTTCCGTCGGTCAGGCCCTCGACCGTCACGCGCACCGGCTCGACGAAGCCCAGGCCGCTGAGCACGAGCTCATCCTCCCCGCCGTAGGTGCCGCTCGACGTGAAGCCGACGCGCAGCGCGGACAGCCCGCGGACGTCGTCGCCGGCGAGCTCGGTGCCGTCGGTGGCCGTGAAGGTCACCCCGAACACCTCGCTGGCCGCCTCGGCGGCCGCGAGCCCGTCCGGGCCGACGACGACGGTGCCGTCACCGACGTCGGTGACGGCGACCCCGGACGCCAGCAGCTCGTTGACGGCCTGCACGGCCGCGACGCCGTCCAGCGCGAGGCTGACGTAGTCAGCGTCCTGCGGGAAGCTCCCGGTGCCGGGGGCGACGACCAGCGGCGTCGTCGTGACGTCGAGTGCCGGGTCGGTGGTCGCTCCGACGCTGTCGACCTCGGCGCCCCACAGGCGGCCGAGGCTCCACGCCGAGATGTCGTACATGCTCGGGACACGGTCGGAGATGTCCGAGCCGTCGGAGAGCAGCACGTTGGCCAGGCCGCGCAGCGGCTGGTGCATGTCGACGACGAAGGTGCCCGCCGGGTAGTCCTGGCCGCCCGCGGTGAAGGCGGTGTCGGCCGCCCCGACCTCCACGCCGTGGGCGAGGAGGTGGTCGACGAGCGTCGCGGCGTCGGTGGAGCCGGCCGGGATGACGTAGGCGCGCGGGAAGTCGGTGCCCGTGACGTCGGCCTCGTCCCACTCGGCGGCCCACTGGTCCGGGCCCTCGTAGTTCTCCGGGTCCGGGTTGGCGGGGATGTCCCGCAGCGGCTCTCCGGCCTCGCCGCGGCGGAAGATCTCCATCTGGTTCCCGAGGATCGCGTCGCGGTTCTCCTGGACGTAGGCGACCGTCGACTCGATGACCTGGTGACCGACCTGGCGGTTGGTCTCCAGCCGCGCGGCGTTCTCCGCGAGCTGCTCCTCCTCGGTCTCCGCGCGGCTGCGGCCGGGGCCGAGCTCGACGGTGTAGGCGATGGAGCCCTGGAACTGGACGTACTGGGGGGTGAAGATGGGCGGCCAGCCGTCCCAGCCGTCCGGGATGTCACGGAACGGGATGATGATCCCGCCGTCGTCGGTGAGCGGATTGCCCTCGATGTCCGCGGCGACGACGTCCTGCTCGATGCGCAGTGCGGCGGCGTAGGAGTAGGGCATGAGGAGGTCGTGCTCGTAGTTCTCACCCTGCGGTGGGCCGGTGGGCTCGACCTGGAGGTTGCCCGTGTAGCCGTGGATGTCGATGAAGAACACCGGCTGGAGGTCTCCGGTGAGGTCACGGATCGCCCGGGTCTCCGGCGTCGTGTTGGTGATGAAGTCGCGGTTCGCGTCGAGGTTGAGGGCCGTGGCGCGCGTCCCGGCCACGCGGCCGTCCGGGTTGTTGCTCACCGTGAAGTACAGGCGGTTCTCCTCGGCGAGCCGGATCGCCTCCTCGTCGCCGGCCTCCAGGGCGGCCACCAGGTCGGTGATGTAGGACAGGGAGGCGTCGGTGCCGTCCCACTCGTTGCCGTGGATGTTGTTGTTGAACCAGATCGGCACCTTGTACCCGGCACGCAGCTCGGCGTCCGCCTGCGCGGCGTCGGCGTCGTGCTTGATGCGGTCGCGCCACTCGTCCTGCTGGGCGCTCTCCTCGGCCGTCTCCGGCGCGGTGATCGTCACGAGGTAGAGGTCACGTCCGGCGGTGGACTGCCCCACCACCTCGGTCGAGACATACTCGCTGGTGTCCGTCAGCCCGTTGAGGAGCGGGGCGATCTCGTGGAACGGGACAGCGCCGCGCCAGTAGGACTGGTCCTCCTCGTCGGCGGGCGGTTCCCTCAGCGGCTGCTGGCGGGGGTAGGGCTGTCCGTCGTCCTCGGCCAGTGTGCTCCCGGGGACCAGCGAAGGCGCCGGTCCCCCTGGGCCCGCGCCGGCGGTGGGCGCCACCACCGCCCCGAGCAGCACGGCGGACATTGCGGCCGCGCCCCAGACTCGTCGAACCTGCATGGTGATCCTCTCGTTGACCTTGCGGGGTTTGAGGAGGAGCACTGGCGCCGGTGGAGGGGCGCGGCTGCTAGAGCACCTTGGACAAGAAGGCTTGTGTGCGTGCGTGGCGAGGTGCGGCGAGCACCTCCTCGGGCACCCCCTCCTCGACGATGAGGCCGTCGTCCATGAAGACGAGGCGGTCGCCCATCTCGCGGGCGAAGCCCATCTCGTGGGTGACGACCATCATCGTCATCCCCTCCGAGGCGAGCAGCTTCATGACGTCGAGCACCTCACCGACGAGCTCGGGGTCGAGGGCGGAGGTCGGCTCGTCGAAGAGCATCATGTCGGGGTTCATCGACAGCGCCCGGGCGATCGCCACCCGCTGCTGCTGGCCCCCGGACAGCTGGGCGGGGTACGCGTCGGCCTTGTCGGAGAGCCCCACGCGTTCGAGCATCGCGCGGGCGGTCTCCTCCGCCTCCTGCTTGCCCCGCCGCAGCACCCGTCGCTGGGCGATGGTGAGGTTGCCCGTGACGTCGAGGTGCGGAAAGAGGTTGAACTGCTGGAACACCATGCCGATCCGGGTCCGGACGGCGTCGATGTCGCAGTCCGGGTCGAGGATGTCCACGCCCTCGATCCGCAGCTCACCGGCGCTCGGCTCCTCGAGGCGGTTGACCGTCCGCAGGAGCGTCGACTTGCCGGAGCCGGAGGGGCCGATGACGCAGACGACCTCCCCCGTGTGCACCGACAGGTCGATGCCCTTGAGCACCTCGTTGTCCCCGAAGCTCTTGCGCAGACCGGCGATCTCGATCGCCGGTGCGTCGACCGTTGCTGTCATCGTCCCCTCGCCAGGCGTCGTTCGAGCACCGCCACGAGCCGGGTGAGCGGGATCGTGATGAGCAGGTAGAGCATCGCGGCCATGACCAGCGTCGTGCCGTTGCCCGTGTTCGTCAGGCCGTCCCGCGCGAACGTCGTCAGCTCCTTGGTGAGCACCGTCGACCCGGCGATGAACAGCAGCGAGGTGTCCTTCAGGAGCAGGACGAACTCGTTGGTCAGCGGCGGGATGATGATGCGGAAGCCCTGGGGCAGCACGATCCACCCCATGGTGCGTGTCGGGGACATCCCGAGCGACCGGGCCGCCTCGGCCTGCCCCTTGGGAACCGCCTGGATGCCGGAGCGGATGACCTCGGCCATGTAGGCGGACGCCACGAGGATGAGCCCGATGAGCCCGGCACCGACCTGCCCGCCGGGCACGCGGAAGCCCAGGGCGATCGGCACCATGTAGGCCATCGCGAAGATGGTGAGCAGCGCCGGCAGGCCACGGAACAGCTCGATGTAGGCCGTGGCGAACCAGCGGTAGGGCGCCACGCTGGAGAGCTTCATGAGGGCGAAGACGATGCCGAGCACCAGGCCGCCGACGAAGGAGATCAGGGTGAACAGGATCGTGTTCTTCAGCGCGATCGTGATGATCTCGGGGAACTGGTCCCGGGCGATGTCGAGCTGGAAGAACTGCTGTGCCAGCCGCCCCCAGTCGGTGACGAGGATGACCACGGCGAGCACCGCGAAGAACAGGACGTACATCCCCGCCCTGGTCAGCCGGCGCCGTGTCGTGATGCGCATGACTACTCTGCGTCGGTGGCGAAGTAGGAGTCGTAGATCTCCTCGTAGGTGCCGTCGTCGCGCAGCGTCTGCAGGGAGTCGTTGATGGCGTTGACGAGCTCCTCGGGAGCGTCCTCGGCCATCGCGTACCCGTACTGCTCGTCGGTGGTGTACTCCTCCACGATGACGTACTCGCCACTCTCGTCGACGTGCGTGATGTTCACCGGGAGGTCCTGGAGGATCGCGCCGATCTGCCCGGCCTGGAGGGCCGACCACAGCTCACCGTCGCCCTGGTACTCGACGAGGTTGGTTCCCTCCGGGGTGTTCTCCTGGGCGTAGGCGAGACCGGTGGTGCCGGCCTGGACGCCGACGTTCACGCCGGCGAGGTCCGCGATGGACCCGATGCCGGAGTCGGCCGGGACGAGGAGGGACTGGAGCGAGTCGTAGTAGGGGTCGGAGAAGGTGAGGTTCTCCTGGCGCTCCTCGGTGATCGTGATCGCCGAGGCGCCGATGTCGCACTGGCCCGCGGCCAGCGTCGTGCCCGACTGGAGGGCCTCGAAGCTCACGTTCTCGACCCGGAGGTCGAGCTCGAGCTCGTCGGCGATGGCCTGGAGCAGGTCGATGTCGAAGCCGCTGTACCCGCTGGGAGCGTCGGGGTCCTCGACCTCGAAGGGCGGGTAGGGCACGTTCGAGCAAGCCGTCAGCGTGCCGCTGTTGACGAGGTCCAGGCCCGCGTCGTCCGCGGCACCCCCCTCGCCCCCGTCCCCGCACGCCGAGACGAGCAGGACGGCGGCTGCCGCAGCAGCGGCGAGCGTGCCACGACGGGCGCGAGGGTGAGAGTTCATGGTGCGGTGTCCTTCTGTGGGTGTCAGTCGGCTGGCGGACATGTTACGCGGTGTTGCGTTTCCGGACTGTAACGGGGACGGACCGGATCGTCTCGGTGGCCCGGAGCGAAAAAGGCCGAACGGGCACCGCGTGCCCGACCTACCATCGGAGCACCCGTACAGCACCGGAGGGCGCACATGGGCTCGACCGACACGATCGCCAGCGAGGCCGCGGTCCTGGCGCAGACCTACTCCCCGCTCCCCGTCGTGCTCACCGAGGGGCACGGGGTGTGGGTGCGGGACGTCGAGGGCCGCGAGTACCTCGACGCCCTGGCCGGCTACTCCGCGCTCAACTTCGGGCACGGCCACCCGGTACTCGTCGCCGCCGCCGAGCAGCAGCTGCGGCGGCTCACCCTGACGAGCCGCGCCTTCCACAACGACCGCCTGGCCGAGTTCGCGCAGCGCCTTGCGCGACTGTGCGGCAAGGACCGCGTGCTGCCGATGAACACGGGCGCGGAGGCGGTCGAGACCGCCATCAAGGTCGCCCGGAAGTGGGCCTACACCCGGCGGGGGGTGCCGGACGGCCGGGCTCGCATCATCGTCGCCGAGGGCAACTTCCACGGGAGGACGACGACGATCGTCGGCTTCTCCACCGACCCCGCGGCACGCAACGGCTTCGGCCCGTTCGACGGCGGGTTCGACACGGTGCCGTTCGGTGACGTCGGCGCTCTCGAGCACGCCGTCGGCCCGACGACGGCTGCCGTCCTCATCGAACCGGTCCAGGGCGAGGCTGGCGTCGTCCTGCCCCCGCCCGGGTACCTCGCCGCCGTGCGGGAGGTCTGCGAGCGCCACGGTCTCCTGCTGCTGGCGGACGAGGTCCAGAGCGGCCTCGGCCGCACGGGGAGCACCTTCGCCTGCGACGACGAGGGCGTCGTGCCGGACGTCTACATCCTGGGCAAGGCCCTCGGTGGCGGGATCCTGCCCGTGTCCGCGGTCGTCGCGGACGACGACGTCCTCGGGGTGCTCGGGGTCGGGGAGCACGGCTCCACATTCGGGGGTAACCCGTTGGCCGCGGCCGTCGGAACTGCAGTGGTCGGGCTGCTCGAACCCGGAGACATCCAGGCGCACGTCCGCACGCTCGCCCCGCTGCTCGAGCAGGGGGTGGCGCGCCTGCGCGGCCTGGGTCTGCGCGCCTGCCGGGTCCGCGGCCTGTGGGCCGGCCTGGACCTCGACCCGCGCGTCGGGAGCGGGCGCCGGCTCTGCGAGCAGCTCCGGCTCCGTGGCGTGCTCGCCAAGGACACGCACGGGGCGACCATCCGCCTCGCGCCGCCCCTGCTCATCACCGAGCAGGAGCTGGGGATCCTGTTGGACCGCCTCGAGCTGGCGCTCCGCGACCTCACCGGGTGAGGACCGCACGGGCCGAGAAACACGTATGGGCCGCAACGGTTGTTGCGGCCCATAGGTGAATGGGTGTTCGGCGGTGTCCTACTCTCCCACGTA
>NZ_JAYDZY010000011.1:0-97435 GCF_035607575.1 Georgenia sp. H159 | reverse complement strand
CCACCGAGCCGATGCACCCGAAAGCACCGCTCCAGCCCGGCCCGGCGCCGCTCCTCGACATGGCGCACACGCGCGGTGAGCACTCCCGGCTGCGTCTGTGCCGCCATCGCGCTCACCTCCCTGGGTGCCTCTACCCCACAGCATAGTCGAACACACGTTCGAGTACAAGGGTCTGAGCAGAGGAGATTCGAGCGCGCGCCGGATCGACCGACACCGCCGAACGGCGCTCTCAGCCGCCGATCCACCACACCGTCCTCAACGGCGCGGGGAGACCCATCGACGTCCTCAGCCCCGGCGTCCCAGGCGCTCGACGGCCAGCTCCACGATGTCCGCCGTGTGCTCCCGCAACGGGAAGTCGGCCAGGGCGACCCAGCGGGCGAAGTCCGTGGTGCCGTCCACCTCCACGGTGCCCAGCCGCCCGCCGACGATCCGAGCGTCGAACAGGAAGCGCTGTGACCGGTATGCACGTCGGGAGCGCGGACCGGGCGGTGCCGTGACGTGGTGCATCGCCAGGATGGAGCCGATCTCGACGACGTACCCGGTCTCCTCGTGCACCTCACGCACGACGGCGTCCTCGACACCTTCGTCGTACTCCACGCCTCCCCCGGGCAGCGACCAGCCCGGCCGCCCCCCGTCGGAACCTCCGTTGAACCAGGTCAGCAGGATCTCGCCCGACTCATTGACCAGCACCGCATAGGCGGCGAGGCGCGTGTCGTAGTCGGTGAAGTGCACCGGTCGACTCTACGACCCCATCCCGCTCAGCAGGGCGCGACGTCGAGGCCCACCCGCCCGGGAGGACGTCAGTGCAGCTGCGCCGCGATGAGGTCCCACAGTCCGCGGGCGACGTCCTGCTTGGACCCGGCGACCTCACCCACCTGCTCACCGTCGCTGTCGAGCACGGTGACGGCGTTGGCGACGTCGCCGAAGCCCTTGCCGCTGCCGACGGCGTTGACGGCCAGCAGGTCGGCACCCTTGCGTCTGGCCTTGGCGCGTCCGAGCTCGAGCACCTCGTCGTGATCTCCCGTCTCGGCGGCGAAGCCGACGACGACGAGCCGCTCCCGCGGGCGGCCGGCGACGGTGGCGAGGATGTCGGGGTTCTCGACCAGGCGGACGACGTCGGGGGCGGAGCCGTCCTTCTTGATCTTGCGGTCCGCCGTCGTCGCCGGCCGGAAGTCGGCCACCGCGGCGGCCATGACGAGGACGTCGGCGGCCGCGCAGGTGCTGTCGACGGCATCCGCGAGCTCAGCCGTCGTCTCGACCTCGACGATGTCGATGGCTGGGTGCTGGGCGGACGTCCGGGCGGCCTCGTCGATGGAGGCGGCGAGCAGCGTCACGCGTGCGCCGCGGCGGGCGGCCTCGAGCGCGAGGGCCGCGCCCTGACGGCCGGAGGACCGGTTGCCGAGGAAGCGGACCGGGTCGAGCGGTTCACGGGTGCCGCCCGCACTGACGACGACGGCGCGGCCGGCCAGGTCCTGCGGTGCGACGAGCGCGAGGGAAGCGGCGGTGATCGCCTCCGGCTCGGGCAGCCGGCCGGGTCCGGTGTCCGCGCCGGTGAGGCGCCCGGAGTCGGGCTCGAGCACCGTGACCCCGCGGGCCCGCAGGGTGGCGACGTTGGCGACCGTCGCGGGGTGCTGCCACATCTCGGTGTGCATCGCGGGAGCGAGCAGCACCGGTGCCGTCACGGTGAGCAGCGTCGTCGTCAGCAGGTCGTCCGCGCGGCCTGCGGCGGCGCGGGCAAGGAGGTCGGCGGTCGCCGGGGCGACGACGACGAGGTCGGCGCTGCGGCCGAGAGCGACGTGGTCGACCCCCGTCGCGCCGTCGAAGACGCTGGTCGCCACCGGCTCACCGGACAGCGCCTCCCACGTGGGGCGGCCGACGAACTTCAGGGCCGCCTCGGTCGGGATGACGCGCACCCGGTGACCGGCCTCACGCAGGGCGCGCAGGACGAAGACGGCCTTGTACGCCGCGATCCCGCCGGTCACCCCGAGCAGGACACGCAGCCCGCCGGGCTGCGGCACGCCTACTCCTGGGTCGGAGTGGAGGTGAGGAGCCCCTCGTTGATCTCACGGAGCGCGATCGAGAGCGGCTTGTCGGTCTGGCCGTGCGGCACGAGCGGGCCGACGAACTCGAGCAGCCCCTCCTGGAGCTGAGAGTTGTAGGCGTTGATCTGGCGGGCGCGCTTGGCGCCGTAGATCACCAGGGCGTACTTCGAGTCGGCGACGGCGAGGAGCTCGTCGATGGGCGGGTCGGTGATGCCCTCGGGCTGAGCAACTGTTCCGGACATGGTTACCTCACATGGTTCGGGTCGGTGGGCGGTGTCCTGCGCTGACGGCGGGCACACGCAACGGCCAAGTCTACTCGGTCGGCAGGCCCATGAGGGAGACGAGCTCGTCGGTGGCGCGTGTCACGACGTCGTTGACGACGATGTCGTCGAACTCCTCCGCCGCGGCGAGCTCCTCCCGCGCGGTGCGTAGCCGGCGTTCGCGCTCCTCCGGTCCCTCGGTCCCGCGCCCGACCAGGCGCCGCTCGAGCTCCTCGAACGACGGCGGGGCCAGGAAGACGAAGTGCGCGTTGGGCATCGTGCGACGGACCTGACGCGCGCCCTGCAGGTCGATCTCGAGCAGCGCGGGCTCCCCGGTGCGCAGCTGCTCCTCGACCGGGCCCCTCGGAGTGCCGTAGCGGTTGCGGCCGTGGACGACAGCCCACTCGAGCAGCTCGCCGTCGGCGACCATCCGGTCGAACTCGGTGTCGGAGACGAAGTGGTAGTGGACGCCGTCGACCTCGTTGGGCCGGGGCGCGCGCGTCGTGGCGGAGACCGAGAGCCAGACGCGAGGGTAGCGCCGTCGGATGTCGGCGGAGACGGTCCCCTTACCCACGGCCGTAGGACCGGCGAGGACGGTGAGGCGGGCCTCAGCGGCGGGAGAGGTGGTCGGCACGGTCACCCGAAGCGCTCGACGAGGGCCTCGACCTGGTTGTGCCCCAGGCCTCGCACGCGGCGGGCCTCGGAGATCCCCACCTCGGCCATGATCGCGCGGCTCTTGACCTTGCCCACCCCCGGCAGCGACTCGAGGAGCTCGACGACGCGCATCTTGCCCAGCGCCTCGTCGTCGGCGGCGTCGTCGATGACCTTCGACAGGCTGGTCTGGGAGTACTTCAGGCGGTTCTTCACCTCAGCCCGGCGTGTCCGTGCGGCGGCTGCCTTGGCGAGTGCGGCAGCGCGTTGCTCGGGGGTCAGGGACGGAAGGGCCACGGTGATCACCTCGGGGACGGGGACAGGACTGCGGGTGCTCAGCGCAACGTACCGAGGACCACGCCCATAGTGCCAGTATCGCGGTGCCCGGGTACCCCGCCCGGGCCGGGAGGCGGTGATCGCCGGCGTGGGCTGGGCCACGTTCCGTCGGTCAGCCGTGCACGGGTGGCCGGCGGCGCCCGCCGGCGTCAGGCGCGCAGGACCTCGCGCACCTCGGCGGTCGCCCGCGCCGCAGCACGAGCGAGGTCGTGCGCGTCCGGGCCGACGGACAGCACCGCCCGCGAGGTGCTCGCCAGCACGGCGTGCTCCGCCCCGGCGAAGACCTCGGCGACCTCGGCACGGCCCGCGCCCTGCGCACCGAACCCCGGAGCGAGCAGCGGCGCACGGGAGGCGGCGAGGTCGATGCCGAGGTCCCGCACGGCACCTCCCACGGTCGCCCCGACGACGAGCCCGACGGACCCGAGCCCCTCCGGCCCCGGACCCCCGGCGTTGAGCGCGCCGACGCCGTCGACCACCCCGGCGGCGACGGACCGCCCGTCCGCAGCCGTCGCGTGCTGGACCGACGCCCCCTCGGGGTTGGAGGTGAGGGCGAGCACGAACACTCCCCTGCCGGTCGCGTGCGCGAGCTCGACGGCGGGCGCGAGCGAGCCGAGGCCGAGGTACGGGGACAGGGTGACGGCGTCCGCGGCCAGCGGCGCGCCGTCGGTGAGGTAGGCCTGCGCGTACCCGGCCATCGTCGAGCCGATGTCCCCGCGCTTGACGTCGAGAACGCTGAGCACCCCGGCGTCCCGGCACGCCCCGAGGACGTCCTCGAGGACGGCGACCCCCGCCGAGCCCTGCCGCTCGAAGAACGCCGACTGCGGCTTGAGGGCTGCGACGTGCCCGGCGAGGGCCTCGACGACGCGCAGGGCGAAGTCCCGCAGGCCGCGGGCGTCGTCGGGCAGCCCCCACGCCTCGAGCAGCGCCGGGTGCGGGTCGATGCCGACGCAGAGCGGGCCGTAGGCGTCCATCGCGGCGGCCAGCCGCGTACCGAAGGGCGCGCCGGCGCGGGCAACAACTCCGCCGTCAGCAACAACTCCGCTGTCGGCGGGAGAGCCGCCGTCAGCAACAACTCCGCTGTCGGCAACAACTCCGCTGTCGGCGGGAGGGTGGTTACCGGCGGGGGGGTGGTTACCGGCGGGGGTGGTGGTCATCGGGCCGCCCGCGCGGCGTCGTGCTCCTGCAGCGACGTCACCGTCATCGCGCCGAGCCCGGCGGACTCGATCGCCTGCACGGCGGCGGAGAGCTCCTGCACGGTCGTGATGATCGGCTTGTCCGCGGCGGTGGTCGCGGTGCGGATCTCGTAGCCGTCGGCACGCGCACCCTGACCCGACGGCGTGTTGACCACCATGTCGACCTGGCCGGTCTCGATGAGGTCGACGATTGTCGGTTCCCCCTCCGGGCCGCGCCCGTCGGAGGCCTTGCGGACGAGCCGCGCCTCGATGCCGTTGCGGTGCAGCACGGCGGCCGTCCCGGCCGTGGCGAGGATCTCGAAGCCGAGGCCCCTGAGCCGCGCCACCGGGATCGCCAGCGCCCGCTTGTCACGGTCGGCCACCGAGACGAACACCGTGCCCGTCGTCGGGAGCCCGCCGTAGGCGGCGGCCTGCGACTTCGCGAACGCCCGCGGGAAGTCGACGTCGTAGCCCATGACCTCGCCGGTCGAGCGCATCTCCGGGCCGAGGACCGTGTCGACGACGGAGCCCTCCCGGGTCGCGAAGCGCTTGAACGGAAGCACCGCCTCCTTGACGGCGATCGGCGCGCCGAGGTCCAGCCGGGTGGCGTCGTGCTCGGGGAGCATCCCGCGCTCGCGCAGCTCGGCGATCGTCGCGCCCGCCATGACGAGCGAGGCCGCCTTGGCGAGCGGCACCCCGGTAGCCTTCGCGACGAAGGGCACCGTCCGGGAGGCGCGCGGGTTGGCCTCGATGACGTAGAGGATGTCCGAGACGAGCGCGAACTGGATGTTGATGAGCCCGCGGACGCCCACGCCGTCGGCGATGGCCCGGGTGGACTCGGCGATCCGCTGGATCTCCCGCTCGGAGATCGTCACCGGCGGCAGCACGCACGCGGAGTCACCGGAGTGGATCCCGGCCTCCTCGATGTGCTCCATGACGCCCCCGAGGAACAGCTCGCTGCCGTCGTAGATGGCGTCGACGTCGATCTCGATCGCGTCGTCGAGGAAGCGGTCGATGAGGAGCGGTCCGGTCGCGGTGCCGATGTCCGTCCGCTCGGCGTAGTCCCGCAGCTGAGCGGAGTCGTAGACGATTTCCATGCCCCGCCCGCCCAGCACGTATGAGGGGCGCACGAGCACCGGGTAGCCGATGCGCTCCGCGACCTCCTCGGCCTGGGCCGCCGTGGTCGCGGTGCCGTAGGCGGGGGCGGGCAGCCCGGCACGCTCGAGGACGGCCCCGAACTGGCCGCGGTCCTCCGCGGCGTCGATCGCCTCGGGCTGGGTGCCCAGGATCGGCACGCCCGCGTCCGCAAGGCGCTGCGCCAGGCTCAGCGGTGTCTGGCCGCCGAGCTGGACGACGACACCGGCGACCGGCCCGGCGGCGAGCTCCGCGTGGTAGACCTCGAGGACGTCCTCGAAGGTGAGCGGCTCGAAGTAGAGCCGGTCGGAGATGTCGTAGTCGGTCGACACGGTCTCGGGGTTGCAGTTGACCATGACGGTCTCGAACTTCTCGGCGAGCGCCATCGTCGCGTGCACGCACGAGTAGTCGAACTCGATGCCCTGCCCGATCCGGTTCGGCCCGGACCCGAGGATGATGACCGCCGGCCGCTCCCGCGGCTCGACCTCGTTCTCCAGGTCGTAGGAGGAGTAGTGGTAGGGCGTCTGCGCGGCGAACTCCGCGGCGCAGGTGTCCACCGTCTTGTAGACCGGGCGCAGCCCGTACGCGTGGCGCACCTCGCGCACGGTGTCCTCGGACAGGCTGCGCAGCTGGGCGATCTGAGTGTCGGAGAAGCCGTGCCGCTTCGCCGTGGCGAGGACGTCCTGGGTGAGCGCCGGCGCCTCACGCACCTCGGCGGCGATCTCCTCGATGAGGACCATCTGGTCGAGGAACCACGGGTCGATGCCGGTCGCCGCGAACAGCTCCTCGACGCTCGCCCCGCCGCGCAGCGCCTGCTGCACGTCGACGAGCCGGTGCGCCGTCGGGGTCCGCACCGACTCGACGAGCGCGGCGGTCTCCTCCGGGTCCGGCACCGGACCGGCCCAGTGGAACACGCTGCCCTTGCTGTCGATGGACCGCATGGCCTTCTGCAGGGCCTCGGTGTAGTTGCGTCCCAGGGCCATCGCCTCCCCCACCGACTTCATCGTCGTCGTGAGCACGGGGTCGGCCGCGGGGAACTTCTCGAAGGCGAAGCGCGGGACCTTGACGACGACGTAGTCCAGCGCCGGCTCGAACGAGGCCGGGGTGGTCTTCGTGATGTCGTTGGGGATCTCCTCGAGCGTGTACCCGATGGCGAGACGCGCGGCGATCTTGGCGATCGGGAAGCCGGTGGCCTTGGAGGCCAGCGCCGAGGAGCGCGAGACGCGCGGGTTCATCTCGATGACGACGATGCGCCCGGTGGACGGCTCGACGGCGAACTGGACGTTGCACCCGCCCGTGTCCACCCCGACAGCGCGGATGACGGCGATCCCGATGTCGCGCATCCGCTGGAACTCGCGGTCGGTGAGCGTCATCGCCGGGGCGACGGTGATGGAGTCACCGGTGTGGACGCCGACGGGGTCGACGTTCTCGATCGAGCACACGACGATGACGTTGTCGGCCTTGTCGCGGATGAGCTCGAGCTCGAACTCCTTCCAGCCGAGGATCGACTCCTCGAGGAGCACCTCGGTGGTCGGTGAGTAGTGGAGGCCGGCGCCGGCGATCCGCTCGAGGTCCGTCGCGTCGTAGGCGAGGCCCGAGCCGAGGCCGCCCATGGTGAAGGAGGGCCGCACGACGAGCGGGTAGCCCAGCTCTTCGGCGGCGGCGTGGCACTCCTCCATCGAGTGGCAGATCGTCGAGCGGGCCGACTCCGCGCCGCAGCGGTCGACGATGTCCTTGAACGCCTGGCGGTCCTCGGCGGCGTGGATGGAGGCGACGGACGCGCCGATGAGCTCGACGCCGTACTCGGCGAGCACGCCGGCCTCGTCCAGCGCGATGGCCGTGTTGAGGGCCGTCTGGCCCCCGAGGGTGGGCAGCAGCGCGTCCGGGCGCTCCTTGGCGATGATCGTCGCGACCACCTCGGGGGTGATCGGCTCGACGTACGTGGCGTCGGCGATCTCCGGGTCGGTCATGATCGTCGCCGGGTTGGAGTTGACGAGGATGACGCGCAGGCCCTCCTCGCGCAGCACCCGGCAGGCCTGGGTGCCGGAGTAGTCGAACTCGGCGGCCTGCCCGATGACGATGGGCCCGGAGCCGATGACGAGGACGGAACGCAGGTCGGGGCGGCGGGGCATCAGGCGTCTTCTCCGGTGGTGGTCGGGCGCGCGTCGCGGTGGGCGGCGACGAGCTCGAGGAAGCGGTCGAACAGGTGGGCGGCGTCGTGCGGGCCCGCGGCGGCCTCCGGGTGGTACTGGACGGAGAACGCGGGGATGTCCAGGGCGCGCAGGCCCTCGACGACACCGTCGTTGAGGCTGATGTGGGAAACCTCGACGCGGCCGAAGCGGCCGTCGTCGTAGGGGGCGAGGCTCTCCTCGCCGACGGGTGCGTCGACGGCGAACCCGTGGTTGTGCGCCGTGATCTCGACCTTGCCCGTCGTGCGGTCGAGCACCGGCTGGTTGACGCCGCGGTGCCCGTAGTCGAGCTTGTACGTGCCGTAGCCCAGCGCGCGGCCGAGCAGCTGGTTGCCGAAGCAGATCCCGAAGAAGGGCAGTCCCTGGGTGAGGACGCCGCGCAGCACCTCGACCTCGTGGTCCGCGTTCCCCGGGTCCCCCGGCCCGTTGGAGAAGAACACGCCGTCCGGGTCGAGCGCGACGATCTCCGCCAGCGTGGTGCGCTGCGGGACGACGTGGACGCGGACGCCCCGCTCGGCGAGCTGCGCGGGCGTGCGTGCCTTGATCCCGAGGTCGACGGCGACGATCTCGGCGAGCGGCTCCTTGCCGGCGAACTCCCCGCTCGGCTCGACGACGTAGGCCTCCTGGGTGGAGACCTCACCGGCGAGGGCGGCGCCGCTCATCTGCGGTGCCTGCCGCACGAGGTCGACGAGCACCCCGACCCCGGACCCGTCGAGCGACATCGCCCCGGACGGCAGCGCGCTGCCGGAGAAGATCCCGGCCCGCATGACGCCGCGGTCGCGCAGGTGACGGGTGAGGGCGCGGGTGTCGACGTCGCAGATCCCCACGACGTCCTCCTCGCGGAGCTTGTCCTCGAACTCCCCCACCGAGCGCCAGCTCGACGCGCGCCGGGCGGCGTCACGGACCACGAGGCCGGCGACCCACACCCGGTCGGACTCCGGGTCCTCGTCGTTGACGCCGGTGTTGCCGATGTGCGGCGCCGTCATCGTGACGATCTGGCGGTGGTAGGACGGGTCGGTGACGGTCTCCTGGTACCCGGTCATCGCCGTCGCGAAGACGATCTCCCCGACCGTGCGACCCTCGGCAGCGTAGGCACGTCCCGGCAGGACGTAGCCGTCCTCCAGGACGAGCAGGGCGTCCTCACGCTGGTTCCTCAACGGGGTCCTCCTGAGTGGTCGGCGGCAGGCACGGGCTGGGCGTCGAGCACGGTGGCACGCCCGCGGAGGAACGTGGCCACGACGCGCCCTGGCAGGGTACGGCCCTGGAACGGGGTGTTGCGGCTGGTGGTCGCCTGGTGGGCGCCGTCGACGACGACGCGGGCGGCCGGGTCCACGAGGGTGAGGTTGGCCGGCTCACCGACGGCGACGGGGCGGCCGTGACCCTCGACCCTGCCGATGTGGGCCGGCCGGCTGGACAGCACGCGCGCGACGTCGGCCCAGGACATGAGTCCGGGCTCGACCATCGTCTCGATGACGACCGGCAGCGCCGTCTCGAGCCCCGTCATGCCGAACGCGGCGTCGGCCCACTCGCAGTCCTTGTCCTCCACCGGGTGAGGGGCGTGGTCGGTGGCGACGACGTCGATCGTCCCGTCCGCCAGGGCCGCGCGCAGGGCGAGCACGTCCTGCTCGGTACGCAACGGCGGGTTGACCTTGTAGGCCGGGTCGTAGCTGCGGGCGAGCTCGTCGGTGAGGAGCAGGTGGTGCGGGGTGACCTCGGCGGTGACGTCGATGCCGCGCGACTTGGCCCAGCGGACGATCTCGACCGACCCGGCGGTCGACAGGTGGCAGATGTGCACGCGGGAGCCGACGTGCTCGGCGAGGAGGACGTCGCGGGCGATGATCGACTCCTCGGCGACCGCGGGCCAACCGGTGAGCCCGAGCTCGGAAGAGACGACGCCCTCGTTCATCTGGGCGCCCTGCGTGAGGCGCGGCTCCTGCGCGTGCTGGGCGATGACGCCGTCGAAGGCCTTGACGTACTCGAGCGCGCGTCGCATGAGGACCGGGTCCCAGACGCAGACGCCGTCGTCGGAGAAGACCCGCACGCGCGCGGCGGACGCCGCCATTGCTCCCAGCTCGGCCAGCTGCTCGCCCCGGAGTCCGACCGTGACGGCGCCGACCGGCAGCACGTCGGTCCAGCCGGCCTGGCGGCCCAGGTGCCAGACCTGCTCGACGACACCGGCGGTGTCGGCGACCGGCGAGGTGTTCGCCATCGCATGGACGGCGGTGAACCCGCCCATCGCCGCGGCGCGCGTGCCGGACCAGACGGTCTCGGCGTCCTCGCGGCCGGGCTCGCGCAGGTGGGTGTGGAGGTCGACGAGCCCGGGGAGGGCGACGAGGCCCTCGGCGTCCACGGTCCGGACGTCGGTGCCCGCCTGCGCTGCGGCGTCGGGCCCGGTGGCGGTGATGACACCGCCGGTGAGGAGGAGGTCGGTGGGCTCGGCGCCGAGGGGGGCGGCGCCCCGGATGAGGTAGCTGGTCACGCGGTGGCTCCTTGCGTCGCGGTGGGCGCCGGTGCCCCGGCGAGGAGGTGGTAGAGGACGGCCATGCGGACCGAGACGCCGTTGGCGACCTGCTCGACGATGGTCGAGCGGGGGCTGTCGGCGGCCTCGGCGGAAATCTCCAGGCCCCGGTTCATCGGACCGGGGTGCATGACGATCGTGTGGTCGGGCAGCGCGGCGAGACGGGCGCGGGTGAGCCCGTACTGGCGGCTGTACTCCTGCGGCGAGGGGAAGTACCCGCCCCCGGAGCTGGACATCCGCTCGCGCTGCACCCGCAGCATCATGACGGCGTCGGGCTGCTCGGCGATGGCGGCGTCGAGGTCGTACCGGACCTCCGCGGGCCAGCCGGCCGCCCCGACGGGCACGAGCGTGGGCGGGGCGACGAGCGTCACGTGCGCCCCGAGGGTGGTGAGGAGGTCCACGTTCGAGCGGGCCACCCGGGAGTGGAGCACGTCCCCGACGACGACGACGCGCAGGCCGGTGAGGTCCTGACCGCGGGAGTCACCGCCCCGGGCGGCGAGGTGGCGGCGGATGGTGTACGCGTCGAGCAGGGCCTGGGTGGGGTGCTGGTGGGTGCCGTCGCCCGCGTTGACGACCGGGACGTCGATCCAGCCCGCGTGCGCGAGGCGGTGCGGCGCACCGGACGCGCCGTGGCGGATGACGACGGCGTCGGCCCCCATCGCCTGCAGCGTCTGGGCGGTGTCCTTGAGGGACTCCCCCTTGGAGACGCTCGAGCCCTTGGCGGCGAAGTTGATGACGTCGGCGGACAGCCTCTTGGCCGCGGCCTCGAAGGAGATCCTCGTGCGGGTCGAGTCCTCGAAGAAGAGGTTGACCACGGTGCGGCCGCGCAGCGTGGGCAGCTTGCGGATCTCCCGGGACTGGGTCTCGGCCATCTCCTCGGCGGTGTCGAGAAGGGCGACGGCGGCGTCCCGGTCGAGGTCGGCGGCGGAGAGCAGGTGCCTCATCGGTCGCTCCCCTCGGCGGGCTTGGCGATGGTGACGGCGTCCTCGCCGTCGATCTCCTCGAGCGTCACCTGGACCCGCTCATGGCGGGACGTCGGCAGGTTCTTGCCGACGTAGTCCGCGCGGATCGGCAGCTCGCGGTGCCCGCGGTCGACGAGGACGGCGAGCTGGACCCGGGCGGGGCGGCCGATGTCGGACAGCGCGTCGAGGGCCGCGCGGATGGTGCGGCCGGAGTACAGCACGTCGTCGACGAGGATGACCGTCGCGCCGTCGACGCCGCCGGGCGGGACCTCCGTCCGCAGCAGCGTGCGGGTGGGCTGGGAGCGGAGGTCGTCGCGGTACATGGTGACGTCGAGTGTGCCGAGCTCGGCGGCGCCGCCTGCGGCGAGGACACGCTCGTGCAGCCGCTGGGCGAGGGGTGCACCCCGGGTGGGCACGCCGAGGAGGACGAGCGTGTCGCCCGGCTCGGTGCGTTCGAGGATCTCGTGGGAGATGCGGGTCAGCGCCCGGGAGATCTCCGCTGGGCCGAGGACGAGGACGTCCGGCGCGGGTTCGGGCACGGCAGGACCGTGGGACATCTGGCAGGCTCCTTCCCCGCCTCACAGGACGGGCCATTAAAGGATGGGCAGATCGCGTCCATGCTACTCGCGAGCGACGACGTTCCCGACCACGTCCTCGGCACGGCGGCCGCGGTGTGCGTCACGCCGGGCGGGGTGTGTGCGTCAGTCCGCGAGCTCGACGGCCCCGACGCCGGTGCCGAGCAGCTCGAGCGCCCGCAGCGTCGTGGCGTCCAGGATCTCGTGAGCGTCGCCGTCGAAGTGGTGCTCCTCGCAGGTGGTGCCCGACGGGGTGTGGACGGCGATGAACACGGTGCCGACGGGCTGGTCCTCCTGCCGGTCGGGCCCGCCCACGCCCGTGACCCCGACGGCGCAGTCGGCACCGAGGAGCCGGGCGGCTCCCTCGGCCATCGCCCGCGCGCACTGCTCGCTGATGACGGGTCCGGGGGGCACGCCGAGCGCCTCCTGCTTCGCCTCGACCGTGTAGGCGACCGCTCCGCCGGCGAACCAGCCTCCTGCGCCGGGAGCGGCACCGAGGTGGACGGCGATCTGTCCGCTGGTCAGCGACTCGGCCGTGGCGACCGTCATGCCGCGTTCGTCCGCGTGCTCGGCGACGACGCGTGCCAGGTCCTCCGCGTCGCCGTTCAGGTGGGGGGATGTGGCCATCTGCAGATTCTCACCGGCGGTCCGGCGACCGGCATCCGGTGGTGCCCGGAGTGCACGCCCGTGTGATCAGCGTCACCATGGTGCCGACCACATCCGTCACCCTCGGAGGTCGCAATGTCCACCACCCGCAGCACCCCGGTCCGGCGGGGGACCCACCAGTGGCTCGCCCTGCTCATCGGTGTCGTCTTCCTCCTCGTCGGTCTCGTCGGCTTCGCCGTCACGGGCTTCGACGGCTGGACCGAGCACGACCACAGCCAGACGCTGCTCGGCTTCGCGATCAACCCGCTCCACAACGTCGTGCACGTCCTCATCGGGCTGCTCGGCGTGGTGCTGTGGCGCACGGCGAGCGGGGCGCGCACCTTCGGGTGGCTCCTCGTGCTCGGCTACGGCGCGACGTTCGTCTACGGCCTGCTCGTCGTCGACAACCCCGACGCCAACTTCCTCAACATCAACTGGGCGGACAACTGGCTCCACCTCGCCTCGGTGATCGGTGGCCTGCTCGTCGCGCTGCTCCCCCACCGCACGGCAGCCACGGGGGCGGATCGATGACCGCGCACGGCTCCGTCGGGGAGCGCATCGCGTCCGCCATCGAGCAGGACACGCGTCTGGACGGCTTGGTGGACGGGCTCTCCGGACCGGCCGAGCAGCTCGTCGCGTCCCCCGGGCTGCGCGACCTCCTCACCGGGAAGCAGCTCGGCCACGCGCTGCACCCGATCCTCACCGACCTGCCCATCGGGCTGTGGGCCAGCTCCTGGGTGCTCGACGTGCTGCCGGTGGCGGGCTCCCGCCGCGCGTCGCAACGGCTCGTCGGGCTGGGGGTGCTCGCCGCCGTGCCGACGGCGGTCACCGGCTGGG
Organism: Georgenia sp. H159; assembly: GCF_035607575.1. Classification (NCBI taxonomy): domain Bacteria; kingdom Bacillati; phylum Actinomycetota; class Actinomycetes; order Allobogoriellales; family Allobogoriellaceae; genus Georgenia; species Georgenia sp. H159. The sequence continues at coordinate 84,114 of NZ_JAYDZY010000011.1, read as the reverse complement.
CGGAGTGGGCACGGACCGACGGACGGGACGTCCGGCGAGCCGGGGTGGTGCACGCCGCGGCGAACGGTGCCGCGGCTGCCCTGCTCGCCGGCTCCTGGCTGGCCCGCCGCTCCGGGCACCACGGCGGTGGAGTCCTCCTCGGCCAGCTCGGGATGCTGGCAGCCGGCGCGGGCGGCTTCCTCGGTGGGCACCTGGCGATCGGCCGGAAGGTCGGCAGCAGCGTGAGCCGGAGCGAGCCGGCCTCCTAGCGGTCGGGCGGTGATGCCGGGCGGGCGTCGCTGTCCTCGGCCGCGTCCACGGAACCGGAGGCCGAGGGCGTCCCCGGCCCACGCACGGCGTCGTCGTCCAGGGTCGCGCGTGCCGAGCCCTCCGCCCGGCCCACGCCGCTGTCGTCAGCGTCCGCGGTCCCGCGCGCCGGCGTGACCGTCCCGGAGGTGCCGTCCTCGTCCCCGTCCGTGCTGCCGCGGGCCGGCGTCGCCGTCGCGGCCCGAGCGGCACCGTCCCCGGCCGCGCCGCCGTCTGCTGCGCCCTCGTCGGTCTCGGGCTGGTGCCCGGGCAACCAGATCTCCTCCTCCTGACCGCGGGTCCGGCGCCCGATCCGCACGAAGAAGGCGAGGGCGAGGAGGAAGACGAAAATCGAGGTCCACACGTTGAGCCGCAGGCCGAGCACGGTCTCCGCGGCGTCGATGCGCAGGTACTCGATCCACACGCGGCCCGCGGTGTAGAGCATGACGTAGAGCCACATGACCCGCCCGTGGCGGAGCCGGAAGCGTCGCTCCGCCCACAGGAGCACACCGACCATCGCGAGGTTCCACACCATCTCGTACAGGAACGTGGGGTGGAAGAGCAGGGCCGGGTCGGTGTACCCGGAGACGCGGTGCGCAGCGTCGATCTCCAGCCCCCAGGGCAGGGTGGTGGGGGCGCCGTAGAGCTCCTGGTTGAAGTAGTTGCCCAGCCGCCCGATCGCCTGCGCGACCAGCAGGCCGGGTGCCAGGGCGTCGGCGAACGGAGCCAGGCGCAGGCCGCGACGTCGCATGGCGATCCACGCCCCGACCGCGCCGCCGGCGATCGCGCCCCAGATCCCCAGGCCGCCGTTCCAGATCTCGATGATCCGGGCCGGGTCGCCGTTCTCGCCGAAGTACGCATCGGGTGAGGACACGACGTGGTAGATCCGGGCGCCGACGATCCCGAAGAGCACCATCCACAGCGCGACGTCGATCGCCGTGTCCCGCGGGCCGCCCTTCGCGGTGTAGCGGCGGTCCAGGATCCACCAGGCGGCGACGATGCCGATCCCGATGGCCAGCGCGTAGGCACGCAGCGGGAACGGCCCGAGGTACCACTCGGCCTGGGACGGGCTCGGGAGCGAGGCGGGGAGGATCAGCACCCAGGCAGCGTAACCGGACCCGCGGGCTCACCCGGTCGTCACGACCCGGTGGCGGCGTGCGCGCAGAACCCCGCTGCAGATCCAGCTGTCGGCGCCAGGGGCCGGCGGGGGGCCGGGTGCGGGTCAGTGCCGGCGGACGCCGTCGGCGAGGTCCTCGACCAGGCTGCGCAGAGCGGTGCGGGACGCGCGCTCGTCGGGGTCACGCAGGGTGCGCACGAGGGCCGAACCGACGATGACGCCGTCGGCGTACCCCGCCACCTCCGCCGCCTGCTCGCCGGTCGACACGCCGAGCCCCACACACACGCGGGCGGCACCGGCCTCCCGGGTGCGGGACACGAGCTCGCGGGCGTGCGTGTCGACCGCGGACCGCACCCCGGTGACGCCCATGGTGGAGGCCGCGTAGACGAAGCCGCGCGAGGCGGTGGCCGTCATCGCGAGGCGTGCGTCGGTGGAGCTCGGCGCGACGAGGAAGACCTTGTCGAGGTCGTGGGCGTCGGCCGCGGAGACCCAGGTATCGGCCTCGTCGGGGACGAGGTCGGGGGTGATGAGGCCGGCTCCCCCGGCGTTGGCGAGGTCGCGGGCGAACCGCTCGACGCCGTACCGCAGCACCGGGTTGTAGTAGGTCATGACGAGCACCGCGGCCCCCGTCCGGGCCACCTCCTCGACGGCGTGGAGCACGTCGGTCACCCGGGTGCCCTGTGCGAGCGCCTGGGTGGTGGCGTGCTGGATGACCTCCCCGTCCATGCCGGGGTCCGAGTAGGGCAGCCCGAGCTCGACGACGTCGGCGCCGGCGTCGACGGCGGTCCGGGCCGCCTCGACCGAGCCCGCGACGGTGGGGAAGCCCACCGGCAGGTACACGACCAGGGCCTTGCGCCCCTCGGCGAGGGCGGCGTCGATCACCGCGCCAGACCGGGGGCCCGGCCGTGCCGTCGTCGTGGTGGTCTGCTCGTCCATCTCGCTCAATTCTCCACGCTGCCCGTCGCCTCGTAGCCGGCGCCGTCGACCGCGCCCGTCTTCGCCTCGTCCTGCGGTGCCGCCGCCGTCTCGTCGTCGAGCAGTCCGAACCAGGCGGCGGCCGTCTCGACGTCCTTGTCGCCTCGCCCGGAGAGGTTGACGAGGATCGTCGGTGCCGGCTCCCCCGCCTCGCGGGCGGCACGCCCGATCCGCAGCGCGCCGGCCAGGGCGTGCGAGCTCTCGATCGCGGGGATGATCCCCTCGGTGCGGCAGAGCAGGCGGAACGCCTCCATGGCCTCGGCGTCGGTGACCGGCACGTACTCGGCGCGGCCGAGGTCGGCGAGCCACGCGTGCTCCGGGCCGACCGCCGGGTAGTCGAGCCCGGCGGAGATCGAGTGCGACTCCACCGTCTGCCCGTCCTCGTCCTGGAGCAGGAAGGTGTGCGCACCGTGGAGCACACCGGGAGTCCCGGCGGTGATCGAGGAGGCGTGCCGCCCGGTCTCGACGCCGTCACCGGCCGCCTCGAGGCCGACGAGGCGCACGGCGTCGTCGTCGAGGAAGGCGTTGAAGATCCCGATGGCGTTTGACCCGCCGCCCACGCAGGCGCAGACGACGTCGGGCAGGGCACCGGTCAGCGCGAGCACCTGCTCGCGCGCCTCCTCGCCGATGATCTTCTGGAGGTCGCGCACCATGCCGGGGAAGGGGTGCGGCCCGGCGGCGGTGCCGAAGACGTAGTTGGTGGTCTCCACGTTCGTCACCCAGTCGCGGAACGCCTCGTTGATGGCGTCCTTGAGCGTGCGGGAGCCGGTGGACACCGGGACGACCGTCGTGCCGAGGAGCTCCATCCGGGCGACGTTGAGCGCCTGGCGGCGGACGTCCTCCTCGCCCATGTAGATGACGCACTCGAGGCCGAGCAGTGCCGCCGCTGTCGCGGTGGCGACGCCGTGCTGACCCGCGCCCGTCTCGGCGATGACGCGCTTCTTGCCGAGCTTGCGGGTGAGCAGTGCCTGACCGAGCACGTTGTTGATCTTGTGGGACCCCGTGTGGTTGAGGTCCTCGCGCTTGAGGATGACCCGCGCTCCCCCGGCGTGCTCCGCGAAGCGCGGCACCTCGGTGATGATGCTCGGGCGCCCGCTGTAGGTGCGGTGCAGCTCGTCGAGCTCGGCCTGGAAGGACGGGTCCTCACGCAGCTCCTGCCACGCGACGTCGAGCTCGTCGAGCGCGGCGATGAGCGCCTCGGCGACGAACCGGCCCCCGAACTGGCCGAAGTAGGGGCCCTCGGCGTGCGACAGGTTCACGGGCGGACCGCCCGCAGCGACGGGTGGGTGCCCGCGGCGACCATGTCGGCCACCGCCTGGCGCGGGGTGCCCTGGGTGACGAGCGCCTCCCCGACGAGGACGACGTCCGCGCCGGCCCGGGCGTACTCGAGGACGTCGTGGGGGCCTCGGACACCGGACTCGGCGACCTTGAGGACGTGGTCCGGGACGACGTCGACGACAGTGCCGAAGACCGAGCGGTCGACCTCGAGGGTGTGGAGGTTCCGAGCGTTGATGCCGACGACCTTGGCGCCGGCGTCAACCGCGCGGACGGCCTCCTCGCGGTCGTGCGCCTCGACGAGCGCCGTCATCCCGAGGGACTCCACCCGTTCGACGAGCGAGGTGAGCACCGTCTGCTCGAGGGACGCGACGATGAGCAGCACGATGTCGGCCCCGTAGGCGCGGGCCTCCCACACCTGGTAGGGCGTGACGATGAAGTCCTTGCGCAGAACGGGGACGTCGACCGCTGCGCGGACGGCGGCGAGGTCCTCGAGCGAGCCGCCGAAGCGCCGCCGCTCGGTGAGCACGCTGATGGCGCTCGCGCCGCCGGCCTCGTAGTCGGCGGCCAGCCCGGCGGGGTCGGCGATGTCGGCCAGCGCACCCTTGGACGGGCTGGACCGCTTCACCTCCGCGAGGACGGTCACCGCGTCACGGCCACCGCGCAGCGCGGCGACCGCGTCCCGCGCCCCCGGCTGCTGCTGCGCCCGTTCCTTCAGCGCGTCGAGCGGGACGCGCGCCTCACGCTCTGCGAGGTCCTCCCGGACCCCCGCGACAATGTCTTCCAGGATCGTCACCGTGTCTCCCTCCCCTGGTTGCGTCCATGGTAGGTGCCACCTCGGACACCCCGGTGCACCGTCCGGCTACCGGGCGGCAGGTACCGCCGGCCGGTCCCCGTCAGACGCCGACGAGCACGCCGAGCAGGGCCGTCAGCCACAGCAGCGTGCCGAGGACCCCGAGCCCGATGCCCGCGATCGACTGGGGACGGTTGGTCGCCCGCCCGGCCCCGACGGCGAGCAGTCCCCTGATCCCGAGGACCACCGCGATGATGCTCACGGCGGTACCGAGGAGGACGACGACGACGGCGGCCGGGGCGAAGAGCGCGACGATCCCGACGATGCTCAGGGTCAGCGCCCACGTGCCGTAGCGGTTGCCCGCCGCGGGCACGGTGGTGCTCACGCGTACCAGTCGGGCTGGCCCGAGCGGGGCGGGTTCTCGCGGTTGCGCGGCTGGCCCTTGCCCATGGCACTGAGCACGCCGCTGAGCACCAGGCCGCCGATGAGGATGGCGACGCCGACGATGAGCACCCACTGCTCCCACAGCACGAGACCGAGACCGGTGACGAGCGCACCGACGCACACGACCCAGAACATCACCCAGCCGGCGACGGTCTTGCCCTCGTTCTCGGCCGGGACGGCGGGCGGCAGCTCGTAGTCACGGCGGGGGCCGTCGTGCACCATGGTGGGGTTCCCTTCAACGGTCGTCATCTCGGGCAAGCCTAGCGCTGGTCGGACGCGGACGGATCCTCGCCCCGCCCGAGCGCGTCCCAGTCGTCCATCGCCCGGACGCGGTCGTCGCGGTCGTCGGTGCCCGCGTCCGGTGCAGGCCCCGTCCCCGCCCGCTCGTAGCGACGGCCGGCCGCCGTCGCCGTCGGTACCCTGAGCACGAGGACGGCGGACGCAGCGACGAGCAGGCCGAGGGCGGCGGTGACGTAGGGCCAGGCCGTGACCACCGGATCACCGGCGATCTCACGGACGCCGGTAAGCTCCGCGGCCGCGGCGAGCAGCCGCGGGCCGGGGTCGAGGACGAAGCCCACGGCCGACGCCGCGAGCAGCACACCCAGGGCGACGAGCGCGAGGGCGCACAGCCGCGTGACCCACCGTCCACCGATCGCCACGGCCAGCCCGGTGGCGAGGACCGCGAGGCTGGCAGCCGTCGTCACGGGGGCCGCCTCGGCACCGGAGAGGCGCACGCTCTGCTCGGCCAGCACCGTGGCGACGGGCGCGCCGGCCCACGGCAGGGCGGAGAGCCCGAAGCCCAGGACGCCGAGCAGGAGGACGACGACGACGGCGCGGCCCCGGGTCACGCCCCGCCCGTGCCGACCACCGGGCGAGCCCGACCCGGCAGAGCTGCTCACGACCCGCCTGCCGCGGGGCGCAGGGACGCGGCGACCTGGACGGCCCGCAGCGCGGCTGCCGCCTTGTTCCGCGACTCCTCGTACTCCAGTGCCGGCACCGAGTCGGCGACGATCCCGCCGCCCGCCTGGACGCTCGCGACGCCGTCGCGGATGTAGGCGGTGCGGATCGCGATCGCCATGTCTGCGTCGCCCGCGAAGTCGAAGTAGCCGATGGTGCCGCCGTAGATGCCGCGTCGGGCGGGCTCGAGGTCGTCGATGAGCTCGATCGCCCGGGGCTTGGGTGCCCCGGACAGGGTGCCGGCCGGGAACGTCGCCACGAGCGTGTCGAGTGCGCTCGCGTCGGCACGGAGGCGGCCGGTCACCGTCGAGGAGATGTGCATGATGTGGCTGAAGCGCTTGATCTCCATGAGCTCGACGACCTCGACGCTCTGCGGCTCGCACACCTTGACGAGGTCGTTGCGGGCGAGGTCGACGAGCATGATGTGCTCCGAGCGCTCCTTCGGGTCCGCGAGGAGTTCCTCGGCCATCGTGCGGTCCGCCTCCGCACCGTCGCCGCGGGGCCGGGAGCCGGCGATCGGGAACGTGACGACGGTGCCGTCGGTCACCTTGACGAGCGTCTCCGGGCTGGAACCGACGACGGCGAAGCTCGCCGACCGGCCCTCGGCCGGCTCGTCCGGCAGCTCGAGGTAGTACATGTACGGGCTGGGGTTGATCGTGCGCAGTGCCCGGTACACCTCGAGGGCCGGCGCCGGGGAGTCGAGCTCGACCCGCTGGGAGAGGACGAGCTGGAAGACCTCCCCGTCGCGGATCGCCTGCTTGGCGGCCTGGACGCCGCTCTCGAAGTCCGCGCGGGTCGTGCGGAAGCGCAGGCCCTCGCCGACCGGGACGGTCCCCGCGCTGACGGCCGCGTGACTGGGGGCGGGCCGGAGCAGGTCCGCCTCCATCGCGTCGAGGCGGGCGACGGCGTCGGCGTGGGCCTGGTCGACTCGCTCGTCGGTGTCGTCGAAGTTGATCGCGTTGGCGATGAGCCACACCGAGCCGTCGGAGTGGTCGACCGCGGCGAGGTCGCTCGTCAGGCACAGCGCGACCTCCGGGACGTCGAGCTCGACGGGCGCGTTGGCCCGCAGCCGCGGCTCCCACTGGCGCAGCACGTCCCAGCCCAGCGAGCCGACCAGCCCGCCGGTGAGCGGCGGGAGGCCCGGCAGCGCCGGGGTGTGCAGGGCGCGCAGCGTCTCGCGGAGGACGTCGAGCACCGGCCCCTCGGTGGGGATCCCGACGGGCACGTCGCCGAGCCACCGGGCCCGTCCCCCGCGGGAGAGCAGGGTGGCGCGCGACCGGACGCCGACGAAGGACCACCGGGACCACGCGCCGTGCTCCGCGGACTCGAGGACGAAGGTGCCCGGCCGGCCGGCGGCGAGGCGGCGGTACAGGCCCACCGGGGTGACGTCGTCGGCGAGCAGCCGCCGCGTGACGGGGATGACGCGGCGGTCGGCGGCGAGCTCACGGAACGTCGCGAGGTCGGGAGAGGTGGTGCCCCAGCCGCTCATGCCGGGGCTCCCGGGGCGCCGTCGTCCTCGCCCACGACCGCACCGAGGTCCCCGCCGGCCTCGAAGCAGGAGCGCGTCCCCGTGTGGCAGGCCGGACCGACCTGGTGGACACGGACGAGGAGGGAGTCGCCGTCGCAGTCGAGTGCGACGGAGCGCACGTGCTGGACGTTGCCGGAGGTGTCTCCCTTGCGCCAGTACTCCTGCCGGGACCGCGACCAGTAGGTGGCGCGGCCGGTGGTGAGGGTGCGCGTGAGGGCCTCGTCGTCCATCCAGCCGACCATGAGGACCTGGTCGGTGGCGTCGTCCTGGACGACGGCGCAGACGAGCCCGGCGCTGTCGCGCTTGAGCCGGGTGGCGATCGTGGGGTCGAGGCGTGGCACCCGTCGATCTTGCCAGACCCGGCACCCGCCCCGCGGCGCCGCACCCGCCGACCGTGCCGTGCACCCGCCGGCCGCCCGGCAGACCCCCGCCGCAGGCCGCCCCGGCCACGCCCCGCCCCAACCGTGCCGTGCCCCCGCCGGCCGCTCCCCCAACCTTGTCGTGCACCCGCCGGTGCCTCCCACCGAGATCGCAGTTTGGGGCCCAGATCGCAGTGCTGCACTGCGATCTCGGAACCGGACTGCGATCTCGCCGCCGGGGGGTGTCGCCGGCCGGTGATGTCGCGGCCGCGTCTGCCCGGCTACCGCACAGCGCGCCATCGGTGAAGGACGCCGGCGGCGCGTCTCGGAGCGTGGGACCTGCGGCGTGCACGGTCTCACCCGCCGGGGCGCCGTCGCCGGCGCCCGGCGGGGACCCCTAACGTCCGATCCAACACACCCGACGACGAGCTGGAGAGACCGATGACCGCCACCGCTACCACCACCGACCCCACGCCCCGCCTGGCTGACTTCACCGCCACCGGCGCCTCCACGGGCCAGCTGTCGACCGCCGTCGAGGCGCGCCACTTCTCCTTCGTCGTCGCCGAGCCGGAGTCGCTCGGCGGCACGGACGAGGGCGCCAACCCCATCGAGTACCTGCTCGGCTCGCTCAACGGCTGCGTCACGGTCGTGATCGAGACGGTCGCCACCGAGCTCGGCATCACGGTGGAGGGCGTGCGGACCGACGCGACCGGCACCATCGACCTGCGTGGCTTCGCGGGCACCGCCGACGTCTCGCCGCACTTCCAGCAGGTCACGCTGACGGTCACGCTCGCCACCGCCGCCGCCGAGGACGAGCTCGCCGAGCTCCGGGCCCGGGTGCTGCGCCGCTGCCCGGTCTTCAACCTCATCAGGGACGCCGGCGTCGACATCCGCGAGACGTGGGACGTCCGCCGTCCCTCCTGACCCGGCACCCGGGTCAGTGGGCCTGGCTGACCCAGCTCCGGTGCATCCGCGCGTAGACCCCGCCGCGGGCGACGAGCTCGCGGTGGTGCCCGACCTCGACGACGTCCCCCGCGTCCACGACGACGACGAGGTCCGCGGCCTCGGCGGTCGACAGCCGGTGGGCGATCGCCACCGAGGTCCGGCCGGCCTGCAGCCGCGCCAGCGCCTGGCTGATGCGTCCCTCGGTCGCGGGGTCGACGGCGGAGGTCGCCTCGTCGAGGACGAGCAGGTCGGCGTCGGCGAGGTAGGCGCGGGCGATCGCCACCAGCTGGCGCTCCCCGGCCGAGAGCGACTCGCCGCGCTGCCCGACGGCAGTGTCGACGCCGTCGGGAAGGGTGCTCAGCCACCCGTCCAGCCCGAGGTCGGTGACGGCGCGGTCGACGTCCGCGCGGCCGTGGGCCACCCGGCCGTAGGCGACGTTCTGGGCGATCGACCCGTCGAAGAGGAAGCCCTCCTGCGGGACGAGCACCACCCGGCTGCGCAGCGTGGCCAGCGGCAGCTCGCGCAGGTCGACGCCGTCGAGGAGCACCTGCCCGCTCGTCGGGTCCATGAGCCGGGCGAGGAGCTTGCCGAGCGTCGTCTTGCCCGAGCCGGTCTCCCCCACCATGGCCACCGACGTGCCCGGCGCGATGGTGAGGTCGATGCCGTGGAGCACCTCCGGGCCCTGCGGGTAGGCGAACCGGACGTCGCGGAACTCGACCGCGGCGGCCCGGTGGACGCCGTCGTCGGCCCCGCTGCCGGGCGACGGCACCCCGTCACCGGGAGGGGCTGCGCCGGACTCCCCGGCGGCGACGTCGCTCGCCCGCAGCTCGCCCGTGCCGTCGGTGCCCTCCGGCACGTGCGGGTCGGTGATCTCCAGCGGCGTCTCGAGGACCGCGATGACGCGCCGCCAGCCGGCGACCGCGTTCTGCAGCTCGTTGAGCATCTCGGTGGCGTTCTGCACCGGCCCGGTGAACATCTGGACGAGGAAGAGGAAGGCGAGCAGCTGCCCGAGCGTGAGGTGGCCGTCCAGGGCGAGGACCGTGCCGACGACGACCGTGGCGCCCAGCGCGACGCCCGAGAACGCCATCCCGGTGGAGAAGGCCAACGCGGTGAAGGTCTGCGCCTTGATCGCCTGCGCCCGGTGGTCCTGCACCGCGTCGTCGATGCGGCGCTGCGTGCGCCCCGAGGCACCGTAGGCGCGGATCGTCTCCGCCCCGACGATGGACTCCGAGATGGCCCCGAGCATCGCGCCGACCTTGACGCGGACGGACCCGTACGCACGGGAGATGACCCGCTGGGCGCGCGGCGCGAGGACGAACATCGGCGTGAAGCACAGCCACACGACCAGCGCCAGCAGCGGGGAGTAGACGACCATGGCGACGGTCGCGGCCAGCAGCTGACCGAGGTTGAGGATGAGCTGGAGGCCACCGAACTGGACGAAGCGGGAGACGGTGTCGACGTCGCTCGTCACGCGGGACACGAGCGAGCCGCGTCGCTCGGCGTTCTGGGTGAGCACGGCGAGGTCGTGGACGTGGCGGAAGGTACGGGTGCGCAGCTGCGCCAGGCCGCGCTCGCTGGCCCGGAAGAGCCGGATGTTGACGAACGAGCTGGCGATGCCCGCGACGACGATCGCAGCCAGGGCGAGCAGCGCCGTGCCCAGGACCGCGGGGACGTCGGGGCCGCCCTCGGCCATGATCGCGTTGTCCGTGACGAGCTGGATGACGACCGGCACGACGACGCGGCCGGCCGTGGCGAGCACCGCCAGGGCCAGGGTCCAGCCGATGCCCTCGAGCATCGCCGGGGAGAGCTGCAGGCCGCGCCGGACGGTCGCGCCGACCCCGAGCTCGGAGGACGTGGAGATGGTCGAGCTCATCGCGCCGCCTCCTGCTCCTGTGCCGCGCTGCGCCGGGCGTAGGTCGAGGCGAGGTCGGCGTAGCCCGGGTCCCGCGCCATGAGCTCCTCGTGCGTGCCGATGTCGACCACCTGACCCCGCTCGAGGTGGACGACCATGTCCGCGAGGGCGATCGTCGCCGTGCGGTAGGCGACGAGCAGGACGCTCACGCCGGTCCCGCCGGTGGCGCCGAGGCCGGCGAGGATCTCCTGCTCGACGACGGGGTCGACGGCGCTGGTCGCGTCGTCCAGGACGAGCAGGCGGGGCCGCCGGACGAGGGCACGGGCGATCGCGAGCCGCTGCCGCTGGCCGCCGGACAGGGTCGCGCCGCGCTCGCCCACGACGGTGTCGAGACCGTGCGGCAGTGCCCGGACGAAGTCCTCGGCACGGGCGGTGCGCAGGGCGTCCCAGACCTCCTCGTCGGTGACGGCGCCGTCGTCGTCCAGCACGATGTTGCCGCGGATGGTGTCGTCGAAGACGAAGGTCGACTGGCTGACGAGGGCCACCTGCGCGGTGCGCTCGGCGTGGCTGAGCTCGCGGGCGTCGGTGCCGTCGAGCAGCACACGGCCGGCCGTCGGGTCCACGAGGCGGGCGACGACGGTGGTGAGCGTCGACTTGCCGGCGCCGGTGGAGCCGACGACGGCGACCGTCCGGCCGGCGGGGACCCGCATCGACACGTCCCGCAGGAGCGCGACCGTCCCGGAGGCACGGCCCGGCGGCACCGGGTCCTGGCCCGGCTCCCCCGGCATGAGACGCGCCGGGACCTCGAGCGTGACGTTCTCGACGTCGACGGCGAGCCCCTCCCGGCCGTGCAGCGTGGCGGTGCCCTCGGGCATCGAGCCCTCGGCGTCGACGACGTAGGAGATGCGGTCGTGGCCCACGGTGGACCGGGGCAGCTCGGCGAGGACGAAGCCGATGGCGCGCACCGGGAAGGTCATGAGGGTGAGGAGGTAGGCGATCATCACGAGGTCGCCGGTGTCCGCCGCACCACGCTGCACCTGGCCCGCCCCGACGGCGACGACGGCGAGGGTCGCCACCGAGGGCAGGAACTCGATGATCGGGTCGAAGACCGAGCGCACCTTGCCCATGGCGATGTTCGCGTCCTGCAGCCGCGTGGTGACCTCGGCGAAGCGCCGCTCCTCCACGGCCTCGGTGCCGAGGGACTTGACGAGCAGCGAGGCCTCGAAGGACTCGTGGGCGACGTCGGAGACCTCGGCGCGCAGCCGCTGGGACGCAGCGACGCGGGGTGACATCTTCCGGCGGAACACCGCGTTGACCATGACGACGACGGGGAGCACGCTCACGCCGACCGCCCCCATGAGCGGGTCGGCGAGGAGCATCGCGGTGCCGGCGACGACGAGCATGACGGCGACGCCGATCGCGAACGGCAGCGGCATGAAGACGCCCGAGGCGGCCTCGGCGTCGGCGTTGGCGTTGGACAGCAGCCGGCCGGCCGGGTGGCGGCGGTGCCAGGACATCGGCAGCCGGAGGTACTGGCGGGTGACCCGTAGCCGGTGCGCGGCCTGGATCTCGAAGACGGCGGCTCCCGCCCACACGCGCCGTCCCGCCACGGCGGCGGCCGTCACCAGGCCGACGGTGAGCAGGGCCAGGCCGGCGAGCCAGACGTGGGACGTGGGCACGTCCTCGCCGGTGAGCGCGGGGGCGATGACCGTGTCGGTGACCCGCCCGAGAAGAAGCCCGGAACCGACGGTGCCGAGGCCGTAGACCACCGAGCTGACGATCGCCAGCGTCGAGGTGCGCGGAGAGTCCCGCATGCCGCGGCCCATGAGGCTGAGCGAGCGGCGCAGCGTGCCGCCGGGCAGCCGGTAGGGGCGGGGGCCGGGGCCGGGATCGAATCTCCGTGTCCGGGTGCTGGTCTCCGGCACGGCGGTCTGCTCCTCGTTGGCTCGGCGGCGGTACGGCACCGGTCGGCTGAGCACCGTGCACTCCCCCGACTGGCCGCCCACGATTCTCGCACAGTGGCGCGTGGCTGCGGCGGCACGCTGCCGGGTCCCGGCGTGCGCTCCCGGCTCCCGCTGCCGGCCGAACCTGGTCGAGCAGGTGGGGCCCATGGGCCACCAGCTGCTCGACCGGGTCGCGGAGGGTTCCGGCGGAAGGCGCGTGGCCGGCGGGGGGCCGCCGACCCCGCCGTCAGCGAGTCAGGTCGTCGGGGTCGTCGCCCGCGGTGGACCGCCTCGGGTGTGCCGGGTCGGACTCGTCGGTGGCCGGCTGCAGGGCGTCGTCGACGAGCTCGTCGCCCGTGCCCCCGCCGGCACCGGTCCCGACGGCGCCACCGGCCGTGCGGGCCGTGCCGGAGGGCGCGGTGTCCGCCTCGTCCCCACCGACGAAGTCGGCGTCGGTCGTGGCCAGGTCGGCGTCGCCCGCGGCCGGCGTGACGGTCACGCCCGGGACGTCGGAGTCGGACTTCTTCTTGACGCCCGCGGCGATGGCAGCGCCGGCCGCGGCCGCCCCGAGCCCGGCCGCTGCGGCGGCCGCCTTCCCCAGGCCGGCCTTGCCCGAGTCACCCTGGGAGGTGGCGTCCTCGAGGCCGGGCGTCCCCACGCCGTCGACCGTCCCGCGCCAGGCGCCGGTGGCGTAGCCCTCGGCCTCGATGAACTCCTTGAAATTGGCGAGGTCGGACTCGGCCTGCCGCTCGATGACGCTGAGCGCGTCGCCGACCTTCTCGACCAGCCCCTCGGGCTCGTACTCGAGCGTGAGGGTGACCTGCGTGCGTCCACCGAGGTCGGCGAACTCCACGGCGCCGGCGTTCGTCGCGCCCTCGATGGCGGCCCAGGCGACCTTGCGGTCGGGGACCTGCTCGAGGATGCGGGCCTTCCAGCGGCGCTTCACGCCCGCGATCTCCGCGACCCACTCGAGGCGGTCGTCCGTCAGCTGGGTCACGCTCTGGACGCCCCCCATGAAGTGGGGGAACTCCTCGAACTGCGTCCACTGGTTGTAGGCCGTGGACACGGGGACGTTCACCTCGATGGACTTGTGAACCTGCGTGGTCATGGGATCCCTCCTGGTCGAGAGCGGCGGTGGTGTGGATCACACCTGGCGCTCCAGGATCGCCGAACGCGGCCGATCCCGCCTGGCGGGGCGCAGGCTTCTCACCGTCCTCGGCACGGCGTGGCAGGACCTCACCGGGGTCGGGCGACCGGCTACTCGGTGGAGGTGTCGATGACGGCGTCCGCCGCGGCGCGCGCGTCGTGCTCGGCCAGCAGCTCGGCCTCCTGGGCCGACCACGTCGACCACCGGTCCAGCCAGGCGCCGTCGTCGCGGGCCATCGCCCGGTGGTGCCGCTCGTGCTCGGGCGCCTCGAGCCACACGAGGACGTCGAGGTACGGCGCGCAGGGCAGCGAGCCGGCTCCGCAGCCCTCGAGGACGACGACGGCGGCCGGTTCCACCTCGACCGTCCCGGCGAGCTCTCCCCGCACCCAGTCGTACCTGCGGTACCGCCCGGGGAGCCCCTGCCGCAGCGGCGCGAGGACCCCGGTGGCGATCTCCTCGACCCCCTCGCGCAGTCCCGCCCACCCCCGGTAGGCGTCCTCCAGCGCGACGACCCGCGCGCCGGGGAGGGTCGCGACGAGCGCGGCGGCGAGCTCGGTCTTGCCGGCACCCGACCTGCCGTCGATCCCCACGACGAAGGGTCGGCCGGACGCCGGAGCGGTGCCGGTGCGCAGGTCCGCTGGGACGAGCGCGAGGACTCGGTCGAGGGGGGTCACGTCGTGAACGCTACCGGCCACCGCCCTCCCCGGGTCGGTACCCTTCTCGCAGCCCTGACCCTGGAGGAACGATGAGTGTGGCCGTCCGCGTGATCCCCTGCCTCGACGTCGACGCCGGGCGCGTCGTCAAGGGTGTGCGCTTCGAGAACCTGCGCGACGCCGGTGACCCGGTCGAGCTGGCCCGTCGCTACGACGCCGAGGGCGCCGACGAGATCACCTTCCTCGACGTGTCGGCCTCGACGGAGGACCGGGCCACGACGCTGGACGTCGTCTCGCGCACCGCCGAGGAGATCTTCGTGCCGTTGACCGTGGGTGGTGGGGTCCGCTCCGTCGAGGATGTCGACCGGCTGCTGCGTGCCGGCGCGGACAAGGTCGGCGTCAACACCGCCGCCGTCGCCCGGCCCGAGCTGCTCACCGAGGTCGCCGAGCGCTTCGGGCGCCAGGTCGCCGTGCTCTCGGTCGATGCACGCCGGTGCCGCGACGGTGCGACCACGCCGTCGGGCTACGAGGTCACCACGCACGGCGGGCGGCGTGGCACCGGGATCGACGCCGTCGCGTGGGCGGTCGAGGCGGCCGAGCGCGGCGCCGGGGAGATCCTCCTCAACTCCATCGACGCCGACGGCACCGAGAACGGCTTCGACCTGGAGATGCTCGCCGCCGTGCGCGCGCAGGTGACCGTGCCCCTCATCGCCTCCGGGGGTGCGGGGGCGGCCGAGCACTTCACCCAGGCGGCGCAGACCGGGGCCGACGCCGTCCTGGCCGCGTCGGTCTTCCACTTCGGCACCCTCACGGTGGGCGAGGTCAAGGACCACATGCGTGGCGCGGGCGTGCCCGTACGCTGAGCGCCCCCGCACGGACCCGCTGTGCGGAGTCCCGGCGCGTCGTGTGAGGATGACGACGCATCCCAGCCGCCGTCCCGAGGAGTGTCGGGTGTCCCCTGCCCTCACGTGGAGCGAGCCCGAGCGGCACGCCCTGGCCGCCACCTTCCGGGAGGTCGGGCCGGGTGCGCCGACGCTGTGCGAGGGCTGGCGCAGCGAGGACCTCCTCGCGCACGTCGTGCTGCGCGAGACCCGGCCCTGGGTGCTGGCGCTGGACATGCGAGCGGGTGCAGCGCCCGGGCAGGAGCCGCGGCAGTCGGAGGTCGCGCGCGCAGCCGGGACCCCCGGCGGGTACGCCGCGCTCGTCGACGAGCTCCTCGGCAGCGACGGCCTGCGTCCGACGAGGCTCGGTGGCGACGCCGTGAACCTGGTGGAGTTCGTCGTCCACCACGAGGACCTCCGCCGTGCGGGTGACGCGCCCCGTCCGCCCCGGCGGCTTCCCGACGCGATGCGCGAGGCCGTCTGGGCGCAGCTGAGCCGCATGGCGAGGCTCGCGGTGCGCGCGGCGCCGGTGGGCGTCGTCCTCGTGAGCACGACGGGGCAGCGCGCCGTCGCGCGTCGCGCCGCCGACTCCGTCGCGGTGGTCGGGGACCCGGTCGAGCTCGCGCTCTACCTCATGGGTCGCACCGAGCGAGCCGACGTCGAGCTCCGCGGGGCACCGGACGCGGTCGCCGCCTTCCGCTCGTTCATGGACGACGGCGACCGCTGAGCCACCCGCTCCGTCGCCCACCAGGCCCCGGCGCTCGTGGGTTCGCGCGCCGCGTGGCCTCTCAGCTCCGGTCGGGGGTGGCGGGGAACCGCGCCTCGTAGTCCGCGGACAGGGCCGGGTAGTAGTCGCGGTCGAAGTCGATCCCTGAGACGTCGCCACCGGTCTCCGCGGCGACGAGACGGTCGAGGTAGTAGTCCCACCCGGGGCCCACGCTCCGCGCCCAGGAGGGGTCGGGCAGCGCCTGCCCGAAGTGGAGAGTGGTCCCGCCGTCCTCCTCGGTGAGCCTGAGCTCCAGGTGCCAGTCGCCGTCGGGCCCCTCGCCGTGCGCGCGGGTACGAAGCAGTCGCGGGGGCTCGCACGCCTCGATGTGGTGGACCTCCTCCGGCATCTCGGCCTCGGCGGTCATCCGGAGCGTGACGCTGCCGGAGGCAGGGTCACCGGTCCACGTCCCGATCCACCGCTCCAGTCGCCCGGGCTCGGTGACGGCGGCCCACACGTCCTCGACGGGGGCCGCGAAGTGGCGGGTCAGGACGATCCAGGTGGCGTCGTCGCGGACCTCCGGCTGTCCAGTTGCTCTCGGTGTCGTCATCGTCGGTTCCTCTCGGGTGGTGCGTCGGGTGCTGGCGTCATGCCGGTCGCCGCACGGCGGCGACCTGGGACTGGCCGATCCGCGCGGGGACCTGCCTGCGCGCCGGGACGGGGCCGGTGACGTCGACCGCGCCGCCGCGCAGCGCGGTGGCCCAGGACAGGTCGCCCTGCCACACCGCGGTCAGGGCGCGCAGCGTCGTGGTCACCGTGGCGGCCGGCTCGTCGCCGGGGTCGACGTCATCGGTGCCGGCGTCGGGATGGACGACCGGCTGCGTGACAAGCTCACCGGGCGCGCCACGTAACGACGCCGCCCTCCCACGTCCGCCCCCGCCGTCGAGGCCGCGCTCGCGGCTCGGACCCACCGGCGACTGTGCGACCACGGTGGGCAGACAGTCCTCAGCCCTCGACGTCGGTGGCGGCGAGGATGTCGACGGCGAACACGAGGGTCTGGCTGCCCGTGCCGAGAGCCGGGGGGACCACGATGAGGACCCGTGAGCCGACGGTCTGGTCGACCAGCCCGTCCCGTAGCCCGGCGAAGGTCTCGTCGACGACCACGGTGCGCGGGACCTGGCCGTCGGCCCAGGTCGAGTCGTAGATGTCGCCGCCCGGCCACGTCACCGCCTGGTACTGGAGGGTGACCGCCTGACCGGGCGCGACCTGCCGCCCCTCACCGCGGATGATCGTCTCCACCTCGAGGCCACCCGGCGGCCCGGCGTCGGGCAGCGCGATGGCCACGCCGTCGTCCTCCTGCGTGACCTGCGGGAGGTCCGCGCGCTGCTCGAGCTCCTCCCCCTGGGCCCTGGTGTGCAGGACGTCGACGACGAGGACGAGCATCCGCTCACCGTCCTCGCTGCTGACCGGCTCGGTCACGAGCAGCCGGGTGCCCTCCGCGGTGCCCACGAGCAGCGGGTGGACCTCCTCACCGACCTCCTCGGGCGTGAGCAGCAGGGTCCGGGCCTCCCCGGCGCCGCGGTCGGGCAGCAGCTCACCGGTGTCGCCGTCGTAGGCGCTCAGGGCGAGCAGGGCCGGCCCGCCGTCCCGGAGGAGGGGTCCCTCACCCTCGATGAGCACCTCGCTCTCCGCCCCGCTGAGCTCCAGCGGCGCCTCGAAGCTGACGACCGGTGTCCTGCCGAACGCGCCCGACACCGCGATGGTGGGACGCTCCTCGACGGGCTCCTCGGACGTGGTCGAGCACCCCGCGAGCGTGAGCGCCAGCAGCAGGCAGGCGGCGAGCGCGCGGCGGAGGTGTGCCATCAGGCGTCCATGGCGGCGATGAGCGCGTCGACCCGCTCGTCGGTGTTCGCGAAGGGGTCCTTGCACAGCACCGTGTACTGGCTGGCGTCGTTGAGCTTGAGGTGGACCCAGTCGACCGTGTGGTCACGCCGACGGTCCTGGGCGGCGGCGACGAAGTCCCCGCGGAGCTTGGCCCGGGTCGTCTGCGGCGGCGTGGTGCGGGCGGCGAGGATCTCCTCGTCGGTGGCGACCCTGGCCATCAGGCCGCGCTCACGCAGCCGCGCCGCGAGCCCGTCGGTCGGTGAGATGTCGTGGTAGGCGAGGACGAGGCGGTCGACGCGCACGTCGGTGAGCCCCGCGCCGCTGCCGGCGCGGTACCGCTCGATGAGCCGGTGTTTGATCGCCCAGTCCAGCTCGGTGTCCACCAGCGAGTGGTCGCCCGTGCGCAGCGCACGCAGTCCCCGCTCCCACAGCTCGAGCACCTGCTGCTCGACGGGCCGCAGGGTCATGCCCGCGGTGTGCGCGAGGACCCGCTCGAGGTACTCCTCCTGCATGTCGAGCGCGCTGCGGCTGCGCCCGTTGGCGAGCTCCAGCGGTGTGGTGGCGGTGAGGTCGCGCGAGACGTCACGGATCGAGCGCATCGGGTCGCTGAGGACGAGGTCGTCGAGTCGGCCGCCGGACTCGAGGAGGTCGATGAGCAGCGCCGTCATGCCGGTCTTGAGCAGCGTCGTCGTCTCGGCGACCGAGGAGTCGCCCGAGATGACGTGCAGCCGCCGGTACAGGTCGGGGTCCCCGTGCGGCTCGTCGCGGGAGTTGATGATCGGCCGCGACCGCGTCGTCGCCGAGCTCATCGCGTCCCACAGGTGCTCCGAGCGCTGGGAGAAGCAGTAGGTCGCGCCCCCGACCGTCTCCCGCACCGCGCCCGCCCCGGTGAGGATCTGCCGGGTGACGAAGAACGGGACGAGCTGCTCGACGGTCCGCTGGAAGTCGCGGCGGCGGCGTAGGAGGTAGTTCTCGTGGCAGCCGAAGGCGTTGCCGGCGGAGTCGACGTTGTTCTTCAGCAGGTGGATGCGCCCGCCGTCACCCTCCTCGGCGAGCCGGGCGCTGGCCTCCTCGGCGAGCTCGACGAGGATCGCCTCGCCGGCACGGTCCTGGACGACGACGTCGCGCACGTCGTCGCACTCGGCCGTCGCGTACTCGGGGTGGGAGCCGACGTCGAGGTAGAGACGGCCACCGTTGCGGAGGAAGACGTTCGAGGACCGGCCCCACTCGACGACCTTGCGGAAGAGGTGCCGGGCGGCCTCGTCGGCCCCGAGGGGCGGGCCGCCGTCGGGACGCGCACCGTGGACGGTGATCCCGTACTCGGTCTCCAGCCCGATGATGCGGGGAGCGAGGCTCACTGCCCGCCCTTCTGCACGAAGCCCCGGACGAAGGACTCGGCGTTGGTCTCCAGCACGCTGTCGATCTCCCCGAGGAGGTCGTCGAGCTCGGCCGACTGCGCCTGCGCCTGCGCACCGGTCGGCAACGGCGGCGGCGTGGGCTCCTCCGGCTCCCGCTCGCTCCGGCGCTGCTGCTCCTGACGGGCCATGGTGCTGCCTCCCTCTCGACTACGCGTCGATCCTAGTTCGCCCCGGCGCGAGTGCCGCAGCGGGGTACGTCACCCGCACGACCCCGACGGCGCTCCAGCCGCGTCCCCGCACCCGTTCGGGCGTCTGCTCGTCACGGCGGCCGCTCAGCCGTGGTGACGGCGGAGCCCGTCGAGGAGCGTCGCCACGTCGGGGCTCTGGTCGAGCACCGCCCCGATGTGCTCACGGCTGCCGCGTGCCGGCTCGAGCATCGGCAGCCGGACGAGGTGGTCGTGGCCGGGGATGTCGAGCACCACCGACTCCCAGCCGGCGGCCGCGACACCGGTGCCGTAGCGCCGGACGGTCTCCCCGCGGAACCAGGCGCGGGTGTCCTCCGGCGCCGTGAGGACCGCCTGCTCGACCTCCTCCGAGGAGACGAGCCGCTCGACCGCACCCGAGGTGGCGAGGCGCTGGTAGATACTGCGCTCGGGGCGCACGTCGGACCACTGGAGGTCCAGGGCGGCCAGGCGCGGGTCCTCCCAGCCGATGCCGTCGCGCCGCCGGAGGCCCTCGAGCACGCGGAGCTTGGCCACCCACTCCACCTCCGCGGCGCAGGACATCGGGTCCTCACCGAGGCGGGTGAGCACGGAGTCCCAGCGGTCCAGGACCTCACGCGTCTCGGCGTCGACGTCGCCGGCCGCCTCGACGGCCTCGCGGATGACGTCGAGGTAGAGCCGCTGGACCTCCAGCGCGGTCATCGAGCGGCCGTCGGCGAGCGTGAGCCGGTGCGTGAGGGTCGTGTCGTGGCTGACGAGCCGGGCCTCGACGACGGGGTCGTCCAGCGCGACGGCGTCGAGGGCGAGCGGGACGGCGTCCTGCTCCAGCAGCCACAGCACGAGCGAGGTGGTGCCGAGCTTGAGGTAGGTGGCCACCTCGAGGAGGTTCGCGTCCCCGGCGATGACGTGCAGCCGCCGGTAGCGCTCCGCGTCGGCGTGGGGCTCGTCCCGGGTGTTGATGATGGGGCGGTTGAAGGTCGTCTCCAGGCCGACGTCGTTCTCGATGTAGTCGGCGCGCTGCGCGAGCTGGAAGCCGGGCACCTCCGAGCGCTGGCCCAGGCCGACGCGGCCCGCGCCGCTGAACACGGGGCGGGTGACGAGGAAGGGGGTGAGGTAGCGCACGACGTCCCCGAAGGGTACGGCCCGGTCCATGAGGTAGTTCTCGTGCGTGCCGTAGGACTGGCCCTTGCCGTCGACGTTGTTCTTGTACAGGGCGACGTCGGGCATGGCCGGCTCGGCCGCCAGCGCCGCGGCGGCCCGGCGCATGACCTCCTCGCCCGCCCGGTCCCACCGCACCGCGGCACGGGGCCCGGTGACCTCGGGGCTGGAGTACTCGGGGTGCGCGTGGTCGACGTAGAGCCGCGCGCCGTTGGTGAGCACGAGGGACGTCATGGGGGCGGGCCGCTCGGTGGGGTCGGGGCGACGACGGTGGTAGGGCCCCAGTGCGGCGGCCAGCTCGGCCGGCGAGTCGGTGAGCTGGTCGGGGTGCGCCGCGGCGCGGTCGAGGCGGAAGCCGCGGGCGTCGGCGAGCGGGTCCTCGCCCTCGTAGTCCCACCGTGCGGTCGCCTCGACGGTCTGCGCGTAGGCGGCGACGACGGCGGCGGACAGCGCCATCGGGTTCGCCATCGGCTGACCTGGCTCGAGCACGCCGTACTCGGTCTCGATGCCCATCATCCGGTGCACGGTCATCGGCCTGCCCCGCTCACAGGTAGTCGCGGGTCTCGATGACGCGCGCCGGCTCGGCGCCCTCGCTGGCCCCGGTCCCGCCGAGGGTGCGCATGAAGACGATCCGCTCCCCCTTCTTGCCGGCGACGCGCGCCCAGTCGTCGGGGTTCGTCGTCGAGGGCAGGTCCTCGTTCTCCCGCATCTCGGCGGCGTAGCCGGTGAGCAGGTGGTCGGTGCGCAGGCCGCGCTGACCGGTGGCGATGAGGTCCTTGATCGCGGCCTTCTTCGCGCGGTCGACGATGTTGGCCATCATGGCGCCCGAGGCGAAGTCCTTGAAGTAGAGGACCTCCTTGTCCCCGCTCGCGTAGGTGACCTCGAGGAACCGGTTGTCCAGTGTCGTGGAGTACAGCCGGTCGACGACGGCGTCGGCCATCGCGGCCACCGCCGCCTGGGCGCTCCCGTGCCGCTCGATCTCCTCGGCGTGGACGGGGAGGTCGGCGGTGAGGTACTTGCGCAGGATCTCCCGGGCGCCGTCGGCGTCGGGGCGCTCGATCTTGATCTTCACGTCGAGGCGACCGGGGCGCAGGATGGCCGGGTCGATCATGTCCTCGCGGTTCGAGGCGCCGATGATGACGACGTTCTCCAGCTTCTCCACGCCGTCGATCTCGCTGAGCAGCTGGGGGACGATCGTCGTCTCGACGTCGCTGGAGACGCCGGTGCCGCGGGTGCGGAAGAGGGAGTCCATCTCGTCGAAGAAGACGACGACCGGGACGCCGAGGGCGGCCTTCTCCCGGGCGCGGGCGAAGATCACCCGGATCTGCCGCTCGGTCTCACCGACGTACTTGTTGAGCAGCTCCGGGCCCTTGATGTTGAGGAAGAAGCTGCCGGGCCGGCGCTCGGAGCCGTTCGCCGCGGCCTCGGCGAGCGAGGTCGCGACCGCCTTGGCGATGAGGGTCTTGCCGCAGCCGGGCGGACCGTAGAGCAGCACGCCCTTGGGCGGCTTGAGGCCGTGCTCGCGGTAGAGCTCGGGGTGGAGGAAGGGCAGCTCGACGGCGTCGCGGATCTGCTCGATCTGCGGGCCGAGGCCGCCGATGTCGCCGTAGCCGACGTCGGGGGTCTCCTCGAGCAGGAGGTCCTCGACCTCCGAGCGCTCGATGTGCTCGAGGGCGAAGCCGCTGCGCAGGTCGGCGAGGACGGTGTCACCGACGCGCACCCCGGCGTCGGTGAGGGGCGCAGCGAGGCGCAGGACGCGCTCGTCGTCGGAGCGGGCCACGACGAGCACCCTGCTGTCGTCGATGACCTCCTTGACGGCGACGAGCTCACCGGCCTCCTCGAAGCCGGCGCCCTGGACGGCGACGAGCGACTCGTTGAGGCGCACGTGCTGGCCCGGGCGCAAGGTGCCGAGCGGCAGCGAGGGGGCGACGGCGACGCGCAGGCGGCGGCCGGAGGAGAGCACCTCGGCCTCGCGCTCGGTGACGTCGACGCCGAGCACGGTCGCGTAGCTGCTCGGCGGGCGGGAGAGCGTGTCGAGCTGCTCCTGCATGGTCTCGAGCTGGTCGCGGGCGCCCTGGAGGGCCTTGGCCAGCCGCTCGTTCTTGGTGGCGAGACTGATCGCCTGCTGCTCGAGCTCACGCACCCGGTCGGCCCGGAACCCGTCCATCCCCGCCTCGGCCATCTCGGCCCCTTCCCTGCTCGGCACGACCCCACGGTAGGACACGGCCCGCCGGAGCCGCGCGGCGCGGTCACTGGGTGGGCGGTGCCTCCGGCGCGTCGTCGGGCTCCGACGACGTCCCCTCGCGCAGCCGCTCGGCGCGCTCCTGGTCACGGCGCACCCGGCGGATCTTCTTGTCCGAGACGGTCCGCTCCGCCAGGTCCTCCGCCCACTCGTCCTCGACCGGGTAGGCGCCCTTCGCGGGACGGCGCTTGCGCCGCGGCGGGGTGACGCCGTCCGCCATGCGGCGGGTCGTGACGAGGAACCCGGTGTGTCCCACCATGCGGTGGTCCGGGCGCACCGCCAGGCCCTCGAGGTGCCAGCTGCGCAGCAGCGTCTCCCACGCGCGCGGCTCGGTGAACAGCTCGCTCGCCTTGGCGTCCTCGACGACGCGGGACAGCTGGGTGGTCGTGGCGACATAGGCGATGAGGACGCCGCCGGGGGCGAGCGCGTCGGCCGCCACCTGCAGGTTCTCCCAGGGCGCGAGCATGTCGAGGACGATCCTGTCGACCGACCCGGGCTCGACGGCACCCGGCAGCACCTCGGCGAGGTCACCGACGACGACCTCCCAGGCGGGGTGGTCGGCGCCGAACCAGGCGCGGGCGTTGGCCTGGGCGATCTCGGCGAAGTCGGCTCGGCGCTCGACCGAGAGCAGCGTCCCCGTGGGCCCGACGGCCTGGAGCAGCGACATGCTCAGCGCGCCCGAGCCGACGCCGGCCTCGACCACCCGCGCGCCGGGGAAGATGTCGGCCATCGCGACGATCTGGGCGGCGTCCTTGGGGTAGACCACGGCCGCACCGCGCGGCATCGACAGCACGTGGTCGGCGAGCAGCGGACGCAGCACGAGGTACTCCACTCCCCCGGTGGTCGCCAGCACGACGCCCTCGCTCGCGCCGATGACCTCGTCGTGGCGCAGGTAGCCCCGGTGGGTCTGGAAGGTCGCACCCGGGGCCAACGTGATGGTGTGGAGGCGCCCCTTGGGGTCGGTGAGCTGGACGCGTTCACCGACCGCGAGAGGGCCGCGCCGTCCCGCCGGGCCGAGCGGGCGGGTGGGGTCGGGTTGGGAAGTCACGGTCGACGAGTCTACGGGCCGCCTTCACGCCCCGACGCCGCAGGTGCGCACCCGCGGCGTGACTCCCCGGACTGCGATCTCGGCGTGGCCGCCGGCACGGCCACCGTCCGTGCGGCGCGCTGGTCAGCCGGTGGCGGCGTAGCGCTTCTGCGCGCGCTCCCGGGCCTTGGCCGCCTCGACCTCGCGGTCCTTGGGCGGTGCCGTGGTGACGAGGGAGTCGAGGAGCTCCTGCGTCGCGGCTGCGACGTGCGCGACTGCGTGGTCGAAGGCCTCCCGGTTCGCCTGGGACGGCTTCGTCGTGCCCGCGATCTTGCGCACGTACTGCAGCGCTGCGGCGTGGACCTCGTCACTCGTCGCCGGCGGGGCGAAGTTGTGCAGGGTGTGGATGTTGCGGCACATCGCACCAGCGTCCCACCGCGGGTGCCCGGTGTGAAGATCGCCGTGCGTCGTCGTCGGGCGACCCGCGACGGCACCTCAGCGCGACGGTGGACCTGCCGGCCCGCCCTCCGCGGCCAGCCGCGCCACCTGCCGCGCCGTGGCCACCTGCCGGTAGGACGCGTCGAGCAGCTCGGCGACCTCCTGCCAGTCGACCTCCGCCGGTGGCGCCCCGGACAGGTCGATCCCGAGCCAGCCGGCGGGCCCGACGTACGCGGGCACGAAGCAGCGGGGGTCCTCCTCGAGTGCCGCCCGGTCCTCGTCGTCCGGGACGAGCAGCAGCCCGTGCGGGAAGCGCTGCCGGGTGGCGGCGCCGCCCTTCGTCGACCCGCCGTAGACGGCGAACATCCTGCCGACCCGGAAGGTCGGGCGTCCGTGGGCGACCGCCTCGACCGCGTCCGGGAACGCGAGCGCGACGCGGCGCAGCCGGGCGAGGTAGGGGTCGTCGTCGTCGAACATCTGCGGGTGAACCATGGCACGGCCTCCTCTGGACGCCGAGGGTAGGCCATGCCTCAGCGCCGCGGTCTGCGCAGTGCCTCCTCCAGGCGCGCGACGCCCAGCACGCCGACGACACCCGCCGGGCCGTCGACCAGGACGACGAGCGGGCTGGTGCGTG
This sequence comes from Georgenia sp. H159, assembly GCF_035607575.1. Classification (NCBI taxonomy): domain Bacteria; kingdom Bacillati; phylum Actinomycetota; class Actinomycetes; order Allobogoriellales; family Allobogoriellaceae; genus Georgenia; species Georgenia sp. H159. Next base: position 59,292 of record NZ_JAYDZY010000011.1, on the reverse strand, counting down.
CCGCCTCCGCGGCCGCGGCGACGCCCGCGGCTCCGACGAGCTGGGTGACGACGCTGCTCGGCGGCAGGACGGCGGCGACCGCGCTGAGGGGGGTCCCGGGCCGAGCCGACGGCGGCACCTGAGCCAGGACCGACGGGTCGACGATGCCGCAGACGCGGCCGTCGTCGTCGAGGAGCACGATCCGCCGGTCGCCGGCGCCGTCGACGGCGCTGACGGTGGCGGACGCAGGCAGGGCGACGGCCGGCTCGGCGATCGCCCGCAGGTCGAGGCCCGCGGCACTGCGCCGCGCGAGCGCGACGTTGACCGCCTGGCTCGAGGAGGTCCACAGGTAACCGGCGAGGAGGGTGACCCACAGGACGGTGAAGATCGTCGGCCGCAGGCCCAGCATGAACGGCCGGCCCAGTCCGACGACGACGACGAGCACGGCGACGACCCGCCCGCCCCAGCCGGCGGCCGTCATCCCGGCGAGCCTGTCCCCGGTGACCCGCCAGACCACCGCCTCGAGCACACGGCCGCCGTCCAGCGGGTAGCCCGGCAGCAGGTTGAAGACGGCGACGACGGCGTTGCTCACGGCGGCGATCTGCCACAGGAGCGAGGCCAGCGCCGAGTCCGTCCGGCCCAGCGCGAACCAGGCGACCAGTGCGAGGACCGCGTTGGCGAGCGGGCCGGCGACCGACACCACGGCCGACGCACCGGGCGTGCGCATGTCGGAGGCGAACTGGGTGTGCCCGCCCCACAGGGTCAGGACGTACTCCCGCGGGGTCGACCCGACGGCGTGCCCGGCCATGCCGTGGGCCAGCTCGTGCGCGAGGACACCGAGGACGAGCATGAGGGCGACGCTGGCGGCTGCGAGCACCGTCGTGAGGGTTCCGGCACCGGGGACCGCCCGGGCGATGGTCGGGGCGAACACCACTCCCAGTACCACCGCCATGACGAACCAGGACGGCGCGAAGACGACCGGGACATCTCTGATGTGGCCGATCACCCAGCCCGAGCTCGTGCGTTGCCCCAGGCGTGCCATTCCTGCACCTTATGTCCCGACGGCGGGTTTCCCCACAGTCGGCGCGGGCCTCCCGGCCGTGTCGGTGCCCGGGCATACAGTGACGCCATGGCAGTGAGCAGTACGGAGACGCCCGAGCAGACGGCACCCGCGGAGGCGCCGCAGGAGCCTCGCCCGGTCGCGCTCTCGCCCTCCCGGGCGAAGGACTTCATGCAGTGCCCGCTGCTCTTCCGCTTCCGCGCGGTGGACCGCCTGCCCGAGCCGCCGAGCCCCGCCGCGGTCAAGGGCACGCTGGTCCACAGCGTCCTCGAGCGGCTGTACGACCTGCCCGCGGCGCAACGGGACCCAGCAGCCGGTGTCGAGCTGCTCGCCCCGGCGTGGGAGCAGCTGCGCGCCGAGCGCCCGGACGTCGAGCAGATGTTCGGCTCGCCGGAGGAGCTGCACGCGTGGCTGGTCAGCGCCCGGGAGCTCGTCGAGCGCTACTTCCAGGTGGAGAACCCCCAGCGCCTGGAGCCGGCCGAGCGGGAGAAGCTGCTCGAGGTCGAGCTCGCCTCCGGCATGCTGCTGCGCGGGTTCGTCGACCGTCTCGACGTCGCGCCGACCGGTGCCGTGCGCGTCGTCGACTACAAGACGGGGCGCTCGCCCATGCCGCAGTACGCCTCCGAGGCCCTGTTCCAGATGCGCTTCTACGGCCTCATGCTCTGGCGCCTCACGGGCACGGCCCCGCGCCGGCTGCAGCTCGTCTACCTCGGGGACGGCCAGGTCCTCACCCTCGACCCCACGCTCGACGAGCTGCTCGCCACCGAGGAGCAGGTCGAGTCGATCTGGGCCGCCATCACCCGGGCCGCGCAGACCGGTCGCTTCCAGCCGCGGGTGTCGCGGCTGTGCGACTGGTGCAGCTTCCGCGACCTGTGCCCGTCCTTCGGCGGCACACCGCCCGAGCCGCCGCAGGAGGGACTGGACCGGCTCCTCGCCGCCACACAGCGCACGGCGGCGGACGCGGTCACGTAGCCGCTGCCCGGCTCAGTACCGTTGCGCCCATGGAGCTCACCGCGGTCCCGACCCTCACCGGCTCGCTCGCCACGCTCGAGCCACTGAGCCTGGACCACTCCGAGGCACTGGTCGAGGCGGTCCAGGACGGCATGCTCCACGAGCTCTGGTACAGCCGCGTGCCCGCACCCGGGGCGATGCGCGAGGACGTCGAGCGCAGGCTCGCCCAGCACGCCCGCGGGGAGGTCGTCCCGTGGGCCGTCCGCCGCACGGGCGACGGCGCCGTCCTCGGCGTGACGACATTCCTCAACATCCGCGCGGACAACCGGCGCCTGGAGATCGGGTCCACCTGGATCGCCGGCAGCGCCCAGGGCACCGGGGTCAACACCGAGATCAAGCTGCTGCAGCTCACCCACGCCTTCGAGACGCTCGACTGCATCGCCGTCGAGCTCCGCACGCACTGGCACAACCGACGCTCGCGGCGGGCCATTGCCGCTCTCGGGGCCAAGCAGGACGGTGTGCTGCGCAACCACGACCTGTGGCGCGACGGGACGGTCCGGGACGTCGTCGTCTTCTCGATCATCGACCGCGAGTGGCCCACGGTACGGCTGGGGCTCCGCGAGCGGCTGCGGGCGCAGGTCTCCGGCTGACTCGGCGCCGCGTCGGCGCCCCGCGGGCTCAGCCCTGCGGAAGGTCCATGGTCGCCGGGTCGCCGCCGGTGCGCTCCCCCGCGTCCAGGGCGTCGATCGCCGCCATCTGGTCCTCGTCGAGCTCGAAGCCGAAGAGGTCGATGTTCGCGGCGACCCGCTCGGGCGTCACCGACTTGGGGATGACGATGCGTCCGTGCTGGACGTGCCAGCGCAGCACGACCTGCGCGGGCGTGACGCCGAGCTCGTCGGCGGCTCCGGTGACCGCCGGCTTGGTGAGCGCGGCGCCACGGCCGAGCGGTGAGTACGCCTCGACCGCCACGCCGGCTGCCGCGGAGGCGTCGGCCACCGCGCGGTTCTGGTAGCCGGGGTGGACCTCGACCTGGTTCACCGCGGGCACGACGTCGGTCTCCGTGCGCAGCCGCTCGAGGTGCTCGGGAAGGAAGTTGGAGACTCCGACCGAGCGGGCCGCGCCGTCGGCGTGGAGCTTCTCCAGCGCCCGCCAGGTCTGGACGTACCCGTCCTTGCTCGGCACCGGCCAGTGGATGAGGTAGAGGTCGACGACGTCGAGCCGGAGCGCCGTGCTCGAGGCGTCGAACGCGGCGAGCGTCTCCTCGAAGCCGTGGTCCTTGTTCCGCACCTTGGTCGTGACGAAGACGTCCTCGCGGGGCAGCCCGACGGCGCGGAGCGCGGCCCCCACGCCCTCCTCGTTGTCGTACCCCGCCGCGGTGTCGATGTGGCGGTACCCCACCTCGAGTGCCGCCTCCACGGCGCGCTGGGTCTCCTCGGCCGGGACCTGGAAGACGCCGTAGCCCACCTGCGGGATCTGCACGCCGTTGTTGAGGGTGATGACGGGAACGCTCACGTCGGTCTCTCCTTGAGTCACATGCGGTGGATCGGGGCGCCGGCCGCGACGGCGCCGAGCTCGGAGATTGTCACACCCTCGAGCGTGCGCAGCATGCTGCGACCGGGAGCGGGCGGGATCTCCACCATGAGCGGGACGGCGATCGTGGCCGCTCCGGCTGCCTCCGCGGACGCGACGCCCGGGACGGAGTCCTCGATGGCCACGCAGCCACGGACGTCTGCGCCGAGCATCCGGGCCGCCGTGAGGTAGGGCTCGGGGTGGGGCTTGGGGTGGGTGACCGCGTCGCCCGTGACCACCGCGGCGAAGGTCCCCTCCGGGAGCGTCTCGAGGACCGCCTCGGCCATCTGGCGGTAGGACATCGTCACGAGCGCGTTCGGCACACCGGCCTCGACCAGCGCGGCGAGCAGCTCCCGTGCGCCCGGCCGCCACGGCGGGCCGTCCGTGCGGATGCGGTCCGTGACGCGGCCGACGAGCTCCGCGGCGACCTCGTCCTCGGTCCCGGGCACCCCGAGCGCGCGCAGCGCCGCGGCGGTGTGGACGATCGGACGCCCGACCATCGCCAGGCCCTGCTCGTGGGTCCAGGTCCCGCCGTGCTCGGCGGCCAGCTCGGACTCGGTGGCGATCCAGTACGGCTCGGTGTCGACGAGGGTGCCGTCCATGTCCCACAGGACCGCGGCGGGCGACGGCGGGCGGTGGGTGGGCAGCACGGAGGGCGTGGAGGAGGGTGTGGGCATGGCGTCCCAGTCTAGCCCGCGACACCCCCTCGCCCGGGCGCGCGCATAGGGTGAGGGCATGACCGACGAGCTCGACCCCACCGCCGACACGGAGCGCACCCCGGCGATCCTCCTCGCTGCCTTCGAGGGCTGGAACGACGCCGGCTCCTCCGCGAGCCAGTCGCTGGAGATGGTGGCGGACGCGTGGGAGGCCCGCAGCGTCCACGAGCTCGACCCGCAGGACTTCCACGACTTCCAGGTCAACCGACCGCTGAGCGTGCGCGACGAGGACGGCAGCCGCGTGCTCAAGTGGCCGACGACGACGATCTCGGTGGCGACCTCGCCCGTCGCCGGCCGCACGGTGCTCCTCGTCCAGGGCATCGAGCCCTCGTTCCGGTGGCTCGACTTCTGCGAGGAGATCCTGGACGTCGCGCAGCAGTGGGACGTCGGCAGCGTGGTCAGCGTCGGCGCGCTGCTCGCCGACGTCCCGCACACCCGTCCGGTCCCCTGCCAGGTGACGAGCGACGACCCGGGCGTCCAGGCGCTGCTCGGCGTCGAGGGCTCGGAGTACGAGGGGCCGGCAGGGATCGTCAGCGTCCTCGCGCAGCTCGCGCAGGAGCGCGGGATGCACGCGATGTCGCTGTGGGCGGCCGTCCCCCACTACGTCGCCCAGCCGCCCTCACCGAAGGCGACGCTCGCCCTGCTGAGCGCGCTCGAGGAGCTGGTCGGTGAGCCGCTGCCGCTCGGGGAGCTCGTCGAGGAGGCCCGCGCCTGGCAGGCCGGCGTCGACGAGCTCGCCGAGCAGGACCCCGAGGTCGCGGAGTACGTCCGCCAGCTGGAGGAGGCCAAGGACACGGCGGAGCTGCCCGAGGCGACCGGCGAGGCGATCGCCCGCGAGTTCGAGCGTTACCTGCGCCGTCGGGACCCGGGGAGCGGGCCCCAGTCCCCCGGTCGGTGACGGCTCAGTCGCCGGTGCGGGGCGCCTGCTGTCCCTCGCGTTCACGGGTCAGCTCGGCGTTGAGCACGCCGCCGGCGAGGATGACGATGCTGCTCAGCCAGAGCCACACGACCCCGGCCAGCACGAGCCCGATCGCCTGCGCCGCCCCGGTGACCACGGCACTGGGGGCGTTCTCGACGCCGGGGGCGTCCGGCCCGGCGACGTGGAGGTAGGCGCTGAACGCGAACGCGACGAGCACCAGCCCGGCGGTGCCGACGCCGGCGCCGGGCAGGCAGCGCTGCCACGTCGTGCGGACGTTGGGGCCGTACCGGTAGAGGATCGTGAGGTAGGTCGCCGTCACGGCCGCCAGCGTCGGCCACCGCGCGAGCGACCAGGCGACCTCGAAGACGGTGCCCAGGCCGAACCGGTCGGCGATCTCCCGGCCGTCCCCCAGCAGGGGGCCGATGACGACGAGGGCGAGGACGGCCACGAGCGTGAGCACGGCGCCCAGGGCGAGCGCGATCCCCAGGACGTACTGTCCGACGACGTTGCGTCGCTCCGGGACCCGGTACGCGTCGTCCAGGGCCCGGATGACCGCCCGGAACATCCGGCTCGCCAGCCACAGGGCGACCAGGACGCTTCCCACGGCCACCCCGGTGCGCTCCTCACGGAGCAGCCCCTCGATGAGCGGGGCGAGGACGTCCGCCGCCACCTGCTCGGCGAAGACGGTCGAGACGGCGTCGACGAGCGTGTCCTCGATGCGACCGACGGCCTCGGTGCCGACGATGCGTTCGAGGAAGCCGAGGCTGGCGCCGAACGCGGTGAGCAGCGGCACGAGCGAGATCAGCGCGTAGTAGGTCATCTCCGCCGCCAGGCCCGTCACACGCACGTCGGTGGCCCGCCCCACGGACCGCACGGCGACGGCGAGCAGGTTGGTGCTCCCGGGACCCACGTGGTGGCGCTCGGCCCAGCCCTCCACCCGCTCGACCACGCCCGGGGTGTCCGACGAGCGGTCCCGGAGCCGGTCGATGTACCGCCGGTTGACCGCCGCGCCGACGACGACAAGACCTCCGCCGGCAAGGGCAGCGACCAGCACCGTCAGCCAGGGCCGCCACGGCTCCGCGACCGTCTCCATGACGACGAGGCCGGTCACTCCCGCGCCGAGGACGGCGAGGATCGTCGTCGCCGCCGGGCTCAGCCGCTCCCGGGTCGGTGTCCAGCGCCGCGCGAGCACCGCGCAGCCCAGTCCCACGAGGACGACCGCGACCGGCAGCACGCCGTCAGACGACGACGCCGAGCAGCGCGTCGACGGTGCGGGCGGCCAGGCCCGGGCCGCGGTCCCGCTCGGTGCGCGCGGCACCGTCGTCGTACTCGGCGGCAGCGACCCACGCGTCGACCGCATGGATGGCGGACGGGGCGTCGAGGTCGGTGGCCAGTGCGGTCCGCACCTGGTCGAGCAGACCGGTGGCGTCCGGACCGACGTCGGCCCGCATCGCCCGCCGCCAGCGGGCGAGGCGCTCGGTGGCGGTCTCCAGCTGGGCGCCGGTGTACTCCCAGTCCTCCCGGTAGTGGTGGGCGAGCATGACGAGGCGCACCGCCATCGGGTCGACGCCCGCGGCGGTCAGCTGGGACACGAGGACGAGGTTGCCCAGCGACTTGCTCATCTTGGAGCCCGCGTAGGCGACCATGCCGCCGTGGGCGTGGACGGTCACGGGCTCGTCCTCGCCGGAGAGCATCCGCAGGTGCGACTCGCTGCAGGCGTGGTGGGGGAAGACGAGGTCGCTGCCACCGGCCTGGACCTCGACCGGCAGCCCGAGGAACTCACGCGCGATACAGGCGCACTCGATGTGCCACCCCGGCCGTCCGGCGCCCAGGCTCGCGCCCTCCCAGCTCGGTTCGCCCGGGCGCTCGGTGCGCCACAGCAGCGGGTCGAGCGGGCGCCGCTTGCCGGGACGGTCGGGGTCGCCGCCGCGCTCGGCGAAGAACTCGGCCATCTCGGCGCCGGACAGGCCGGTCTCCGTCGCGAAGGCCGGGTCCGCGGAGGTGTCGGCGTAGACGTCCCCGACGCCGTGGCCGTCCCCGTCGGGCACGTCCACCCGGTAGGCGGCGCCACTGGCGAGCAGCTCCTCGACGGCGGTGACGACGAGCGGGATGGTCTCCACCGCACCGACGAAGTCACGCGGGGGGACGACCCGCAGGGCGGCCATGTCGTTGCGGAACAGGTCGGTCTGCTCGGCCGCCAGTGCCTGCCAGTCGACACCGATGAGCGCCGCGCGCTCGAGCAATGGGTCGTCGACGTCGGTGACGTTCTGGACGTAGCGCACCTCACGCCCGGCGTCGAGCCACGCCCGCACGAGCAGGTCGAAGCCGAGGTAGGTGTTCGCGTGCCCCAGGTGGGTGGAGTCGTACGGCGTGATCCCGCACACGTAGAGCGTCGCCGGCCCCTCGAGCGACGTCGCGGAGAGCTCGCCGGTACCGGAGTCGGTGAGGCGGACCTGCTGGCCGCGGCCGGGGAGCTGAGGGATGGCGGAAGCGGACCAGGAGTGCACGAGCCGCAGCCTAACCCGGCCCGTCAGCCCACGCTGACCCGGACGCGGTTGCGCCACGGGTCCTCGACCTCGAGCGTCCGCCCGTCGTGACGGAACTGGAGCCCGCGGCTGCGCAACCGGTCACCGAGCGCGCCGATCTCGTCGTCGTCGGGGACGACGACGTCGACGACGCCCAGGCCCAGCGCGGGGACCCGCGGACCGGCACCGGCGCTGTTCCACGTGTTCATCGCCATGTGGTGGTGGTAGCCGCCGGCCGAGACGAACAGGGCGCTGGGCATCTCGAAGGTGGCCTCGAAGCCGAGGGTGGTGACGTAGAAGTCACGGGCCGTCGTCGTGTCGCCGACCTGGAGGTGCACGTGACCGACGACGGCGGGGTCCTGGGCCGCGTTCTCCAGCCGGTCCACGGTGAGGTGCTGACCCAGGTAGGCGTTGGGGTCCAGGGCGATGGTGTCCATCGCGACCTGCCCGTCGGTCCAGCGCCACGTGTCGCGGGGGCGGTCGAGGTAGAGCTCGATGCCGTTGCCCTCGGGATCGGTGAAGTAGAAGGCCTCGGAGACGAGGTGGTCCGAGCTGCCGACGAAGCTGCGCGGCGCGAGACGCGCGAGGGAGGCGACGGCCGCCGAGAGGGCGCCGGCGTCCTCGAAGAGGATGGCGGTGTGGAACAGGCCGGCGTCGCGGCGGCTGCCGCGCGGCAGGGTCGGGTCGTGGCGCAGCACGATGATCGGGCGCCCGCCGCGGCCGAGGACCGTCTCGTTGCCCTCCGCGCTCAGCACGGTCAGCGCGAGGCCGTCGACGTAGTAGGTCGTCAGCAGGTCCAGGTCGCCCACGAGCAGGGTGACGGGGCCCATGCCGGTGTCGGCGGCGAGCACGTCGCGGTTCGCGGTGGCGCGGGTGTTGGTACCAGGGGTCATTGAGGTCTCCACGTTCGACAGCATAGTTGACACGTCAACCATGTGGTCGGGTGGAGTATTCCCGGTGCGCGGGCGCAGCGTGCCTCGGGGCGCTGCGGTGCCCGGCGGCGGGTGGCTACCTCGCCGCGGCCGCCGCTCCCTCCGCGTCGAGCAGACCGCTGACGACGCCCGCGACCACGAGCACGGCCAGGAGGAGCCGGTAGACGACGAAGGGCATGTAGGAGTACGTCGACACGATCTTGAGGAAGGCGATGATGACGAGGAAGCCGACCCCGAAGGCGACGAGCGTCGCGATGGCCGTCGCCCCCGCGCCGGGCGCTCCGGGCGCCGGGTCGGCCGTGAAGAGCTGGAAGAACCCCGAGCCGAACACCGCGGGGATGGCGAGGAGGAAGGAGTAGCGCGCCGCCGCCTCGCGGGTGTAGCCGAGCACGAGACCCATCGTGATCGTGCCACCGGACCGGGAGACGCCCGGGATGAGCGCGAGCGACTGCGCCAGTCCGAAGAGCAGGCCGTCACGCAGCGTGAGCTCGCGCAGCTCCTTGCGCTTGCGGCCCAGCCGGTCGGCCGCGCCGAGGAGGACGGCGAAGCCGGCGAGCATGGCCGCGGTGATGAACAGGTGCCGCAGCGAGGTCTCGATCGCGTCCTGGAACAGCAGCCCGAACACCACGATCGGCACCGAGCCGATGATGATGTACCAGCCCATCCGCGCGTCGGGGTCGTCCCGTGGCACCGTGCCACGCCACGGCCCCACGGGCAGCGCCCCGAACCAGGCCGTGAGGATCCGCCAGATGTCCTTGCGGAAGTAGAGGAGCACCGCCGTCTCGGTACCGAGCTGGGTGATCGCCGTGAAGGCCGCACCCGGGTCACCCCCGCCCGGAAGGAGGTCCCCCACGATGCGCAGGTGTGCGCTGGAGGAGATGGGGAGGAACTCCGTGAGTCCCTGGACCACGCCGAGCACGATTGCTTCCCACCACGTCACGAGGGATCACCTTACGGCCGGGACGGTCGCGGGCCGCCCACCGTGGTGCGCGCCGCCGTGTTTTCTTCGCCACGCTGCGGCGCCGGTAGCGTGACGCCATGGAACTTCGCCGGGCGGGACGCAGCGGGCTGCTCGTGTCGTCGGTGGGTCTGGGCACGATGACCTGGGGCCGGGACACCGACGAGCACGAGGCAGCCGAGCAGCTCACCCTCTTCCTCGACGCCGGCGGCACGCTCGTCGACACCGCCGCCTCCTACGGGGACGGGGCCGCCGAGGGCCTCCTCGGCGGCCTCCTGGCGGAGGTCGACCGCCGCGACGTCGTGCTGTGCTCGAAGTCGGGCGTGCGGCGCACGGGCCACGGCACCCGCGTCGACACCTCCCGCTCGACACTGCTCGACACCCTCGACGAGACTCTCGCGGCCCTCGGCACCGACCACCTCGACCTGTGGCTCGTCCAGTCCCCCGACCTCGACGTCCGGGCGGAGGAGACGCTCTCGGCGCTGCGGCACGCCGTCGCGACGGGCCGCACCCGGTACGTGGGCCTGTCCAACCACCCCGCCTGGTACCAGGGGTACGCGGCGGCCACCCTCGCCGACGACGCGACGGGACTGGCCGCCGTCGAGGTCGAGTACTCCCTCCTCGAGCGCGGCGTCGAGGACGAGGTGCTGCCCGCTGCCGGGGCCCTGGGGACCGGGGTGCTCGCCTGGTCCCCGCTGGGCCGCGGCGTGCTCACCGGGAAGTACCGCAGCACGATCCCCGCCGACTCCCGGGCCGCCTCGCCGCACCTGCGGGGCTTCGTCGAGCCCTACCTCAACGACCGGTCGCACGGCATCGTCGAGGCCGTCGCCACCGCGGCCGACGGGATGGGTCGCATGCCGCTGGAGGTGGCCCTCGCCTGGGTGCGGGACGCCCCGGGGGTGAGCTCGGCCATCGTCGGCGCCCGCACCGCCGCCCAGCTGCGCGGGGTGCTCGCCGGGAGCGACCTCGAGCTCCCGGGCGCGATCCGCCGGGCGCTCGACGACGTCAGCGGCGGCTGAGGAGGTTCACTCCTCCTCGTCGTCCTCGTCGTCCTCGTCGAGCTCCTCGTCGAGGCTGAAGTTCTCGATGTCGTCGTCATCGTCGTCATCGTCGTCGTCGCCGTAGGCCTCGAGGGGCACCTCGACCTGGTAGCTCGTGTAGAGGGCGTCGTCGTAGGTGAAGAACGCGTCCTCCACGGCCCCGGCGGCGTCGTCCACCGCCGGCGACGACGACGGGTCCTGCGCGCTGCTGGCGGCCTCGAAGTGAGCTTCGAGCGCGGCGATGAAGCGATCCAGAGCGGCGCGCGGGTCGGTAGTCATGGGGAGACGGTATCGCGCCTGGTAGGAATGGCACACCCCGCACCGGGAGCCCCGAGCTTGGGAGACAATGGGTCACGACATGGACTGGTACATCCCTGATTCCCCGCCCCGTCCCGGCGTCTTCAACGCCTCCCAGTACGAGTTCCGGGTGCTCTCCCTCCCCGCCTCGGCGAGCCGCAACCAGGTGCGCCAGCTCCTCACCGAGGAGGCCGAGTACGGCCGGTGGGAGCTCGCCCGCACCCGCCTGTACATGGGCGGATCGCGCAAGGTCTGGCTGCGCCGCAAGATCATCAAGGTGCGCAGCACGCTCTGAGGCCTACCGGGCCGTCGGCCCCGCCGGGTCAGGCGGCGCGCAGGAGGCGTTCGAGGACGCGGACGCCGAAGCGCAACGCGTCGACAGGCACCCGCTCGTCGACCCCGTGGAACATCCCGGCGAAGTCCAGCTCGGGCGGCAGCTGGAGCGGGGCGAAGCCGTACCCGGTGATCCCCAGGCGTGCGAGCGACTTGTTGTCGGTGCCTCCGGAGAGCATGTAGGGCAGCACGACGGCGCCCGGGTCCTCGGCGTCGATGGCGGCCACCATCTGGTCGACGAGCTCGCCCTCGAAGGGCACCTCGAGCGCGATGTCGGCGTGGATGGGTTCGATCCGCACACCCGGTCCCGCGAGCTCGTCGAGCACGGTCCGCACCATCTCCTCCTCGCCGGGCAGGTAGCGGACGTCGACGGCGGCCTCCGCGCTCCCGGGGATGACGTTCGCCTTGTACCCGGCGGTCAGCTGCGTGGGGTTGGCGCCGGTGCGCAGGGTGGCGCCGACGAACTTCTGCGCCGGGCCGAGCGCCCGGACGAGGGCGTCGATGCCGTCCGGATCCTCCGGGTCGAAGGTCGTGCCGGTGAGCTCCGCGACGCCGCCGAGCAGCTGGCGGACCGTGCCGGTGAGGTGCAGGGGCCACGAGTGCGCGCCGATCCGCGCGACCGCACCGGCGAGCCGGGTGACCGCGTTGTCCGTGTTCACCTGCGAGCCGTGCCCGGCGCGGCCCTCCGCGAGCAGCCGGAGCCACGCCAGGCCCTTCTCGGCGGTCTGCAGGAGGTAGACGCGACGCCCGTCGATCTCCACGGAGTACCCGCCGACCTCGCTGATCGCCTCGCTGGCGCCCTCGAACAGCTCGGGTCGGTGGTCGACCAGCCACCGCGCGCCCTTGGCGCCGCCCGCCTCCTCGTCCGCGAAGAAGGCGACGACGACGTCACGCGCCGGCCGCCAGCCGGTGCGGGCCATGTCACGGACGACGGCGAGGATCATCGCGTCCATGTCCTTCATGTCCACGGCGCCGCGGCCCCAGATCATGCCGTCGCGGACCTCCGCGCCGAACGGGTCGACCTGCCAGTCCGCGGCCTGCGCCGGGACGACGTCGGTGTGGCCGTGGAGCACGAGCGCAGGCCTGGACCGGTCGGTCCCCTCGATGCGGAGCACGACCGATGCGCGGCCGGGCTCGGACTCGATGAGCTCTGGCTCCCAGCCGACCTCGGTGAGCAGCTCGCACACGTACTCGGCCGCCGCCCGCTCCCCCGGCCCCGATCCGTCGCCGTAGTTCGAGGTGTCGATCCGGATGAGCCGCCGGCAGATCTCGACGACCTCGTCGGTGGACACGGGCGTGGACTGGGGTGCAGGGATCGCCATGTCCCGACCCTAACGCGCGCCACCACGCCCCCAGCACGGCCCGGCGCTCCAGGGAAAGTCCCCCACCCCCCTCCCCCCAGGCGCCGACAGCGGAGTTGTTGCGGCGCCCGCTGCAACAACCCCACTCTCGACGCAGGGGTCGGGAGCGCGCCCCACCCCCCGCGCGGCCCGAGCCCCCGCCCCCCCCAGGCGCCGACAGCGGGGTTGTTGCGGCGCCCGCTGCAACAACCCCGCTCTCAACGCAGGGGTTGGGAGCGGGAACCTCCTCCCACCGGCGCCGACAGCGGGGTTGTGTCCACGATCGCCGCAACAACCCCGCTCTCGACGCAAGGGTTGGGAGCGCGCGCTCGCTCCCCCGGCCCGGGGGGCCTGGTCAGTCGGTGAGCAGGCCGCGGCGTTCGAGGAGGGGCTGGATGTCGGAGTCGCGGCCGCGGAGCTCGCGGTAGAAGCTCAGCGGGTCGGCGCTGTGGCCCCGGGAGAGGAGCACCTCGCGGAAACGCTGTCCGGCGGCCCGACCGGCTGCGCCGTCGTCGTCCCTGGGGGCATCGGTGCGGAACCACTCGACGGTGTCGGCGTCGAGGACCTCGCTCCAGATGTAGGAGTAGTAGCCCGCGTCGTAGCCACCGCCGAAGGTGTGGTTGAAGTACGTCGAGCGGTACCGCGGCGGCACGAGCGGGTGCGCGACGCCCGCCCGCTCGAGCGCCCGCGCGGAGAACGCCTCGACCTGCGCCGGGTCGGTGGGCACCTCGTCGGGCGTGACCTGGTGCCACGCCTGGTCGAGGAGGGCGGCGCCGAGGTACTCGGTGGTCGCGAAGCCCTCCCCGTACTGCGCCGAGCCGAGCAGCGCTGCCCGCAGGTCCTCGGGCAGCGGCTCACCGGTCTCGTGGTGGCGGGCGTAGCGCTCGATGACCCGCGGGTCCCGCGCCCACATCTCGTTGACCTGCGACGGGTACTCGACGAAGTCACGTGGCACGTTGGCACCGGAGAGCGACGGGTAGCGGACGGCGGAGAACAGGCCGTGCAGGGCGTGCCCGAACTCGTGGAAGGCGGTGATGACCTCGTCCCACGTGAACAGGGTGGGCTCGCCCGGAGCCGGGCGGGTGATGTTGAGGTTGTTGACGACGACCGGCCGCTGCCCGAGCAGGCCGGACTGGTCGACGAGGTTGTGCATCCACGCCCCGCCGCGCTTGCCCTCCCGGGCGTAGTAGTCGCCGACGAACAGGCCGAGCGGGCTGCCGTCCTCCTCGGCGACCTCCCACACCCGCACGTCGTCGGCGTAGCCGGTGAGGTCGGGGCGCTCGGTGAGCGTGATGCCGTAGAGCAGCTGTGCGGCGTGGAAGACGCCCTCCCGGAGCACGCTCTCCAGCTCGAGGTAGGGCCGCAGCACGGAGTCGTCGATGCTGAAGCGCTCCTGGCGCACCTTCTCGGCGAGGAAGGACCAGTCCCACGGCTCGACCGGCCCGCCGTGGACGTCGGCGAGGTCGCGTGCCTCCGCCTCCGCGTTGGCGACGGCGGGCGGCGCGAGACGACCGAGCATGTCGTTGACCGCGCGCGTGGTGCCGGCGGTGCCGTCCGCGGCGACGTAGGCGGCGTGGTGCTCGTAGCCGAGGAGCTGGGCGCGCTCGGCCCGCAGGCGGGCGAGCTCGAGGATCGTGGCCCGGGTGTCGCTCGCCTCGTCGACGCCGGTCCCCCGCTGGACCGACGCCGCGAGCAGCTGCTCACGGAGGTCGCGGTCCTCCAGCTGCGCGAGCAGTGCCTGCTGGGTGGGCAGCTGGAGGGTGATGAGGTGGCCCTCCCGCCCCCGGTCGGCGGCGGCCTGCGCGAGCCCCGCGATCGCGTCCTCGCTCAGCCCCGCGAGCCGGGAGGCGTCGGTGAGGTGGACGGCCCCGGCGTCGAGCGCCTTGACCACGCGCTGGGAGAACTCGGTCTCCAGGGTGGTGAGCCGGCTGTTGAGCTCGCGAAGGCGGTCCTGGCTCGTGTCGTCGAGCCGGACGCCGGAGCGGACGAAGTCCTTGCGGTAGGTGTGGAGCAGCCAGGCGGTCTCGGCCTCGAGGTCGGCGTCGGCGAGGGCCTCGAGGCGGGCGAAGATCCGGCGGTCGAGGTAGAGCGCGTCCCAGTGGGCCGAGCGCAGCGGGGCGAGCTCGGACTCGAGCTCCCGCAGTGGGTCGTCGGCGCGGGAGGAGACGAGTGTGTCGAGCACGGCCGTCACGCGGCGCAGGAGGCTGCCGGAGCGCTCGAGGGCCTCCAGGGTGTTGCCGACGTCCGGCTGCGCCGGGTCGGTGGCGACGGCCTCCCACTCGGCGCGCTGCTCGGCGAGGCCCGCGAGCATGGCCGGGCGCAGGTGCTCGTGGCGCACGGCGGTGAAGTCGGGCAGCTCGAAGGGCAGGGTCGACGGCGTCGCGAAGGGGTTGTCCGCGGCCAGGGTGGTGTCGGTCATGACGCCATTGTCACCCGTCCGCCTACCGGGCGTGCCGGGCCAGGACGGCGGCGACCTCCGGTGGACGGTAGCCCTGCGCCTTGAGCACCTTGCCGTCGGCACGCAGCAGCGGTGCGCCGTCCGGGCCGAGCTTGGAGAGGTTCGCGGCGTGCACCTCGGCGAGCACCGCGGGCAGCGGGATGCCGCACTCCTCGGCCATCCCGTACAGGACGTAGACGAGGTCGGCGAGGGCGTCGGCCGCGCCGACGGTGTCGCGCGTGGCGTCGTCCGCTGCCACCGCGCGCTCCACGCCCGCGGCGACCTCCTCCCCCGCCGCCGTCCCGTAGACGGCGGTGACGAGCTCGGCGAACTCCTCGGCGACGAGCGCCATCCGCAGGTGCACGCGGTCACGGTCCACCGAGGCGGCGTCGTCGGCGATCGGGACGCGGAAGTGCTCGTGGAACTGCCGGACGAGCGCCTCCGGGTCCCGACCCGTCGGGTCGGCGTGCCAGGACGGCGGTCCGTCCCAGGGCGCCGCCGGCTCGCGCGGGTCGTCGGCGAGCAGCGTCCCGACCCACTGGTCGACCCGCTCCCCCCGCTTGACCCCGAGCCCGCGGACCGTGCCCTCCTTGCGGAAGCCGTGCTTCCACACCACCCGCCAGGAGGGCCAGTTCCCGACGTCGGCACGCCACTCGACGCGGTCGAGCCCGAGCCGGTCGAAGGCGGCGTCGAGCACCAGCCCGACCGCGCGGGACGTCACCCCGCTCCCTCGTGCCTCGGGGGCCAGCCAGTACCCGATCTCCCCGCTGCCCTCCGCCCGGGAGACGCCCACCATCCCGACGAGCTCGCCGCCACGACGGATCCCCCACGTGAGGTTGTCCCCCCGTTCCCAGCCGCCGGGCACGAACCCCCCGACGAACCCCTCGCCGTCCTCCCGCCGGTACGGCGAGGGCACGATCGTCCACCGTTGGATCTCGGGGTCCTGACACAGCTCGGTGACGCGGTCGACGTCCGCGAGGGTCGGCAAGGTGAGCACGAGCTCGTCGTCGCGCAGGGTGAAGGGCTCCATGACGGCGCAGGCTACGCGACCCGGGTGTCGCGCCGTCGAGGGGAGCCGGACCGGCTGACGGACGGCCCCCGGTTGCCGGTCCGGGCGGAGCAGTGACCGCCCGCTCCGGATGCGCCCGCGAGCACCCGCCCGAAGGATTGGGCCATGGACATCGACACCGAAGCCATGAAGAACTTCCCGAAGCAGAGCCAGCCGTGGCCGGGCTGGACCGACCGGCTCGACCCGGTACCCGACCACGGCGAGACGAGCTACGTCGGCCGCGGCCGGCTCGAGGGCAAGCGCGCGCTCATCACCGGCGGCGACTCCGGCATTGGGCGTGCCACGGCGATCGCCTTCGCCAAGGAGGGCGCCGACGTCGCCATCTCCTTCCTCGAGGCCGAGCTGCCGGACGCGGAGGACACCAAGACGCACGTCGAGGCGGCCGGCCGGCGCTGCGTCCTCATCCCCACCGACCAGCGCACCGAGGAGGCGAACATCGCCCTCGCCCGGACCGCCGTCGAGGGGCTCGGCGGGATCGACGTCCTCGTCAACAACGCGGGCTACCAGATGGCCCAGGACTCCCTCGCCGACATCACCGACGAGCAGCTGCGCCAGACCTTCGAGACGAACATCTTCTCGATCTTCTGGCTCACCAAGGCCCTGCTCGACGACCTCAAGCCGGGCGCGAGCGTCATCAACTGCACGTCGATCCAGGCCTTCCAGCCCTCGGAGACGCTGCTCGACTACGCCTCGACGAAGGCCGCCATCAACAACCTCACCGTCAACCTCGCCGCCGAGCTCGGGCCGCAGGGCATCCGGGTCAACGCCGTCGCCCCCGGCCCGATCTGGACCCCGCTCCAGCCGGCAACCAAGCCTGCGGAGTCGATGCCGGAGTTCGGCAAGAACGCGCCGCTCGGCCGCGCCGGACACCCGATCGAGGTCGCCACAGCCTTCGTGTTCCTCGCCACCGACGACGCGAGCTACGTCTCCGGCACCGTCCTCGGCGTCACCGGCGGCAAGCCCGTCTTCTGACGGACGTCCCGTGCCCACCCGCGTGAGGACGACGACGGCGGTGCTCGCCGTCGTCGTCGTCCTCGCTGCGTGCGGGGCAGGTGAGACCGCCGACGACCCCGCCCCGACGACGCCGCCGGGAAGCACGACGCCTCCCGTCGAGGCGACTGCCCGGGACGAGCCGAGCGCCGCGCCGACCACCGACGTCCCGCAGGCGCCCGAGGAGATCGCGACCGGGCTGGACGTGCCGTGGGGCCTGGCGTTCCTGCCCGACGGGTCCGCGCTGGTGACCGAGCGCGACACGGCCCGGGTGCTCCACCTGCCCCCCGGCGGGCAGCCACGCGAGCTGGCGACCGTCCCCGGCGTCGTCGCACGGAACGAGACCGGCCTGCTCGGCATCGCGGTCTCCCCGGAGTACGAGGCGAACGGGTACGTCTTCGTCTACCTCACCAGCGCGCGCGACAACCGGGTGCTGCGGATGGTCCACGACGGCGCGGGGCTGCGGCCCGACGTCGTCGTCCTCGAGGGCATCCCGCGCGAGACGTACCACTCGGGCGGGCGGATCGCGTTCGGTCCGGACGGCTACCTGTACGTGGCGACGGGTGATGCGGCCGTGCCGTCCACCGCACAGGACCCGGGCTCGCTGGGCGGGAAGATCCTGCGGGTCGACGAGGACGGCGCGCCGGCCCCGGGGAACCCGACGGCGGGCTCGCCCGTGTGGTCGCTCGGCCACCGCAACGTCCAGGGCCTCGGCTGGGACACCGAGCGCCAGATGTTCGCCTCGGAGTTCGGGCAGGACACGTGGGACGAGCTCAACGTCATCGAGCCCGGCGGCAACTACGGGTGGCCGGAGGTCGAGGGCCGCGCCGACGCCCAGGGGTTCGTCGACCCCGTGCACCAGTGGTCCCCGGCGGACGCCTCACCCAGCGGCATCGCCGTGACGGACGACGCGGTGTACATGGCGGCGCTGCGTGGCGAGTCCCTGTGGCGGGTGCCCCTCGACGGCGGCGACCCGGAGCGCCTCCTCGCGGGCGAGTACGGGCGGTTGCGCACCGTCGCCGTGGCCCCGGACGGGCGGCTGTGGCTCCTTACCTCGAACACCTTCCGCGGCACACCCGCGGAGGGGGACGACCGGATCGTCGCCGTGGGCGAGCAGTGGCTGGCGGAGCGGGCGAGCCGCTGAGCGCGTCCTATGGTGTCCCGGTGGACACGAAGAGGGGCTCGGCACGCGGCGACCTCGAACGGCTCGTCACCCGCGCCGGCCGAGGTGAGCTCGGTGAGCTCCCCGACGTCCACCGCGTCGACGCGCGGGCGCAGTCGGACTTCCGCGACGCCGCCGTCCTCGTCCTCCTCACCCCGACGGCCGCGGCGAGCGCCGGACCGCCCGCGGCGGACCTCTTCCTCGTCCAGCGCTCGCCACTGCTGCGGCAGCACCCGGGGCAGATCGCGCTGCCCGGTGGCCGGCGCGACCCGCAGGACCGGGACATCGTCGCCACCGCACTGCGGGAGACCCACGAGGAGATCGGGCTGGCACCCGGACGGGTCGAGGTGATCGGCACGCTGCCCCGGGTCGCGGTGCCCGTCAGCCGCTTCATCGTGACGCCGGTCGTGGGGTGGGCGGCCGACGCCGACGCACTCGGCGAGGTGGAGGAGGGCGAGGTGCTCCACACGCTCCGGCTGCCGGTGAGCGGCCTGCTCGACCCCGCGTCCCGGGCCACGGTGACGATCCAGGGCTTCGGCAGCGCCGGCTTCGCCGTCCAGGGCGGCTGGGTGTGGGGCTTCACCGGCAACCTGCTCGACCACCTCTTCGACGAGCTCGGCTGGACACGTCCGTGGGACCGCGCGCGGACCTACGAGATGTCCTTCGCCGAAGCGCGCGGGGCGACGCTGCCCCCACCCACGCCCGAGGGGTAGCCCCGCGCGGACCGCGCGGACCGCGCGGGCCACGCAACGGGCCACACTCGGGTCAGGCGATCGTGGCGAACGCGCGGACGGTGAACGTCCCCACGCCCTCGACGGCCGGGGGTGCCGCGGTGAACCGGGCCCCACGGGCGGGCAGGCGGTCCAGGTTGGTGAGGTGCTCGACGACGGGGATGCCCGCGCCGAGCAGCAGCGAGTGCACCGGGCGCTCACCGCCACCCTCGGCGTCGTCGACGTTGAGCGAGTCGATGCCGACGAGCGCGACCCCGGCGTCGACGAGGTACTCCGCCGCCTCCCGGGTGAGGAACGGGGCGCCCCTGCCGTAGGCGGGGCTGCCGAAGTGGCGGTCCCAGCCCGTGTGGATCAGCACCGCCGCACCGCGCAGCTCCCGGTCGGCCAGGGTGACGTCCGTGATCCCACGGCGATCGGTGTCCCAGGCGTCGGCGAGGTGGAAGACCTCGGCGCGGAGGTCGACGAGAGACGCCAGGTCGAGCGCCGCGAGGTCCGCGCCCCCGGCGTATCGGTGGTGCGGGGAGTCCAGGTAGGTCCCGGTGTTGCCGACCAGGGTGACCGACTCGATCGTGAACTCGGTGCCCGGGGCGTAGTGCTCCCGCGAGGCCTCCCGCGTGAGGTGAGCGGTGATGCGGGGCGCCGGCAGGCCGGGGTAGGTGACGAGCCCGTCGCGGATCCGGTGACTGAGGTCGACGACGGCCGGCCGCTCGCGCGGCTCGCCGTGGACCGCGACACCGCGACTGCCCCGGTGCTGCTCCTCGACGACGCGCAGGCGCCGTAGCTCGACCGACTGCACCAGGGCCAGGCCGAGATGCCGGACGAGGAGGGCACCGATGGCGGCCTCGTCCTCCTGTCCCGAGGGCAGGTCCAGCCGGAAGTCCTCGCCACGCATGCCGCCACCGTTGGCGAACGTGATCTCGAAGTCCAGGTGCGCTCGGTACTCGGGCATGCCCGCTCCTGAATGGTCCGGCCGGTCTGTCCGCGGCCCACGGTAGCGCGGCGGATGACCGCCTGACAGGCCCTGGCCCGGGGTGGGGATCGGGCGCCCCGAGCCGGGACGGGGACCGGCGGCGCGGCCCCGAGCCGGGACAGGGACCGGCGGCGCGGCCCCGAACCGGGACGGGGACCGGCGGCGCGGCTCCGCGTCTCGGTGACAGGAGCCACGCGAGCGGGCATGCTGTGGCCACCTCGGACGGTGCCGACAACAGCGGAGGTCGTCGTGTCGCTCCTCGACCGCACAGGCGGCACCCCGCCGCGGACCCTCCCTGCGGAGTCGTTCTGGCGCACCGTCGCGGCCGGCGCCGTCGGCGGTGGCCTCGTCGGCCTGCTCACCGGTGGCGTGCTCGGTCGGCTCCTCATGCGCCTGCTGACGGTGACCTCACCGTCCAGCGCCCGAGGGCGCTTCACGGACGACCTCGCCCCGGTGGGGCGGATCTCCGTGGACGGCACCCTGGTGCTGTTCGCCACCACGATCACCCTCGGCGCGATCGCCGGCCTGGTGTACCTGTGGGTGCGGCGCGTCCTGCCGTCGACACCTCGGACCCGCGCGTGGCTCTTCGCGCTGTTCACGGGCAGCATCGGAGGAGCCATCCTGGTGCACGACCATCCGTCGTTCGACTACTCGGTGCTGAAGCCCGAGTGGCTCTCCGTCATGTCGTTCATCGCCATCCCCACCCTCTTCGGCCTCGTCGTCCCGGCCGTCATCGACCGGCTCGATGCCGCCGGGGGCTGGGCCCGCCGTGGTCCGGTCGCGGCCTGGGCCGTGGCCGGTGCGGCCGTGCTCAACCTGGCGCTGCTGGTCGTCGCCGTCCCGGTCGCCGTCGCGTTCGGGATCAGCCGTTCCCCGGCGCTGACGGGCCTGTGGCGCAGTCGCGCCGTGACGGTGGCGGGACGGGTCCTGTTCGTCGTCCTCGTCGCGTGGGGACTGTACGGGATCGCCGCGGACGTCGCGTCCATCGCGACGGACACACCGTCCGGGGCTCCGCTCAGCCCGTGACACTCAGAACAGGGCCGACTGCATGACCGCCTCGGGTGCTCCAGCGGGCGGCGAGGGTGCCGGGTCCTCGGGAGTGCGCAGCCGCGCGGGCTTGTCGAGGCCGTGCGCCCGGAGCAGCGGGCGCGCACGCTCGGCGAGCCACGTGCGGTAGGCGGACGGTGCGTAGGAGCCGCGCCCGTAGAGGCGCTGGTAGTCGGCGACGAGGTGCGGGCGGTGCTCTCGCAGCCACTGCAGGTACCAGTCGCGCACGCCGGGACGCAGGTGGGCGGCGAAGACGGTGGCCGACGTGGCCCCGGCACGAGCGACGGCACCGAGGAGCGCGTCGAGGTGCTCGCGGGAGTCGGTGAGCCACGGGAGTACCGGTGCCACCATGACGTGGCAGTCCAGGCCGGCGGCGCGCACGGCCTCGACGAGGTCGAGGCGGGCACGGGGGCGAGGAGTTCCGGGCTCGACGAGCTGCTGGAGGTCCTCGTCGATGAAGGCGAGCGAGATGCCGAGTGAGACGGGCACGTGCTGGGCAGCCTCACTCAGCAGGGGCAGGTCGCGGCGCAGCAGCGTGCCCTTGGTGAGGATCGACAGCGGCGTGCCCGAGTCGGTGAGAGCGCCGATGATCTCGGGCATCAGGCGGTAGCGGCCCTCGGCCCGCTGGTACGGGTCGGTGTTCGTGCCGAGGGCCACCTGCTCGCGGGTCCACGTCGGCCGGGCGAGCTCGCGGCGCAGCACCTCCGGGGCGTTGACCTTGACGATGATCTGGGAGTCGAAGTCCGCACCCGTGTCGAGGTCGAGGTAGCGGTGGGTGGCGCGCGCGTAGCAGTAGACGCAGGCGTGGCTGCATCCGCGGAACGGGTTGACCGTCCAGCGGAAGGGCATCTGGGAGGCCTCCGGCACCCGGTTGAGCACCGAGCGGGCGGCGACCTCGTGGAACGTGATGCCGGCGAACTCGGGGGTCCGGACGGTGCGCACCAGACCCGCCATCCGCCGCAGACCCGGCAGCGCGGCGTCGTCGTCGCCCGAGATGTCCTGCCCGTCCCACCGCATGCAGGTAGTCGAACACACGTACGACCAACCGTCAACCACCCGGCCGCCCGCCCACCCCTCCCCTTCCGTCGCCGAGAGCGGGATTGCGACAACTCCGCTCTCGGCGGCAGGGGGTCGCACCCCTTCCGTCGCCGAGAGCGGGATTGCGACAACTCCGCTCTCGGCGGCAAGGGGGTCGCACCCCTTCCGTCGCCGAGAGCGGGATTGCGACAACTCCGCTCTCGGCGGCAAGGGGCGGGGCGCTTGACGGGTTGGTATATTCGTCAAGCCACTCCCCCACCCTGGAGGTCCTGTGCCCGCACGTGCCATCGACGCGCCCGTCTACGTCATGAAGGCGGAACTGTTCAAGGCCCTCGGGCACCCCGTCCGCATCCGCACCCTCGAACTGCTCCGGGACGGTGACCGGCCGGTGAGCGCCCTCCTCGAGGAGATCGGGATCGAGGCGTCGCACCTGTCCCAGCACCTGGCGGTGCTGCGCCGGGCCGGCGTGGTGGACAAGTCCCGTCAGGGCAACACCGTCACCTACACCCTGGTGGACGACTCCCTCGCAACCATGCTCGACGCGGCTCGCGCCTTCCTCTTCGGCTCGCACGGCCGGACCAGCGACGCGCTCGGCGACGACGGGGAGGCGCGGTGAGCGGCCCCACTCCCCTGGCCGCGCGGCCGTCCTGGCGGCTGGCCGGACGGCACCTCGCGTCCCTCACCATCCCCCGGCGGTCGGACTACACCGGGCTCGCCCGGTCCTGGCGAGGCGACCTCGTCGCGGGCGTGACCGTCGGCGTCGTCGCGCTCCCCCTCGCCCTCGGGTTCGGCGTGGCCTCGGGCGTCGGCCCGGCAGCCGGCCTCGTCACCGCCATCGTCGCCGGATTCGTCGCCGCGGTCCTCGGGGGCTCCCACCTGCAGGTCTCCGGGCCGACCGGCGCGATGACCGTCGTCCTCATCCCGGTGGTCGCCCGGTACGGGCCGGAGGCCGTGTTCGCCCTGTCGATCCTCGCCGGGGTCCTCGTCGTCGTCATGGGGCTGGTGGGGATGGGGCGGCTCGTCTCCGTCATCCCGTGGCCGGTCGTCGAGGGGTTCACGCTCGGCATCGGCGTCATCATCCTCGTCCAGCAGGTGCCGCTGGCCCTGGACGTCGAACGCCCGGAGGTGGAGAACGCCACCGCCGCGGCCGTCCAGACACTACGGGTGACCGACTGGGAGCGCGCGGCCGCTCCCCTGGCGGTGACGCTCGGCGTCATCGCCCTCATGGTCCTCCTTGCCCGGCTGCGCCGGTCCCTGCCCGCCTCGCTCATCGCCGTCGCCGTCGCCACCGTGGTCGTCGAGCTCGCGTCACTCGACATCGACCGGATCGGCGCCCTGCCCGACGCGCTGCCCTCCTTCCAGGTACCGGCCTGGGACTCCGCGGCACTCGCCGCGATGCTGCCGTCGGCCATGGCGATCGCCGCGCTCGCGGCACTGGAGAGCCTGCTCTCGGCGCGGGTGGCCGACGGCATGGTGGAGACCGTGCCGGACACCGACGCCAACCGCGAGCTCGTGGGCCAGGGCCTGGCCAACGTCGCCAGCGGGCTCTTCGGCGGCATGCCGGCGACCGGTGCCATCGCCCGGACCGCCGTCAACGTGCGCGCCGGTGCCCGCACCCGCGTGGCCAGCGCGAGCCACGCCGTCGTCCTCGTCCTCATCGTCCTGCTGCTCACGCCCGTCGTCGCGCTCATCCCGATGTCGGCGCTGGCCGGCGTGCTCATCGTCACGGCGATCCGGATGATCGACCTGCACACGGGCCGCGCGATCCTGCGCGCCACCCGGGCCGACGCCGTCGTCTACCTGTCCACCGTCGTCGTGACGATCGTCTTCGACCTCATCGTCGCGGTCCAGGTCGGCGTGGCCGTCGCCGCGCTGCTCGCGCTGCGGGCCATGGCACGCGTCTCGGGCCTGAGCCGGCAGGACCTGCCGCCGGACATGGAGGCCGAGGAGGAGGACGCGCTCCTCCACGAGCAGGTGGCCGTCTACCACTTCCGCGGCGCGCTGTTCTTCGGGGAGACCAAGCGCTTCCTCGACGAGATGACGACGGTCAAGGACGTGCGCGTCATCATCCTCGTGCTGCGCGAGGTGCGCGTCATGGACGCCTCCGGTGCCCACGCCCTCGCCGAGATCATCACCGACCTGCGCCGGCGCGGGATCACCGTGCTGCTCAAGGGGCTGGACGCACAGCAGCTGAAGATGTCCGCGGCCGTCGGGGTGCTCGACGCCCTCGGCGACGACGGCCACTACTTCGCCGACCTTCCCGCCGCGGTCGCCCACGCGCGCAACCATGTGCGCTTCGAGGTCCGGGGCAGCGCCGAGCTGGAGTGCGGCACGGCGCGCGTCTGAGAGCCCGTTCCCGGCGGGTGGCCGGTCACGGAGCAGACCGCCGAGCTCGCAACCGGGGGCGCTGACAACGTGAGGGGTTCGGGTCCCCACAGGACCCGAACCCCTCACGATCGCGGCGCTGCCGGTTCTCAGCCCCTCGGCAGGCGCTCGACGATCTCGCCGAGCTCGCGCCGCGGTCCGGTGAAGAACGGGACCTCCTCGCGCACGTGGCGGCGCGCCTCGGTGGCGCGCAGGTCACGCATGAGGTCGACGATGCGACCGAGGTCGTCGGCCTCGAAGCCGAGCAGCCACTCGTAGTCGCCCAGCGCGAAGGAGGAGATGGTGTTCGCCCGCACGTCGGCGTAGTCCCGGGCGGCCAGGCCGTGGTCGCGGAGCATCGTGCTGCGCTCCTCCGCGGGCAGCAGGTACCACTCGTAGCTGCGCACGAAGGGATAGACGCACAGGAAGCCCCTGGGCTCCTCACCCATGAGGAACGCGGGCAGGTGCGCCCGGTTGAACTCGGCGGGCCGGTGGGTGCCCACCTGGGACCACACCGGCTCGAGGGCGGCGCCGAGCTCGCTCGCAAGCAGCCGGTGGTAGGCCTCCTGGACGGGCTCGACGTCCTCCGCGAACCACCAGACCATGAGGTCGGCGTCGGCGCGGAACCCGGCCACGTCGTACCAGCCGCGGACCGTCAGGCCTGGAACGCTCTCGACCGCGGCCAGGGCCTCACGGACCAGCGTGGTGCGGACGTCGTCGTGCTCCGGCAGCGGCTGGATCACGCGGAAGACGCTGTACATGACGTAGGCGCCCTGCGGCTGGTCGGTGTCGTTCTCACTCATCGGCTGCTCCTCGGGTGGGTGGGCTGTGCCCGACGGCGGCGCCGGGCTGTCGGGTGGACGTGCGGGTGCGGGGCCGACGAGCTGCACATGCTCCCGCCGTCGACACCACGGGGCGCCCCGCAACAACTCCGCTGTCGGCGCCCAAAAGAAAGGGGGGCGCCGCAGTGGGTCAGTCGACCGTACCGGCGAGGACGGGGATGCCGGTGACCTCGCCGAGGCGCATGCGGCAGCTGCCCGGGGGTGCGACGTCCGGGAAGGCGCCGAGCTCACCGCGGACGGTCACGGCGGGGTCCTCGCCCCGCTCGCGGAACGCCCGCTCGAGCACGAGGTCGACGAGCCCCTCGACGAACACCGGCGCGACCCCGGCCGTGGCGGCGCGCGCCGCGTGCAGCCCGAGCTCCTGGGCCGTCTCCATCGCCTCGGTGTCGAGGTCCCAGGCAACCTCCATGTGGTCGGAGATGAACCCGATGGGCGCGATGACCACACGCGTCACGCCGGCGGCTGCGAGGTCGGCGAGGTGGTCGTTGACGTCCGGCTCCAGCCACGGGGTGCGCGGGTCACCGGACCGGGAGCAGTAGGACAGCGACGACGTCACCGACAGGCCGCGCTCGCGCAGCTCGGCGTCGATGACGCGCTGGACGTCCTCGTGCTGCTCGCGGTAGCCCGGGCCGGTGACCGCCGAGGCCTCCTGCATCGTGTCCGGGATGGAGTGCGTCACGTAGGCGACGTGCACGCCCTCGCCCTCGGGCAGCCGGCCGATCGCGTCCAGGACGGCGGCGGTGTTCGCCTCGACGAACCCCGGGTCGTTGAAGAAGGGCCGCACGATGTCGATCTCCAGCTCGGCGCCCTCGGCACCCAGCTCCTCCACGGCCGCCGCGAGGTGCTCGCGGTACTGCCTGCTGCCGGAGTACGAGGCGTAGGCGCTCGTCACCAGGACGAGGATCCGCCGGGCGCCGAACGCGTGAGCGTCGCGGAGCGTGTCGGCGGTGTAGGGGTGCCAGTTGCGGTTGCCCCACAGGACGGGCAGGTCGGCGCCGCGGCGCTTCAGCTCCTCGGACAGCGCGGCGCGCAGCGCGAGGTTCTGCTCGTTGATGGGGCTCTTGCCGCCGAAGGCGAAGTAGTGCTCACCGACCTCGGTCAGCCGCTCGTCCGGCACCCCCTTGCCGCGGACGACGTTGCGCAGGAACGGCACGACGTCCTCACTCGCGTTCGGCCCCCCGAAGGAGCACAGGAGCAGGGCGTCGTACGGGGCGACGGGCGAGGTCATGGTGGGCGGCTCCAGTCAGCGGTCGGGCATGACAAACGGCCCACACCGTAACATCAGATGAAGTACTTGATCTGATGAAGTCGGTGTGTCACGTTTGTGCCGCGACGTCGGTCCGGGGACCCCGGTCCGACCCGCCCGCCGGACTGGGCGAACCGGGCCGGCGTCGCCCTGCCTCGCTGAGGCGCTCGGGCTGACGAGCACCGTGGAGGGGCGCGAGCACATCGTCCGGTGGATCGACGGCGGGCCCCGACGCCCGGTTCCTATACTGACCGCGACACGCGACGATCACAGTGCCCGGAGGCGAGACGATGGCGGGGAGCAGCGGCACGGAGCGCGCCCGCACCACCCTGGCCTACCTGCGCCGCCAGATCACCACCGGTGAGTGGGCCGTCGGGGCGCGGATCCCGATCGAGCCCGAGCTCGCCGAGGCCCTCGGCGTCGGACGCTCGACGATCCGCGAGGCGGTCCGGTCCCTGGCGAGCATCGGCATGCTCGAGACCCTGCCGGGCCGCGGCACCTTCGTCCGCTCGAACGCCCCGACGAGCAGCGTGCTCTCGGAGTTCCTCACCGCCTACACCCTCGAGGAGCTGCTCAGCTACCGCCGGGCGCTGGAGGTCGAGGCGGCCCAGCAGGCGGCCCGGCACCGGACCCCGGAGGACGTCGCCGCCCTCGAGGCCGCGGTGAGCACCACGCTGCGGCCCTCCCACTGCCCCGCGCACGGCGACGGGGAGACCGCGCACGAGCTCGCCTCCCGCTTCCACTACCTGCTCTTCGACGCCGCGAGGAACCGCCTGCTCGCCTCGCTGTACGCCGGCATCACCGAGAAGCTCGCCGAGCCGGGGCACGTCGAGCGCCTCACCCACGCCGGTGACGCGCACTCCATGCAGGCCGAGCACGAGCGCATCGTCGACGCCGTGCGCCGCGGGGACTTCATCGACGCCGTCCACGCGATGGCCGACCACATGGACAACGACCTCGTCATCCTCGCGCCCGACGACGAGGTCATCCCGCCCCTGCGCCGCTCCGCGGACGACAAGGAGCGCATCGAGGCGGCCCGCACCGCACAGCACCGCGAACGCGCCACCGGCTGACGGCTGGGACGCCCGAGGGTTGCCAACGGCCCCTCACGCGGCGAACCCGCACGCCCCGCCGTATCGTCGATGACGTGAGTACCACGGCACCTCCCGGCAACCGGCTTCACGGGCGCTTCGCGAGCGAGCTGCCCGAGCTGGCCGTGCCCTGGGCGGCGGTGGAGGTCGCCGCACCGCAGCTGCTCGTCCTCAACGAAGGCCTCGCCGCCGAGCTCGGGCTCGACCCGGACTACCTCCGCAGCCCGCAGGGGGTGCGCTTCCTCGTCGGCAACGAGGTTCCCGAGGGCACCACCCCGGTGGCGCAGGCGTACTCGGGCCACCAGTTCGGCCAGCACGTCCCGCGTCTCGGCGACGGCCGCGCCCTCCTCCTCGGGGAGCTCCTCGACGCGGGCGGGCGCCCGCGCGACCTCCACCTCAAGGGCTCGGGCCCCACGCCCTTCTCCCGCGGCGGCGACGGCCTGGCCGCCGTCGGCCCGATGCTCCGGGAGTACGTCATCAGCGAGGCCCTGCACGCCCTGGGGGTGCCGACGACCCGCTCGCTCGCCGTCGTCGCCACCGGCCGGGCGGTCCGTCGCGAGACCCCGCTGCCCGGCGCGGTGCTCGCCCGGGTGGCGAGCAGCCACCTGCGCGTGGGCACGTTCCAGTACGCCCGTTCCACCGGCGACACCGAGGTGCTGCGTCGCCTGGCCGACCACGCCGTCGCGCGCCACCACCCGCTCGCCGCAGGGGCCGAGAACCGCTACCTGGCGCTCTTCGAGGCGGTGCTCTCCGCCCAGGCCTCGCTCGTGGCGCAGTGGATGCTCGTCGGGTTCGTCCACGGCGTGATGAACACCGACAACACGACGATCTCCGGGGAGACGATCGACTACGGCCCGTGCGCCTTCCTCGACGCCTTCGACCCGGCCACCGTGTTCAGCTCGATCGACGTGCAGGGCCGCTACGCGTACGGCAACCAGCCGGTCATCGCGCAGTGGAACCTCGCCCGCTTCGGCGAGGCCCTCATCCCGCTCGTCCACGACGACCCGGAGCAGGCCGTCGCCCTGCTCACCGACGCCCTCAACGGCTTCCCGGCGCAGTACAGCGCCGCGTGGACGGCGGGGATGCGACGCAAGCTGGGCCTGGGCGAGCACGTCGACGACGACGTCGCCACCTCCGTCATCGGGCAGGTCACCTCGGCCCTCGTCGACGGTCACGTCGACCACACCGCCTTCTTCCGGCGCCTCACCGCGGCCGCGCGCGGCGACGACGGCCCGGTCCGTGCGCTCCTCGGCGACTCGACGGACTGGGTGGAGCGTTGGCAGGCGCTCGAGCCCGCCGCCGACGTCATGGCCGGCGTCAACCCCGTCTACATCCCCCGCAACCACCTCGTGGAGGAGGCGCTGGACGCCGCGACCGCCGGTGACCTCGGCCCGTTCACCGCACTCCTCGACGTCCTCGCGCAGCCCTACACCGAGCGCCCGGGCCTGGAGCGCTACGAGGAGGCCGCGCCCGCCGGGGGCGCCCCGTTCATCACGTACTGCGGTACCTGACGCAGCGGCGGCGCGCCGGTGCCGGGGACAACGGCCCCGGATGCCCCAGGATGGGCACGTGGACCCAGTCGCGCTCGTCGTCGTGGCCGCCGTGGTGCTCGGCGCGGTGCTGCAGCGGACGAGCGGGATGGGGACCGGCCTGGTCGTCTCCCCCACGTTCGTGCTCGTCGCCGGCCCCGTCGCCGGGGTCCTGCTGACCAACCTCACGACGGTCGTCTCGGCCCTGTTCCTCTGCGTCGCGATGCGCGCCGACATCGACTGGCCACAGTTCGTGCGCATCGCGCCGACGATCGTCCTCGGCTCCGTCCCGGCCGCACTGGTGGTGCGGGCGGCGGACGCCGGCTGGCTCGAGGTCATCATCGGTGCGGCGCTGCTGCTCGCGCTCGCCACCATGGTTCTCGCCACCGACCTGCCCGACCTCGGGCGGGCCGCGGCCCCGGTCGCCGGCCTCACCGGCGGGTTCCTCAACACCGCCGTCGGCGTCGCGGCTCCCGCCATGCTGCTCTACGCCCACGCCACGCACTGGTCCCAGCGGGCCTTCGCCGCCACCCTCCAGCCCATCTTCCTCACGATGGGCACGGTCTCCCTCGCCACCAAGCTGGCGGTGGGGGCCACCTCGGGTGCCGCCGGACTGCCGGAGTGGCCGCTCGTCGTCGCTGCCGTGGCGGCCGTCCCCCTCGGTGTCCTCGCCGGGGGCCCGGTGGCGCGCCGGGTGGGCCCGACGACGGCGCGGCGGGTCGCCGTCGTCGTCGTCACGGTCGGGGCCGGTGCCACCCTCGTCCGGGGTCTGCTCGACGTCGCCGGCTAACACGTTGACCGGGCGCGGCGGCGGCGGGACGATACGCACGACCCGCCGCGGCCTCGGCCGGCCCGGCCCCCGCTCGACGACGAGTCACCCAGCGCGCGGGTGCCCTGGGACCACCGTCGTACCCGCGGGAGACGAGGGAGCATGGACGCGCCAGTGGTGACACAGACCGAGGCCGACGAGCTGCGCGACTCGGTCCGGGGCACCGTGGTCACGCCCGAGGACGCCACCTACGGGCAGGCCCGTGCCGTGTGGAACGGGATGGTCCGGGCCGAGCCGCGCGTGGTCGTGAGGGTCGCGGACGCCGACGACGTCGCGACCGCCCTGGCGTTCGCCCGGGCGCACGGGCTGGGGGTCGCGGTCCGCGGCGGGGGGCACAGCGTCGCGGGCAACGGGACGGTCGACGGCGGGGTCGTCATCGACCTCGGGGACCTCACCACCGTCACGGTGGACGGGGCCACCGTCCGGGTCGGTGGCGGTGCGACGCTCGCGGACGTCGACCGCGCGACCACGCCGCACGGGCTCGCGGTGCCCATCGGGGTGGTCTCCCAGACGGGGATCGGCGGGCTGGCACTGGGCGGCGGCCTCGGCTGGCTCACCCGCACCTACGGCCTCAGCGCCGACAACCTCCTCGACGCCGACCTCGTGACGGCGGACGGACGCACCGTCCGGGCGTCGGACGACCCCGAGCTGCTGTGGGGGCTGCGGGGTGGTGGCGGGAACTTCGGCGTCGTCACGTCGTTCTCCTTCCGGTCCCACCGCGTGGGTCCGGACGTGTACGGCACGAACCTCATCTACCACCGGCCCGCGTGGCGGGCGGCCCTGCGCGCATGGGAGTCCTGGACCCGGGACCTCCCCGATGACATGCAGTCGATCGTCACCGTGCTGACACCACCGGCCGACTGGGACCTCGGCCCCGACCCCGTCCTCATCATCGGCGCGGTGTGGGTGGGGGCGGAGCCCGACGACGGCGAGCGGCACCTCGCCGCACTCCGGGCCGGTGCCCCGCCCGACGCCGAGGAGGTCGGCCAGGTCCCCTGGGCCGAGTGGCAGTCCGCGATGGACGAGCTCTTCCCCCGCGGGTCGCGCGCGTACTGGAAGAACACCTCCTTCGACCGCCTCGACGCCGAGGTCATCGACGTTCTCGAACGTCGCGGCGCCGAGCAGACCTGGCACGGCACGGCCTTCGACATCCACCACATGGGCGGCGCCTACGCCCGGGTGCCCGAGGACGCCACGCCCTTCCCGGCCCGCGACGCGCGGTTCTGGCTCAACGTCTACGGGTTCTGGTCCGACCCCGCCGACGACGACGCACGGACGGCCTACGTCCGCGGGGCCGCCGCGGACATGGCCCCGTTCGCGACCGGCGGGCAGTACGTGAACTTCATGGGCCGGGACCCCGCCGACCCGGTCGTGGCCGCCGAGGCCGTCTACGGGCCGGCGACGCTCGCCCGGCTCGTCGCCCTCAAGCGCAGGTACGACCCGGACAACGTCTTCCGGCGCAACCACAACATCCCGCCGGGCTGACGCGGCCACACTCGCGACTCGCCCGTACAGGTCCGCACGGATCCCGTGTGACCCGTGGCACAGTGTCTGCCAGCCCGTAGGGGGGTGACCGACTGCCAGGGGGAGCTCGTGGACGACATCGTCAATGACCTCAACACGTTCTTCCAGGACGTGTCGGGTGTGGTCTGGGGACCGTGGGTGCTCATCCCGCTGCTCTTCGGCGTCGGGCTCATCCTCACCGTGCGCCTGCGCGGCCTGCAGTTCCGCAAGCTCGGTGCCGCGCTCAGCCTGGGGATCCTCCGGCGCAGGGACGTCGGCGCCGAGGACGGCGACGTGTCCCAGTTCCAGGCGCTCACCACCGCCCTGTCGGCGACCGTTGGGACCGGGAACATCGTCGGGGTCGCCACCGCGATCGGCATCGGCGGTCCCGGAGCGCTGTTCTGGATGTGGGTCACCGGGCTCGTCGGGATGGCCTCGAAGTACACCGAGGCCTTCCTCGGCGTCTACTACCGCCGCACCGACTCCGCCGGCGAGAAGTCCGGCGGGCCGCAGTACTACCTCGAGCGCGGCATCAGGGGCCCGCTGGGCAAGGTGCTGGGTCTGATGTTCACCGTCATGGCGATCATCGCCTCCTTCGGCATCGGCAACCTGGTCCAGGGCAACGCCGTCGCCGAGAACCTCGAGGGCTCCTTCGGGGTCGCCCGGTGGGTCACCGGTGCGGTGCTGAGCGTCGCCGCGCTCGTCGTGCTCGTCGGCGGCATCAAGTCGATCGGCCGGGTCACCGCCGGCCTGGTGCCCCTGATGATCGTCTTCTACGTCGTCGGCGCGCTGTTCATCCTCGTCGTCAACCTCACCGACATCCCTGCCGCGATCGCCCTCATCTTCACCGACGCGTTCAGCGGCACCGCCGCCACCGGCGGGTTCATCGGGTCGACGATCATCATCGCCGTGCAGATGGGCGCGGCCCGCGGCATGTTCTCCAACGAGTCCGGGATGGGCTCGGCCGCCATCGCCGCCGCCGCGGCCAAGACCTCCCACCCGGTGCGTCAGGGACTCGTGTCATGACCCAGACCTTCATCGACACCCTCGTCGTCGTCACCTTCACCGGGCTCGTCATCGTCACCACGGGCGCCTGGCGCACCGAGACCGAGGCCGGGACGATGACCGGTGCCGCGTTCAGCACCGGGCTCCCCGGGCAGTGGGGCCACTACATCGTCACGATCGCGCTGGCGATGTTCGCCTTCTCCACCGTGCTCGGGTGGTCCTACTACGGCGAGCGGTGCATCGAACGCCTCGTGGGACGCCGCGGGGTCGTGCCCTACCGGGTGGTGTTCTCCCTCATGGTCTACGTCGGCGCCACGGTGTCCCTGGACGTCGTGTGGAACTTCGCCGACGTCATGAACGGGCTCATGGCCATCCCCAACCTCATCGGCCTCGTCATCCTCTCCGGGCTCGTCGCCCGCGAGACGAAGAAGTACCTCGAGCACGACCCCGGGCTGACCGCCACGCTCGACGAGGTGCGCGCCTTCTCGGGACGCAGCTTCGCCGACGACCCTGCCTAGACACCACCACCGCCGCCTGCATAGGCTCGGGCGCACAACCCCCGGGGAGCGCCGACGGCGCTGAGAGTGCGGAGAGCCCGCAGACCCGACACCACCTGATCCGGTTCGTACCGGCGTAGGGAGAGGGCACCTGCCGACGTGACGTCGGCAGGTCTTCATGTCACCCGTGGGGCCTGAGAGGGCCCGAGATGAGCACCACCCACCACCAGACCGCGACCACCGCCGCCCCGGCGCAGCTGGGCATCGGCGCGCGGTTCAGCCTCCATCCGCACTGCGACGACTTCGTCCGAGTCATCCTCGACGCGCTCGAGGAGGCGGCCGCCGGCGGTCGCACCGACGGCCTCGTGCTCCAGACCGATGAGGTGAGCACCTACGTCGGGGCGCTCGAGGCGCCCGCCGAGCAGCGCCTCACCGACTACCTCGCCGGTGTCGTCGCCGCCGCCTCCCGGCACAGCGGCGGCGGCCACGTCGTCGCCCACGTGCTCCTGTCCCGAGGCTGCCCCGGCGAGCGGACCTGCGACCTCACCGTGACCGGGCTACCGAGCCCGGAGCCCGTCGTCGTCGAGCCCACCGGGGTGCCCGCCGTCGCCCAGTGGTCCCTGTACCCGCTCCTCGACGGCGGCCCCGACGGCGGCGACCACATGGTCCCCATCGAGGCGGCCATCGCGGCCGCCCAGAAGCGCGGGACCGCCGACGGCGCCGCCCACTACGCCACCCGGCTCACCGGTGAGGTGGCCGAGGTCCTCGCGACCGCCGTCGACGCGTGGGCGGCGGTCGGCGCCCACGTCCCGCACGTCGTCTCGCACCTCACCGTCTCGGTGGGCTCCCCCAGCCTCCGGGCGGACCGGTGAGCGCCGGGCAGCGGCACCCGGCGGCACCGACGCCGGCCCGGGCCCCCGTCTGGGAGCTCAAGGACCTCATGCTCATGGTCGTCCTGGGGGTCGTCTTCGGGTTCGTCTACTGGGCGCTGGTCCAGGCGTGGAACGGGCTGGCGATCCTCATGGGGCCGGCCGGGGACCTCGCCCAGCACGTGCTCTTCGGCGGCTGGCTCCTCGTCGCCCCGATCGTCATCGCGATCGTGCGACGTCCGCTGGCCGGTGTCGTGGCCGAGGTCCTCGCCTCGGTCGTGGAGGTCGTCTTCCTCGGCTCCCCCGTCGGCCCCACGCTGATGATCGCCGCGGCGATCCAGGGCCTGGGCAGCGAGCTGCCCTTCCTCCTCACCCGTTACCGCCGCTTCGGGTGGACCGTCTTCGCGGTGTCCGGTCTCCTCGGCGCCGGCCTCGTGTTCTGCTACTCGGCGTTCCGCGCCGGGTGGTACGGGCAGGACATCCTCGTCCTGCGCCTGGTCCTGCAGCTGGTCTCCGGTGCCGTGCTTGGCGGCCTGCTCGCCAAGGTCGTCGTCGACGCGCTGGCCGGGACCGGTGTCGTCGACAACTTCGCGATCGGCCGGGCGGCGGCACGTCGTGGCTGAGGACCTCGCGGTCGACCTCGCCGGCGTCTGCGTCCACGTCCCGCGACGCCCCGGTCCGGTGCTCGACGGTGTCGACCTCCGCGTCCGTCCCGGCGAGCACGTCCTGCTCCTCGGGGCCTCCGGGTCGGGCAAGTCCACGGTCCTGCAGTGCGTGACAGGCGTCGTCCCGCACACGGTGGCCGCGCAGCTCACCGGTGAGGTGCGCGTGTGCGGCACCCGGACGACCGACGTCGCCGCGGTGGAGCTGTCCCGGCACGTCGGCGTCCTCGCCCAGGACCCGACGTCCTCCGTGTGCCTGCCGGACGTCGAGCAGGAGCTGGCGCTGCCGCTGGAGAACCACGCGGCGGACCCGGAGACCATCGGGCCGCGCATCGCCGCGGCGCTGGCGCAGGTCGGGGCCGCCCACCTGCGCACCCGTGCGACCGGCGAGCTCTCCGGCGGGGAGGCGCAGCGGGTGGGGCTGGCCGCGGCGCTCGTCACCGACAGCGACGTCCTCCTGCTGGACGAGCCGACGTCGATGCTCGACCCCGCGGGGGTGGCCGACGTGCGCGGCGCGCTCGCCGCTGCCGCCTCCCGGCCGGCCGTCGTCCTCGTCGAGCACCGCCTCGACGACCTCGCGGGAGCCGCCGGTCTCGCCGGGCTCCCCGCGCGGACGGTGGTTCTCGGGTCCGGCAGGGTGCTCGCCGACGGCCGCACCGACGACGTCCTGGGCACGCACGCCACCACGCTGCTGCGGGCGGGCTGCTGGCTCCCGCTCGAGTCCGAGCTCCGCGCCCTCACGGGCGCGGCCGGCGGGCTGTCCTCCGCACCCGCGACCGACCTGCTGCACCGGCTCGCGGAGGGCGAGGGCGGCGCCGGCGACGGCCCGTCCCACGAGCCCGGGCCGGTGGCGCTGCGGGCGCGCTCCCTCGCCGTGGCCCGCCGGTCCCGGCCGCTGCTCAGCGGCGTCGACCTCGAGCTCCGGGCCGGTGAGGTCACCGCGGTGCTCGGGCCCAACGGCGTGGGCAAGACCTCACTGCTGCTCACCCTGGCGGGACTGCTGCGCCCGGCCGCCGGGAGCGTCGAGGGTGAGCGGGCCGGGATGGTCTTCCAGAACGCCGAGCACCAGTTCGTGGCCCACACCGTCGCCGAGGAGGTGGCGCACGCGCTCGTCGGTCCGGTCGCGGAGACGGTGGCACGGCAGCTGCGCGCCCACCGCCTCGACCACCTGGCCGAGCAGAACCCCTTCCGCCTGTCCGGCGGCGAGAAGCGCCGGCTGAGCCTGGCGGCGATGCTCGCGCACGGGCGCCCTGTCCTCCTCGCCGACGAGCCGACGCTCGGCCTCGACCGGCGGGACACGATCGCGACGGCTGCAGCGTTCCGGTCCGCGGCAGCGCAGGGGTGCGCCGTCGTGCTCAGCAGCCACGACCTGCGGACCGTCGCGACGGTCGCGGACCGCGTCGTCGTCCTCGCCGAGGGCGGGGTGGTCGCCGACGGTCCGACGGTGCCGGTGCTGCGGGACCCGGACGTGAGGCGACGGGCAGGTCTCACCCTGCCGCCGCTGCTCGCCTGGCTCCTGGAGCACCTGGACGGCGATGCCGCGGCCCGGCGGGTGCTGCGGGCGCTGGACACGGCCGTGGACCAGCCGGAACCGGCCGAGGTACCCGTATGAGCGACGTCGTCGTCCCGGCCCTCGACCGGCGCAACCCGACGGTCAAGCTCGCCCTCGTCTTCGTCGTCTCGCTCGTGGTGATGTTCGTGCTGGACCCGCTCACGCCGGCGCTGCTGTACCTGCTGGCCCTCGGCGGCGTCCTCGCCTCGACGAGCGCCACGCCGCGGACGCTGACGATCGCGCACGTGCCCTTCCTCGCCTTCGCGACCGGGGTGCTCGTCGTCAACGCGCTCAGCAGGCCCGGCGAGGTGCTCTGGCAGGCCGGCGTGCTGCGCGTGACGGCCGAGGGGCTGACTGTCGGCGGGGCGCTGGCCGTCCGCACGCTCCTCGTCGGCGTCCTCGCGATCGGCTTCCTGCTGTCGACCGACGGGGTCGCCCTCATGCACAGCCTGCGGCAGAACGCCCGGCTCAGCCCGCGGGTGGCCTACGCCGTGCTCGCCGGCTACCGGCTCCTGCAGGACATGCCGCGGGAGTGGGTGACGATCCAGCACGCCCACGCGGTGCGCGCGCCCCGGCGGGCGGACGGTCGCCTCCCGCGCGGTCCCCGCCACCTCGGGCGGGTGGTCTTCACCCTCCTCGTCGTCGCCGTGCGCCGCGGCGAACGGATGGCTCAGGCGCTGGAGTCACGCGGCCTGGGGCTCGCGCCCCGCACCACGTGGCGACCGGTGCACGTCACCCGGGCCGACCTGGCGCTGGTCGCCGTGGTGCTCGGCGCCCTCGCGCTGGTCCTCGCGACGAGCGGCTGGCTCGGCGTGCTGCGAGGTCCCGGGGCGCTGACCGGCTGACCGGTCAGGGGCGGTGCACACCGAGGGTGTCGGTGCGGTTGCCGTCCCAGTCTCCGACCAGCACCGTGTCGCCCGGGCGCCCGTAGGTCTGGACGATGTCCGCGTTGCCGCCGGCGATGCGGTTCTTGATGTAGTAGGTGCTCCCGCGCCGCACGCCGAAGGTGTCGGACCGGTTGCCGTCCCAGTCGCCGACCAGGACCGTGTCGTCCGCGCGGCCGTAGGCCATCTCGTGGTCGGCCCTGCCCCCGGCGAGGGAGTTCTTCACGTAGAAGGTGCTCCCGCGCCGCACGGCGAAGGTGCTCCGCCGGTCGTTGTTCCAGTCGCCGACGAGCACCTCGTCGCCGTCGCGGCCGTAGGCGAACACGTCGTCGGCGACGCCGTTGGTGATGGAGTTCTTGGTGTAGAACGTGGTGCCGCGCCGCACGGCGAAGCTGTCCCTGCCGTCCCCGTCCCAGTCGCCGACGAGCACCTCGTCGTCGGGTCGGCCGTAGGAGGCGACCCACGCCCTGGCGCCGGTGGTGTTGCTGTTGAAGACGTGGAAGGTGCTGCCGACGCGCAGTGCCAGGGTGTCCTTGCCGTCGCCGTCCCAGTCACCGGTGTACACCTCGGTGCCGGCGTTGCCGAGGATGAAGTCGATGCTGTGCCACGGCCCCCAGTCGTTGTTGAGGTAGACCGTGGCGGTGTGCGCGAAGGGGTCGGTCGGGCGGACGTCGGGAGCCGACGGTGCGGGTGCCGGTGAAGGTGCGGGCGTCGTGACGCCGGAGCCGACGCGCTCGTTCGCGGCGCGGGCGAGCCACCCGATCCGGCCGTAGATGTCGTTGCCGGGGCAGGCGGTGGACGAGACGTCCTTGTGGGCGAAGACCCGCCCGAGGCTCTGGCCGGCCGGCCGCACACCCACGCCCTTGGCCGTGAGTCCGGAGAGGTGCGTCGCGTCCAGCCCGGCGCGGCCGAACTGCCAGGCGATGATGTCGGCCATGGCGTCCATCGCCGCCTGCGGCACGCCGACCTTGGTGTAGTCGCCCATGACGCTCAGGCCCATCGTGCCCGTGTTGAACGGGGCGGCGTGCGCACCGACCGGCATCTTCCCGGAGGCGGCGGCGAGGGAGCCGCTGCGGCCCTCGTAGATGCGGCCCCACTTGTCGACGAGGAAGTTGTACCCGATGTCGCCCCAGCCGCGCGTCACCGCGTGGTAGTGGTAGATCCCGCGAACGACCCCGGGGGTCTGGGACTGGGTGTAGTTGTTGCTCCCGGCCGTGTGGTGCACGACGGCGGCTCGCAGGTCCACGTGGTAGGGACGCCAGTTCATCTTCGCCTCGTCCGCGCCCCAGCCGGCTCGGCTGGTGATGCTGGGCCGGGGGGCGATGCCCGTGGCCATGACGCCGGAGCTCTGGGTCGAGGCGGAGGCGACGGCGGTCGTGGTCCCGGCCGGCTGCGTCACGGTGGGGGCGGCGGCCGGTGCGGCGGCCGTCTGCTGCTGGAACGGCAGCGCGCCGGCAGGCTCGGGGGCGAGCGGCTCGGCGGTCGGCAGCACGGGCGCGACGGGCGCCTCCTCCTCGAGGACGACCTCCTCGGCGCTGGGCCACTCGGGCGTGAGGTTGAGGCGGACACCCGCGGGGAGGCGGGCGGCGTCGCCGGTGATCTGCACCTGAACGGCCTCGGCGCCGGCGGCGACGTAGGGCTCGGTGCCGCCCGTGGACCCGGGCTCGTCGGCGCTGTTCTCCACCTCGAGCTCGGCCCACTGCTGCCACTGGCCGCCCTCCATCACGCGGATGAAGACGGCGGCGTCCTGCGGCATGGCCTGGGCACCGTCCCACGTGACGCCCGCGACGTAGAACTCCTCGGTGGCCAGCGGTGCGGTGAGGACGGCGACGCCCTCCGGCGCGGCACCCGTGGCCGGCTCGGGAGCGGCACTCTGCTCCGGTGCGGCGGTCGCGGCCGCGTCCGACTCCGGCTGCGCCGAGCTCGGTGCGATCTGCGCCGTGTCCGGTGCGGAGAGGGCCGCGTCCGGTGCGGACTGCTGCGCCGCGACGTCCTGCAGGTCGGTCAGCCCCTCGTCCGCGAGCGGGGTGAGGCTGCCGTCCTCGGTGGTGAGGGCGATGACGCTGACCGGCTGCTCCTCCCCCGTCACCGTCCCTGCCGCGGCCACCGGGAGGGCCCCGCCTGCGGCGAGTGAGGTGGCGAGGACCAGCGAACCGAGGTGTGTGTGCAGTGCCATGCGGTGCGACTTCCAATGCGACGTGAGTGAGCAGCACTGAGTGGTGCCACGGGGGTCTCTCCCGGTCCCATCGGCAGGCTCGCCCGAAACCTGAGGAAGTGCGACGGCCGTTCTCGCGACACAGGCACTGCACAAACACCAGAGCCGTGGGACCGTCTCGCGACGGTCCCACGGCTCAGGAGAGACAACGTGTCCGAGGGGGGACTTGAACCCCCACGCCCGATAAAGGGCACTAGCACCTCAAGCTAGCGCGTCTACCAATTCCGCCACCCGGACGAGTGGTCCGCCAGCAGCCGGGGCTGTTGGCGACGCCCGCAAAGATAGCACGGTGGCGGGGGCCGATTCGAACCGGTCCGACCCATTCCGGCGGAGTGTGGCGAGCACCACGGAAACCGGGGCGCCGCAGCCGACTTCTCGACGTGTCACCGGGCTGCCGGCGGACCGGTACGCCACACTGAGCACGTCCGTAACTCGAGGAGGACCACGGGATGAGGCTGTTCGGCAAGGTACGGACCCGCCGCCCCACGACGGCGACGACGCCCGCAGCGGGGCTCCCGCCGTCGTCGTCCTCCCCCACGGAGCGTGGTCTGCCGCGCGCCGCCCGGATGCCGCGTGCGTCGTCGTCGGC
Source organism: Georgenia sp. H159 (assembly GCF_035607575.1). Lineage (NCBI taxonomy): Bacteria > Bacillati > Actinomycetota > Actinomycetes > Allobogoriellales > Allobogoriellaceae > Georgenia > Georgenia sp. H159. Next base: position 19,552 of record NZ_JAYDZY010000011.1, on the reverse strand, counting down.
GGGGCGCCTCACGGTGCGCCGGATGCCCGAGCGCGCGCTCCACGAGCGTGACCAGATCGAGGTCCCCCGCTGGCTGCGGCGCTACGGCCAGATGTCCTGGCTGTTCATCGGGATCGTCATCGTGGTGGCGATGGTGGTGTTCGCGACCACCAGGATCCAGGCGGTGTTCATCGCCGTCTTCCTCGCGCTCGTCGTCACCTCGGTGCTCTACCCGGTGGTCACCGCCCTCGCCCGGGTCATGCCCCGCGCCCTGGCCACGGCCGTGGCCATGCTCGGGTCGCTCGCCGTGGTGGCGGGCATCTTCACCTACGTCATCACCTCGGTGACCGGTCAGTGGGAGGACCTCGCCGACCAGTTCGGCCAGGGCATCGACGACATCTTCGAGTTCCTCGAGACGGGTCCGCTGCCCTTCCACTTCACCCAGGCGGAGATCTACGACTGGATCAACGCGCTGATCGTCCAGGCCCAGGAGTACGTCTCGGCAAATGCCGGCGACCTCGCGGGCCAGGTGCTGAGCAACGCGGGCGCCGTCGCGCTGCTGTTCACCGTGTTCGCGCTGAGTCTCTTCGTCACCGTCTTCTTCCTGCTGCGCGGCGGGGACATGTGGCGCTGGTTCCTCAACCAGCTCCCCTCCCGCTCCCGGGACACGGTGCACCGGGCGGCCAGCTCGGGCTGGTACACCTTCGCCGGCTACGCCCGCGGCACGGTGATCGTCGCGAGTGCCGACGCCATCCTCGCCTTCATCCTGCTGGCGATCGTCGGGGTTCCGCTCGCCGCGCCGCTCGCGGTGCTCGTGTTCATCGGTGCCTTCATCCCCCTCATCGGTGCGCCGCTCGCGATGATCATCGCCGCGGTCGTCGCCCTGGCGGCCGGCGGCATCATCGACGCGCTCATCGTGACGATCGGGATTGCGCTCGTCGGGCAGATCGAGGGACACCTGCTCCAGCCGCTGGTCATGGGCAAGCAGGTCTCCCTGCACCCGGTGGTCGTGGCCCTCGGTGTGACGGCGGGGACGTTCCTCGCCGGCCTGCTCGGCGCGATCATCGCGATCCCGATCATCGCCGTCGCGTGGGCGGTCTACTCCGCCCTGCACAACCCCGACCCGCCGATCGAGGGACGGCTCCCCGACCCGCGGGGTATCGCCGAGGACGTCAACCGCCGACGGCAGCGACACAACGAGCGCTCGATGGACGCCGGTGGCGACAGCGACGGCAGCCCCACGACAGGCAGGGCCTACGGCTGACCGGGCGACGGGCGCCGCGAGCCCGCCGTCGGGCGCCCGGGGTCAGCGGAAGTCGCGCGACCGGGACGTCACCCGGAGCGGCAGGGGACGCAGGTGGTCGGCGACGAGGTTGAGCACCCCGTCCCCCCGCTCGATCGTCCCGCGGACGACGAGCGCCGCACTGGTCCGGGCCGCCTGCCGGTAACGCGCCCACAGGCCCGCGCTGCACACGACGTTGAGCAGCCCGGTCTCGTCCTCCAGCGACAGGAACGTCACGCCCCTGGCCGTCCCCGGCCGCTGACGGTGGGTGACGACGCCGGCCACCTCGACCCGGCGGCCGATCTCGCACCCGGCGAGCCCGGCGATGGTGTGGATTCCCTGCGCGGTGAGGTCCGGGCGCAGGAACTGGGTGGGGAAGCTGTCCGTGGAGACCCCGGTGGCCCAGACGTCGGCCACGGCGGTCTCCACCTCGTCCATCCCGGGGAGCATGGGGGCATCGAACCCGACGGCGGTGTGCGGCAGGGTCGCGTGCTCCTGCGCGAGGACGCCGGCCGCCCACAGTGCCTCCCGGCGTCCCACGCCGAAGCAGTCGAGGGCGCCGGCGGTCGCGAGCGACTCGAGCTGGGCGGCGGTCAGCCGCACCCGGCGGGCGAGGTCGGCGATGTCGGCGAACGGGCCGCGCGCCTCCCGCTCGGCGACGACCCGCTCGGCCGTCTTCTCCCCGATCCCCCGGACCGGCGCCAGCCCCAGCCGCACGGCGAGCTCGGGGTGCGGGTCGACGAGCGGCCGCCCGCTCTCCGCGTCCCGCGGCACGTCCTCCCGAGGATCCCCCGTCCCCCGAGCCCCCCCGCCGAGAGCGGAGTTGTGCGGCCCCCCACCCCCGCCGAGAGCGGAGTTGTGCGGCCCCCCACCCCCGCCGAGAGCGGAGTTGTCGCGCGATCGCGCCTGTCCTCCCGGCAACAACTCCGCTCTCGGCGTCAGGGGGGTGGGGGCGTGCTCGACCACGGCCTGGGCACCGGACTGCTGGACGTCGGCGCGCAGGACGCGCACCCCGTGGCGGCGCGCATCGGCCACGAGGGACTGTGGGGAGTAGAAGCCCATCGGCTGGGCCGCCAGCAGGGCCGCGAAGAAGGCCTCGGGGTGGTGCACCTTGAGCCACGCGCTGGCGTAGACGAGGTAGGCGAAGGAGAAGGCGTGGGACTCGGGGAAGCCGAAGTCCGCGAAGGCCTTGAGCTTGTCGTAGATCTGGTTCGCGACCTCACCGGTGACGCCGTTCCTCGCCATCCCGTCCAGCAGCCGGGAGCGCAGCGCCTCCATCCGCTCGGTGGAGCGCTTGGAGCCCATCGCCTTGCGCAGCTGGTCGGCCTCTGCCGGGCTGAAGTCGGCGACGTCGATGGCGATCTGCATGAGCTGCTCCTGGAACAGCGGCACGCCCAGGGTCTTGGACAGCGCCGGCTCGAGCAGGGGGTGGAGGTAGGTGACCTCCTCCCGGCCCCGACGGCGGTTGATGTACGGGTTCACCGAGTCGCCCTGGATCGGGCCGGGACGGATGAGGGCGACCTCGACGACGATGTCGTAGAAGCAGCGTGGGCGCAGCCGCGGCAGGGTGGCCATCTGGGCGCGGGACTCCACCTGGAACAGGCCGACGGTGTCGGCGGCGCACAGGAGGTCGTAGACGCGTGGGTCCTCCTGTGGCAGGGAGTGCAGGCCCACCGGCGGGGTGCCCGGCGCCGCGTGCGCGTTGACCTCGGCGAAGGCGAGGCGCAGAGCGGTGAGCATGCCCAGGCCGAGGAGGTCGAACTTCACCAGGCCGGCGTCGGCGCAGTCGTCCTTGTCCCACTGCAGGACCGTGCGCCCCGGCATGGTCGCCCACTCGACCGGGCAGACCTCGATGACGGGCCGGTCGCACAGCACCATGCCGCCGGAGTGGATGCCCAGGTGCCGGGGCAGACGCAGCATCTGCTCGGCGATGTCGAGCACCTCCTCGGGGATGCCGCTGAGGTCGTCGGCCGGTGAGGGTCCGCGGCCGTCGCGGGAGCCGCGGGCGTCATCGCCGTCGTCGGGCGCACGCAGGCTGCCCCACCGTTCGATGGACTTGCTCCAGGCGTCCTGCTGCCCGAGGTCGTAGCCGAGGGCGCGGGCGGCGTCGCGCACCGCGGAGCGTGGCCGGTAGGAGATGACGTTGGCGACCTGCGCGGCGTGGGTGCGCCCGTAGCGCTCGTAGACGAACTGGATGACCTCCTCGCGGCGGCCGGACTCGATGTCGAGGTCGATGTCCGGTGGACCGGAGCGTCCCGGGGAGAGGAAGCGCTCGAAGAGCAGCCGGTGCTGGACGGCGTCGACGGCGGTGATCCCCAGCGCGAAGCAGACCGCGGAGTTCGCCGCCGAGCCGCGCCCCTGGCACAGGATGCCCTGCTCCCGGCAGAAGGCGACGATCTCGTGGACGATGAGGAAGTAGCCGGGGAAGCTGAGGTCGATGATGACGTCGAGCTCGTGCTCGATCATCGCGTAGGCGCCGGGGATCCGTTCGGCGCCGCGGGGCCCGTAGCGCTCCGCGGCGCCGCGGTAGGTGAGCTCGCGCAGCCAGGTGGCCTCGGTGTGCCCGGGCGGCACCGGGTGGGGCGGGAGGTTCGGGGCGACGAGGGCGAGGTCGAAGGCGCACTCCAGTCCCAGCGCCGCCGCCGTCGCCACCGCCTGCGGGTGGCGGGCGTGGACGGCTGCCATCTCCGCCGGTGAGCGCAGGTGGGCGGCGGTTGCCGGACGCCAGCCGTCGATCTCCTCGAGGGTGGCACGGGCACGCACCGCGGCCAGGACGTCGGCGAGCGGCTGGTCGGCGGGCCGGGCGCAGTGGACGGCGCCGGTCGCGACGAGTGGGAGCCGGGCCCCGGCCGCGAGCTCGGCGAGCGCGTCGTTGCGGGAGGAGTCGAGCGGGTCACCGGTGTCGGTGATCTCGACGGCGACGTTGTCCCGGCCGAAGTGGGCGACGAGCTCGTCCAGGGCCGTGCGGGCGGCCCGCGTGCCGCCCTGGTCCAGGGCCCGCCGCACCGCTCCCTTGCGGCAGCCGGTGAGGACGAGCCACTGGTCGTCCGCCGCCGCGGCGAGCTCGGGCAGCCGGTAGTCGCTGCGCCCCTTCTCCCCGGTGACGAGGTGCCCCTCGGCGATGGCGCGGGAGAGGCTGCGGTAGCTCGCCGGCCCGCGGGCGAGGACGAGCAGGTGCGTGCCCGGCGGGTCCATCTGCCCGGTGGCCCGCTCCGTCCCGTCGAGGGTGAGCTCGGCGCCGATGACGGCGGGCAGGCCGAGCGCGCGGGCGGCCTCGGCGAAGCGCACCACCCCGTACAGGCCGTCGTGGTCGGTGACGGCCAGCGCCTCCAGGCCGAGGCGGTGCGCCTCCACCGCCAGCTCCTCGGGCTGGTTGGCGCCGTCGAGGAAGCTGAAGGCGGAGTGCGCGTGCAGCTCGGCGTAGCGCGGCGGCCTCCCCTCGTACATGTGTTCGAGTGTACGCCGGGCTCGCGCGGTCGTCAGGTCACGACGGTGTGCGGATCGCCTCCACCAGGTGCCACCGACGCTGGTGTGCTCCCTGATTCCGGACGGCGTCGCCCTCGACCGCGCGACGGCCCCACCCGGTGACTGGGGCGAGGAGCACGCGGGCCGGATCTCCGCGATCGGGCAGAAGCAGGACTCCAAGCAGGCCGGGTTACCGTGTCCCTCTCCGTGCCGACCCCGAGGAGATGAGTACGACGACGTCGCTGCAGAACGACACACCCCGCACCGCGCCGCGCACGGTGCGCCACGTGCTGCGGTTCGTGGTGCTGCCGATCGCTGTCACCGTGCTCCTCGCCGTCGTCGTCGCCCGCGGCATCGAGCTCGTCCACGTGCAGACCGAGCACTGGCAGGAGCCCGCCGAGCGGTGGGCGTCCCTGCCACCGCAGCTCCACGTGCTCGGTGCGCTCGCCGTCTGGCCGTTCGTGGCCCTGCTGCTGGCGGTGACCGGGTCGATGTGGGCCACCGCGGTCCTCGCCCTCGCGGCCGGCACGGTCATCGCCGTCGCGGACTACCAGAAGATGACGCACCGCGGTGAGCCGCTGTTCCCCTCCGACATCGGGTACCTCACCAACCCCGGCCTGCTCCTCGAGTCCGCGGGGATCAGCCCGGCGGTGGCCCTCGGCGGCGTCGTGCTCGTGGCGGTGGCGCTGGTTGCCGTCGCCGTGCTGTCGTGGCGGCGGCGGACGCGGCGACGGCGGGACGAACGCTGGTTCCGCTGGGGCTCGCGGGCCGCGCTCGCTGTGGCGGGGGTCGCCGGCATCGTCGTCGTCGCCGGCTTCCACGACTCCGGCAACCCCCTCCGGGAGGCCTACGACGACATCCCCGTGACGTGGGCGCCGTGGAACCAGGTGCAGAACTACGCCCAGAACGGCTTCGTCGCCGGCGCCCTGTACAACGTGCCGGGCACGGCGATGGAGCGGCCCGAGGGGTACGGCGAGGAGCGGATGGAGGAGCTCGTCGCCACCTACGCGCAGGTCGCCGCCGAGGCCAACGCCACCCGCCAGGCCGGCGCGCTCGAGGACACCAACGTCCTCGTCGTGCTGGGCGAGACCTTCACCGACCCGACCTGGCTGGACGGCGTCGACCCGGCCCAGGACCCGATCCCCTTCACCCGCTCGCTCATGGAGCAGACCCCCTCGGGCCGGATGCTCACCCGGGGATTCGGCGGAGGCACGGCGAACGTGGAGTTCGAGGTGCTCACCGGGATGTCCGTGGCGAACTTCCAGCCGCAGATGCACGCCCCCTACCCGCTGCTCGTGCCCCGGTACGACCACTTCCCCTCGTTCGTCGACTCCCTCGCCCCGGAGCACGGCACTCTCGCGATCCACCCCTACGCCGCGGACTTCTACCGACGGGAGGCCGTCTACCCGGCGCTCGGCTTCGACCGGGCGACCTTCCGGGACGACATGCACCACCGGGACAGGATCGGCAACGGCTCCTACATCTCCGACGCGGCCACCTACCAGGAGGTCCTCGACGAGCTGCGCGCCTCGGCCGCCCCGCTCATGGTCAACGTCGTGACGATGCAGAACCACAGCCCCTACTCGGGAGTCTACGTCGACCCGATCGACGTGAGCGGCGCGTTCGACGCCGATGAGGGCGAGGAGGTCGGTCAGTACCTGCGGGCGCTGCGGCACAGTGACGAGGCGATCGCCGACCTCGTCGCCGAGCTCGAGACGTTCGAGGAGAGGACGGTCGTGCTCTTCTACGGGGACCACCTGCCCGCGATGTGGCCCCAGGGCGTCCAGGAGGCCAACGACGCCCAGGGGCTGCGGGAGACACCGTGGTTCGTCTGGGCGAACTTCGAGACCGTCGACGTGCAGCCACCGCCGGTCCTGGGCCCCAACCAGCTCGTCCCTCAGCTGCTGGCGGCGACCGACGCCCCCCTGTCCCCGTACGCCGCGCTGCTCACCGAGCTCTCCGCGGAGGTCGCGGCGCACGAGGGGACCATCATGCTCGACGGTCGGGGCCGGCCCGTCAGCGAGGCCGACCTGTCCCCACGCGCCCAGGAGCTGCTCGCCGACTACCGGCTTGCGCAGTACGACCTCTCGGTCGGCGAGGGGTACGCGACGGGCGCGTTGCTCGCCGTGCCCTGACGCCTGCCCGGTCAGCGCCCGAACCCTCGCGAACAGGGTGCCGGACGGGGAGGATGGACCGATGGAACGCGACGCCTCGGCCCGGGTCCGTCGGGCAATGGACGACGTCGACCGGCGCGGGTTCCTGCCCGAGGACCAGGAGCGCTTCGCCGACGCCGACCAGCCGTTGAGCATCGGTCACGGCGCCACCTGCTCCCAACCCACGACGGTGCGCGAGATGCTCACCCTGCTCGAGGTCGACCCCGGGCAGCGGGTGCTCGACATCGGGGCCGGCTCGGGCTGGACCACGGCGCTCCTGGCGAGCCTCGCCGGCCCGGACGGCGAGGTGGTCGGCGTCGAGCTCGAGCCCGCGCTCGTGGAGTTCGGGCGCACGAACGTCGCGACGTGGGCACCCGGGAGGGACTGCGCGCCCGCGCGGATCGAGCTCGCGCGGCCGGGCGAGCTCGGGCTGCCGGACGCGGCCCCGTTCGACCGGATCCTCGTCTCGGCGGAGTCCAAGCGCCTGCCCGAGGAGCTGGTGGCCCAGCTGGCCGACGGCGGACGGATGGTGATTCCGGTGCGCGGCGCGCTCGTCGTGGCCGACCGGGCCGGCAGCGCGGTCACCACCCGGGCCGTGGGGAGCTTCCGCTTCGTGCCGCTGCGTGAGCCGTCGGCCGAGGCGTAGCCGACGTCCCGGGCTTCGTCGCTCGCGTCAGCGAGACCCGCACCCACGGGGTACGGGCCTCGCCCACGCGCGGTGGTGCGGTGACCACCGGGGCGGTCAGGGGGTGCGACGCACCCCCAGGGTGGTGGCGCCGTCGCCGTCCCAGTCGCCGGCGTGGACCGCATCACCGGCGCGGCCGTACACCAGGACCAGCTCCGCGTACCCACCGGTCAGGGAGTTGTCGACGTGATAGGCCGCACCGCGGCGCACCGCGAAGGTGTCCCGACCGTCCCCGTCCCAGTCGCCGGCCAGCGTGCCGTCCGTCGGCCGGCCGTAGGAGAAGACCACGTCGGCGTCGCCGGCCGCGATGGCGTTCTTCACGTGGTACTGCGCCCCGCGGCGGACCGCCAGGGTGTCCTTGCCGTCGCCGTCCCAGTCACCGACGAGGGCCTCGTCGTCCGCGCGGCCGTACCGGACGACGACGTCGGCGGGACCGGACGCCATCGTGCTGCGGAGGTGGTACTCCGCTCCTCGGCGGACCGCCAGGGTGTCCTTGCCGTCGCCGTCCCAGTCGCCGACCAGGACGGCGTCGCCGGGCCGGCCGTAGGCGATCACCGTGTCGGCCTCCCCGCCACGGGCCGCGTTGTTCACGTAGAACCGGTTGCCGCGGCGCACGGTGATGGTGTCGGTGCCGTCGCCGTCCCAGTCGCCCACGAGCACCTCATCGGTGTGCCGGCCGTACTGGAAGGTGACGTCGGCCCACGCGTCCCAGCCGTTGTTGAGGAAGAACCCGTAGCGCTGCTCCGGCTCCGGCTGGGGCTCCGGCTCGGGCTCCGGCTCGGGCTGCGGGCCGGGGAGCACGGCGAGGGCGGCCGCGGCCTGCCGTAGCAGCGCTGACCGTGCGCCGGCGTCCGCGACGGAGCCCTCGACCTGGGCGACGACGAGCTCGAGCTGCTCGACGGCCTGGTCGAGCTCGCCGTCGTCGGCGTGGAGTGCGGCCCGCTCGGCGAGGGCGGTGAGCCCGGAGGCGACGTCGCCCGGGATCCGCTCCTCGGCGGCGAGGTCGCCCACGAGGTAGGACAGGTCCGAGTACCACGCCTGGTCGGCGGCGACGTTCGCCGGCACGTGGCCCCGCTCGACCGCGCGGGCGGTCGCGGCGGCGACCTGGTCGGCGTAGGCGTCGGCGGTGGGGTAGAGCTCGGTGAGCACGTCCTCGGGCAGCGGGACGGAGCTGCCGTCCAGGAAGCAGAAGCCGGGGCCGGTGTTGACGCCGCTGTTGACCCGCACCGGGACCTCCTGCGCCGCCAGGCGGATGCCGCCCTGGGCGAGGCCGAGCTCGTCGCGGACCACCTCCCCCTCCGCGTCGAGCTCGATCGGGTCCGCCGTCGGCGGCTGGACACCGTGGGCGACCCAGTCGACGGTGTGGTCGTAGACCGCCGCCTGCACCTGGTGCTGGGGCACCCGGGAGAGGGACGGCAGGTCGCACGTCTGCGGGATGTCCGGGTGGCCGCCGGGCAGGGTGCCGATGTCGCGCAGGCGGAGCGGGCCGTAGTCGGTGATGAGCTTCCAGTCCCCGTGGGAGGCACCGGCCACCTCCCAGGTCCGCAGCACGTCGGAGTCCGGCTGGCGCTGGGCCGCGCCGAGGAGGTCGATCGCGACGTCCCCCTCGGAGTTCAGCTTGAACAGGGGTGTGTCGAGGTCCGTGCGCACCGGCCCGCCGCCGCCGTGCAGGACGACTGCGTCGAGCACGTCGGTCAGCGGCTGGACGCTGTTGTAGTACGTGTGCAGGCGGCCCGCGGACTGCGAGTGGCCGGTGGCGATGACGTAGTCCGGGTCGAGCGGACCCAGTGGGTCCGTGCCCGCCGGGTCGCGCAGCGCCTGGACCGCCTGGCTGAACACGTCGAAGGACAGGGTGTCGTCCTCGATGGTGCCGCCGTCGGTGAGGTCCAGCGTGCCGTAGCGCTCCGGGCTCCAGGCGCGCAGACCGGTGCCGGAGTGGACGCCGGCGCGCTGGGCGGAGACCCCGACCCACGTGTAGCCCTCACGCATGAGGTGCTCGTGCGTCTGGAACCAGTCGACCTCCTGGTCCCACTGGTTGGAGACGTTGAGCCACTCGGCGATGACGACGCCGTTGAAGTGGGCCTCCTGCGCCGGGCGGCGGACGACGATGCGCGTGGTGTACGGGTGCCCCGTGCTCGTCACGGTGGCGTCGGTCTGCCCGTCCGCGGCGTAGCGCGTGGCCTCGCCTGACACGAGGAACTCCTCCTCGACGTAGCCGGCGGAGTCCAGGTCGACGTCGGTGGCGAGGAACGGGTAGCCGTGGCTCGGGTCGCCGACCGGGCTGGTGCGGGCCAGCGGCCCGCTGACGGTGGGTGCCGCGACGGTCTCGGTCGACGACGCGAGCCGCTCGGGCCCGGGCGGCGCGGCGAGCGCGGGCGGTCCGAGTACGGCGGGCAACGTGAGGGTGGCCGCGGCGACGAGCGCGGCGAGGGGACGGGCCATGGGATCCTCCGGGATCGACGTCGGCCGGGGAAAGATACGGACGGGACAGAACCTAGAAGCGGGATCAGACCGTGTCAATGGTTCGAATTCGTACAATTGAGTAGGCTGGTTCCATGTCCGATGACGCCACCGCACGCGCCGTCAGCGCCCTGCGCGAGCACGGGCCCATGACACGCGCCGAGCTCGCCCGCCGCACCGGGCTGCCGAAGTCGACCGTCTCGGGCGTGACCGCCGCACTGGTGGCGAGCGGCGCCGTCCACGAGACGGGGACGGCAGAGCCGCTCGGGGCCCGGCGTGCCGGGCCCGGACGTGGGCGGCCGGGGACGCTGCTCGCTCTCGACGCCGGTCGTGGCGAGGTCGTGGGCGTCGAGTTCGGCGCGTCGCACGTCCGGGCGCGGGTCCTCGACGCCGGGCACGGCCGCGGGCCCGGAGCGGTGCGTCGGCTGCCGCTCGCCTTCGGCGCCGCCGACGCCCTGGACGCGACACTCGACCTCGTGCGCGAGCTGACGACGCGGCCGGGTGCGGCGCCGTTGCTCGGCGTCGGCCTCGCGCTCGCGCTCGGCCTGGGGCCGGCGCTCACGCCCCCACCCACCAGGCCGCGGGGCATGCGTCAGGGCTGGGAGGAGCTCGATCTGCCGGCTCGGCTCGCCGACACCCTGGGCGTGCCGGTGACCGCGGACAACGACGCGAACTGCGCGGCTCGCGCGGAGCTGCTGTGGGGTGCGGCGCGCCCGTACGAGGACTTCGTGCTCCTCAAGCTGCACGCCGGTGTCGGCGGCGCGGTGGTCATCGACCGGACGGTGCGGGCCGGCCGCCGCGGAGGTGCCGGGGAGTTCGGGCACGTGCCGGTCGACCCGCGCGGACCGCTGTGCCGCTGCGGGGGCCGAGGGTGCCTGGAGGTGTACGCCGGCGTGCCGGCCGTGCTGGGTGCACTCACCGTCCACCCCGGCGGGCAGCCGACGCCACACGAGGTGCTCGAGGGGGCAGCGGCCGGAGACCCGGCGTGCCGCCGGGCGCTCCGCGACGCGGGGGAGGCGACGGGGCAGGTCGCGGCGTGGCTGTGCAACGCGCTCAACCCGCAGGCGATCGTGCTGACCGGCGCGCTCAGCGGGGCCGGTGAGCTGCTCGCGGGCCCGGTCCGCGACTCAGTGTCCCGCACCGCGCTGCCGCTCAACGCCGACGTCGACGTGGTCGTCGGGGCGTTGGGGCGCGACGCCGGTCCGCTGGGAGCGGCCGCGCAGACCCTGGCGTCGGTCCCGGCCTGACCGAGCGCACCGCTCGACGTCAGTCGTAGACGCCCTCCAGCCACCACCTCCCCGCCTCGAGGGCGAGCAGCCGGGCGACGCCGTCGGACAGCGCGACCTGGAGCCAGGCCCGCCGCCTGCCCTGCGCCCACCACCGCTCACGCATCGGCCACGGACCGGCCCAGCCGACCACCTCCCACCTGTCCTCCTCGTCGACCACCCGCGCCGGCTCCCCGCTCAGCCGGACCCGCCCGTCCACCGACACAGGTGCTCCACCGGCGTCGAGGACGACGACGGCGCGCCGTTCTCCCAGCAGCGTCGCCGGTGCCGGGGTGGGCAGCTGCCCCGGCCAGGGGGCGTCCGGCCGGAGCGCCGGGACGGGGTCGTCCCCCCAGGCCACGAGCCGGACCCGGGTCCGCGGGTCCCGCCCGCCCTGGAGTACCGGGACGAGCACGCCCTCGGCGCCGAGCAGGCCCTGCACCCGCAGGGCCGCCCGTTCGGCCTGCACCTCCCCGCGGCCCCGCCTGCCCCACAGGCCGTCGCTCACCACGCCCGCGGGGCTGATCTCCTGGGCGAGCAGCTCGAGGTGCACGAGCGGGGCGCTGGGCGGCCGAGCGCTACGGCCGGCGAGCCAGCCGTCCAGCTGCCACCGGACGCGGTCGGTGAGGTCCGCGGCGCTGGGCGCCACGTCCAGCCGCCAGGTACGGGCCAGCTCGGTCCCGTCCTCGGTCCGGGCCAGCACCTGGACCCGCCCGCACACGACACCGCGGCGCTGCAGCCGCTCGGCGAGCTCCTCGGCCAGGGCCCGGGCGGCGAAGGCCGCGACGTCGGATCGGGCGGCGGGTGGGTCGAGGTCGGTGCGCACGGTGACGTCCTGCTCCGGGCGGCGGGTGGCCGGGGCGGTGACGTCACCGCCGCGGGCCAGCCGGTGCGCGAGGAGACCGAGGGTGCCGAAGCGTGCGGCGACGTCTCCGGGCGCCAGGCCGGCCAGGGCACCGAGGGTCCGCAGCCCCAGCCGCCGCAGGAGGTCGGTGAGCTCGCCGAGCTCGGCGCGGCGTTCCCGCGTGGTGGCGGCGAGCTCGACCAGCCGCACGTCCTGCGGCGCGAGGAACGCGGCGCCCTGCCCCGGCGGCACGACGACCCCCGCCCGTGCCGCGAGCAGCGCGGCGAGCAGACCGTCGGCCACCCCTACCTGGCACTCGGCGCCGGTGTCCTCGGCGACCACACCGACAAGCAGCTCGGCGAGGGCCTCCTCACCTCCGGCATGGCGCGCCGGGCCCCGCGCGGCCATGAGCAGCACCCCGGGCCGGGCGACCTCCACACCGGCGACGACGTCCTCGACCGCCTGCACCACCGGCTCGAAGGCGCGGGCGTCGCGGTTCTCGTCCATGGCGAGGAGCACGAGCCCGGGGCACAGCCCCTGGGCGGTCCGCCGACGCATCCCGCGGCGCACCCCCTCCGCCCGGGCGGCCGCGGAGCAGACGACGACGCCCCGGGAGTCGTGGACGGCCACCGGTTCGTGGCTCGCCACCGTCCCCTCCGCGACGGCGGCGGCCACCGGCCAGTCCGGCACCCACAGCACCGCGCGACGCAGGGCCGGGACCGACGACGCACCCGCCGAGGTCACCACCGTCGCCGTCATCAGGACACCGCCTGGAGGGGGGACCGCACCGGGTCGACGACGGCAGGCACCGGACCGGCGGGCAGCGGTGCGGCAGGTCCCGGTGCGGCAGGTCCCGCGACCGCCTGGCCGGCGACGACCGGGACGGTGGGTGCGGCGACGGCGGGTGCCGTCCCGGTGGCGCCGAGGCCGGGAGCGTCGTCGTCCAGGGCACCGAGCCCACCCGCGCCGAGGCGTACCCGCACCCGGCCGGCGATCCCGTTGCGTCCACGGCCGTGGACGGTCATCTCCCCGGCCGCCACCCGGCCCCACCCCCGGCCGAGGCCCTCGGTGCGGGTCTCCCCCGCCCGCAGCACGACGTCGGCACCGGGCCAGTGGGCCGTGCTCAGCAGCACCGCCCCTCGGCTACGCAGCCGAGCGGACAGCAGCCGCCGGTCGCGGGCGCTCAGGGCCCGGCAGTCACCGACGGCCAGGACGTCGACGCCGTCGACGAGGGCACCGACCACGGAGGCCGCCTCCGGGCCGGGGCGTGGCACGAGGAGGCTGCGCTCGAGCGACAGCCCGGCATCGGCGGCGGCCTGGAGCCCGATGTCCGGCAGGGCGGCCAGCGCGACCCACCCCTCCCCCTGGGCGGCCGCGAGGAGGGCGAGCAGCAGGGAGGAGGACCCCCCGGCCTGGACCACGCTGCCGCGCCGCAGACCGGCGGGCGGGAAGAAGCCGGCCAGTGCGGCCGGGACGGGAAGGTGGTCGGCGACCGTTCCTCCCACGGCGACCGGACCGGCGGAGCCCTCGACGACCGGCCGCAGCGTGTCGGCCACCGGGCGCGCGCCGTCGTCGTCCAGGTCCCCGACCGGCTCGAGGACCCGGCCGTCGCCGGTCACCGAGCGGCCGGTGCCCGAGCCCGTGTGGCCGGCGACCGGCCCGGCACCCCAGCCCGCGCCGTCGTCGACAAGCCGCACGGGTGCCGCGAGACGGGTCCGCAGCCCGGCCGCCGCCTCGGCCCGTTCCAGGGCACGACGCGCGGTCGCCATGCGCTCCGCCGCGGTCATCTCCACCTCCACATTCTATCGAACTTGTGTTCGATGATGGCACGTGGGTCCGACATCGCCACCCGTCCCCGGCGTGGCCATCGCTGCATGACCCGGTGGGGCGTCGTAGGTTGAAGGGACCCACACCGAGGAGGCCACGATGGACCTGCAGCAACGCCCCGTTGCGCCCGCCCCGTACGACCTGCTCCCGCCCGTGCCGTCCTTCACCGTGACGAGCACCGACATCACCGACGGGCAGCCGCTCGACCCGACGTTCTCCGCGGCGGGCGGCGACGTCTCCCCGCACCTCACGTGGTCGGGGTTCCCGCCGGAGACGCAGAGCTTCCTCGTCAACTGCTTCGACCCCGACGCACCGACGCCGGCCGGCTTCTGGCACTGGACGGTCGTCGACCTGCCCGCCGACCTCACCGAGCTCGAGCAGGGCTGGGGCGAGAGCGACCTCATGCTTCCCGGCGCGGCCTTCCACGTGCGCAACGACGGCGGTGGGCACGCCTACACCGGCGCCGCACCACCCCCGGGCGACCGCCCGCACCGCTACTACTTCGCGGTGCACGCCCTGGACGTCGACACCCTCGAGCTCGACGCCGACGACAGCCCCACCAAGGTCGCGTTCACGGCCGTGTTCCACACGATCGCCCGGGCGGTCATCGCCCCCACCTTCCCGCAGTGAGCGAGCCGACGACGGCGGCCGACGGGTCGCTGCGGTACGGCACCCTCACCTGGGTACCGGCCCTGCAGCGACCCGACCTGCTCGCCGAGCCGGTCCGCGCCGCGCTGGAGTCGCTGCCGTCCGCCGACCGGGTCCACGTCGCCGAGATCGACCCCGAGCACGCCGACACGGCGGCGATGACCGAGGCCTACGAGCTCCCGCCGGAGGCCTCGGTCAACTGCGTGCTCGTCGCCGGCAAGCGTGCGGGCGAGGAGCGCGTGGCCGCCTGCGCGGTGCGGGCGACGACGCGCGCCGACGTCAACTCCACCGTCCGGCGGCTGCTCGACGTGCGCAAGGCGTCGTTCTGGCCGACGGACCGGGCGGTCGAGGCCTCGGACATGGAGTACGGCGGCATCACGCCCGTCGGGCTGCCCCGGGAGTGGCGGGTGCTCGTCGCCGACGACGCCGCCACCGGGTGGGCGATCATCGGCAGCGGGGTGCGCCGCTCGAAGCTCCTCCTGCCCGGGGAGGTGCTCGCGACGCTGCCGGGCGCCGAGGTGGTCGAGGGGCTGGGTCTGCCGGTCGGCTGAGCCAACCCTGCTCCCCCCGCTGGGTCCCACATCCGGTCGCGCAGAAGGCCGACGGTCACCCCGGAGACGTCACTGCGTCCCAGCGACGTGCCGTGGCGAGTTCATCCCTAGCCGAATCGAGTGCTGTGACCGCGTCATCCCCTGCCCGTCGCCCGGTGCCCACGCGCCAGCTGCGCAACGCCCGGTCGGCCACCGGCGCCCTGTTCTTCACCAACGGCGCCATCTTCGCCAACCTGCTGCCGCGCTACCCGAGCGTCAAGGACGGTCTGGACCTCAGCAACACCGAGTTCGGGCTCGTCGTCATCACCTTCCCGGTCGGCGCGATCCTCGCCGGGCTCGGGGCCGCGGCCGCGATCCGCCGCTTCGGCGCCGCGAACGTCGCCGTCGGCGGCACCGTGCTGACGGCGTCGGGCATCATCCTCGCCGGGTGGGCGCCGTCGCTGTGGCTGCTGGTGCTCGGCCTGTTCGTCGCCGGCTCGATGGACTCCATCACCGATGTCGGGCAGAACAGCCACGGCATCGCCGTCCAGCGGGGCTACGGCCGCTCGATCATCAACTCCTTCCACGCGGTGTGGAGCGCCGGGGCCGTCACCGGCGGCCTCATGGGCACCGCTGCCGCCGCGAACTCGCTGCCGCTGGGGATCCACCTGACCATCTCCAGCCTCGTGTGGGTGGCGGTCGCGTTCGTCGCGCACCGCTTCACCCTGCCGGCCGGCATGTCCGTCGGCCCGCCGCTCGTCGAGGAGCACACGGCCGGAGGCGGACCCGCGCGGGCGTGGCTGCGACGGCCCTCGGTGTTCATCGCCGCCCTCGTGCTCATCGCCATGAGCGGCACGATGGTCGAGGACGCCGGCAACACGTGGTCGGCGGTCTTCCTGACCCAGGAGCTCGACGCCGGACCCGCGCTCGCCGGGTTCGGTTTCGTCGCGACCGTCGGAGCCCAGTTCGTCGGCCGGGTCGTCGGGGACCCGATGACCGACCGTCTCGGTCAGCGGACCGTCGCCCGGATCGGGGCCGGCCTCATCGTCGTCGGCATGGGCGTCGTCGTCCTGGGACCGTCGACGGCGGCCGTGATCGCCGGGTTCGCGCTTGCCGGTTTCGGCTCGGCCACCCTGGTGCCCGCCGCGATGAACGCGGCCGACGACATGCCCGGGATGCGGGCGGGCACCGCCCTGACGGTCGTCTCGTGGCTCATGCGCGTGGCCTTCGTCGTGTCGCCGCCGCTGGTCGGAGCGCTGGGTGACGCCTTCGGGCTCCGCGTCGGCCTCGCCGTCGTCCCCGTGCTTGCCCTCGCCACGCTGCTGCTCGCCGGGGTGCTGCGCGGACGGCAGGTGCAGGCGGCCGGGCCGCGGGCCGCGTAGCCGAGTGCCCGAGCGGCCGGGTCCCGCGCCGCCGGGTGGGTGGGCGTGGCTGTCAGGCCGGCGGGATCTGGCGCGTGTCCGACCGGTCGTCGTCCTGCACGAGCGCGGTGAAGATCTGCGCGAACAGCTCCTCGACGCGGCTCTCGACGGCGTCGGCGTCCTTCGTCTGCGCCTTGCGGTCGTGGACCGACATGAGGTCGATGGCGCCGTCGAGCTTGTCCGCCTGCGCGAGCCACCCCTCGGCCCGGGCGACGTCGTCGGGGGTGGTCGCAGCCGACAACGCGCGCTGCGCCTGCGCGCGAAGGACGCCCACCGAGCGCCGCAGGCTCTCCGGCCGCGACCGCGCGGACCTGGCCTTGGCGAACCCGTCGACCACCTTCTGCGCCTGCTTGGCGAGCTCGGGGTTGTCACGCAGCATCGAGGCCACCCGCTTCACCGCCGGGTAGGCCACCGGCCCGAACTTCGCTGCCGCCTTGATGATCGCGGTCACCTTGCCCATGTGCGCTCCTTTCGTTGGCCCGAGGTTACGTCGAGACGCGCGGCTTCCGCGCGGGCGGCGCGCGGAGCCGGCGCCACCACGGGCTAGGAGCCGCCCGCGTAACCGTGCTGCCGCCACGCCTCATAGGTGGCGATCGCCGCGCAGTTGGACAGGTTCATCGACCGGGCGCCGGGCAGCATCGGGATGCGCAGGCGCTCGGTGACCCGCGGGTCGTCGAGCACCTCGTCGGGCAGACCCGTCGGCTCGGTGCCGAACAGCAGGACGTCACCCGGCTCGTACCGCACGTCCGCGAAGGACACCGTGCCACGGCCGGTGAAGGCGAAGATGCGCGCCGGACCGATCGAGTCGAGCGCCGCGTCCAGGTCCTCGTGGACGACGACGCGCGCGAGGTCGTGGTAGTCGAGCCCGGCCCGGCGCAGGTTCGCGTCGCTCAGGTCGAAGCCGAGCGGCTCGACGAGGTGCAGGGTGGCGCCGGTGCACGCCACCATCCTGATGGCGTTGCCGGTGTTGGGCGGGATCTTCGGCTCGTGGAAGACGACGTGGAACACCGCGTCATCCTCGCAGAACCAGTGGGTCTCGGGCCTGTGCCGGGGGGCGTGCCGATCGACGCCAGGTGCCCTGCTCAGGCCGACGGCGACGAGACGGCCCGACGCGCGAACGTCAGGTGCGTGACGCCGCTGGGGGACGAGACGGCCTCGACGTCGTACGCCTCCTCGAGCCCCTCCAGCCCGTCCCAGAGCCGAACACCGCGGCCGAGCACGATGGGCACCTGGACCAGATGCATGTGGTCCACGAGTCCCGCGGCGAGGAAGTCACGCACGACGGTGGGGCCTCCGCCGATCCGGACGTCCTGCCCACCGGCCGCCGCGCCGGCAACCTCGAGCGCGTCGACCGGGGACGCGTCGAGGAAGTGGAACACGGTGCCGCCCTCCATCTCCATCGCAGCGCGCGGGCGGTGGGTGAGCACGAAGGTCGGTGTGTGGAACGGCGGGTTCGGCCCCCACCAGCCCGTCCAGTCCGGATCGTCCTGCCAGCCCGGCGGGCCGAACTTGTTGGCGCCCATGATCTCCGCTCCGACGCCGACGCTGTGGCGCTCGGCGAAGGCGTCGTCGACGCCCGCTGACCCGCGCGCCGCATGGTCCGACGAAGCCCCCGTCGCCCAGAACCGCGTGCGGAACATCCACTCGTGCAGGCGCTCACCCGCATGACCGAAGGGCGCCTCGGCGGACTGTGGCTCGCCGGTCGCGAAACCGTCGAGCGAGATGGAGAGGTTGTGGATCCGGGTGCGCGGCATGTGGCTTCCTCCGTCGGTGCGGCTCGCCTGATGGCCGGGTGTGATGAGGTTGACCCGCGTCGGCCGGCGTTGTCATCGGCCGCCCGGTCCGAACGTGTGGACGGGCGCGTCCCCCGGTGCCCGCCCGAGGATCGAGCACCACCCCGCAGCGCCTCCCCCGCCAGGGGTCAGCGCGCTCGGGTCGCCCAGAAGCCGACGGCGGACGCAGCCGCCACGTTGAGGGAGTCGACGTCACCGCTCATGGGGATCCGCACGACGACGTCGGCCGCGGCGATGGTCCCGCGCCGCAAACCGTCGCCCTCGGTGCCCAGCACGAGGGCCACCTTGGAGTCCGGTGCCGTCACGGCCGCGGTCTCCGCGAACTCGTCGAGGCTCACCGAGTCGGGCGACAGTGCCAGCGCCGCGACGGTGAAGCCGGCCGCGCGCAGCTCGTGCGACCCTGCGGGCCACGCGGTAATGCGTGTCCACGGGACCTGGAACACCGTGCCCATCGACACGCGCACCGAGCGCCGGTACAGCGGGTCGGCGCAGCGGGGCGTGACGAGGACCGCGTCCACGCCCAGACCTGCGGCCGAGCGGAACATCGCCCCGACGTTGGTGTGGTCGACGATGTCCTCGAGCACCGCCACCCGTCGCGCGCCTGCCCCGTCGCGCGCCCGGGCGAGCACGTCGGCCACGGGCTCCAGCGCGGGCCGGTGCATGGCGGCGAGGGCGCCACGGTGCAGGTGGAACCCGGTGATCTCCCGTAGGACCGGCTCCTCCGCGACGAAGACGGGAACGTCCGGTCCGCCGTCGTCGTCGCCACCACAGCCCGAGGCGATGACGGGAGCCATGCCGGCCAGCCACTTCTCGGCCATGAGGAACGAGCGTGGCCGGTGCCCCGCGGCGATCGCCCGCGTGATGACGTTGGTGCTCTCGGCCATGTACAGGCCGCGCTCGGTCTCCAGGCGACGGCGCAGCGCGACGTCGGTGAGGCTCGTGTAGTCGGCGAGTCGTTCGTCGGTGGGGTCGGTGATGCGGATCAGCGGCACCGCCCCATTGTGCCGTCGCCGCCGTCGGTGGCTCGCCGCCCGAGGGGAGGCGCCGCACACAGTCCGGCGCTCGGCGACGGTTGGGGGGATGACCGCGCCGCAACAACTCCGCTCTCGGCGACGGTTGGGGAGATGACCGCGCCGCAACAACTCCGCTCTCGGCGACGGTTGGGGAGATGACCGCGCCGCAACAACTCCGCTCTCGGCG